>JBCCML010000009.1:0-110757 GCA_039026375.1 Pseudomonadota bacterium
AAAGGTGTCACAGGCCTTGGCTTCTCCACCGTTTGCCTCGCCCCATTAGCGATTACCGTCGGCCTGAAAGCAACGCTGCCGCTACTGATCATCCCATCGATCAGCTCGAACCTTCTGGTGATGGCGGGCGCCGGCGAGTTCCGGCCGACAATACGCCGTTTTTGGCCCATGTTGATGGCAACGCTGCCCGGTCTGTTGCTCGGTCTTTGGCTATTGTCGACCGTTGACGGGGTGATGGCGGGGGCGGCGCTTGGTGTGGTCCTGATCGCCTGGTGCCTGTTTGCCTTCGCAAAGCCCGAGCTGAAGCTGCCCCCGCGGCTGGAGCGACCGCTTGCCCCCATCAGCGGCTTTCTAACCGGCGCAGTGAACGGCCTGACCGGCAGCCAGGTGATGCCGTCGATGCCCTATCTGATGGCGCTGCCGCTCTCACGTGACATGTTCATCCAGGCGATCAACCTGTCTTTCACGCTGTCCAGTCTGGTCATGGCCGTGGGCCTGACCCGCCTGGGGCTGATGACAGTCGAAGCCGTTGTGATCTCGACCATTGGGATTGCTTGCGTCTGGGCCGGTATCCGGATCGGCGAGAAAGTGCGCAGCCGTCTGTCGCCGGAACAGTTCCGCTTGGCGGTTCTGGTCATGCTGACGCTACTGGGTGCCGTGCTGATCGTCAGAGCGATCTAAGGCGCGGCAAACACCGCTCAGGCAGTCTCGCCCTTGCGGGCCAGCGCAAATGCCTCGACGTCGCTGGCCATTTCGTCCAATGCCGTGCACAGGCGCGACGTGGCGCTTTCGGACAAGAAGAACACCTTGCGGGCGCCCAGCGTGTCCAATGGCTCCTGCAACTTCACTTGGCTGCGGTTGACCACTTCGATCAGCCCATCGCGGCGGGCTTCTTCGATCAGACGCAGCTTGGTCGAGTGCGAGATATTGCTCATGGAGTTGGTCAACTCCTCCAGCGTCGAGACACGGCCGCGAAGTTGTTTGGCCAGCATGGACATGAACAGGTCGGCGTAGTGCTCGTTCCAGTACTTGCGTTCGCCGAACCCCTCGAACATGCGCACCCGCAGCAGACCCATCAGCCCAACGAACCTTAAGTGACGGTCAGCGTTCTTGCTGAGATCGGGTGGTGAGATGTCCATGCGCGCCTCCTTCGCATTCAATAGCAGCCTAAGTGTCAAATCGACAATCATTTTTGCTTCCATAACGCGAAAGCCGATGCCGAACTTGGGAATTCACTTGCAATTGCAGGCCGATTGCGAGATGAGCGCGCCGCGCGGCGCTTACACCCCTGGAGGATCGCCGCAACATCGATAGAGAATGGAGCGTCAAATGGCATCGACCATCGAACTCGAAGCCACGTCGCGGCCGGGTGTGGGCAAAGGGGCTGCCCGACTTGCGCGTCGTGAGGGCTATGTGCCCGCAGTCGTCTATGGCGGCAACAAAGACCCCGAAGCGATCAGCATCAAAGACAACGTGCTGTTGAAGCAGCTGCGGGCGGGCAAGTTCCTGTCCACGCTGATCAAGCTGACCGTTGATGGCACCGAGCAGACCGTGATCTGCCGTTCTGTCCAACGCGACGTGGTCAAGGATCTGCCGATGCACGCAGATTTTCTGCGTCTCAGCGAGCGCTCGCGCATCAACTTGGCCATCCCGGTCGAGTTTGTGAACGAAGAGCAGTCGCCCGGCCTGAAGAAGGGTGGCGTGCTGACCGTCGTGCGGAACGAGGTTGAACTGAAGGTGCGGGCCAATGCCATCCCCGAGGCGCTGGAGATTGACCTGTCGGGTCTGGACTTCAACGATGTGGTCCGTGCGTCAGATCTCACGCTGCCTGCCGGCGCGGAGCTGACGATCACCGACCGTGACTTCATGATCGCCAACGTGTCGGCGCCATCGGCCTTGGCCGCCGCTGACGACGACGAGGCGGACGCAGAAGGCGGTGAGGGCGAAGCCGAAGGCGGCGAGGCCGAGAGCGAAGAGTAATTCGCCTGGTGGGCGCGGCCCGTTGGTGGCGCCCAACCATTCGAATGCGGCTGATCAGGCCGCGTTCAGCCCCCAATCATAGCGATAGTCGTCGACCGGGCCCGGGATTGCTGCGCCCCGGTATTCGTTGACGTGGGCCAGGACAGCGTCTTCGTTCGGGCCAAAATCCTCGGCAAACCAGTCGAAGATCGACGATAGCACTGCGCCGTCGGATGTGGCCCGCGCCCCGCGGGGATGTTCTGCAAAGCGTCGCGCGGAGGCATCCAAGCGTTGCTCCAGATCTCCGGCCAGAAATGGCTTTGCGTCCAGGTCCGGGCAACCCACCGCCGCGCAGTTAACCGCGTAGTGGATGCGCGCATCCTGCCAAACAGGGCGCAGAATGCCGTGCTCGATATCGTCGAGGCTGAGCTCCTGGCCCGCCACGGTGACCAGCTTGTCTGTCCATGGGCCGGTGTTGAACAGCCCGCCCCGAACCTTCTTGATGCTGTCGACCGGGAATTCCTGGAGCACCAGGTCGATGGTCAGGGCATTGTATAGGTTGAACCAGTAGGCCATGGCCGCCGGGCGTGCCAAGGACGTGGGATCGACGCTTTGCAGTGCCGCCAGATAGCCATCCAGCCGAGCGCCATCCTGCACCGCCTGCCCATACTTCAGGCGGGCGACTCCGTCGCTGCCGACTACACGGTAGCTGTTGAGAAAGGCGCCCAGCGCGCTGTGATCAGGGTCACCGCCCGCGCCGAACTGTTGCCAGGGCCCAGAAATCAGCCGGGATTTCGGGGCGGCGGCGGCGGGCCCGTGGGCGCCGATCACGGCGACGGCCAGGCCAGCAGTCAGAAAACTGCGTCGGTCGATCATGCTCATGCGCCAGATGTGGGGTGTGCCCGCTGTGCTCCAACGGGCATCACAGTCTTGTCAGGCCAAGTCAGGAAAAGACCTCGGCCAGCGTCGACATACCGGTGCCTTCCTTGATCTCGACCAGGCGGGCACAGGTCAGCGCCCCCATGGCACCTGCCAGCGCGTAATAGAAGGCCGCAACGACCACGCCCACCACATTCGCCAGGATCAGACCAACCGTGCCCAAGCCAAAGCCCACGAATTGCGCGCCGCCTGTGATTATGCTCAGGCCAATGACGATCAACAGAAACAGCACCACCAGGCCGACCAGCGGCCAGCGATAGCCTTTGGTCAATTCGGCGCTGCGCCCAATGGCGCCAAGGCCCTTGCGCTCCACGACGATGGCAGGGATCAGCACAAACCACAGCCCCATCAAGTACAGCCCTGGCAGGATCAGCAGGATCAGGCCGATATAGACGGCGATCCCGGTGATCACCATGCACAGGATGACCATCAACAGGCAGCTGACCGCGATGCCAAGTGCCCGGTTCAACGAGATCGGCGCCCCCTCGGCCGCGCGATAGGCGCCCGCTGTCACCGCCGCGATGGCAAGGCCGAACAGCAGGATGCCGACAATCGTCATGATGATCGTCACGAGGACACTCGTCTGCGCCGTCGCCGCGTAAAGCTCGGGATTGGACAGGGCCAGCGCGATGTTCTGCGCCGCAATGCCGACGAAGATCAGATTCAGGACCACTCCGATGACGGCGGGCACCCCGGCCAAGATCATCATCGGTACAAGGTTTCGGAAGACCAGCGAAAAGCTGTCGCCCAAAATAGTGGTGACGCCCAGGGCTGGGCGCGCTCCGGCGGTGTCTGACATGATGTTCTCCGGCGTTGTGGGTTTTGACCAGTATACCTGATCACCCGTTCGTTCGCCTAGTCGAAGACGTCCAGAAACTCGGTCACATCCGGGGGGTCCTTGATCTGGACCAGCCGTTCGCGCAGGGCCGCCAAGCCCAGTGCCAGCAGGTTTGCGATCAGGGTGATGCCCACCACGAAGGTGATGAAGAACAGGGTCTCGCTGATCTGCGAATACATCCGTCTGTCCAGCACCAGATGCCAGAACGCCGACACCCCGGCGTTCAGCAGCGCGGCCAGGCCACCGCCGATCAACTGCGCCGTGAACCACAGGACAAACGCTGCAGCGGCGCTGGCCCAGCGATAGTCCTGGCTCAGCCGATTGGCCCGGCCAAGCGCGCTGATCCCGATCCCCTCGGCGGTGACCGCGGGCACGGCGGCACCCCACCGCCCAACCGCATACATGCCAACGCCAACAGCAAAGAGGCCGTAGATCAACGCCATCAACGACCCTTGGCTGAAGGCCAGCCCGGACAATGGGATCATGGTGGCCAAGGTCACGGCAATGGCGCAGATGGCGGCTTGGACCGGGCGGCGATAGATCTGCGCGAAGCACGACAGCAGAGGTACGCGCCGTTCCAGTCGATAGGTCCGGAAGGCCATGGTCATCGGTCCTGCCGCCAGGCTAAGTCCTGTGCCCAATGTCAGGCTGAGCCCGAAAATGACGACAAAAGCTGCGAAAAACGGGCTTTGCCGATCTAATGCCGGTAGCCAGCCATCATACGAAAAGAAAAAGGCCCAGAAGATGCCTGCCATGGCCAGCGCGCTGGGCACGGACAACAGCAACATCTTGGGAAAGCGCGTCAGGTACAGCACCAGCACGTCAGACATGATCTCAGCGAGACCAAGCGATTGGCGCTGTTGGCGGGGCTGGGCTGCTTGTGTCGGCTGGGCCGCCTCGGTCACGGGCGGGCCTCGGTCTTGTCCTCCTGGTGGAACTTATCTTCGCGTGCATCGCCGAACAGCTTGCGGTTCTCCAGATAGCGCCGCTGCGCCAGGTAGAACGCCTCCAGAAACTGGGGAATGTCGTCGCGCTTCACCTTCTCGGTATAGTCGATCTTGATGATGATCTTCTCAGCGATCTTCTGCAGGTTGGCGCGGTGTCGGGTTCGCGCATCCGGCGTGAACTTGTTCGCATCGACATGCAGCACCCGCTCCAGCGTCTGCAGCTCGAACGCGCCGTAGTGATCCAACTGGTGGCTGAGGAAGGGAAAGCGCGTGTCCTGTTGCGGCTGGGCCTGCGCCCGGGTTGAGATATCGGGCATCAGCACCGCGGCAGGTTGGTGGATGACATAAGTGTTGGCGATCATATCGCCCAGGCGCTGGCGCTTCTTGTTCATCAAGGGCACCGCCAGCAGGATCGAGATCCAGACGATGGTGATGATCAGCTCAAAGGGCGGCAGGTTCTCGGCCGCGAACAACAACGTGCCGGGGTAGAAGACCTCGACCTCCTTCATGATGTTGCGCACCGCGATGGCATAGGCGGGCAGGGATCGGCCGTCCGCGCCGACCACGCGGATGCGGGTGATCCGTTTGCCCAGCGTCTGGCCGTTCCAAAGGATCTCGGTCAGGATGTAGTAGGGCGCGCGGATGAAGAAGAACATCAGCGACCAGACGATCACCAGAAAGTCCCAATCCAGGCCGATGATCGCCAGCAGCGCGACCAGGGCGCCGGTGAAAAGCACGGTGATCAGGATGTCCAGCAATTGGGCGCCGAACCGCATGCCCAGGCCCGCAACCTCGAACTTCAGGGGCACGCCCTCGGGCGGGATGAAATCGTTGATCAGCCGTTTCTCGCGGGTGGCGCGGGCACGGCGCGCTTTGCGCGCGGCGGAGGAGAGGGCGGGCCGTCTCATGCGCGCTGCACCCCGATGCGGCCCGTGCGCCGGCCCGAGAACAACACCCAGAACAGCCACATCGCCCCCATGCCCCAGCCGATGGCGACGCGGGTGACGGGGTCCTGAATCAGCTGGCGGCCAAAACCTTCCAGCAGGCCCGCGGCGACCAGCATGATCGCCGCCAGGATCGCCAGCAGCACGGCATCGCGGCCTGTTTGGCGCAGCGCATCTCGTCGTCTGAGATTGCCGGGAAACAGCACCGCCAGCCCCAGGCGGAAGCCGCCGGCGGTGGCGATGCAGATGGCGGATAGCTCGGTGACGCCGTGGATCGATAGCCAAGCGAAGATGTCCCAGCCGATACCCCGGTCGACGTGCAGGGCCACGAAAACACCCAGGATCAGCCCGTTATAGGCGGCCAGCGCGCAGGACGGCAGGCAGACGAAGACGCCCAGCGCAAAGGCAAACAGGGCGATCTTGGTGTTGTGGCTGAAGAGGTAGGCGGCAAAGGCCGCCAGGCTGTCTATTGCGTGGTCGGCGCCGCCATAGATCACCTCCAGCAGGTCCTCGCGGCTGGAGGTGATGCCCCGTCCGCCGGCCAGACTGCCGGGCATAAAGGTGTTGTACCAGGTGGGGTCCTGCATAAACAGCAGGTAGCCGGTTACCCCGCCCAGCCCCATGGCCAGAAAGCCCAGCAGCAGCGGGATGGCCGAGCGACGGACGGCGCCGGGGATTGCATGGACGAAGAGCCGCCGCATCAGACCGCCCAGCGATTCCTGCGGTGCATAGACAGCCAGGTTGGCCCGGCAGCACAGCGTCTCGAGATAGTTCAAGAGCGAGGCGTCCAGCGAGATCTCGCGGGCCACGCTCAGCGAATTCATGGCTTGGCGGTACAGCGTTGCCAAGTCGCGGGCGTCGTTGAAGGACAGACTGCGCACGCCCGATTTTTCGGTGCGGTTGATGATCTCTTCCAGGCGCCGCCAATCGGCCTCGCGTTCGGCGCGGAAGCGGGCGGAGCGGATGGCCATCTCACTCATGTGACAGTCCCCGAACTGCGGTGACGGTGCTGCACCCTGCCACTGATCGCTGACATCAGATGATCTCCCGCGATTTGATGGTCAGATAGGTCGAGATCAGCTGCCCGGTGATCGCCCCGGGTGGCGCATCGACGACGAAGACCCCCAGGCGTTGCAGCCGCTCCATCACGATGCGGCGCTCGCGGATCATTTGGGCGGCCGACACGGCACGCGCCACGTCTGTCATCCCCTTGGGCGAGGCATCGGCGATCGCCTGCAGCGCGGGGTCGGACAGCGCGACGAAGACGATGACATGGGACTTGTTCAGGACGGTGATGTTCTCGACCAGCAATTCTGCCGTCGCCGTATCCACGAAATCCGAGAAGACGACCACCAGGGACCGCCGCTTCAACCGCTGGTGCAGGTGCGCCATGGCCAGGGTGTGGTTCGTCTCCACGCTTTCATAGTCCAGTTCCGCCATCCGGGTGCGCAGCTTCGCGAAGGCCGCGCGGCCCGGTTCGGGCGGCAGGAAAGTGCGTGGCTGACTGTCAAACGCGTATAGCCCCACCAGATCGCCGCCCAACCCCGCCGCCCAGGCGGTGGCCAGGGCCGCGTTGACCGCGTGGTCGATCTTTGGCAGGCCGCCGATCTCCTCGCGCATCAGAAAGCCGTTGTCCAAGGCCAGGATCACGTGGTGGTTGCGCTCGGCCCGCATCTCCTTGGCCATCAGTGCGCGGTGCCGGGCCGAATGCTTCCAGTCGATGGTGCGCGGGTCCATCCCCGTCACCCATTCGCGCAGCTGGTGAAACTCGGACCCCTCGCCCTTCAGGATGTTCTCCTTCACGCCGTAAAGGGTCGAGCGCACGGTCACGTCGATCTGACCCGACTGCACCAGGCGGACATTGGGCACGGCAGAGATGCGCGCCTCCAGCCGCAGCCGCGGGCAGAAGAACGCCAGCCCCAGGCGCGAGGACCAGCCCAGCCAGACCTGCTCGATCGGCCAGGCGCCCCGGCGCTTCGCGGTGATGGCCAGCTCTGCCTCAGCGCCCTGATCGGTGGGTTGAAAGCGCAGCTCCTCCGGCCCGTCCAGGCCGGTGGGATAGCCGATGCGCGCCCGAAGATCCCGCGGTGTCCCCCCGGGATGGGCCAGGGCCACGCGAAATGCGCCTGGCTCGCCCGTGAAGATCTCGCGCGGGCCCTCGAAGGTCACGTCCCAGGCGCGCCGCCCCCCGCTGATCACCAGATCGGCGGCCAAGGCGATGCCCAACACCGCGAACAGGTACAGCCCCGTCTCATCGGGCAGCGCCTCGATCGAGATCGCCAGCATCGAGACCGCGAAGGCCACGATCGCCAGCACCATCAGACGGGTCGACGGGCGCATCAGCGCGGCGCCTCCACCTGGTTGACGATGTTTTCCAGCACCTGATCGGGGGTGCGGCCCTCGATCTCGGCAGTGGGGCCCAGCACGATCCGGTGACGCATGGCCGGCCCGAACAGGCGTTTGACGTCGTCTGGGATGGCATAGTCTCGCCCGTCCAGTGCCGCGGCCGCGCGGACCGCACCGGCCAGCGCATCCGCCGCCCGCGTCGAGGCACCGTGCGCAATCTCGGCATCGTTGCGGGTCGCGCGCACCAGGCTAACGATGTAGCGGATCAGGTCGTCATCCAGCCGGATACTGTCTACCAGCGCGCGCCCGGCGGACACCATATCGGCGCTGGCAACCGGGGCGATCCCCTCGCGCCGTGCATTGTGGTCCAGGGCCTGGGCGGCGTGGCGGGTCAGGATGGTGATCTCGGCGGCCTCGTCAGGGAACTCGATCAGCAGCTTGAACAGGAACCGGTCCAACTGCGCCTCGGGCAGGGGATAGGTGCCCTGCTGTTCGATCGGGTTCTGGGTGGCGACGACGAAGAAGTGCTCGCCCAGCGCATAGTCCGTGCCGTCGATCGTGGCGATCCGCTCGTTCATCACCTGCAGCAGGGCGGCCTGGGTCTTGGGGGGCGCGCGGTTGATCTCGTCGGCCAGCAGGATGTCGGTGAAGACCGGCCCCTTGGTCAGGCGGAACTGCGAGCTGGAGAAATCGAAAATGTTCGAGCCCAGCACATCGCCCGGCATCAGATCAGGCGTGAACTGGATGCGCCCGAATTCCAGGGTCATGGCTGAGGACAGCGCCTGGGCCAGCAGGGTCTTGGCGGTGCCGGGCGGCCCTTCCAACAGCACGTGACCGCGTGAGAAAATGCCCGTCAACAGCATGTCGATGGCTGCATCCTGGCCGTGCACGGCCTTGCCAATCTCGACCCTCAGCGCGTCAGCCAGGCTGTTTAACTCTTCCAAATTCATGGCTCACCTTATCGTAACAACTTTCGAACCGGTCCAACCGGCGCAGGATTTCAGCCTGGCCCAGGCGGGCCTCGGGAATTTCGGCGGCGCTGGCCAGTTCCTGGGCCAGGGCGGGGTTCTTGCGGGTGACCAGCTTGGTCAGCGTGGCCAGCGGGTCCTGTTCGGGCGGGCGATGCGGGCCCATCAGGTCCGAGACCAACAATTGCAGCCGCGACCGGATGTGATCGCCCAGCAACGCGGTGTCGTGGTCGGCCAGGCGCAGCAGTCGCGCCTTGGCATCAATCGAGACCTCTTTGGCGGCGTGCGGCTGATCCTCGTAGATCCGGGCCAGCGGGCCATAGCGCGTGACCGCGCGCCACAGGACCAGCGCGCCCAACAGGCCAAAGGCAATCCAGATCATCGTGAAGGGCCAAGCAAACATGCGGGCGAAGTCGTCCCAAGTACGCTCGCGCCGTTCGGCCTGCCAGTCGCGATTGACCGTGAAGACCCGGGTGCTGAGGTCAAGCACAACCGGTTTCTCGCCGGCGATGTCACGGACGACCCGGGCCAGGATATCGGCGTTCTCGGACCATTGTATGCCGTGGTTGGATGCCAGGTCGGGATCGACCAACAGCCAGAAATGGCTCTGATCCTCAGCGCGCTGATCGAAGCTGCTGATGGGGCAGCGGCCCAGGATCATGGCGCGACGCGTGCCGATGATGGGCTCGCAACTGCCGACCGAGAGCGTCTGGGCATGGAACAGGCCGACGCGGTCATCGCCCACCTGCCGCTCGCGCCAGCCGCCCTGGTCGCGGTCGACATTGCGCGACACGTTGATATCCACTTGGCGGATGATCCGTACGATTTTGTCCCGGGGGATCAGCAGCGTGCGGTGCGCGCGGTCGGTCAGGTAGAGGCCCGAGCGCCATTTGGGCAGGATGACCAGCGTTGGCTGGCGTTGGATCTTCTGCTGAAAAACGCGGCGGTCTAAATCACGCTGGGTCGTCTGGAACAGGCGTTCTTCGGGCGTCTCCGGGCTGTCGGCGTCAACGGTCAAGTCGGTGTCGTAGAGCGGCAGGATCCGCAGGCCCAGCGCGTCGCGGACCATGCCGCCGCCGCCGGTGAAGGTGCGGGCCTCGACATCCTGGTCTTTCAGCCAGGTGACCAGCCCCTGGAAGCCCATGGCAGAGCGGTTGAACTCGCGTTCGCTGCCCCCGGCGACCAGATAGATCAGGCCGACGATGACGATCGCCACCGCGGCAAAGACGCCAAGGTCGCTGCCGCGGCCGTTAGGGCGGGGGGCGTTGGCGGTCGTCTCAGTCATTTGATGCCCCTCAGTATGGGGCCTGCGGCGGCCAGGCACGCGCGCCAGCGGTCCTCGGGAAGGTCGCGGCCGCCGAAATGCACCAGCTCCGCCTGGCGCACCAAGCCGCGCATGGCATCCCAGTGGCGCCATTTCTGGGGCAGGGCGCGCACAGCATCGCGGGCGGTCTGGGCCCGGCCCAGGCGCACTTGGTTGGCGCCGGCCGCTTCCTCCAGCGCGCGGCTGACCAGCAGAATCAGCGCTTGGCGCCGGTCGGCCATGGCGCCCAGCTTGGCCAGAAACTGGTCGATCGGGCTGTCATCGCGGGCGACCCCCAGCGGGCCGGTGCGCCGGTCTTCAGGGGCTTCTCCGCGGTCCTTTTCGTCGGTGGTGGAAAAGCGCGCGGTCAGCCCGCCACCGTTCATGATGATCACGACCAGCAGGGCGACCAGGATCAGGGCGAAGACCGCGCCCCAGATCCAGCGCTGCATCCGGATCTCCTCGGGCGTGGCCGGGGCGGCGCCCGGTTCCTCGCTGAGTTCAAGGTCGGGCACATCTTCGGTCGAGAATTCGGCATTCGGCCCGATGTACAAAACCTCGTCCGAAAGGCTGTCGCGCCAGATCGCATCGCCATAGGCTTCGTTGACCGGCCCAGGATCAGCCAGATCGTCGGCCGACAACTGCGCCGCCGACGGGCCCGCCAGCAACGTCACCGCAAGCACGGTCATCGTCAGCGCGACCACCCCGGCCCATCGTCCAAGCTGCACGGCCCATCCCGTCATGGACGCAGATCTTTCCCCACCGATGTCTCCCTGCCCTGGGTCATGCCCCGTCGCACGCCCGTCAAAAGCCTAGGAAGGCCGGCGGTCCCGGGCAAGCCCGCAGGATCACTCTAAGTGCCGCGCGCCGTCGACCTGGGGCAAAGTCCTCAAAAAAGCCACAGCAACTGCAGCGCAAATCAGCGGCAGGATCGCCAGCCAGCGCAGCATCGCGGCCGGATCGCCGAACTCGTCGATGGCATAGGCGACCGGCAGCGCGCCCACGGATGCGCCCACCACGCCGATCATCTGGCCCGTCCCCTGGATCGAGCCCAGGTGTTTGCGCCCGAAATAACGCGGCCAGATATAGCCCATCATGGTGATCGAAAAGGCGTTGTTCAGCCCGAAGGCCAGCGCGTAGACGATCAGCGCGGGATAGCTGGTCACGAAGGTTACACCCACCATGGTCGAGGCCTGTACGATCAGCGCCGCCGCGAACATGTAGCGCGTGCGGAAGCGGTCAAAGCCGCGCCCGACCAGCGGCATGAAGATCAGCATCGAGACCGCGACCAGCGAGAAGCCCTGCGTCGCCTGCGCCGCGGTCAGGCCCTGGCCCTCGAGGATGTTGTACTGATGAAAATGCAGCGTCGTCGCCATGCCCGCAATCAGGAACAGCCCCGCCGCGCAAATCCAGAAACTGAGCGAGGCCAGCGCCTCGGCCCGCGTGGCGCCGGTCAGCTCGGGCGTCTGGCCGCCCGCCTCGGCCCGGCCGCCATCGGGCATCAGGCCCATGTCCTCGGGCTTGTTCCTCACCATCAACAGCAGCACCGGCAGCATGGTGACCCAGGTGATCAGCCCCAGGCCGAACCAGGCCTCGCGCCAGCCGAACTCGGCGATCAACAGCTTTGCCAGCGCCGGGTGAATGCCGATCGACAGGGCAAAACCGGTGGCCACGATCCCCATGGCAAAGCCGCGGCGCGCGACGAACCACTGGGCGATCAGGTTGGCCGCCCCCATCATCATGCAGCCCTGGCCCAGAAAGCGCAGTGCGGCAAAGCCGATCGCCAGCCACACCAGATTGGCCAAGGCCCCGAAGAACAGGCACGCCGCCCCCAGGGCCGCGACGTTCACCGCCAGCGAGGTGCGCGGGCCAAACCGTTCCAATTGGCGTCCGAAGACTGGCAACAGGAAGGCCGCGACCGTGGTCGCCAGCCCATAGGCCAGCGTCACCTCCAAAAGCGTGATCCCCAAATCTTCGGCGATCAGGGCATTGAAGGCGGCAAACGTGTGGCTTTGCCCTGGCCCCGACGAGAACATGATCAGCACGGACACCGCGACCATCACCCAGCCGTAAAAGACCCGGTCGCCCAGCCCGTCCGATATCGCCCTTCTGCTTGCATCCAGCATGTTGCCCCCTCGCGTCCCGCGGCGGCGGCGGGTACACGAGACGCCGGCGGTGTGTCCAGTCAGCACTCTATGCTGATGCAACGTAATGCGGCAGGACGCCGTAATGCCGCGGCCGAGATATCAGGGAGGTGGAAATGGGGATCACGCTGTCAGGCGCCCGGGTACTGGTGGCGGGCGGCGCCTCGCTGGTCGGCTCGCATCTGGCGCGCGCGCTGTTGGCGCGCGGGGTGGCAGAGGTGGTGATCTTCGACCCGGTGGCCTTCGACGACCAGGACGCGCTGGGGGCCACGAAAGACGACCCCCGCGTGACCATGGTGCACGGCGATCTGATGAAGCTGCACCAGGTGATCCGCCACATGGACGGGATCGACGGCGCGGTGAACCTGGCCGCCTACATGACGCTGGGGCTCAGCCGCCAACCGGTCGATGCGCTGGATCTGAACATCCGCGGCTACGGGCACTTTCTGGAAGCCGCGGTGGCCAGGGGCGTGGGCAAGGTGGTCTTTGCATCGTCCAACGCGGTCTATGGCTATGGGATCGGCGGCGGCGTGGGCGAGGAGACGCCGCACCACAACGCGGGCATTCCAGCACCGGCAGCGGCCTATGGCGCGTCCAAGATCATCGGCGAACAGCTGTGCCGAATGTACTATCGCGATCACGGCCTGGACTACGTGGTGTGCCGGTTCTCGACGGTCTATGGCGAGGGCCAGCACTACCGCGCGGCCAATGCGCTGTACATCATCGAGACATGGGACCGACTGCAGCGGGGCGAGGCGCCGCAACTGTTCGGGGACGGCTCCGAAGCAAAGGACTTTGTCTATGCGGGTGATGTGGCCCGCGCGGTCTGCCTGGCGCTGGAGGCGGACGCGACCGATGTGGCGGTGAACACGTCGGGCGGGCGGCCGGTCTCGACCAAGGAACTGGTCGAGTTGGTGACGAGGGTCTCGGGCAAGAACATCGCACCGGAGTATATCGGGGATGATGGACGGGTGCGGCTGCCTACGGGCGCCGGGTTGCACTTTGTCAACGAGAAGGCGCGCGAGGTTTTGGGCTGGCAACCGGAGATGGATCTGGAGGACGGCATCCGCCGGCTCGTCGCGGATCACGAGGCACGTAAGGCCGGCTGAGCAGCCGGGCGTGGCCAGTCGTCCCACCCCCCCTCCCCCGCCCGGCCTCGCCCGGGGGCACCCGGATCGGTGGTTTGGGGTGGGTGGCGGGCGACGAGAAGTCGAGTTTCCGCGGTCGACTTTCTGTACATACAGGTGCGGTACAGGTGCTGTACGTTTGCTGCACAGGTGCTGTACGCCTGGAATCCCAGCGCAAGGCACCGCATTTCACCCTGAGTCTTGCCAGCTGCCATTGGGTCGCGCTAGCGTTATCCCCGGAGCTGCGACGCCAAGGATCGCGGCCTGGGGAGCGATATGGCCGATGGCCTGAAGACAACGCCGCTGTCGGCGCTGCACGCCGATCTGGGTGCGAGGATGGTCGCGTTTGCGGGCTATTCGATGCCCGTTCAGTATCCGTCCGGCATCTTGGCTGAGCACGCCCAAGTCCGTGAAAAAGCAGGACTTTTCGACGTCAGCCATATGGGTCAGGTGGTGCTGACCGGCCCTGGCAGGGTCGCCGCGCTGGAGCGTCTGATGCCCCAGGACATTGCCGGTCTGGCGCCCGGGCGGCAGCGCTACGGCTTCCTGTTGAATGATGATGGCGGCATCCTGGACGACCTGATGGTCGCCAATCTGGGCGACCGGCTGGTTCTGGTGGTGAACGCTGCGCGCAAACACGTCGACCTGGCACATATGGTGGATCAGATCGGGTCTGACTGCCATATCTTGATGATCCAGGATCGGGCTTTGCTGGCGTTGCAGGGCCCGTCAGCGGAGGCCGCCCTGGCGAGCCTGGCGCCTGCTGTGGCCGAGATGCGCTTCCTGGATGTCAAGGAAATCAATATCTTAGGGGCTGAATGCCTGGTGTCGCGGTCGGGGTACACAGGCGAAGATGGCTTTGAGATTTCGGTTCCTTCGGATGCCGCGGAGGGCTTGGCCCGCAAGCTGCTGGATCATCCCGATGTTGCGCCGGCGGGCCTTGGTTCCCGCGATAGCCTCAGGGTCGAGGCCGGGCTGCCGCTCTACGGGATCGACATCAATGATTACGCCTCGCCGGTGCAGGCGGGCCTTGCCTGGGCCGTGCAAAAAGTGCGCCGGTCGGACGGCGCTCGGGCCGGGGGTTTTCTGGGGTCAGCGACCGTTTTTTCGCAATTAGAACAAGGGGTTCCGGACCGCTTGATCGGCTTGAAACCCGAAGGTCGGGCGCCTGTTCGGGGTGGCGCGCTGCTCTACGAGGACGAGACTTCAGACCGCGTTATCGGCGCCGTCACCTCGGGTGTGTTCGGCCCGACAGTCGGCGGCCTGGTTGCCATGGGCTACGCGGGAGACGGCTTGCACAGCCCCGGCACCCGCCTGTTCGCCGAGGTGCGCGGCAAGCGCCTGCCGGTGGTTGTCCACGCGCTGCCCTTTGTCCCTCATCGCTATAAACGCTGATTTACCAAGAGGATAGCCAGATGCTGAAATTCACCGAAGATCACGAGTGGCTGGCCATCGACGGCGATGTTGCCACTGTCGGCATCACGGCGCACGCCACCGAACAGCTGGGCGACATCGTCTTCGTGGAGTTGCCCGAGGTTGGCGCCTCGGCTGACAAAGGCGAAGGGATCGCGGTGGTTGAAAGTGTCAAGGCGGCCTCGGACGTCTTCATGCCGTTGGACGGGGAAGTCACGGAAATAAATGAAGAAATCGCCGATGAGCCGGCCAAGGTCAACGAGGACCCGGAAGGTGCCGGCTGGTTCTTCAAGATCAAACTCAAAAGCGTGGGCGACGCCGATGGACTGATGGACAAGGCCGCCTACGACGCGATGGTGAGCTAGATCATGACCCACGCGAAATATGAACCCTACGACTTCGCAAACCGCCGCCATATCGGCCCATCGCCCGAGGAGATGGAGGAGATGCTGGCCGTTGTCGGCGCCAATACGCTGGACCTGCTGATCGAGCAGACTGTGCCGGAATCGATCCGCCAAGAGGTGCCGCTGTCCTTTGGTCCGGCACTGAGCGAGCGGGCCACGCTGGACCGGCTGCGGGCCACTGCGGCCAAGAATGTGCCGATGACCTCGTTGATCGGACAGGGTTATCACGGGACGATTACGCCGCCTGCTATCCAACGGAATATATTGGAGAATCCAGCCTGGTACACGGCTTATACGCCCTATCAGCCCGAGATCAGCCAGGGCCGCCTGGAGGCGTTGCTGAACTATCAAACGATGGTCTGCGATCTGACCGCGATGGACATCTCCAACGCCTCGTTGCTGGACGAGGCGACCGCCGCGGCGGAGGCGATGGGCATGGCCCGGCGGCAGTCGAAGTCCAAGGCGCCCGCGTTCTTTGTCGACCATCACGCATTGCCCCAAACGATCAGGGTGCTGCGCACGCGGGCCGAGCCCTTGGGGATCGAGTTGGTGATCGGGGATCCTTTCCAGGACCTGGTACCGGACCAGGTCTTTGGCGCCTTGTTCCAATATCCCGGGCTGAACGGCGATTTTCACGATTTTTCAAACATTATCGCTAAACTGCACGAAGTCAGGTCGCTGGCGGTGATGGCTGCCGATCCCTTGGCGTTGTGCGTGTTGCGCCCTCCGGGGGAGATGGGGGCCGATATCGCCATCGGCTCGATGCAACGCTTTGGTGTGCCGATGGGCTATGGCGGCCCGCACGCGGCGTATCTGGCAACGCGCGATGCGCATAAGCGGGCGATGCCGGGGCGGCTGGTGGGTGTTTCGGTCGACGCCCGCGGGAACAAGGCTTACCGGCTGGCGTTGCAAACCCGCGAGCAACACATTCGGCGCGAAAAGGCCACGTCGAACATTTGCACGGCGCAGGTACTGCTGGCGGTGATGGCGGGTATGTACGCCGTGTTTCACGGGCCCGAGGGGCTGCGCGCCATCGCCGAACGGGTACATCGCAAGGCAGCACGGATTGCCGATGGTCTGGAAAAGATTGGCTTTTCGATCGAGCCGGAGAAATTTTTCGACACGATCACGGTTCCGGTTGGTGGCTTTCAAAACCTGATCCTGAAGAACGCCCGCGACCGCGGTATCAACCTGCGCGCGGTCGGTGCAGATCGGGTGGGGATCACCGTGGATGAGCGGACCCGGCCTGACACAGTCATGGCGGTACTGGCGGCCTTTGGCGGCGAGCACCTTGAGTACATTGATGTATTTCCGCACTATCGCATGCCGCGAGAGCTGGAGCGGACATCCGAATATCTGACTCATCCGGTTTTTCACATGAACCGGGCCGAGCAGGAGATGACGCGCTACATGCGCCGGCTGGCCGACCGTGATCTGGCACTTGACCGCTCGATGATTCCCTTGGGCTCCTGCACGATGAAGCTGAACGCCACGGTCGAGATGTTGCCGATCATGTGGCCGGAATTCGCCGAACTGCATCCGTTTGTCCCGTCGGAGCAGGCGCAGGGCTACGCTCAGATGATCGGGGATCTGTCGAAAAAACTGTGTGAGATAACGGGTTATGATGCCGTTTCGATGCAGCCGAACTCGGGCGCGCAGGGCGAGTATGCGGGCCTGATGACGATCCGTGCATATCACAAGGCACGGGGACAGGCGCATCGTGATGTCTGTCTGATCCCGTCTTCGGCGCATGGGACAAACCCGGCCTCGGCCCAGATGGCAGGAATGGAGGTGGTGGTCGTCGGCACCGATGCGGGCGGCAACATCGACATGGCCGATTTCGAGGCGAAGGCAGTTGCGCATGCTGACCGCCTGGCCGCGATCATGGTGACCTATCCGTCCACGCATGGGGTGTTTGAGGATACGATCCGCACGATCTGTGACATCACGCACGACCATGGCGGTCAGGTCTATCTGGATGGCGCGAATCTGAACGCGCTTGTCGGTCTGGCGCGTCCAGGCGATTTTGGTGCCGATGTCAGCCACCTGAACCTGCACAAGACATTTTGCATTCCGCATGGCGGCGGCGGGCCGGGCATGGGGCCGATCGGGGTGAAGGCGCATCTGGCGCCTTACCTGCCGGGCAACCCGCGGGGCGGCGTTGGTGCAGTGTCCGCGGCGCCTTGGGGCTCTGCTGGGATCCTGCCCATCAGTTGGGCCTACTGCCTGGCCATGGGTGGCGAGGGACTGACGCAGGCGACGAAGGTTGCGATTCTGAACGCCAATTACATCGCGGCGCGGCTTGCTGGAGCCTACGACGTTTTGTACGCCGGTGCTAACGGCCGGGTCGCGCACGAGTGCATCATCGACACGCGGCCCCTGAAAGACTTGGCCGGCGTGACGGTGGATGATGTCGCCAAGCGATTGATCGACAATGGTTTTCATGCGCCAACCATGTCTTGGCCGGTGGCGGGCACGCTGATGATCGAGCCGACGGAGTCAGAAACCAAGGCCGAGATTGACCGCTTTTGCGATGCCATGCTGGCGATCCATGAGGAGGCGCAGATGATCGCCCGCGGCGACTGGCCCGTGGATAACAACCCGCTGTGCAATGCGCCACACACGGTCGAGGATTTGGTCGGCGATTGGGATCGCCCCTACAGTCGGGAGCATGCCTGTTTTCCGCCGGGCGCCTTTCGTGTGGATAAGTACTGGCCGCCGGTGAACCGGATCGACAATGCGTTCGGTGATCGCAATCTGGTGTGCTCCTGCCCACCGCTGGAAAGCTATCGCGAAGCGGCGGAATAGTCGGATAACCCGGTCTTAAGGCCCGGTGGGCGACGCGAGTTGGTGCACTAGTTCCGAGGTAGCGCGGAGACGAAACCGCCAACGGAGGATCTGATGCGACACATATTCCTGATCCTGGCGGTCATCGGGACAGTCCTGCCGATGTACTACTTTGTCTCGTGGTTCGAAGAATTCGGCTATGACATCGGCGCGATGGTCGAGGCCTGGAATGTCAATGATGCCACGACAGGTCTGGTCTACGATCTGACGATTGCTTTCGCCGCACTAGTGATCTGGATCATCTGGGAGACTGTGCAGAACGGCCGTTGGTTGAACCTTATCGCGCTGCCAGCATCGCTGTGCATCGGGGTTAGCTGCGGGCTACCACTGTATCTTTGGTTACGGTCGCGTCCTTGAATGGGTAAGGCCCCGCGCCGCTTCCCCTGCAAGGGTCTGCCCAGCCTGACCGTTCATATCGCCCACCCACCCGCGTCGCGGGGCGGTTAGGCCAGCACGAGGCGGCCGCCTTCATTGGGCCGCCAGTGCGCGGAAGAACGCCTCGATTTCGCGGGTGGCGGAGATGTCCTGATTGGTATTGCCGACGATACTGCGCCCCAGCCGCGAGGGTGCTGAGCCGGGCCACGTGTGGCCGCCGCCTTCCACCACGAAATGGACCAGCGGGGCCTCGCAATTCAGGTAGTCGCGGCGCAGCACCGTCGAATCGTCGTCTGCCACCACGTCGGGCAGCGCCTGTTCGCTAAAGCCTTGGCACCCATTCCGGGCAGCTAGCGTCGATACAGCATCCCGTACTGGGCCCACCCAGCCTCGATCGCGGACCAATAAGCTCCAGCCGCCGATGCGACCGCCATCCGGCGGCATCAGGTCGTCTTCGGTCCCGTGTATGTATAGGACGGGCTTAGGCGGGCCATCCGGGCAATCGTACGCATCGGGGAAACTTGCTATGGCCACGGCGGCGCCTGCCACCAGATCCGGCGCTTTGCAAAGCAGGTTAAGAACCATCACGCCGCCGATCGAGGGACCAGCGAAATAGACGCGATCTGGATCGGCTAAGCCTTGGTCTGCGAGTTGGGCAACCAGTTTCCGCAGGAAGCCGATATCATCTGCGCTGTCGTAGGGGTCGCCGTCGCTGTTGGCGCGGCCGTCGTTCCAGTCATCGATGGCACTGGGCCAAGCGACAATCCAGCCCTCGCTTGCCAAGGTTACCCGGGCGCGTCTACGGATGGTCATCGGGCCAGCCAGCCCGCCATGGAGCGCGATCAACACCGGCGCATTCTTCGCGTTTGGGCCAATATCAACAAGCGCTTGGCGTTGCAGCCCCTCGTGTTCAATGGCGACACGAACCGTATTAATGGTGCCAGCGGCAACAGCTAGGCCGGCGATCAGGGTGGAAAGACTAGCGACAAGGGCGACGACGAAACGCATGGAGCACCTGCTGCGGCTATCAAAGACCCCTTAGATAGGACGTTTCCGGCAAAGGGCAGCAGCGGTAATAGCCGTTCGCAGCGAAGTGAGAAGTGTTGCCGAGGGAATTTGGCGCTGGTTGCGGGCCTGCCTGCTCAGACGATGCGGTTCTCGATCTCGCCTAATCCTTCAACCGCTACCTTAATCCTATCGCCGGGAACCAATTTGCCGACGCCTGCGGGCGTACCAGTCATGATCAGGTCACCAGCAGCCAGCCGCATTGACCGCGAAATGAAGCTGATCACTTCGGGCACTGACCAAATCATTTGAGTGAGATCACCCTCCTGGCGCAATTCGTTATTTACCCAAGACCGTACAAAGCCTTTTTCAAGCACACCGGTGTGGGCGATCGGCTGGACCGGGCCGATCACCGCCGATCCGTCGAAACCCTTTCCCCAATCCCACGGGCGTCCCATTTTCTTGGCGACGCCCTGGACATCGCGTCGGGTTAGGTCGTTGCCGATGGCGTAGCCCCAGATGTGATCGTTGGCGTCTGCTTCGGCAATGTCGCGTCCGCCACGACCGATAGCGACGACCATTTCGCCCTCGTAGTGTAGGTCGTCAGTTTCTGGTGGGAAGGCGATGTCCTCGCCCGCATGGCTGATCTCGGACGGTGGTTTGCCGAAGAAGAACGGCGGCTCGCGGTCCGGGTCGAAACCCATTTCGCGGGTGTGTTCGGCGTAGTTACGACCAACGCAGAAGATCCTGCGCACCGGAAAACGAGCTCCGCATCCGGCCACAGAGACAGAGGGCATGGGCGGCGGCGCGAAGACGAAATCTGACATTGGAGATCCTTGGAATTGGCGGTCGCGGTCTCGTAGACCAAGGCGGGGTCGGTGCCAAGGTTTCGGGGCAGCACAATGGCTGTCAGCAAGACAGCGATCACGGTGGGGATTGCCCTTAACTGCCAGCAGGCGGTTGTGCTTTCCATTGAATCGCGCTCATATCGCGGCCGCGGGGGTGAATCCCCTTGCTGCGAGCAGCGTTGCTTGTGGCGTGCGTAAAAATACAGGGAGCACATAATGGACCGTCGTAAGTTTCTGACAACGACCGCGCTGGCTGGTGCCGGCGCAACGACCCTGGCGGCACCTGCCGTGGCGCAGGGCAGCCTGGAGATGGTTATCGTCTCATCCTGGCAGCGGGATTTCCCCGGACTGGGCACCTCGGCCCAACGTTTGGCTGAGAACATTACCCGGGTCTCAGAGGGGCGTATCCAAACGCAATACTTCGCTGCGGGCGAGCGCGTCGGCGCATTCGATGTTTTTGACGAAGTCGCGTCTGGCAACTCGCAGGCCTACATCTCGGCAGAATACTACTGGAAGGGCAAGCATCCGGGCTGGGCTTTCTTCACGTCGGTGCCGTTTGGCCTGACGTATACCGAACGGTCCGCGTGGCTGAAGTACATGGATGGCCAGGACCTTTGGGATGAGATGGGGGCCGAGTTCGGCCTGAAGGGCTTCCCGAACGGTTCAACCGGATGCCAGATGGGCGGCTGGTTCAACAAACTGATCGAAAGCCCGGATGACCTTAAGGGCCTGAAAATGCGTATTCCGGGCCTGGGTGGGGATGTTATGGCAAAACTGGGCGCCTCGCCCGTGTCGCTGCCCGGCGGCCAGATCTACGAGAACTTGGTCTCCGGTGCGATCGATGCGACAGAGTGGGTTGGTCCCTATAATGACTTCTTCATGAAGTTCTACGAGGCGGCCAAATACTACTACACACCAGGCTTCCACGAGCCGGGCGGCAACACCGCATTCACCATGAATGCGTCCTGGTGGGGTGCACGCACAGACTGGGAGAAAGCCGTCATCAAGACTTGCTGCATGGAAGAGCAGGCCAACATGATGGACGAATTGAACGCGCGAAACGGCGAGTTCTTGGCCCGGATGATCAACGAGCATGGCGTCGAACTGCAGGAGTATTCAGACGAGATCTACGAGGCGTTTGGCGAAGCCACAGCGGAGGTGTTCGAAGAGACGCGCGACCACAGTCCGTTGGCCGCGAAGATCTACGACAGCTTCGTCGCCGCCCGTCAATCGACTGGCAGCTGGATGGCGATCTCGGACATCTCGTACTCGGCTAAGCGGAACGCCGTGCTGGGCATCGGCTGAGGTCTCGGGCAACTCAGCAGGCGGCCCCTGGGCCGCCTGCACGACCGTCGAGATTGGTGATTCGAAACCGCGTCACGCGCAGCACACACGCAATTTTGTTCATGCTTACAGCAGGATTGCGGCGCAGTGCGCTGCAATTCTGTTCGTTGACGGGACAGATATGCGCCTTCGCCAGGGCGCTGTGCGGGAAATTGATCAATTCCGGCGGGCACGGCCATCAACCCGGTTCCCCTACGAAGAATCTGTGCTAACTGCGCCGCGCGACCGGCAGAGGGTCGCCGACGAAAAGTAACAGGAGAGTGCATATGGATCGCCGTTCTTTCATCAAGAACGCAGGTCTCGCAGGTGCAGGTGTCAGCGCAGTTCTAGCTGCCCCGGCCCTCGCGCAAGGCGGAAAAACAATGACCATCGTCTCGACCTGGCCGCGGGACTTCCCGGGCCTGGGAACCGGCGCGCAGCGCCTGGCAGAGCGCATCACCTCGCTGAGCGAAGGTGCTATCAAAACCGAATACTTTGCTGCAGGCGAACGTGTTGGCGCGTTCGACAGCTTCGACGAAGTTGCCAGCGGCAATGCTCAGGCCTACCACGCGGCCGATTATTACTGGAAGGGCAAGCACCCGGCATGGGCGTTCTTCACCGCAGTGCCGTTTGGTTTTGTCTACACTGAAATGTGCTCATGGTTGTACCACATGGGCGGTCAGGGCCTTTGGGACGAGGTTGCCGGCGAGTTTGGGCTGAAGTGTTTGCCAGCTGGCAACACCGGCGTTCAGATGGGTGGCTGGTTCAACAAGGAAATCGAAAGCCCAGATGACCTGAAAGGTTTGAAAATGCGTATCCCGGGCCTGGGCGGCGACGTCATGGCCAAGCTGGGTGCATCGCCGGTTTCGCTGCCCGGCGGTCAGATCTACGAGAATCTGGTATCGGGTGCGATCGACGCCACCGAGTGGGTCGGCCCGTGGAATGACTACTTCTTGAAATTCTACGAAGCCGCCAAGTTCTACTACTACCCGGGGATGCACGAGCCAGCGTCGCAGCTGTCGCTCGGCATGAATGCCGAGTTCTGGAGGTCGCTGACCGATAGCGAGAAGGCCGTCATCGAATACGCTTGTGGCTATGAGCAGAACTACGGCATGGCCGAGTACAACGCCAATAACGGCGCCTTCTTAGCCCGTTTGATCAACGAGCACGGCGTGGAACTGAAGCGCTTTAATGAAGAGGTCTACGAGGCCTTCGGTGAGGCCGCAGACGAAGTGTTCGAAGAAACACGCGAGCATTCGGACCTGGCGGCCCGCACCTATGAGAGCTTCCTGAACGCACGTCGCGATGTGGGTGGTTGGATGAACCTGTCGGACAGCCCCTATCTGAACGAGCGCAACGCTGTTCTGGGTCTCTAATCTAGGTCAAAGCCTCGGCGGGGCGCAGCGACGAGTTTGTGCCCCGCTTTGTATTTCAGATGCTGCGCTATTTGAGATGCAGAAACGACACGTCGCGGGCCACGACTCGCGCAGGCAGAAAGAGGGGTGGTGGTGGCTGTAACTGACGGCACAATAGCCGAGCGTCCGGCAAGGGGCGTACGCGCCTTCGCCTGGGCAATGGTGGCGGCGACGTTCGCCTACATCATCAACAACTTTCTGATCGTCTGGCTGGAGTTTACGCCACCCAGTGCCTTGTTCGCTGGCGAGTTGGGCGGGATGATTCCGTTGGCTGTCTACGCAGTCGCGATCGGTCTCGCAGTGTTCAGTGTGATTAGCCGACCCGGTACCACGCTGCGCACCGAAGCCGAGACCATTTCAAACATTGCGCGCTTCATCATCCGCGCGGCCTTCTGGTGCGTCTTCCTGGTCGGTCTGGCGGATGCTGCCGTTTCCTTCCTTCGGGTCGAGGAGATGCTGGGGGCCCTTGTCGGCCAGGAAACCGCCGACGGTTGGAATTTTAACCGAGGTCGCGCGCCTGAGCTTCACGGGCCGCTGATCGTGCTGGGGATCGTCATTGCTGCGGTGACACGCGGCACGCTGGCCTTCCAATGGTTGGCACTGCTCGTGGTGATCGCTGAGCTGAACATTGTGCTTTGTCGTTTCATCTTCTCCTACGAACAAGCCTTCATGGGCGACCTAGTCCGCTTCTGGTATGGCGCACTTTTCTTATTCGCCTCTGCCTACACACTGCTTGAAGACGGGCACGTCCGGGTCGACGTCCTCTACGCAGGGATGCAGAACAGGGCGAAGGGTTTCATCAACGCCTGGGGGTCGATTGTACTCGGCATCATATTCTGCTGGGTGATCTTGACCCTTGGCATGGAGACACGCTCCTCCGCCATCAATGCACCGCTCATCAGCCTGGAAGTCAGCCAGTCCGGTTTTGGCATGTACGTGAAATACTTGATGGCTGGCTTCTTGGGCATATTCGCCGTGACCATGATGATCCAGTTTTGCTCTTACTTGCTGGAAAGCGTTGCGGATTGGCGGGGTGAGCCGGGCTCGCGCCTGAATCAGAACGATGGCGAATTGCCCGGACACTGAGGACTGATCGATGGAACTGGTCTTTCTATTCTTGCTGCTTGCCATCATGGCCGGCGCGTTGGCCTCGGGCTACCCGGTGGCATTCGCGCTGCCTGGCGCAGCGATCATCACCATCCTGGCCGCTGCAGGTACCGGTTACCTGTTCGCTGGTGACGGTGCTGCCTATTTTGCATCCGGCTCTGCTAAGGAGTGGTTGTCCGCCGGGGTCCTTAACTTCCGAGGCGTCTATTGGGAGGTTGAGCGAGATACGCTGATCGCCATCCCGCTATTCGTCTTTATGGGCATCATGCTGCAGCGGTCGAAGATCGCAGAAGATCTGCTGCTGACGATGGCACAGCTTTTTGGCCCGATCCCGGGTGGTCTGGGCATTTCGGTTGTCTTCGTTGGCGCCCTGCTCGCTGCCACGACAGGGATTTTGGGCGCAACGGTCGTCGCCATGGGCTTGATCTCACTGCCCGCAATGCTGCGCAACAAGTACTCGAGCCCACTGGCGACCGGTACGATTGCAGCATCGGGCACGCTGGGTCAGATCATTCCGCCATCGATCGTGCTGATCATCCTGGCTGACCAGTTGTCCAGTGCAGTCGACCAGGCGCAGAGTCAGCGGACAAATCTGTTCAAGGACTCGACTGGCGAACTGACGATGCCGTCGGAGTTCTCGGTCATCTCGACGTCGGCGGGTGATATGTTCCTGGGCGCGATGATCCCGGGCCTTGTGCTGGTCGGCCTCTATATGGCCTACATTCTGGTGATCGGTCTGATCCGCCCGAAAATGGCACCGATGGTGCCGTTCGAGGAGACGCTCGACTGGCGGTTGGCCGGCAAGGTCGCGTTGATCCTTATCCCACCATTGACTCTGATCTTCGCGGTTTTGGGTTCGATCATTGCGGGTGTGGCGACGGTGAACCAAGCCGGGGCCATCGGGGCGATCGGCGCCACGATTATGGCGGGGTATCGTTTGCATTCCGGGCGACGCGGCGCGTTCATCCCGGCGGCGCTGGCTATCATCTCGCTCGGTATGATCGTCTGGGTCACGCAAAGCTATGACTTGAACATCCGCAACGTACAGACCGATGCAGACCGTTTCGGGATCACCGTTGGTGCACTTGCCGTGGGGATCTTCCTGTTCTCGGTAGCATGGTCACTGGTGCGAACCTTCCGGATCGACGACACGCTGAATGGCGTGATGTTGGACACTGCCAAAACAACTTCGTTGGTCTTCATCATCCTGCTAGGTGCGGCGATGCTTACGTCGGCCTTTCGCGCCTTCGGGGGTGAAGAACTGGTCAAGGAGTTCTTGACGTCGCTACCGGGGGGCTTCTGGACTCAGTTCGTCATCGTCATGGCGGTGATCTTTGTGCTGGGCTTCTTCCTGGACTTCATCGAGATCGCGGTCGTTGTGGTGCCGATCGTGGCGCCGATCCTGCTGATGGATCCGTCGGCCAACATCACAGCCGTTTGGCTGGGCGTGATGATCGGCCTCAATATCCAGACCAGCTTTTTGACGCCGCCTTTTGGCTTCGCGCTGTTCTACCTTCGCGGCGTTGCCCCGCGAGAGGTGAAGACAGTTGACATCTACAAGGGTGTGGTACCGTTTATCACCCTCCAGTTGTTAGCACTGGTGATTGTCGGCAACACGCCACAGCTGGTGAACTACCTGCCGCAGCGGATCTCGTTGTTGGGTGAGCAGGCACCACCACCGGTGAACCCGCGTCTACAGTACTGCATGCAGGAGTACGTGGCGACCGATTTTGAAACGCGTGAGGATGCACTGCGGGCCGAGATTGAAAAGGTGCGTGGTCTGGACTTGTCCGGTCTGCCGGAGGACGTTCGTGATGATCTTTCCGAAGCCTTTAGCAAGGCCGAAGATGCCTTCGCGAAAATGGCGGCAATTGGTGCAGCCGAGGCGGCAGTGGCAGAGGCCGAGCCTGACTATCGGCCTCTTCACGTTAAGGTGCGCCGTCTGGAACGCGACGCCGGACGTCTGACCGAAGAGGTTGATGACCTGACCGAACAGCTAAGCCGCCTGCGCGCGCAGCAACCGGATAGTCCCGAGATCCCGGAGATCGAAGCGAAGATTGATGCGGACCAAGCCGAGATCGAAGCGTTGCTGGCCCAAATTCCTGAGAATTGGGATCCGGTGCACGATGCATTCGCAGAACTGGCAAAGGCCGAGGTAAACGCGAGACGACAGTACGCGCGCACGACAGACGATGCGTTCGAGCCGATTGCCGAACTAAACGTTGTGCTTGCTGCTACTGAAAGTCTTGCCGCCTTGGAGAGTGAGTTGCAATCAATCCGCGCCGACATTGCTACTGGCGACCCGGAGGCCTTGGTCGAGCGAATAGAGGCTCTGCGTTCGGCCATGCGCGCGGCGGAGGCCAGCCGCGACACGGTAAAAGGATTGTCGGACGCCCGGCGCGACATGCGCAAGGACCCCGATCCCGCAGCTGCAGCGGAAGCGCTGGATGGCTCGATTGCGGCGCTGGCTGAGGAACTTGCCTGGCGTCGATCAGCGGCTGCCGATGTTTTGCCTGGCCTGCAGACATATTCGACGGCATTGGCTGACACGATCGGCCTACGCCAATTGGATCGCTTGCCGCGAGAGCAAGCACTCTATGTCGCAAGCTGTTCATCGGGTCATCGCGATATCTCGCTGAACTTCTGACATTGGGGCTCTGGCTTCGACCTTACGGATGACAGGCGGTCAGAACACGGTATCCTTCCTCTAACAGGGGAGGGTTCCATGAACGACGCCGTGAAGACAGCCGCCACTACCGCCATGAAGGGTGGCGGCTATTACAGCCAGTCTACGCGCGGCGCCAAGGATGTGATCGATAATGCCACCGGCATGCTGTTGGAGGCGGTGGCGGCCCTGCCAGCGCCGACGCAAGGCCGGTCGTTGCGGATCGGCGATTTCGGCGCAGCCGACGGTGGCACATCAAAACGGGCCATCCGTGAGGTAGTGGCTGCGTTGCGTACTCGTTTCCCGGGCGCTCAGATCGAGGTTACATACACCGACCTTGCGTCGAACGATTGGAGCCAGCTCTTCAAAGCCATGCAAGGCCTGGACGGGTCCGAAGATACCTATTGGTCAGAATTCGACGGGGTGTTCGTCACCGGCTGTGGCATCGGTTTTCACCGCCAGTTGATCCCCTCGGGTGGCTTGGATCTAGGCTTTTCGGCGACGGCCATGCACTACGTGTCCGAACGCCCTTGCCAGATCCATGGCCACGTGCACCACGTTGGCGCAACCGGCGAGGCGTTGGCGGCATTCGATGCCCAAGCAGCAGCGGATTGGGAACGAATACTGCTGGCCCGCGCATCTGAGTTGCGCCCTGGTGGGCGACTGGTGGTCATGAGCTTTGGAAAAGACGAGGAAGGCCGGTATTTGGGTAATACGGACGGCGTCAACATGTTCGACACCTTCCAGATGTTGTGGCTGCGCCTGCATCAGGCAGGCGTCATCAGCGACGTCGAGTACGATGCGGCCACCTTTGCCCAGGTCTACCGTACGCCCGAAGAGTTTGCGGCGCCACTGCGTGATACCGCCTCGTCGGTTTATGCGGCTGGGCTGCGTATTGTCTCGATTCACACCGGCGTGACGCCGTGCCCCTACCGCACGGCATTCCTGTCAGATCCAGATATGGACGCGCGCGCATTCGCAAGAAGCTACATCCCCACCCTGCGATCTTGGTCTGAAACGGTGTTCCTGAATGCCTTGAATGAAGGTCGCCCAGCAAACGAGCGCGCCCAGATTGTTGACGACTTTTATCAAAGCTACGAGGATCTCGTCGCAGATAACCCGGACGGTCACGCCATGGACTACGTCCATTCGTACATTGCAGTGGAAAAGGTCGTTTGAACGCAACCTACTCCAGCCCTGCCTCCATACGTTGCAACACCAATTGCGCTTGGCGTCCGGTGGCGCCTTCACGATCAAGATCGATGGCCTGCAGCAGGGAAACCCGCGCTGCGGGTTTATTGCCAGATCGCGCCTCGATCCTGCCGCGCTCCAGCCATGCTTCGGCAAAGCCGGGGTCCACTTCGGTAGCGAACACGGCATCATCGCGGGCCACCACCAATGTGCCTAGCAGGCGCCGTGCCGCCGCGCGGCGCAGCAGGATTAGGGCGACCGGCTGATTGCCTGCCAACGCCCGGTCATAATCCTGGATTGCGCCCGGCAGGTCCCCGTCTGCGGCTTTGACCGCACCACGCAGGCCCAAGGCATCCCGGTCGCTTGGCTTCAGACGCAGCGCCTCACCCGCGGCGAAGGCTGCTGCCGCCAGTTCGTCCAGATCTAGCAACATCTCACCGGCCTGAATAAGAACGTCAGCGCGCGCCTCGGCCGACAAATCGGGCTCTTCTGCTGCAAGGGCCAACAGTTCATCAACTGCCCGGCTAGGTGCACCAACGGCAATCAGCGCCAGAGCATAACAGTGGCGTGCTGGCGCGCCGCCGCCATAACGCGCCCATTCGCCGGCCAGGCGAACTGCATCGTCGGGCGTGTTCTCAACCAGCGCAATGCAGACGTCATAATCGCGCACCTGATCGGGCGTAGCCGCCCAGGCGGGCACGACGAGTGTTGCTACGGCGGCAAAGGAAATCCAGGCTCGCATCTTCCCCGTCCTGCGTTAGGCTTCCGAAAGATAGCTAACCTGATTTCCCAAGAGGCGCCATGGTTGAACCCACTACGCTCGTTAGTTTCGGGCACGGTTACTCCGCGCAAGCGTTGGCGCGATTGCTGCTGCCGGCCGGTTGGCAGGTGCGCGGCACGACCCGGTCCGCAGAAAAGGCTGAAGTGTTGCGCGCTCAGGGAATCGAGGCTGTGATTTGGCCCCCAGAGAACCCTGACGCCTTACTAGCCGGAGCGACGCATCTTCTAACGTCCGCCGCGCCGGACGAATTTGGTGACCCGGTTCTGGCCCACATGGCCCGTCAGATTGCTGCCGCAGCACCGCAAATCCGATGGATGGGGTACCTTTCGACAACTGGCGTTTACGGCGATTGGGGCGGCGGTCACGTTGACGAGACATCGGAGTGCCGCGCGACCAGCCGACGTGGACTGGCCAGGATCGCAGCGGAGGAACAGTGGCAGGCGCTGTGGGATCTGCCAGTTCATGTTTTCCGCCTTGCAGGGATTTACGGGCCCGGCCGCGGCCCGTTTGCGAAGGTGCGGGCAGGCACCGCGCGGCGTATCGTCAAGCCTGGCCAGCTTTTCAGCCGAACACATGTCGAGGACATTGCGAAGGTGCTTGAGGCTTCTATTGCCAGTCCACGTCCGGGCGCAGTCTATAATGTCTGCGATGACGAGCCTGCGCCGCCTGAGGATGTTCTGGGTTATGCGGCCGAGCTGTTGGGACTGTCTCTGCCGCCCGAGATCCCATTCGAAGACGCTGAAATGTCACCCATGGCGCGCAGTTTCTACATGGACTCTCGGCGCGTCTCTAACCGGTTAATCCGCGAGGAACTCGGTGTAGAACTGGCCTTTCCCACCTATCGCGAGGGGTTGGCGGCGTTATTGGCGGAAGAGGACGCGACACGTCCGAGCTAGTCTCCGACGTAGCTGACAGTCGCCTCGCCCGCGGTCATATCAGGGCCAGCCCGATCGTAGCGCAGATGCGCCAGACCAGCCCCGCCGTGGCTACTGAAAAGCGTACCTGCCGCTTTGCCACCCGTAGCCGTAATGGGTGTGCCGGGGTCAGCGTGACCTTGAACGGTCACCTGGACCAAACCTTTGCGCAATTGTGCCTTGTGCTTCATTCGCGCCGTGACCTCCTGGCCGACATAGCAGCCCTTGCGAAAATCGACGCCGTTCAGACGCTCGAACCCAGCTTCTAGAATGAAGGTATCCTCGGGCACCAATTCGATGCCACTTTCGGGCACTTTGTGGGCAATTCGGTGCGCGATCCAAGCGTCGGGCGGGCTCATTGTCACGCCGCCGCCATCTGTGAGCAGTATGCCAACATCTTGCCCGTAACAGCGCCAACCAAGTTCTGGAAGCCGCGGGTCCTGAACCGTCAAAGCCGCACCCTTGGGCGCGCTGTCTCCCGGCCCGCCCCAGACTTGCGCTACCTCCCACGCTGGGCCGGATACCGCCGTTGCGTCGCGGCGCAGGCAGTACATCGAAAGGCGCTGTGCAAGTGGCAAAGCCCGCGCAGCTTGGATATCGATCAGAACGCGGTCACCGCCATCAATCAGAAAGAAATCGAACAGATACTTGCCCTGCGGAGTGAGCAACGCCGTGTAGACCGCTCGGCCAGGGGCCAGGGCATCCACATCTGACGTGACCACGCCTTGTAGCACGTCACGAGCGTCAGACCCCTCGAAAGCGATCACGCCCCGATCGGTCAGTTGAGTGCCGTGCCACTGTGACTCTTCGTTCATCAGCCACAGATAGCGTTGGCGCAGCCGAAGTGCCAGCGCTATACAGTTGTCATGTCTCGCGAACTTGACGCTTCCGCTCGTTGCGCACCTGTATCGGTGATCATTCCAGTTCTGAACGCGGCCGACCGGATCGGGCCCTGTCTGGGCGCACTGGGCGAGGCCGTGATGGACGGCATCATCCGAGAAGTCATTCTGGTGGACGGCGGTTCGGAAGATGCCATTGCCGAAGTGGCTGACGGCGTCGGCGCCCTGCTGATCAACGCGCCGCGCGGGCGCGGAATGCAGCTGGCAGCGGGGGCACAGGCTGCGCAGGGGGCGTGGTTGATGTTCCTGCACGCAGACAGCGTTCTGGGTCCACAATGGGCCGACGCTGTCCGCCGCCATATGCATGGAGCACCGGGTAAAGCTGGGTATTTTCAACTGGCCTTTTCTTCGGCACATCCCATGGCTCGCTTAACCGCGGGTTGGGCTAACTTCCGCGCACGCATCTTTGGCTTGCCTTATGGAGATCAGGGACTGTTGATCCCCCGTGCGCTTTACGAGACATCGGGTGGCTTTGCCGAACTTCCCCTGATGGAAGATGTCGCGCTGGTGCGGCGCCTGCGCGGGCGCCTCTGTGCTATCGATATGCAGATTGAGACGTCGGCAGAGCGCTACGAGCGGGACGGTTGGCTCCGTCGTGGGTCTGGCAATCTGTGGCGTCTGGTGCGCTACCTTGCCGGTGTGCCGGCGGAGCGTCTGGCGAAAGGCTATGACCGCTAGGCCTAAGGTTGTCGTCATGGCGAAGGAGCCGCGTCCAGGACGGGTGAAAACCCGCCTTGCGCGCGATGTCGGGGTTGTGTCCGCCACATGGTGGTTTCGGCATCAGGTCCGGCGGCTGCTGCGGCGGATTGGAAACGACCCGCGCTGGCAAGTTGTGCTGGCAGTGTCGCCGGATCATGCGGTTGCGGCCTCGTGCTGGCCCGCGCATCTACCCAAAGTCGCTCAGGGCACCGGTGATCTGGGCGCTAGAATGGGTCGGGCGCTGGCGCAGTTTGGTCCGGGACCCGTCCTGGTGATCGGCGCGGATATCCCGGGCGTGGACCGGGCGGCCATTGCTGAGGCCGTGGCAGTATTGCGCGGGCGCGATGGTGTTCTGGGCCCCGCGCCGGACGGTGGTTATTGGCTGGTCGGATTACGACTCGGCGCTCGTCGCCTGCCTGCGAAGCTGTTTGAAGGGGTTCGCTGGTCTGGACCGCATGCATTGTCCGATACGTTGGCCACGATGGGGCCTCTGCGCGTCGGGTTTGCAACGACGCTAGACGACGTTGATACGGTCGATGACCTTCGGCGCGTTGGCTAAACCGTCTCGCGGCCTATACCCATGCAGGCGGATCTGAGCCCAGAGGCACCGGTGGGGTGCGCCACGTCGGCGGCGTCAGGGATAGACTGCGAGCCGGGCGCATGGCGCAAACTCTTCCGAAGGACGTCTCCATTTCGGCCAGCAATGGGGCGGCCTGTTTTAGAGAGGGGTTTGTGACCGGTGGCGCTGCCTCTGGTCCCAAGCGGTCTGCCTGATCCCATACCCACATGGCATTTCTCGCTAGGCTCAACTCCGCGCGCAATCCGCCGCCTTCGGCCATCCGGCGGGTCAATGCGATCATGGCTGCGGCTGCGCCAAGATAACCGCCAAGATAGTCCAATGGCTGGCAGGGCAGCCGGGCCGGCGCGTCTTCCCCGGCTGTCAAACCGGTCGCCGCTTGGACATAGGTGTCATAGCCCCGCCGCCCACCCCATGGACCGTCCGCCCCGAAGGCTGACAACGTGACTTTGACCAAGGATGGGTTGAGCTTAGCAAGGGCGACGTCGTCAAAGCCTTTTGCGGCCAGTGAACCGGGGCGGTAGGCGTCAATCAAGACATCCGCCTGTGTAATCAGTCGGCAGAGTGTCTCGTGGCCTTCCTCCGTCCGCAGGTCCACGAAGGCGGCGCGTTTATTTACGCCTGTGTCGATCACCAGGCTATCGAACGAGGGCAGATGCGCGGCCGAGATCCGTATGACCTGCGCCCCATGCTCCCCCAGCGTCTTGCCGATAGTCGGCCCAGCGATGACGCGACTTAGGTCCAGTACACGAATACCCGCCAAGGGCTCTTCGGCGGGCGGCAGTTCCGGCGATGGGGTGACGCCCGCGCGGGCCAACTGAACCACTGGTGCTTTGGCCAAAACTGCTGCCTGCGGATGTGCCTGCCAGTCCGCGCGTGTGCGCTGGGCGATACCACAAGCGCCCGCCTCCTGCGCGATGTGCTCAATCTCGGCAGCCGGTATCTGTGCGAAGCACGCTTTGACTGCATCAATGTCATGCGGCAAATCAAATGCTGCCAACAGGCGCGAGCGCAGATGCTCGAATTGGCAATGGGTGTAGACCCAGCCATCTTTCGCCTGATGATAGCCGGTTAGCGGATCCCACTCGACGGCCTGCTCGCCATTCACGGTTAGGTAAGCGGCTGAGGTCATCGACAGTGACGCCGCCCAACGGTCCACGTGCACTGTCTGCGGTTTGCCGCCACGGGCTTCGTGCAAGTGTGCTGCTGCCAGTCCAACCAGACCCTGCGCCCCGGCAGCCATATCCGCGATCGGCAACCACGTTGCCAGTCCCGTCGTGCTTTGGGTGACGCTCAACCTGTCCATTGGCGCATCGGGCCAACCAAGCTCAGCCGCAAGGTCGGCAGCGATATGCTGTGCTGGCGTCATGACCCCTTCGCCGGGACCAGTGTCATGGTGCCAAGGCTGCCGGCCCGCGCATCGTCATCCGACATCGACATCGGAATCATGTCGCCTCGCGCCCACAATTCTGAGAGGTGGTCGTAGTACTGCGAGAACGGATGGCCGCTTTGTCCGGTCGCAATGATCATCAACGAGCCATCGAGATCGGCAAAGTCATAGACGACGCGAAGGCCCGCGGCGTGGACGTTGCGGAATGGGGCACTACCACGCCCCGGCGTTAGGCCACGCAGGAGCGTATGGTTCCCGCCGCCAGTTTCCTGTTCGATGTTGAACAGGATACCCAACGGATTGAGATGACCGAGCGGTGTGTGGCGATGCACAGCCACGTGTTCCGCGCCCCAACGCCAAGCTTCTGGGGCTGTGCCGTGGTCGCGCGCCAGTCGGGCGAGGGCGTCATCTAAGGCGAGCGAAGCCATATTACGGCAGGTCTCGATCTCGGGTGTTTTGTCGACGTCGCACCAGATGCCCGCCCCATCAATGTCTCTGAAGACACGCTCAACGAATAGGGGTCGCGGACCTTCGAAATCTTCGAAAACGGGACCTAGCTCATCCGCGGCCAGCCGTCGTGTCAGGGCGCGCAACCATTCTTTGAAGATCAAAGGTTCCGGCGCGTGCGGGTCCATGGCTCCATTCCATTCGGCCAACAATTCCAGGGCACGGCGACGCAACGGCTCCTCGATCAGTGGTGTGCCTTCGCGCCACCAAAGGTCGCGCGCCATCAGTGGCAGCAATGAGCGCGCCATCTCGGAGATCGAGTCGTTCTGCAGGGCCACAAACCCATCGCGTGAGTGGAACGCTCGGGCTCCCAGCTCCTTTTCCAGGCGTAGCATGCGATAAGGTGGTGCCCAGTCAAAGCTGAGATGGTTGGGGTAGGGCTGATCCGTGACGCGGTTATTGGCGTTGGCCACAGCGCCTCCGGCTGGACGGATAACACGGGGATTTTCTTCAAATGATAGGGCACCCTGCCAATCGTTTTCGCTGATGGCGCCGCCAGACGGCACGCGACCCTGGCTTAGGCTGGTGTTTTGACGTTTGGGCAGCCGACCGGCCACCACCATGCCAACACCAGCGCTGTCCGCCAACATTAAGTTCTGTGCCGGTGCAACGGCCTTTGATGCTGCGGTGATGCCTTCTTCGACCGATTGCGCCAGCATCACCTCCAGCCCTGCGGTCATGGTGGTGTCGTCATCGGCCAAAGCGGTCCAGGCCAACGCCGTCACGTGCCCTTCAGGGGTGATCAGATGGGCATCGAATTGCCGCCCGGTCAGAACTGGGCCATGGCGTGTCGACTTGACCACTTCAGTCTCGGGCAGCGCGTCCTTCACCTCGATCCGGATGCTTCGGGTAGCGAAGTCGGCCCAACTCCCGTCTGGCATTTCATATTGCTCGGGATTGATGGGATTAGTCCTGGAGACATAGAGGTCTTGGTCATCCAACCCGGTGGTGGTCAGTCCCCACGCAAGCTCCTGGTTGCGGCCGATCAGGATCAACGGCGCCCCCGGTAGCGTCCCGCCGATAGCCGCGAGCCCCGGTGCCTGAATGTCGGCCAGATACCAGATCCCAGGGGCTGCTAGCCATAGGTGCGGATCGTTGGCCATCAGCGGCCTGCCCGACGCCGTGCGTGTGCCGTCGACAGCCCAAGAATTTGATGCGCCGGCGGCCTCTGGGAATGGGGCCAAACCAAATGCGGCCAGCATCTCGTCTTGTTCTTCGGGTGCGAAGGCGCGGTCAGCCCCCGGCAGCACAACAGTTGGCCGTTTGGGTGCGACCTGCGCAGCAACAGGATACTCTGGCAGAATGTCTGCCACGCGGTCAGGGTCCAGGGTCAGCATGGTGCGCGCTCTCCGAACCTCGGACGCTGCAGCATTCGACAGTCTCAGCGCCATCAGCTTCAAGATCGCCAAACTGTCCGCCGGGGTCCAGGGACTGATCGCGGTTGGGAAGGCAAAGAACTCCGGTGCGCCACGACCCAATGCGCGCTCGTTGACCTGACGGATCCATGCATTGATGCCCGCCGCGTGTGCATCCAGCATGCGGCGAGCTTGGGGACTCTGCACGGCCAGAGACCGCGAAGCATGGCCGTAAAGGTCTAGCGTTTTGACGAGGCGATCCACCTTCACCGTGTGGGCGCCCAAGAGCGCCGAAAGCCGGCCTTGCGCCGCACGACGGCTCAACTCCATTTGCCAAAGCCGGTCCTGCGCTTGGACCAGGCCTAACGCGAAGAACGCGTCATGTGTCGTGCTGGCCCTAATATGCGGTACTGCATGCGCGTCGCGGATCACGGTGACTTGGGCGTCCAGACCAACGACTTCTATGCGCCCTTCGTAGTCGGGCAAGGACCGAGAAACCAGATACCAACCCAGCAGCAAGGCAACCGCCGTCAGCACGGCTAGCGCGCCAAAGATACGGATCAGCCATTTCAGGATCGCGTTCATCGCTCTCCATGCGATAGTGGGCGGCCACGGCACCGGCGCCCTTGACCGCGGCCCGCTCTTGGCAGAAGCAAGGCCCGCGTTCAACCGGCGCGTGGGCAGCATATGGGAGGAGGCCGCGATGGCAAAGGTGGCATTTCTGGGTCTTGGCGTAATGGGCTATCCGATGGCGGGCCACCTGGTCGCTGCTGGCCATCAGGTAACAGTCTACAATCGCACATCGACAAAAGCCGACGCCTGGGTTGCCCAGCACGGCGGGGCCATGGGCAACACCCCCGCCGAAACGGCGGCAGGCGCTGAGTACGTAATGATGTGCGTCGGGAATGACGATGATGTGCGCAGCGTTGTCTACGGCGACACCGGTGCATTGGGGGCCATGGCTGCAGGCGCGATCCTGGTTGATCACACCACTGCCTCTGCGTCGCTGGCCCGTGAACTCGGCGAAGCTGCGACCAAACAGGGCATTGGTTTTGTCGATGCGCCGGTCTCTGGCGGTCAGGCAGGTGCTGAAAACGGTCAGCTGGCAGTCATGTGCGGGGGAGAAGACGCCACCTTTGCGAAGGCTGAGCCCGTGATGGACGCCTATGCCAAATCGATCAAGCTGCTGGGTGGCGTCGGCGCCGGGCAGTTGACCAAAATGGTCAATCAGATTTGTATTGCCGGCTTGGTTCAGGGCTTGTCAGAAGGGCTGAACTTTGCAGTTCAGGCGGGTCTGGACGGCGAGGCAGTGATCGAGGCGATCCAAGGGGGCGCTGCGGGTTCCTGGCAGATGGTCAACCGCCACAAAACGATGCTGCAAGATCACTACGAACACGGCTTTGCTGTGGATTGGATGCGCAAAGACTTGGGCATCTGCCTTGACGAGGCCAAAAGCAATGGCGCCAGATTGCCTGTCACAGCCGTGGTCGACCAGTTCTATGGGGAAGTCCAGGACATGGGTGGTGGGCGTTGGGACACAAGCAGCCTGATGAAACGCCTCGTGCGATAGGCGATCGGTCAGCTTAACAACAGCCTGCTGGCTAGCTGGACGCGATTGCAGCGAAGCTGCGGATAGCGTCACAGATGCGTAAGAAGGCGTCGTTGGCGCGCCGTGCACGGTGGCGCGCTCTTAGATGCCCATGAGGCAGCTCTTGCTCGATCACAACCTCGGCGGGGACACCGGCGTCCGTCAAGCGAAGCACAAACGCGGCGCCGTCGTCGCGCAACGGATCATGATCCGCCACCGAAATGAAGCAGGGTGGTGCTTTGGCCACATCAGCTGCTGACAGTGGGTCAAAGCGGGCATCTGCTATCGGCACTTGCCCTCCGGCGCGTTGCCGGCGGTAGGCAATCACATCGCTCGTGCGAAGCAGGCGCGCCTCGGCATTGTCCCCGTACGATGCCAAGTCCCGCGTCAGGCCGCCCAGGTCGGGATAGATAAGTACTTGCGCAACAATCCGGCGATCACCCTCAAGCGCAACCGCAGCCGCCAAGTTGCCGCCGGCCGAATCGCCGACGATGACCAGCGGCTGATCGCCAAACGCGTCTACTGCGGACACAGCATCTTGGAAGGCTGCTGGGTGAGGATACTCCGGTGCCAAACGATACGTGGCAGCAACCACCTCGCAGCCCGATTTCGCCGCGATGTCAGCGCAGATACTGGCGTGGCTCTCCAAGCTGCCCAATGAGTAGCCCCCGCCGTGAAGGTAGAGCACCCGGGCAGGGCCAGGATCTTTTGGCCAATAACGTCTGGCAGGCAGTGGTCCGATGCCACCATGGAACATCAAGTCTTCGATGGCCAATCCTACTGGCAAAGGCGCGCTGAAGTGCTGCGCCATGCGTTCGTAGTCCGCGCGTTCAAGAGCGATGTCTCGACTTGGACTGTCGGCGTATAGCTGCTCGGTTTCCTTGATGAAGCTCAGAACTTCGGGGTCAGTGATGGACGTCTTCAACGCGCTTTCTCTCCGCATGTTACTTCACTTGATCGCAAGGCGCCCGAGTGCCGGACCCATCCGACCCATGTCTGCTGCAGCGGCCATCCATCGCTGACTTGACCTGGCCCTTCCGCAGCCCACCCTGATCGCGAACCACCGGAGGGTTCAATGATCAAAGTTTTTCGCGCGATGTGTATCGCAATTCTGTTGTTCGCGGCGCCTGCACATGCAGAAGAGCCCGCGGATTTGATCCAATCCGCCATCGAGGATCAGCTATCTGCGTTTCAGCAAAACGATGCAGCCACAGCATTCCAGTTCGCGTCACCCAGCATTCAAAGTAAGTTCGGTAATGCTGAGACATTCGCAAGGATGGTGCAGCAGGGGTATCCGATGGTCTGGCGGCCGCGGAGTCACCGGATGGGTGAGCTGGTGCAAACCGAGGTAGGTCCGGTTCAAGTGGTCGTGTTCGAGGACACTTCCGGCCGTCTCTACGAAGCGGGATATCTGATGCAGGAAGTCGACGGTGTGTGGCGGATCAATGGCGTCAAGTTGCGCGCTCTGCCCGCGCTTGGCGCATGACACAGGTCAGAAACGCTTCCACACGCTGACTTGCACGGTCAATCCGTCGTCTGGGTTGGCCGCGTCCCAGAGAACGCCGAGTTGGATTGTGCTAGGGTAAAGCGGCCCTTCCGGCTTTTTGTCGTTACTGCCGAGGATCGGCCAGAACGTGTAAGCGATAGATGGCGCCAACTTGAGAGTTGGGCTCTCTCTCTCGCCAAGCGGTACCGATGCAAACACACTGAACAGGCCCAGAACGCCGTTCGTTGGGGTATGGCCCAGCGTGATATCCCCCTTTAGCTCCTCATCCAAACCTTCGCCCCTGATACGCAGCCCAGCAGCACCCGAGACGAAGCTATCTCCCCAGTCCCACTGCACCCCGCGACCGTACTGCACGCGCAGGTCAACTTCGCTGGCCGAGTCGGGGCGGTTGTCACCTAGGCCATTGCCCAACCAGCGCTCGACCGGAAAACTCACGCCGGCCTGAACGGACATCACATCGCCGTAGTCGCCCTGCCAAAGCAGATGACGGACATGGGCACCGATGCGGGCCTCGACAACATCGTCTGTGGTCGAGAACTCGCCATATGCTGTCAGGCCCAGTGTCAATTCGGGAAGCAGGCCGTACTCCGCGAACAGCTGTGCCGTGTTCGAATCCTCTTCAGGAACCCCGCTAAACAAGCTGGAGATTGGGGCGACCTTGCGGCCCGACGTGGCGATGACCAGAAGCTGACCCTCTGGCTGTGGCCAAGCTCCGCCCTGTGCCGCGCCGGTGAAGAACGCTGTTACAATAATGCCCGCTATCAGGGCACTTTTCATCGCTCACTCCGTACTGGAGACGGGGTGAGCTATCGTTAAATTTAGTTAATGCAGCGTTACGTGACGATCACCGGCTTCTACTGCCGTCTCGTCCGGCTGCGCTGTTCAGCACTCGTCGACGCCTGTCTTAGCGCGATGACCTGGATATCTGACCAACCGCCAGCCCGCATGCCCAGTGCGGAGGCGACCGCGTCTGACACCTGCACGGCGCCGCCCTGATTGTGCACACTCGCGATCACGGACGCGTTGCGACCGGCGATCAGCACAAACCTGCTGGGCACGCCGCCCGGCACGTTCACCCAGTATCCGCGCGAACCGCTGTTCCCGCTCCAGTAGACGCGCTCGGCCTTGGCATAAAGATCGTCAGCCAAGATCAGTCCGCGCGACGAGAGGATCCGGTCGACGCCGCTGCGCCCCCCAGATTCGTCGCCGCTTGCAACCAATTGTAGGCGACGCGCGGGGTTGCCATACGCGCCCAACAGCTGGTCGACGGCCTCTGGCGTTGCCTGGGACAACACCCCTGGGTCCAAACGGATCGAGAACGGCTCGTTACGCGCGCGCTGCGGCGTGACGCTTGCCACCCGTATTGGGGCAATGTCGGGTTGCTCGGGCAGCGCTTCGGATGCTGTCGGCAGCCCAAGGCCTGGCGACGGGATCCGCACAATACCCGCTCCTACGCTTCCAGACGGCGCCAGTGCGGCGATTTGCTGGATCTGCTGGGTCGATGTGACCTCCGGCTGTGGGATGCCAAAACTGCGTACAGGCTGGACCGGTGCGGAGGCGCGCACAGCGCTGCCCGAACTTGCCCCCGGATTGGTCAGCACGACACGGGCGCCCTGTACCGCTGGCTGAGCAACCGGATTGGCCGTGCGGGTCGGCTCGTCGACCAAGCCGAAGAACTGGCCCAAGCGGCTGAAAAAACGCCCAACCGCCGTCGACCCCTCGTCGGATTGTACCGGGGCGGCGATGCCGGAAGACGACACCAACGTGCCTTGGTTGCCGCCGCTGATCGGATCTGTCGCCGCATAGGAGAATTGCGCGACATTGGCCAGATTAAAACGCGCGATCCGAATGGTGGCGTAATCCGACGGGTTTGGGTTTCGCGCGACGGTCACCATTGCGTCGACGACACGACTGTGGGGCGCCGCGACCGGCACCGGGATTGTATTGAAATCCGAAGGGCCGGCTTTGGCCACGGTCACGATCGCGGTTTCCAGCAGAGTCTCTGACGAACCCCCCGAAGTTACCTGGAGAGGCGCAGACGGCACAGACGTCGGCGCGGCTGCGATACCGGGGCCGGCAGCCCCGGCACAATTGCTGCCCGTGCACTCCAAGCCATCCATCCAGGCCAACGCGATGTCGCGAACGTCGCCGGGGTTGTCTGCCAGGCTGATCCGCCCCGTATGCCCCAGAAGCGCACCGGTTAACTGATCGCGAATGGTCACCGTCATGGTGTCTGCGGACAGAACCTTTACTTCCATCCGCACGGGATGCGTCCCGTAGAAGTAAATCTGATTGGCCTTGTGCAGCCCCTGGCGCACCCGCGACTCAAGAGTCGCTGCGTCCACACTCCCAGATGCAACCTCAGATGCGACGGAAACCGAGACGCGCTCCACTGACCACATTTCGCCAGGAAAGTCCGCCTTAGCGATGGTTGGAGACAACAGCAGCGCCGAAACACACGCAGTTAGCCGCGCGGCACGTTTGAATTCGCGCAAGTGTAGACCAGCCATTATGACCCTCCAACGTTCGCTCCCCACGCTCCGTACTAAGCATATTCGCACTGCTTTTCGCAATTGCCTTAAGGGAGGCTTAAATGGCGCCAGACCTAGGGTTCGGACTCGTCAATAGTTGTGACCCGGCAGGATGTTGTCTTCCCAAGACATGTCTCCAGGGCCTTTGCAGCGGCATCCGCGGGGCTTGGATAGGCGCTGGCATAGGCGGCTTTGCCGTCCTCTCCTATCGCGAAGGCGCGGTGCATCTCGGCGCCCAGGAACTCTAGCCAAAGCGCCTTGGACGCGGCGGAAAGCCCAGATGGAGCTGGCTTGTCAAGCGCGACGCCGTCCGGGGCAGCGGTCCAGGTCGGCAGGCCCAGATCCCGCAGGAATTCATCCATCGCTGGGCGCCACAGCATTGTATTGCCCCGTTGGAACAGGCGGTGACCGTCTTCTGCGTGCAGGATGTCATCGTACATCACCAATCGGGATGGTGCCTGGAATCCTGCAAAGTGCGCCTCGACCAGCTCTGGCCAGAAGAACCGATCCGTCCGAGCATAAAGCCACAGCGACGGCCGGGCGCCAGGGTGCCCAAAGGTGTGGAAGGCCTTTGTCAGGCCATCGGCGTTGCAGTTCCGGCCATCCGAGACCGATCCTCTCCCACCCGAAAAGTTGATGACCCCGACCAATCCGGGCGGCGGATCGGCCGCCAAGGCTAGGGATGCGAAACCGCCCCCGGACACGCCCATGGTCATCAGGCGGTCCGGGTCAACGCGCGGGTCATCCGACAGATAGGCTAGCGCTGCTCGCAAATCCTTGGCGCCCTGGCGGCCACCACGCATGTAGCCGTCTGCATCAGCGGCGGCGCAGCTTTCAGCATACCATTCGTCATAGGTGCCGCTGGAGGCGCCAAAACCCCGTCTTGCCAGCACCAGGGCGATATAGCCGCGTCGGGCAAACTCACTTGCCAGCCAGCCATAGCGATGCAGCCGCAGGCCCCGATGCGTGTTTCTCCGCGGATTGCCGTGGGTGATGACGATAGCCGGACGGTTGTCGCCTGCCCGCGCATCCGCGGGCGTGGCCCACAGCACTTCCAGGCGATGTGCCCCGTCACCAGCGATTTCGACGTCGATAAAGCCAGGAGTCATCCTGATATCCGTCAGCCCCAGCGCCGTCACCAGGCGCGGTTCAGCCTGTGGTAATGCCGCGTATGCGGGCGTTTCCCGCACCTCGGGCTCGGCCTGGGCCATCGCAGCCCACAGCCCCAGGGCCAACACGACCAGCGAGTGTCTCATCCCGGCCGACGGACGCAGATACCCACCGAACGATAGGTCATCACTACCTCCTCCCGCTGATTGCTGACGGTGTGGTCGAAGGTGACATATCCCCGGTCATCCCGAGAGGAGGAGGCCCGCACCTCCACCACAGTAAACACCACCGACAGCGTGTCGCCCGGGCGCACCGGCTTCAGCCAACGGACGTGGTCCATCCCTGGCGAACCCTGGCTGGCCTCGTTCCAGACATTCGCCTCGATCACCAGATCGAAGGCCGTCAGCAGCGTGTGAAAGCCCGAGGCGATCAGCCCGCCATAGATCGACTGTTTGGCCGCCTCCGGGTCCAGGTGAAAGCTTTGGCGGTCCCACTGCTGGGCGAAGGCGATGATCGCCGCTTCATCAAGGGTCCTGGTCCCGGTGTGGAACGCTTGGCCGGGGGTAAAGTCCTCGAAGAACAAGACCTTAGCCTTCGCGCTGGAAGAAGGCCAGATCCATTGCCGGAGCCGCACCGACCAGGCGGGTCAGCGCGGCATGGCATTGGCCGCGATGATGCGTCTGGTGATTGAAGAAATGGGCCAGCGCCGCGCTCAATTCCTGGGTCACCAGCTTGTTGTTGACCATGGTGCGATAGGTGAACTCACTGGCCAGGCGCCCCTCATCCAGGGCGCCCGTGAAGCCGATGATGTCGCGGTCCAGGGACACGCGCCTCTTTTGCAGATCCTCGCGGCGGTCATGGGCGATGTGATCCAGCCGCCAAGGGGGGTTGGGCTGATCGCGAAACCGCGCCAACCAGATCACGTCGGCCACGAACAGGTGGTTTAACGTGCCGTGCAACGACCCAAAAAACAGCTGACAGTCCCGGCGGTACTCTTCTTCCGAAAGCGCGAAGGCGGCATCATAGAGGCGCTGATTGGCCCAGGCGTTATAGGCCGCCATCATCTCGAAATGCGCTTTCATCTAATTCCCTTCCCACGCGGCCCAAAAACCTGATCAGGCCGGCCCACCCCAATCGCAGGTCTCGCGGGACAAGTATCGACCGCAAAGTCGAAATTCGCAAGCGAGACCCGCGGTTAGCCGAACGGGCATCGCGTTGGTCGCTGGCGCTGGGCCGCTGTTGATCCAGAGAATCGAAAACAAATGCGTCTCAAATCAGACATACCTTGTTGCGCTTAACAAAGTCCCAACGCTGGTGGGCGTGCCAGCCGCCACAGGGGGCTTTCGGGCGGGCCGCTGGCGTGCTAGGGGGCGCGCGCACATCGAAACCCCGTCTGAAAGGACCCCGCCATGGCCGTGACCCGGACATTCTCGATCATCAAGCCCGATGCCACGAACCGCAATCTGACCGGTGCGATCTGCGCCAAGCTGGAGGCGGCGGGCCTGCGCATCGTGGCGCAAAAACGCATCCACATGACCCAGGCCCAGGCCGAAAAGTTCTATGAAGTTCATAAGGATAGGCCGTTCTTTGGCGAGCTGACGGAGTTCATGTGCTCGGCCCCGGTCGTCGTCCAGGTGCTGGAGGGCGAGGACGCCGTGGCCAAAAATCGCCAGGTCATGGGCGCCACCAACCCGGCCGAGGCGGACGAGGGCACGATCCGCAAGGAATTTGCCCTGTCGATCGGCGAAAACTCGGTCCATGGCTCGGATTCGGACGAGAACGCGGCCATCGAGATGGCCTATTTCTTCGCAGGGACCGAGATCGTCGGGTAACCCTGGCGCTGTCAAAACCCGTGTATGACTTGCGTATGACATACGTATGATTTGCGTATGCCAAACGTGCGCGGATCAGGTCGACGGGTTAACGAAAGATGACGGGTGGGGCGGGTCCCCACCCTTTGATTACTGCGGTCGGGCGCCCGGGGGCTACCCCTCCCCCCGCCCGATATCCGGCCCGAAGATCTCCTCCAACTCGGCAATCGCCGGGTCATCGGGGAAGTGCTTGCGAAGGAAGCTGGCCCAATTCCCCGAAATCTTAGCCGTGTAAGAATGCTCATCCCCAACCGTCTGCCGTAGGACCCGCACTGCCTCTTCAAACAGACGAGTTGCATCAGCAGTATCGCCAGTATCACGATACAACTGCGCAAGGTTGTTTAGTCGTATCGCGTGATCGGGATGCTCGGCCCCGATAGTCGCGCGATCGACCTCTAATGCCTCCTCAAGTAACGGTTTAGCTTCGTCGAAACGTCCTAGATCCCGTAGCATCATAGCGAAGTTGCTTAGGATCGAGGAGCGATCGCGGTTGAGCGATATGTTTGCATTGCTTTCTGCAATCAGTGCGTCTCTGTATGCGATCTCAGCCTCAGGCGCTCGATCAGTGCTCTCCAAAATCATCGCAAGGTTGCTCAATGCGACCGCGTAGGAGACTGCCGCCTCTGGTATGCTCTCACGGAAGAGACTGAGACTGCGTCGCACTATCGGCTCGCTTTCTAGCATCCTACCAGTGTCAATCAGAAGCGTACTGAGATTCGTCAGGTGCGCCGCGGCATCTGTCGGACTCTGCTCCGCATCTAATCCTTCGAGTGCGATGGCGCGCCGAAACAAGGTTTCTGCCTCATCACTTCTTCCGAGAGCTTTAAGCCGGAGACCTAAGTTATTCAGTGCTCGCGCTGTGACCCACGATTTTGGACCATGTTCGCGCTCCGCCAGATTAAGCATATCCTCGTTCATTCGAACTGCCTCATCGTAGCGCGCAATAATCCACAGAAGTGTCCCTGCTTTCTCAATGTGTTCTAGGCATGGGTCCAATCGCGCGGCCTTCGCGTAATGATCTGCCGCATCGTGCCACTTGACCCGTTCCTCGGCGATCTTGCCGCGGCCGAAGGCGGCGCGGGCGGCGCGTTTGATGGCGAGCTCTTCGTCGTCCTCGATCTCGGCCAGCAACTTGTCGGCCTCGTCGAAGTCGCCGTCTGCCAGCGCCTTCTCGGCGCGCTCGAGTCGTTCGGATCCCAGGTGGTTGCCCTCGCGCGTCAGCAGGGCTTCCAACTCTTGAATGCGGGCCTCGGCGTCGGCAAACGCGGCGTCGAGGTCGGACAGTCGGCGTTCCAGCTCGGCCTTCTCGTTGGCCAGTTGGTCCCGCTCGGCATCCTCGGCCGCCATCAGTTCGGCGATTTGCTCCAGCCGGCCTTTGATCCGGGCGCCGTACTTCTTCTGCGTAAACCCCGGCGCGCTGGCGGCGCGCTGGCGCTCGATTTCCTGCTGCAGGGCCTCAACCACGTGCAGGGCCAGGGCGTCCGCGTTCGCCCACGCTTCTGGCCGGCCCGCCGTGTTGGCGCGCATGACGCGGGCGCGCAGGCGATCCAGGCGGCCCCGCACCTCCGCCTCCTCGCCATGGTCGGTGTCCAGATCCCCGCCCGCGGGGGCCACATACATCAGACAGGGCAGGCCCAGGCGCACGGCCTCCTCATATTCGGCCTGCGTGAAACTGGTGACGCGCCCGGGGATTGCCGAGCCGTAGCGAAAGCCGATCAGCCCGACGAAGATCTGGCAGGCCGCGACTTTGTCCAGGCAAAGCGCGATGGGCGGCAGGCCGGTGGCGACGAAATCCTCCATCCGGATGACCTCGACCCCGTCCTTGCGCCACAGCGCGGCGGCGACCGCGTCGCGCCAGGTGTCCAGGTCACCCCCGGTCGAGGAGAGAAATACTCTAAAGGTCTCGGTCACCGCCCGCCCCTGATCAATTGGGACAGGCTACAGGCAGCGGCCGGGCGCGTCGACCGCGGGATTGGCGCGGCTGCGGTCATCAGCTGGTCTCCTGCCCGATGGTGGGGCCGAACGCGTCCTGAAGGTCGACCAGCGCAGGGTCGTCGGGCGCATGCTTGCGCAGAAAGATCGCGTGGTTGATGGCGGCCTGGACGGCGTTGGGATGGTCGTTGCCGTGATGGTCGCGCAGGATGGGTACGGCCTCGGAAAAAGCCGCGCCCGCGTCGTCGAACTGGCCCAGCGCCTGGTAGGCATTGGCCAGATTGTGCTGGTGGAGGGCGATGATCGAGGGGCCGAATTCGATCGCGCGGTTGATCTCGATCGCTTCCTGGTAGCAGGTCACCGCCTCCTCGTAGCGCTGCGCCTGGTAGTGGATCAGTCCCAGCTCGTTCAGCAGCGTCGCGATGTAAAAGTGCCGATTGCCGTGGATCGTCCGGCGCACATGCAGCGCGTTTTCCACTGCAATCTGCGCGTCGTCGAACCGCTCAACGCTGCGAAAAATCTGGGCGATCATGGCTTCGATATTGGCGTATTGCGGGGTGTAGACGCCAATAGAGTCCTGGATCAGGTCGCGCGCCTGCAGGTAAAGCCTTGCCGCCTCGACATAGTTCTGCCGGGCGTATTGCAGCCCGCCTAGTTTGGTCAGGACGTCCGCATAGTCGGGGTGCATCTCGCCCAAGCGGTCACGCAGGATGTCGCGGGCTTCCAGCAGCAGGGCGTCAGCCTCGTCCAACAGGTTGAGGTCCCGCTTCGCCATCGCGAGGTTGCTGAGCGCTATCGCCAGCGCGGTATCGCGCCCGTCCAAAAGGCGGCGGATCCGGATCGTGATCTCAAGGTGCACCACCGCCTGGTCGATAACGCCGAACTCCCCCTGTTGGACGGCGAGCATGTTGCAGAGTGTGGCGAAGACCTTGGCGCGCTCGGTGCCGAGTTTTTCAACGAGTTCCGTGCCGTCGCCCAGCATGACCGCTGTCTGTTCTTGTAGCGTGTCGCCCAGCAGCGGCAGGAAGATCTCGGTGGCGCGGTCGATTGCGGCCTTACCGGCTTTGCCGTGCAGGAGGTCCGCCCTGGCGAGCGCCAGTGTTGTCAGCGCATCCAGGTGCTCCGCAGAGTCCGGGGCGCAGGTCTCTTTGGTGAAGTCGACCAGATTCTGCACGGTGCGCAGGGCGGCACGGAACTGCGTGGTCGCGCGCTGCATGGCGGCGGTCTTCTCCAGGTGTTCGATGCCGGGGTCGAGACGGGTGGCTTTTGCGTAATGCTTGGCCGCGTCTACCCAGGCGATGCGTTCCTCGGCGATCTTGCCGCGGCCGAAGGCGGCGCGGGCGGCGCGCTTGATGGCGAGGTCTTCGTCGTCTTCGATCTCGGCCAGCAGGCGGTCAGCCTGGTCGAAGTCGCCGTCGGCCAGGGCCTGCTCGGCCCGATCCAGACGCTCGGACCCCAGTTGATTGCCGTCACGCTCCAGCAGCTTTTCCAGTTCGCGGATACGGCTTTTGGCGTCGAGGAACGACTCTTCCAGGTTCCAGAACCGGCGTTCCAATTCGGCCTTTTCGCGGGATAACTGTTCCAGTTCCGCGTCCTCGGCGGCCATCAGTTCGGCGATCTGTTCCAGCCGGCCTTTGATCCGCGCGCCGTACTTTTCCTGCGTGAAGCCGGGCGCGCCGGCGGCGCGCTGACGCTCGATCTCCTGTTGCACACCTTCTGAGACATGCAGCGCCAGGTCGGCGGGGCTGTCCCAGGCTTCGGGCCGGGCGGCGGTATTGGCGCGCATCACCCGGGCGCGCAGGCGTTCCAGCCGGGTGCGCACCTCCTCGGTTTCACCGTGATCGACCGCTGCCAATTCATGCCCCGCTGGCACCACGTGCATCAGACAGGGTCTGCCCAGGCGCACGGCTTCTTCATATTCGGCCTGGGTGAAACTGGTGACGCGCCCCGGAATGGCCGAGCCGTAGCGAAAGCCGATCATGCCGACCAGCATGTCGCTGGCGGCGACCTTTTCCATGCACAAATCCAGCGGCGGCAGGCCGGTGGGCACGAACGCCTCCATCCGGATGATCTCGACATTGGGCTTGCGTTCCAGCGCGCGGGCCACCGCGTCGCGCCACGCATCCAGATCCCCGCCGGTCGAGGACAGAAAAACTCTGATTGTCTCGCTCACGTTCTGCCCGCGCCCCGTGCTACAGTACTGCGGGGAACGATAAGCGAGGGCGGACGCGGCGCAAGTCTGACGATGTGCGCGGTGTGTCCGAAACGGGGAGCGGCATGGCCAGCGCAGTCGCAACGATCACGGGATTTTGGGGGGCGCGGCGCCTGGCGCTGCCGCTGTTTGTGGCGCTGGCCGTCTTCGCGATGTTCTTCGGGCTATCGCCGGGTCTGGCCGATCCCGATTGGTGGTGGCACCTGGAGACAGGCAAGCTGATCCTGGCCGGTGGCGCGATTCCCGAGACGGACCCGTTTTCCTGGACCTTCCAGGGCGAGCCGTGGACCCTGCAGTCTTGGGCCTTTCAGCTGGGCCTGGCCTGGCTGTGGCAACTGGGCGGTGAGGGGGCGGTTGCCGCCGCAACAGCGGCCCTGCTGGCGCTGGCCTGGTGGGTCGCTTTTGCCACCGCTGATCGGATGATCAAGCGCCCGGCCCTTGTGGTACTGCTATCGCTGTTGCTGGCGGCGGGGATTGTGGGCGGCGGCGCGCCCAGGCCGCAGCTGATTTCGTACCTGGCGTTCGCGCTGCTGCTGGCCGCGTTCTTCCACGCCAAGTATTCGGGCCGGTCCTGGCCGTTGCTGAGCGTGCCAGTGATTATGATCGTCTGGGTCAACTGTCATGGCGGCTTTGTGCTGGGGGTGGCCGCGATTGTGGCGCTTTGCGTGCTGGAGTGGGCGCAGATGGTACTGGGCCGGCGCGATGGTCGCCAGTTGCGGCTGTGCCTGTGGTTGACGCTGACAGCAGCAGCAAGCGTGGCCGCGACCGGCGTGAACCCCTGGGGTTATGCGCACTGGGCCTATCCGCTTTACGTGGCGCAGCTGGACCTGGCGGCGGACATCGTCGAATGGCAGTCGATCATGACCAGCCCGCTTCGCGGCCCCTGGTATGCGCTGGGCGGGGTGCTGTTCTTCGTGATCTTGGCACGGGCCCGGCAGCGCCCCGATCTGGTCGAGATGCTGTTCCCTGCTGCGCTGTTCGTGGCAGGTCTGATGCAGGCCCGACACGCGCCCTTTGCCGGCATGGCCATGCTGGTCTTCGCGGCGCCGGCACTGTGGCGCGACCGGGCGGGGCCTGCGCCTTTGCCAGTGGCGGCGCGGCTGGCAGGTTGGGTGATCGCCCTGGCGGGGTTGGCAACGCCGGCCCTGCTGGTCCAGGGCCCTTATCGCCCGGCGATCGAACAGGTCATGCCAAGCGATGTGACGGCCTTCATCGCCGAAGAACGCCCGGCTGGGCGCATGTTCAACGACTATGCCATCGGCGGCTATCTGATCCACCGGCTGGGCTCGGACAGGTTGGTCTTCATCGACGGGCGGGCGGATCTGTACGGAGACGCGTTCTATGGCGCCTACGCGGCGACGATCTCTGCCGCGGTGCCGCCTGCGGTGCATTTCGACGGCTGGAACATCGGCTATGCCGTGCTGCGCCCCAGCCATGCGCTGACCAAAATCCTGACCATGCGGGGCTGGCGGATTGCGTTCCGTGGGCGCAGTCACCTGGTGCTGGTGGCGCCGGGTGGATGAAATCTTGCACCGCTGAGGCCAAGGACCGATCGACATGAGCCCTCCGGACACGCCCCGCCGCAGCCGCGAGTACCGTGGCCATCTGTCGAACACAGATGTCTGGGCGACGTTTCAGCTGCGCCCGGGCGATGTGGTCGTCTCGACCCCGCCGAAATGCGGCACCACCTGGACGCAGGCGATGGTCCTGATGCTGATCCATGGCCGGCCGGGCATGGACCGGGTGTTGAACGACATCTCGACCTGGCTGGATTGCGCCTTTCGCGACCGTGCCGAGAAAGCCGCGCTGCTGGACGGCCAGGGCCACCGGCGCTGCATCAAATCGCATACCCCGCTGGACGGGATCGCCTACGATCCGGCGGCGATCTACCTGGCCATTTATCGCCACCCGGTGGATGCCCACTTCTCGATGCGCCGCCACGTCGACAAGCTAAAACCCGGCGCGCTGAGCGATCTGGTGGCGCGGTTCCCGGCTGATGAGGCCCAGGCTTTCCAGATGTTTGTCGATGACGGCGATCGCGGGTTGGGTACGGACGACATGACGTTGCAGGGTTACGTCTGCCACTACCGCTCGTTCCGGGATTGGGCGCATCTGCCCAACGTCCACCTGCTGCATTATGCTGATCTTAGCTGCGATCTGGCCGGGGAAATGCGCCGCGTTGCAGACCTTCTGGGCATCACGCATGCGCCTGAAGTGATGGATGCGCTTGTGAATGGTGCCCGTTTCAAGACCATGCAACAGAACGCCGACAAGCCGCCGGAGACAAAGGCGACCACCGCGTTTCGCCCAGGCACGAACTTCTTCGACAGTGGCACCTCGGGAAAGTGGCAGGGACGGGTATCTGCGACGCTGATGGCACGATATCGGGCCCGGTTGGCCGAGCTGGTGACGCCCGAGGAAGCGCGCTGGCTGGAGAGCGGCGGCGACTTTCCGGCCTGACAGCGTTGTCCGACCGGTCGATAGCAGGTGGTCGGCCCGCCGATGATCGGGTATGGCGCGCCCATGATCCATGTGACCGACCAGATCCAGATCGCGCCTTGGGAAGTGACCGAGACGTTCAGCCGTGCCTCCGGCGCGGGCGGTCAGAATGTGAACAAGGTCGAAACCGCGGTCAGCCTGCGGTTCGAGGCCGAACGCTCGCCCAATCTACCCGGTCCGGTAAAGGCGCGGCTAAGGCGGCTGGCCGGGCGTCGCTGGACGGCGGATGGCGCTGTGGTGATCCGTGCCGAGCGTCACCGTACACAAGCCCGCAACCGCGAGGATGCGCTGGCGCGGCTGATCGAGTTGATCCGGTCGGCCGCTGCACGGCCCAAGCCGCGGATTCCCACCCGGCCGACGCTCGCCTCGAAACGGCGTCGGCTGGCGGCGAAAACCCAGCGTGGTCAGGTCAAGGCCCTGCGCGGCAGACCGGGTGACGAGGACTGAGACCGGCCAGTCGCCGGTCAGGCCGCCGGCGCGAGACCCGCGGATCCCGGAGTCTCGGCCGGTTGCCAACCGCCGGAGACCTTGATCGCGCGGGCCAATTGCTCGGTCTCGCGCCGACTTAGGGCGCGGCGCACAGTCGGGCCATAGCCACCATCGGGGTCCCCATTCAGCGCGGGCACCAACGTGCGGACCTCGTCCGCGTTACTGGCGCCGATCATCTCCAGGGCGGTGGGGCCGGGATAGAAGCTTTCAGACCACATGCCGGCCGCGCTCAGCAATTCGTGCTGCGGGCAAAGCAGGCTGTAGTAGATCACTTCGTCACGCCCGTGCATCATACGCACGCCGGGCAAGGTGGTCAGCGCCTTGGCCAGCGCCAACACCTGGTCTGTTCCGAAAAGGGCCCGCACGATGGGCCCGTCCAACAGGACACGGTGCTGCGGTGAGACAACCAGTAGCCGGGCGGGCAGGTTGGGGCCAAAGGTGTCGGGCTTAATCTCGATGGGTCGATTGCGCGGATCGCGCGGGATCAGTTTGTGTTTGGTGCGCCCAACCCAGCGCACCGGCTGTGCCGCGCGATCGGCGGTGCTGATCAGATCGCCCGCAACCAGCCGCTCGACGGGCACCGATCCGTCTGGTGTTTCGATCAACGTGCCTTCGGCGAAGCAAACTGGGTTGATCAGCACCGACGTTTCGCCCGGGTCCAGTTCGACCGTGCGGCTGGTGCCGACGCCGTCCGTGTAGTTGATGGTGTACACGCCACCACCATCGACGCTGTAGTTATCGACGCCGTAGAAGGTCAACGTGCCGCCGAAGTCCGGAGTGTGTGGCGGTGGTCCGCCTCCTCCTCCGTTACTGATGTCGATTTCAAAGTCGTCGTTGAAGTTTCGCAGATCAAACACGACGTCGGCCTCTTGGTCCGGTTCCAAGAAGATTTTCATGTAATCGATCACAGTGTCGTCTTCCATGATCAGGGTGCGATCGCTAGGGAAGTCCTGAAGCTCGACCTGAAAGTTGGCGCTGCTGAACTCATTGACGTTGGGATCGTAGCCGATGCTGACGATAATTGGGGTCGACATATGTTTTCTCTTTCAAGCAGTTAAGCGTTACCGGCGGCATCGGCTGCTGCCTGTTCGAAGGTCAATGCCAACATGAAAACTTTTGCAACGGCTGCAAAGCGTGCGGCCTGCCCCTCATTGCCGGGCCAGTAGCCGTCAGCCAGACCGTCTGCGATGCGCGAGCAATGACCTGGGAAGACGCGCGCCAGAGTCGTTGCCGCCATGAATACGTCCCAGCCCAACGGCTTCATGCGAGCACGGTGAAAGTCGATCAACACATGGCGGCCGTCAGGGCGCACGATGACATTGTCCAACCCTCCGTCGTTGCCAGCTAGGGTCAAGTGACGGATTGCGAGTTGTTGCAACAAGCCATGTTGGCCTTCAAGTACCAAGCTGTTCGCCGTACGAGGCACCCGGCCCAGGTATTCGGCCCAGGTATCGGTCGTATGCAGCCGGACCGAGGTGTCGTTTGCGGCACGGATCGCGGCACCCAGCGCGCGGCATTGCGCCAGCACGTTACTGGGGTTCAACGTTTTGCCGAGTGTCTTACCAGGCACACGCTGCATCATCACGAGGCGGCGATCTATGTCGGCGAAGTAAACCTTGGGCACCACTCCAGAAGACGCCAGGTTTCCCAGTGCCTGGACCTCGCGCCGGAACCCGGTGTCGTCATCACCGTAGTGCTTGACCACCATGGCGGCCTTGCCAGCACTGAGGATACCGACAAGCCGCCCCGCATCGGTCTTCAGCGGCTGGAAGTGCATGTTTTCAGCGACACCCATCCGCTCGGCGAAGACATTGGCAATCACGGTCGCATATTCTTGCATGAACGCCGTTACGAGTTTTGGTTCCCAGGCTGATGTCGACTTCATGCCACGTACTCTCAACACGCGCCCACTGATTGGGGCGGCTTAGGCGTAGCGTAGCGTCGTTAAAATTCGCTTGCAGGGCGCGGTCTGGTGATCCGATGGCCTAGGTCAATTTGGGAAGAACGTCCGGAAAAAAGCCGACGCCAGCCAGCCGGCAAACAGCGCCACCAGGATTGATGCAACGCCATAGGGCGCGGGATACTCCTGCGCGGCGGTATAGATCCAGCGGCCGATACCGGCACGCCGCACCTCGATCGTGTCCTCGAAGACGTCCAGCACCGCTTTGTCGCGGATCAGGAAGATGCGTGCGCGATAATCCCCTTCGACCAGATTGGCGGGCAGGGCGATCCGCGTCTCGAACAGGGTGTTCTCGATCATGTTCACCGAGTTCGGCAGGAAGGCGTAGAGCCCATCCGCCTCGCGGATGCGTGCGACGGCGGCCCGGTATGCCTCGCGATCTTCGACCCAGTCAGGGGCGTCGACCAACTTGATCACTTGGTCCAGGCCGATCGCATAGCGCAGGTCATCGGTGAAGCTGACTGTGTCGCGAAAGGGTTTCGTGGACGCGACGACGTAGAAGGACGGTGCGGCGTCGATCTCTACGCCCTGACCGCTGATCCAGATCCCGAACTGGCGCTCTTTGCGGCGAACCGTGACAGGGCCGGAAGGGCCGGTGACGGTGACGACGATGTCCAGCGCCGTGTCGGAGGAGATGCCTTTGACCGCGCCATAGACGAACAGTTCCGAGCCCGCGAATCCCGTGGTGAGGGAAACCGAATGCTGGCTGAGCCCGCCGACGACCTCATTGGTTGGCTCGTCCTGCTGTGCAGGCGCCACAGTCGTAGCCAGCGACAGCGCCACGGCGGAGAGTGCGCCGAACCAACGGGCCCTGCGCCCGGTCAATGTCCCGCCCCACTGTCGATGACGAAGAATTCGTCGGGTGTGCTGATCAGGTCGATTCCCAGCTTCACGCAGACGCCCAGCACCAGGATGGCCAGCAGAATGCGCAACTGCTCAGCCTTCAGGCGGGGGCCGATGCGCACGCCGATCTGGGTGCCGACGACACCGCCGACCAGCAGGATGACCGCCAAAACCGCATCCACCGTTTGGTTTGCAATAGCGTGCATCAGGGTGGTGGCTCCGGTGACAAACATGATCTGGAAGAGCGAGGTGCCAACGACCACGGTCGCCGCCATGCCCAGCAGATAGATCATTGCTGGGACCATGATGAAGCCACCGCCGACGCCCATGATCGCGGCCAGTGTGCCGACCAGCATGCCGACTGCAAAGGGCGGCACTGCGCTGATGTAAAGGTTCGAGGTCCGGAACCGCATCTTGAAAGGCAGACCGTGCACCCAATTGTGGCGCCGGCGCTGAACCTTGCGCCCGCCCTTGCTGGAGCGTCGGATGGCGGTGAGGCTTTCGATGAACATCAGGCTGCCGACAGCGCCCAGAAACACCACGTAACAAAGCGCCACCATCAGATCGACCTGCCCGATGGCCCGCAATTGCGAAAAGATCTGAACGCCGATGGCGGACCCAACAAGGCCGCCAGCCAACAGGACCAACCCCATCTTTATGTCGACGGTCTTTCGCCTGAGATGCGAGAGCACACCGGAAAAGGACGATGCGACGATCTGGTTTGCCTCGGTTGCCACGGCGACGGCAGGGGGAATCCCGATAAAGATCAGGAGCGGTGTCATCAGGAAACCGCCGCCGACCCCAAAGATGCCCGACAGAAAGCCGACCCCGACCCCTAGCCCCAGCAAAACCAGGGCATCGACCGAAACCTCTGCGATCGGCAAATAAATATTCATGCACCACCACGCCGCGCGTGGGGATGCTTAGCGGATCGATCGCGTGCGCACCAGTGCCACCGGGCACGTGCGGGTGGTTCCAGGTGCGGTTAAGGCGCAAGAAACCGTGTCGTGATATTGCCTTTCATGCCGCGGGGTGAGGGTCGCGGTTTCAGACCATGCCAAACGGGGGGTGCATGGAAGCCATCATTGTGAATACGTCTGCTTTGGGCGGGCCGGCATCGCGCCGGCCGGTCATTGTCGAGGTTGATCGCCGAACTGGTCAGATCACCCAGCGCGACAGTCTGCCAGCACGCCCAACGCCGGAAACTGGCGCGGGCGCACAGGTTGGCCGCCAAGCAGGTTTTGGACCGCTGGCGCAGGAAGCGGCGGTGGTGGCGCGCGCTGCACCGACAACGCCAAATGCTGGGACGGCCACGACCGACCAGGCCCAGGCTTCAGCGCCAGCGGCTAAACTGCTAGGCGGCGCGGAGAGCGAGCAGCCCGCAAACCCCGATGGCCTGACCGAGGCCGAGCGCGAGATGGTCGAAAAACTCCAGGCGCGTGACGCCGAAGTGCGCCGCCATGAAGAGGCGCATGCGCGTGTCGGTGGGGCTTATGCTGGGCAACCCAGTTACACGTATCAACAGGGCCCGGATGGGCGCCGCTACGCCATCGGTGGCTCGGTGCCAATCGATGTGGCACCGATCGCCGGTGACCCGGAGGCGACCATCGCCAAAATGGACATCGTCAAGCGCGCGGCCTTGGCACCGGCAGAGCCGTCCTCGACCGATCGCCGTGTCGTGGCACTGGCGGACGCGCAACGGCGCGAGGCGGTGTCAGAACTGGCCGAGATGCGGATGGATGCGCTGACGGAGCGATTGGCGGGTGATGAGGCAGACCCCGCCGCGGACCAGGCGGCCGTGCAACGTCTGGTGGGTTTGGCCGAGGTGACGGGCCGCGGCGCGGATAGCGAGCCAGGCGAACGCTTCGCATTGGTGGCCTGATGACGCCGGCCCCGTCTGGCGCGCGTTGCTGTAAGGCTGGACCGTTAGGCTGACGCTATGAACACAGGAATCACTGGACCGCTGGAAACGGCGGTCAGAGTTGCTCCTGATCGCTGTCGGGGTCTGCGCGACAGGTCTCAAGCATCCATGCCCGTAGACTGCGTTCGGTCTGGCCATCCAACAGGCCGTTGATGGGCCCCGCATAGTCACCACTGCGGGTCATATCTTCCTGAAGCGCACCCACATCTACCGAGCCAAGCCGGATCGCTGCCAGCTTGTCGTCCAGGCTGGCAATCAGCAGATTCAAGCTGCAGCGCACGCGGGATCGGTTGCGGTAGGCAGCGCCATAATCTGGATCAAGATCGACCGCATTGTCCAAGTCCAGCAGCGCTTGCTCGACGCGCTCAAGGTCCATGTAGTCGACGGCGCGGTTGTTGTAGAACTTCGCGATATCTGGCTCGATCTCGATCGCCCGGCTGTGGTCGGCGACAGCGGCCGCCAAGTCACCGTTCTGCGCGTAGGCGTTGCCGCGGTCGTTCAACACCTCGGCATTATTCGGGGTCAGCGCCATTGCTGCGTTGAAATCGTAGATGGCGTTGTCCAGGTCCCCTATGGCGATGTAAGCCATCGCGCGTTGGTGGAACGCCTGCGATTTGTCTTCTTTGGTCACCTCTTCCGACAGCAGGATGTCCAGGCACGCTTCGATGATCTGGTCTGGTTGGCCGTCGCCGAAACAGATATCGGTCTTCTCGGCCAGGACGGCGGGAATTTGCAAAGACTGCGCAGCGGCGGGTGCGGCACCTGCGGCGCACATGGCCATTCCGGCGATTATGATCTTCCAGGACATGACGACGACCCACAGCTGACCCTGTCAGCAGGGTAGCACGCTCTTTGCCCAACATAAAAGTCCATGCGGCAGGCGACCTAGCGGCGGATCGATCTGCGTGCCAGGTGGTTCGACCAGGCCACGGCACAATGGCGGCGCTCGCCCCGCAATAGGACGCAGGCGACATCGATTACCGCGCCGACGGTGCGCCAGCCTGCCCGGCTTATCCGTGAGCGTGCGGCGCGCCGCGCACGATGGCAGCGGGCAGAGAAGGTCATGTCTGGCGCCCCGCCGGTGGCGAAGTTCAGCGCCAGAGAGCCGCGGAACAGCATCGCCACGGTTACTTCCTCGGGGATGACATCGTCTGGCAGGGGGCGGGTAAAAATGGCAACCATGGTGGTTGCCATCGTGCCGCTTGACTGAATTGCACGGCATTGGTTTTCACGACATTGGATTTTACTGCGTGAGCCAGACTGCACCGGCAACGGCTGCTGCCAGGACCCGTCCGCCGATTGCTCGACTTCCAGAACTGCCATCACTGCCTCATCTGTCCGTGCGATCACGGTTCTCATTGAGGAGCTCAGTACCCGAGTCTGATCACGTTTCGGTGGCGCCCACATGACGGTCTGACGACACCTGCCTCGGCTCTGACTAAGATGATGGCTGCCCACGCCCATCGCCCGCAGTTCAAACCGTACCTGCAACGGCGTTGACCACCCCTAAGGCTGGGCGTATATGCACCGGACGTGGCGATTTGTCGGACCGGCTTGCGGGCCACGTAAAAGATACCGCTAAAGAGGTTGTGATCCCCCAAGGGTCCCTGCCGTTCCGGTCCATGTGAATGGAGGCCGGTATGCCGATTGGCCACGGTGACCGAAACGGGAACGACGAAACCCGCTATTCCGAACAGACCCGCCTGGTGCACGCCGGCACCCGGCGCAGCCACCACGGCGAGACGGCAGAGGCGCTGTACCTGACTCAGGGTTTTGTCTACCCCGACGCCGAAAGCGCCGAGCGCCGTTTCAAGGGCGAGGTGGTGCCGGGCGAGGACGCCTTTGTCTATGCCCGCTATGGCAACCCCACCGTGGCCATGTTCGAAGAACGTATCGCTGCGTTGGAAGGGGCCGAGGATGCCTTCGCCACGTCCTCAGGCATGGCGGCAGTGCACGCCGCGCTGATGTGCCAATTGCAGGCGGGTGATCACGTGGTTGCGGCACGTGCCCTGTTTGGCTCTTGTCTCTATATCTTGGAGACGCTGTGTCCGCGCTTTGGCATCGCGGTGACCTTGGTCGACGGCACCGACTTGGACCAATGGCGCGATGCAATGCGGCCCGAGACGCGGCTGGTCTTTTTTGAGACGCCCTCGAACCCCACGCTGGAGATCATCGATATCGCGGCCGTAGCCGAAATCGCCCATGGCTGGGGCGCCCGCGTGGTCATCGACAACGTCTTCGCCACGCCGATGTTCCAGCGGCCCCTGGCACTGGGGGCCGACGTCGTCGTCTATTCGGCCACCAAGCACATCGACGGCCAGGGCCGATGTCTGGGCGGCGTGATCCTTGGACCCGAACGTTTCATCCGCGACTATGTCGAGCCTTACATCAAACACACCGGACCCGCGCTCAGCCCGTTCAACGCGTGGGTTCTGCTGAAGGGGTTGGAAACGCTCAGCCTGCGCGTCAACGCCCAAACCGATACTGCCGAAAGCATCGCCCGATGGGCATCGGACCACGCCAAGATCGGGCGCACGCTCTATCCCGGGTTGGCCAGTCATCCCCAACACAACTTGGCCGCCAGCCAGATGGAACGTCCTGGTCAGATCCTCTCGCTGGAGATCGCAGGCGGCCAGGACGGGGCCTTCCGCTTCTTGAATCGCCTCGGCCTGATCGCCATATCCAACAACCTGGGCGACACAAAGTCGCTGGTCACACACCCCGGGACCACCACGCACCAGCGCCTTGATCCGGTGCAACGCGAGACCCTGGGGATAACGCCGGGGTTGGTGCGCCTGTCCGTTGGATTAGAGGCCGCAGCCGACTTGACGGCCGATCTGGAGGGGGCGCTCGCCGCCGTCTAGACCGGCCGAGTAACCGGGCAGAGTTAGCATTTGTCATTTCGCGCGCCGGGCTATGTCTCGTCGGGCACGATGAGGGTTGGGCCCATTCGCAATGAGACGAGGATCGTCATGAACATGTTTACCGCACCGCTCGCAGCTGTCGGCAGCATCGATCTCGATGCGCCAAGCCGGGCCGAAGCCGAGGAGGCGTTGGCGACGCTGCGTCGGCTGGCGGCGGCTGATCCGGTAGAAGCTGCGGCGTTGGGCCTGTCGGCCTTGAGCGGTGGCGTGGATGGTGCGTTGAACCGCACCTATCCGGGCGATTTCGCCCCAGACGCAGCTTACAAGGCGTCGATGCCGGACCTGCAAAACGGCCCCTCCAGCCTGATCAAGGGCGCCAAGGCCCAAATTCAGCACGTCGGCATCTCGAACTTCCGCCTGCCGTTGGCGATCCGCACGCGGGAAGGTGGGACCGTGACGTTGGAGACGTCGGTGACGGGCTCGGTGTCGCTGGCGGCCAGCAAGAAGGGCATCAACATGAGCCGGATCATGCGCTCGTTCTACGCGCATGCCGACGAACCCTTCGATTTCGAAAAGATCGAAGAAGTGTTGCGTAGTTACATCACTGATTTGGAAAGCTTCGACGCACGCATCCAGTTGCGCTTCCGTTACCCGATGAAAAAGCAGGCGCTGCGCAGCGGCCTTGAAGGATACCAATACTACGACGTTGCATTCGAAATGCTGAAAGTCGGTGGCAAAACGACGCGGATGATTCATCTAGACTATGTCTATTCATCCACGTGCCCGTGTTCGCTGGAATTGTCAGAGCATGCGCGGATCACGCGCGGGCAGATCGCGACGCCGCATTCGCAGCGGTCCGTGGCGCGTGTCTCCGTTGCGTTGACAGATCAGACGCCGCTGTGGATTGAGGATTTGGTCGACCTCTGCATCGCGGCGATCCCGACCGAGACTCAAGTCATGGTCAAGCGCGAGGACGAGCAGGCTTTTGCCGAGCTGAACGGGTCGAACCCGATTTTTGTCGAAGACGCGGTGCGCCTGGTGTGCGAGCGGCTTGCCGGTGAAGCGCGTATCGGCGATTTCCGGGTCGTCGCCAGCCATCAGGAATCACTGCACAGCCACGATGCTGTGTCGATCCTGGCCCGGGGCGAGACCTTTGCCCAGGACAGCTACGACCCGCGGTTGTTCGATACCCTGCACCACGTCGGCTGAACGGCGAAAAGTGAAAAGACAGTCTAGAGAGGCCGGGCGTTACCTTTCGCCTGGCCTTTTGCCCTCGTAGGGGAACTGTTCAAGCGGCCAGGCCTGCAATCGCCTGCGCCGCGCGGGCCTGCGCCGCGTCCGCGTCCGCCATTAGCCGGTCGGCAGCAACGACCTGCACATCCTGGATGCCGATGAAGTTCATCACATGGCGCATGTAGGGGGTGGCAAAGTCGACTGGGCTGTCGACCGGAACGCCGCCGCTGGCTGTCACCAGAATGGCGCGCTTGCCTTGCAGCAGACCTTCGGGGCCGTTGTCGGTGTAACGAAACGTCTCGCGCGCACGGCAGATCTGATCGATCCAGGCCTTCAAGGCCGCCGGCACGCCAAAATTGTAGATCGGCACGCCGATCACCAGGACGTCGGCATCCCGGATTTCGGCGATGAGCATCTCGGACTGGGCCAACTGGTCTTTTTGGGCCTGATCGCGCGCGTCACTGTCAGTGAAGTTTGCACCAATCCAGGCGCCATCGACAAAGTTCGGCCCGGTCTTGGCCAGATCACGGACGGTCACTGACCGAGCGCCCAGTTTCTCGATCACCTGGTCGGTCAGGGCCCGTGTCATCGAGCCGTCGTGGCGCATCGAGGCGTCGATGCGAAGAACCTTGGTCATGTCCCATCCTCCGGGCTGATTGCGATACTGCGATACCCGGCGAAGATACGCCGCTTGCGGCGCCTAGTTAGGGGCATTACCTGCAAACCTCCTTTCTCGGATCTGGAAGAATGCCATGGACCGTTTCGAGACCTTGCGCGCTTTTGTTCAGGTGGTGGAAAGCGGCAGCCTGACCCGCGCGGCGGACACGCTTGGTGTGGCCACATCAGCGGTCAGCCGGCGGATCAAGGAACTGGAATCGCACCTGGGCACTCAGTTGATGCAGCGGACGACCCGGCAGCTGCGCCTGACCGCGAGCGGAGAGGCATTTTTGGCCCGTGCCCAGGGTATCCTGCAGGCGCTGCAGGAGGCCGAGGCGGAGGCCGGGCGCGATGCCCAACAACTGAGCGGTCCGCTCAGGATCGCGGCGCCGCTGAGTTTTGGTCAATCGCACCTGGGTCCGCTGCTGCTGGAGTTTGCCAAGCAAAACCCAGGTCTAGAGCTGGACGTGAATTTTTCGGACCGGATGGTCGATCTGGTGGCCGAAGGGCACGACCTGGCCGTGCGCATCGGCAACCTGTCCGACAGTTCGCTGATTGCCCGGCGCATCGCCGAAGTGCGGCTGGCCGTGGTTGCAGCACCCGCGTTCTGGGACCAGCACGGCCGGCCGGAGAAGCCTGAGGATTTGGCAGCGTTTCCGGCACTTTGCTATACAGGGTCGGAACGGGTGGATCGCTGGGGCTTCACACGGCCGGATGGCACCGCGGGTGCGGTGCAGGCCAATGTTGCGATGCGCGCGACGTTCGGGGACTTTCTGCGCGACGCAGCGATCGAGGGGCACGGCATTGTGCTGCAGCCCAGCTTCATCATCCATCGCGCGATCGAGGCCGGTCAGCTGGAGCCCGTGCTGCTGGACCACACCTGGCCGACGGTCACGATCTTTGCCGTCTACCCGCAGACCCGGCACCTGAGCGCCCGGGCGCGGGCCTTCATCGACTTTCTGCGCGGGCGCATCGGTGCTCAGCCGGATTGGGAAGGCTTCTATTCGCGGTAGGTGGGCGAGGCATCCCAGCCGTTACTGGGGGACCCGCTTGAACCGGCCACCTGCGCTGCCGCCCTGGTTTACACCCCGAAAGATGGCGGTGCCGCCACCGACTGGCCCCACGTTAGCGGGTGGCTGGGTCGAGGGCATCTCGGCGCCGCCCTTCTCGAACCAATCCAGCACGACCCCCACCCAGTTGCCTGGATAGCCGTGTCCGCCATTGTGCAGCAGATACTCGACGTTGGCACCAGACGCGCAACCGGACCAGCGCTTGCGTTCGTAGCCTTCGAACCGGTCGGTCACGGGCGTGATATCGCAGCCCGCTGTCGATGCCAGGATGCTGAGCGAGTCCTCTAGCGGTGTCATTCGCGCCCCGCCCGACACGATCGGCCGATCCGGGTCCAAAGGCACAATCCTGTCGCGCCGCCCATGGGTGTGCAGCATCCGGACCGGTCCTGAACAACGCCGGGGCATTGGCCCCAGATAGCCCGCCGCATGGGGCGCGTAGGCCTGGGCCATGTCCGGGCGATGGCAGGCGATCTCCCATGTCAGGAAGCCGCCGCGCGACTGGCCGGACATCAGAAGGCGGTTCGGGTCAATGTTGTGACGCCGGGTGGCATCCAGGATCACCTGTTCCAGAAAGGCAATCTCGTTCCGGGCATTGGTGATGCGCTCGTGGCGCAGGTGCCAACCGCTGTCGGCGCCGTCGGCATATTCGACATCTAATGCAATGGGGATCACCACGGCATAGCCGCGAGAGGTGAACGCCTGGATGAACGGGCTGCTTTCGACCGCCTGACGGCTGTTGCCGGTGGAGCCGTAGAGATAAACGACCGTCGGATGCGGGCCAAATCCCTGTGGCTTGCGGATACGGTAATAGCCCAGCGCAACGCCGCATGCGCCTTCCCGCCCGCTGACATCGCAGTCCTGGGCCATTGCAGGACCCGGTTCGGCGCCGATCATCAAGGCCATAAGGGCAATCAGCCCCAAACGCATCAGCGCTGGGGTCCGGCGCGGCCTGCCCCGCCGCCTACCGTGCATCCGAACGATCGCGGACAAAAGAGCCCGGTGCATCTTCGATCGGGCCCAGCACCGCGCCAGGTTCGCGCGCTGGCACCTTGCCCTTGGACTGCTTGGCCAGCCACTTGTCCCAGTCGGGCCACCACGACCCCGGCGTCTCCTTGCTGTCTTGGCGCCAGGTCTCCAGATCGTCCTCTTTGATGCCGGTCTTCGTCCAGTACTGGTACTTCTCCAGCACCGGCGGGTTTACGACGCCTGCGATGTGCCCCGAACCCGCCAGGATGAAACGCTGCGAACGTCCGCCCAGCATCTTGGCCGCGCGATAGGCCGACGCCGGCGGCGCAATGTGATCTTCTTTGGCAGCCACATGATAGCAGGGCACTTTGATGTCGCCGGCGTCCAGGGTTTCGCCCAGCAGCTTCAGCTTGCCGCGCGTCAGCATGTTCCGGTTGTAAAAGCTGTCCAGATAGAACGTGTGGACTTTGCCCGGCATACAGGTGCTGTCCGAATTCCAGTAGAGCAGGTCGAACGGGAAGTTGTCCTTGCCCAACAGGTAGTTGTTGACCACGAAGCTCCAGATCAGGTCGTTGGCGCGCAGCGAGTTGAAGGCGCCGAACATGTTTTCGGCCGCCAGATAGCCGTGATCTTCCGAGGCCTGGGCGATCGTGTCGATCACCTCGTCATCGACGAATGCCTGCAATTCGCCCGCATCTGAAAAATCCAGTTGCGCCGTGAAGAAGGTGGCCGACTTGACCCGGTCGTCGCCCTGCGCCGCCATCCAGGCCAGGACGGTGCCCAGCATGGTGCCGCCGATGCAGTAGCCGATCATGTTGACCTGCGGCTGGCGGGTTTCCTCCAGCACGCGGGCGATGGCGGTCAGGACGCCATCGGCCATGTAGGTCTCCCAGGTTTCATCGCGGTGCTCGTCGCGCGGATTGACCCACGAGATCAGGAAGACCGTGTGGCCCTGGCCGACCAACCAGCGGATCATCGACTTCTTTTCGTTGAGGTCCAGGATGTAGAACTTATTGATCCAGGGCGGCACGAACAGCACCGGGGTGGCATGCACTTCGTCGGTGGTGGGCGTGTACTGCACCAGCTGGAACAGCCGGTTCTGGTAGACGACCTTGCCGGGTGTCACCGCCATGTTCTCGCCGACGGCGAAGGCCGACATGTCTGATTGCTGGATCAGCAGATTGCCGTGGCCGCGCTCCAGGTCGCGGGTCAGGTTCTCCAGCCCGCGGACCAGGTTCTCGCCATCCTCGGCCATTGTGGTGCGGATCACCTCTGGATTGGTGGCCGCAAAGTTCGACGGTGACAGCGCTTCGACAAAGTTTCGGGCCAACAGGTTCAGCTTGCGGCGTTCCTGATCGGACAGCCCGTCAGCATCGTCCATCCGTGCCGTCAACCAGTTGGCGGTCAGCAGATAGGATTGCTTCAGGTAGTCGAAGACGGGGTTTTCCGACCAGGCTTCGTCCTTGAAGCGGCGATCGCCGCGCTCGGGTTCGATCAGGGGCGGCACGTCCTCGCCCATCGCTTTGCGCGTGAACTGCTGCCACAGCTCAGCCTGCGCGGTCCAATAAGCGCTGGCGGCCATGTAGGCCTTTTCCGGGTGATCCCAGTAATCCATGTACAGCTTTGCCAGGGCCGGCACCGTATTCAGCGGGTCGGGTTTCAACCGCTTACCCGCGCTGTCGACGGATCGGTCCAGGCTTTCGGCCCAAAGCTTGGTCGAGCGCTCCATCATCGTGCCGACACGATCGGAAAGGGTGCGGGTTTCAGTCTCGGCGTTCATGCCTCTCTCCGTCTCTGACGGCTTAGGGTATGGCGTCCCTGCCGCTCGATGGGTAGTGTTCTACAGGCCGAACATAATCTCTTTGTTTGGGCATGTCTTCCAGGGGGTGGAATTGCACATCCACTTTTTATGTTGCAGTGCACAAAACGCCGCAAGGCGGGCGTTGGCCGCGTGCCTGTTCCTGGGCGGTTTGGGCGTTGCCGGCTGTGGCACGGTCGAGGTCTTTGGCCAGTACGACCTGCCCGAAAGCGACGGGGTCGAGGCCGCGCCCTGGCCCCGGCTGGTCGACGTGCCAGCAGCCCCGCCGGTGGGCACCTACACGGCAGATGTACCGGACCCCGCTGGCGGTGCCGCAGCCCAGCGCGATCTGGCCGCCGCTGCCGTGGTCGCCGACATCCGGCGCCAGCAAGTCTCGGAGCCGGTCATTTCGGACGATGAACGTCGCGAATTGGAACGACGCGCCGCACGCCCCCCACGTTGACCCCTTCCGCCATCCCTGGCATTATTCCGTTAGGGAAAGGGTAACCCTAATATTGGGTTAGTGGGGGAGTACCATGAAAAGTCGCTACCTAAGCGGCGCCATTGCTGGCGCCGTACTGTCTGGTTTTATCGTTTCGAGTGCCAGCGCACAGACGATGACAACGGAGTTCATGCAGGACTATTTCCCGGGCTACGGTCCGGATGAGTTTCCGACCGATAACGGGCGCATCCCGATTGCCGAACGGCCGACGAACGGCGACGGCCCGTTCATGCCGGAGTTTCCGGAGGTGCCGGAAAGCCCGGAACTGCCGCCCGAAGAAGAGAACCCGCCGGGTGCACCGCCGCCCCCCAGCAGCGGCATTGCGCTGACAGACTTGCCGGCCGAACTGGCCACGGCTCAGGACTTTGCCTCGTCGCTGTTCTCGTGCCCGCAGATGGACGGCGGCCCGCTTGCCGAAGGCACCTGTGCCTGGACCGATGCCACGCTGGGTCGGACGGTCTACGATCCCAGTACGGGCGTCCCCTATAACAGCACGATCGCGCATTTCCGCGCCGGCGGGCAGGTTGCCATTACCGACCAAATCTATGTCGGTGGCGCACTGGGGGTCGAGACCACGAGCTTTACCTCGGGTGCTTCGGATCTCACAGGCTACCGCGCCCGCGCCGGGGCGGTGGTCAAATATGTCGACGGCCCGCTGGCCGCGGGCTTGTCGGTCAGCCTGGCACTGGGCGAGGTCGACTCTGATCGCCAGACCGCAACTGGTCTTGCTGTGGGTGAGTACGACACCTTCACTGCCGCGGTGCGGGCACAACTGGCCTATCGGTTCCAGTTCGGCTCCGTCGACGTGGTTCCCAGCATCGCGGGCAGCCTGACCTATCTGGACGCCGACAACTTCACAGAAGGCGGTGCCGGCGTAAACAATGCCGCGCAGATTGGCAGCGATGAAACCATCGCCGGTGTGCATGCGGCGGTCAGCGCCTCGACCGATCTGGTGCTTGGGCCGTTTGATACGCTGGTGCGGCCGTACGTGACGCTGGGCGTGGACTGGTACAATGACCCGTCCTTCTCCGTTGTCTCGACGGTCGGGCCCAACACGTTCACCAACACGTTGGAAGCGGACGATGTCGTCGGCCGGATCAGCCTGGGGGCCGAGATCTTCGCCTACCACGATGTGGTGGTGACGGTGGCCTATGACGGTGGTTTTGGCTCCAACACCACCAGCCATGCAGGTTCTGCGAAGCTTTCGCTGAATTTCTAAGCAGGATAGGGGCGGGCGGTCGACTCCGGTCTGCCCGGGCAGTATACGCCCGCCCATGTCCGATGAGTTCTACCGCATCAAGCGGCTACCGCCCTACGTCTTCGCCGAGGTCAACCGGCTGAAGGCGGAATTCCGCGCCGAAGGCCGGGACATCATCGACTTTGGCATGGGCAATCCGGACATGGATACGCCCCCCCACATCGTCGAGAAGCTGATCGAGACGGTCCAAAAGCCCCGCACGCATCGTTACTCGGCGTCCAAGGGCATCCCCGGGCTGCGCCGGGCCCAGGCCGGATATTATGCGCGCCGCTTCGGGGTCAAGCTGGATCCGGATACCCAGATCTGCGCGACGCTTGGCTCGAAGGAGGGGCTGGCCAACCTGGCCATGGCGATCACCGCGCCGGGCGACACGATGCTGGTGCCCTCGCCCAGCTATCCGATCCACCCCTACGGTTTCATGATCGCGGGTGCCGCACTGCGCCATATCCCGACGCTGACCGATGGGCGGTTCTGCTCGGAGACGTATCTGAGGGCCGTCGACCGGGCGATCCACCATTCGATGCCGTCGCCCGTGGCGCTGATCGTCAGCTTTCCTTCGAACCCCACGGCGCAGGTCTGCGACCTGGACTTTTATGCCGAGCTGATCGCCCTCGCGCGCAAACACCACATCTGGGTGCTGTCGGATCTGGCCTATTCCGAGATCTACTTCGATGACACGCCGCCGCCGTCGATCCTGCAGGTGCCGGGCGCCATGGACTGCGCGGCCGAGTTCACGTCGCTCTCCAAAACGTTTTCGATGCCCGGCTGGCGGATGGGTTTTGCCGTGGGCAACCGCCGCCTGATCGACGCGCTGACCCGGATCAAAAGCTACCTGGATTATGGCGCGTTCACCCCGGTTCAGGTCGCGGCCGCCGCTGCGCTGAACGGGCCGGATGACTGCATCGCCGAGATCCGCGCCACCTACAAAGCGCGCCGCGACGTGCTGGTCGATGCCTTTGGCCGCGCAGGATGGGACGTGCCGCCGCCGCCCGCCACGATGTTCGCCTGGGCCCCGGTGCCCGAGCCGTTCCAGGCCCTGGGCTCGATGGAATTTTCTAAGATCCTGCTGCGCGAGGCCGAGGTCGCCGTCTCCCCCGGCGTCGGCTTTGGCGAGTATGGCGAGGGCTTCGTTCGCCTGGGTCTCGTTGAAAATGAACAACGTATCCGCCAGGCCGCCCGTAACATCCGCCGCGTGCTGGAGCGTGGGGTGAACCCAGCACTCAAACAAGCCCATGCACCTCGACGCACTGCGTCGGGCTGATTGGGCGAGGCCAAAACCTGAGTATGCGCGCCTGCGGCACGGCACCGGACCAGATTGATCCCGACCAATCCCGTGTCATTCAGCGGTGATACGCGATCTCAGCGACGCTGCTGCAGTGTCCCTCCGCAGAACAAAGCTTTCGGATCCTCGCGGCAGAAGTCGAGCAGTTCCGGCGTATAGCATCGCATCAGATGGATCATGCCGCGGATGTAAATCCTTCGTGCCACACCGGACATTCCCAATCTTACTGCAATGACACTGGGGAGTATGTAGCGCCCGTACAGCGCCGTCAGGATCCGCCGGCGGTCGTCATTGGGCAGCGCGACCAGAATGATAGGCGCCAGCTGCCGATAAAGCTCGGCCAACGCTCTGCCGTCTCTGGTAGCGGACAAGGCGCCGTCGCGGAATGTGCGCAGCGTCCTCAATTCGAAACAGTCATCCCTCAGCCCCAGGGTTTCAACGCAGGCCGTCGTCAGAAAACACCCTTGCTGTTGCACGCCCTGGCCTGTGCCCTGCCCTGCTGCGGGGCGGCCGCCTCCCAAACAATTTCGAACGATTTGGGACGCATACCGGGCCGATTTGCTGGAGCCCGTCAGCGATACGCCCCGCGCTCTTACGATCAGTTGGCCCGAGGATTGACGTGTCAACTCAACTGTCACTTTGCGCGCCTTGACGAACATCCGGAACAACTGCCCTTGGGGCGGGACGGCCGCCTGGATGACGTGATGGGGCGGCGACGTCGTGTTCACGGTCAAACTTTTCCGCATGACCACCGGAACGACGGTGCCGTCATCAAAGCGGCAGACGGCTTCGAACGTCTCGCCGTCTGCATAGGTCGCCTGTTGAAAAAGCGTGATCGAAAAGAACACCCGGCCATCAGCATAAAGGATGACATCAAGCGCGAGCGCACCGTACTGGTTCTTGTGTCGGATAATGACCAGCGGGTCGAAGTTGCGAACCTGAAAGTCCCCAAAGTCCTTCGACGTACATTCAGCGGCCACCGTCGGAAAACCCCAGATGACACCGCTGACGGCGGCAAGCGATGTCGCCAACCGGCGGCGTGTATAGGACAGGGTCATCTCAGCCTCCGCCACACAGCGTATGCTTTGGCAAGGAACGGGTCAAACACACGCGGATTGCTTGACGCTGTGCACCGAGTACCTGCGAAAAATCCGCGCCTTGGTGCGTCTGTGCTTGAAACCGGTGTGCGGCGCCATAATGTGCCGCCAAACCCAGGGGTGAGCTGCGCAGTGCCGTACCCCAAGGTGCCCTTGAACTCCAGGAACGGACGGAATGACCGTGAAACTCCATCTTCTCTACGGAACCGAAACCGGCACGGCCGAGTTTTTGTGCGATGACATGAAGGACGCCATGGACGACGGCGTCGAGTGCAAGATCTCGAACATGGAAGACGTCGACCCAGCCACACTGGACGGCGACGTGCTGAACGTGCTGGTCAGCTCGACCTTCGGCTCGGGCGAGGTGCCGGGCAGCGCGCAGCCTTTCTATGACAAGCTGGTCAAGAACAAGCCTGACCTCAGCCACGTGCGCTTCGCCATGTTCGGTCTGGGTGATCGGACCTTCGACATGACCTTCAACCAGGGGTCAGAGAAGATCATGGAAGCCATGCTGGCCTGTTCGGCCAAACAGGTCGGCGAACGCGGCATCTTCGATGCGTCCTCGCCCGACATGCCCGAGGATATTGCAATCCCGTGGCTGCAGGGCATCCTGGCCGACGAGGCGGTGGCCTAGCCCACCGCCAGGCCTGCGCCCGGCCCTTCCGCTAGGCACTGGCGCGTCGTCAAACCAACGCTTTTCTGGCAGGCCAGCATGGGCCTGCCATCCGCCTGGGCCGTCGAAAACATGGGTCCAAGGATTAGGTCCTCGGCGCACCCCCTCCCGTTTCCGTTAACCGATCGGGCTCGACTCTCTGCCGACACATTTGGCATACGTCGATCATACGAAAAGCATACGTTTGTCATACGCCCGGAATCCCAGCGCTAGCGAGGTTAACGTGATCCCGATCTCCCTTATCCAGAGCACGGCCGAGACCCTGATGGACAAGGCCGCGATCGAGATTCCGCAGGACTATCTGGACGGTTTGAAGAGCGCCGCGCATGTCGAGGACGGCGATCTGTCGTCCTTCGTACTGCAGGCGATGTTGGAAAATTATGAGGCAGCCAAAGAAGATAGGCGGGCCATGTGCGGCGATACGGGCGTGCCGCGGTGGTTCATCAAGATGTCGAACGAGGCCACCATCGAAGGCGGCCCCATCGCGCTGGAGGCCGCTTTGCGCCGCGCAACCGCCAATCGAACCAACGGCGTGCCTTTGCGGCCAAATAGAGTGCACCCACTTTGGCGTACAGATCATGATAATAACGTCGGCATCGGCGCGCCTGAAATAGAATATGGGTTCGAGCCGTCGCCAGAGGGTGATTGGATTGATCTGACCACGGTCCATAAGGGCGGTTTATTTGGCACCGATTATCGAATGCTGTTTCCGTCGGATGGCATTCAGGGAATTAAACGCTTTTACTTGGATTCTCTGGTGGCATTTGGGAAGCGCGGCCTCGCCTGTCAGCCTGCAATCATCGGGATCGGGCTGGGTGGCAGCAAGGATATCTCGATGGTTCTGGGCAAACGGGCGGCCTGCCTGCGGGTCGTCGGCGACGAGAATCCGGACCCGAAGATCGCAGAATTAGAGAGGGAATTCAAAGAGCTAGGGAACTCCATCGGTATGGGCGCCATGGGCTTTGTCGGCAAATCCATGGTGATCGATTGCCATATCGAGGTTGGGTACTGCCACACGGGCGGCCTGCCGATGAGCGTGCACGCGTTCTGCCTGTCGTCCCGCCGCGCGGTCGCCCGCATCTGGGCCGACGGAAGGGTCGAGCACCGCACCGACCCCGAGTGGTTCACCCCCTACCAGCGGCGAGAAACCGTGGAGTGGCAGGCACTTAGCGAGGCGGCGGAGTGACAAGAAACAAATACGACGAACCTGCTTGGCATCACGATAACCCCTATTTGGATGCTCTCTTTGAGAATGACGAAGACCAGGCCCAGATAGCGGCATCTCAACACATCGCGTTCTACTTTGCGTGGGCAGTTCTGCGTGACTTGGCCAGTCCACCTAAGGAGCCTTCGGAGACGGCGGGTGACCGCCAGCGCTTGTTTGATCGTCGTATGACCCCAGGCGCGTACTACAGTTGGACGGGACACGATAAATTCGGAGATTGGGATCTGAATGCCGAAGGCGCTTCGTTCACCGAAGCCCACTACCGAAGATATCTGGAGGCCTACTCTGCGGTGTTTGTGGAGCAGTCTAAGGCTGTGGACGCTCCGCGAAGCCGTAGCAAGCTTGATTGGCGCATGAAGAAGAAGCTGCCGCCGCGGCGCTTCGGCGGCGGCCGAAAGAGATACGCAAGCATGTACGCTGTCGAAGATAGTTGGAGAAACTTTGAGGTTGTGAGTGCAATTCTTGATCGTTGGCTGCACGACTGGCGGACGAAGGAAGACTGATGACCACACCCCGCAAAATCCGTCTCTCCACCACCCCGACGCCCGAGGCTTTGGCAGAACTTCGGCTGGGGGACATCGTCTACCTAGACGGCCTGATGTACACGGCGCGCGAGGGCGTCTACATGCGCGCGCTCGAGGAAAAGGCCAATATTCCCATGGAGTTGCCGCGTGACAGCGCGGCGAACTTCCACTGCTCGCCGGCTGCGACGATCAACAAGGATGGCTCGTTTACCATGGGCGCGGTCACGGCCACGGCGAGTTTCCGGTTCGCCAAATGGATCGGTGAATGGTTCGAGAAATCGGGCGCCAAGCTGGTAGTCGGCAAGGGCGGCATGTCGCCCGAAACCTACAAGGAACATTTTGTGCCAAATGGTGCGATTTACTTAACCACTGTTGGCTATGGTACCGGCGCATTGTTGGGACGCGGGGTCGAAAACGTCGAAGCCGTGCACTGGAACGAGGAGTTGGGCATGGCGCAGGCCATGTGGGTCCTCAAGTGCAACAATATGGGGCCGTTCATCGTCGCCTCGGACTTGGCGGGCAACTGCCTGTTTGAGCGGGAGAACGCCAAGATCGCCGACGGTTTGGCGGCAGTCTACGAGGGGACGCGGCCGGCCACGCTAAAGCGCTATGGGGAAACGGACGACCGCACCGATGAAGTGATCTGATGGGCTCCTACAGTTGGGAGTTTATCGCCATTCTGCTGGCGGGCGCGGCCTCTGGCGGGTTCATCAACGGTCTGGCAGGGTTCGGCACGGCGTTGTTTGCCCTGGGCTGGTGGCTGCAGATTATGCCGCCCATTCAAGCGGTTGCGATCGTGCTGGCGATGTCGGTGGCCAGCGGGCTCCAAGGCGCATGGGTGGTGCGCCGCCAGATCAACGCGCGGCGGTTGGGCGTGTTCCTGGTGCCGGGGCTGATCGGGATTCCGGTGGGGCTGCACCTGCTGGCGCTGGTCGACGCCGTGACGCTGAAGCTGATGATCGGCGGCTTCATGCTGGCCTATGGCGTGTTTTTCATCGTGCGCCGCGGGCTGCCCAATCTGGCGCCGATGCCCGTGGTGGACGGAGTGATTGGCCTCGCTGGCGGCGTTCTGGGCGCGATGGCGGGACTGTCGGGCGCGCTGCCCACGATGTGGCTGGCGCTGCGTGATTGGACCAAGGAGACGACCCGCGCGGTTTTGCAGCCATTCAACTTGGCGATCCTGGGGCTGTCGGCCCTGCTGCTGGCCTGGCAGGGTGCCTACACCCGCGAGACGCTGATCCTGATGGCGATTGCCTTGCCCGCGACCATGGCCGCGGCGCAACTTGGGATTTGGACGTTCAAACGGCTGGAGGACGCCCAATTCCGCTGGCTCCTGGTCGGGATGACCTTCGTCGCGGGGGCGGTGATTTTGGTGCGCGAGATGTTCTGAAGCGGGCGCAGCCAGGTTAGCGCGCAGGCGTGACCTCGTAGCCGGGTTCTTCCGGTTCGTCGTCGAAGATCTCGGCCGGAAAGCCGGGGGCACGAATGTCCAGGCCGGTGGCCTCTTCGAGGCGCTTGATGATGTTGGGCGATAGCTCTCGCCCGCCATAGCGCGCCTCGCCGTCCTTGAAGATGTCGATCATCACGGGGTTGATCTCCAGCGGGACGCGCGCCCGCTCGGCCACCTGTTGGAATAGGCCGATATCCTTGGACACCAGGTCCATGGTGAAGCTGATGTCGCGCGAGCCGTTAAGGATTATCTGGCTTTCGGTCTCGTGCACGAAGGAGTTGCCGGATGAGATGCGGATCGCCTCGTAGGTCGTGGCCAGATCCAGGCCCACGGCCTTCATCGTGGTCAGCGCTTCGCACAGCGTGATCAGGTTCGCGGTGGCCAGATAGTTAGTCATGACCTTGAGGATCGAGGCGGAGCCTAACGGCCCCGTGTGTAGCACACGACGCCCCATCGTGGTCAAAAGCGGTAGGGCGGCATCGAATGCTGCACGCTCTCCGCCCGCAAAGATCGCAATGTTGCCGGTGGCGGCGCGGTGGCAGCCGCCCGAGACAGGGCTGTCCAGCGCCATGGCGCCTTTCTCGGCCACCAGTGCGCCCAGGCGGCGGACTTCCTCGGCGTCAGTGGTCGACATCTCCAGCCAGATCTTGCCGGGGGTGAGGCCTGCCAAGATACCGTCCTCGGCCTCCATGACCGCGGCCGAGGCGGCGGGCGAGGGCAAGCAGGTGACGATGACGGCACAGGCTTCTGCCATTTCTTGTGGGCTGTTGGCCCATTTTGCCCCGCCATCCAGGAACGGCTGGGCGACGTCGCGCGAGAGGTCGCGGACTGTCAGGTCAAAGCCGTTGCGCAGCAGGCTGCCGGACAGTTTGCCGCCGACATTGCCCAAGCCGATGAAGCCGATTTTCATGGATGTCTCCTGGTAGTTGCGGCAAGGCTTGCCACAGGCGCTTCGCCAGTGTGACGGCCGACGAACCCACCGGAGGGTTACTGGCAGAGATGCCGGCCAGCACGCCTAAATGCGTCATCAAACGCCAAGATACCGTTCTGTCAGCGACGGATCTGCCATCAGCTCTGCAGATGTGCCGGACCATGCGATGCGGCCCTTCTCGATGATCAAGTGACGGTCGGCGATGCGGGCCAGGTCACGGATGTTCTTGTCGATCACCAGGATCGACTGGCCACGCGCCTTTAGCTGGGCCAGGACATCCCAGATTTCAGCGCGCACCAAGGGTGCCAGGCCTTCGGTTGCCTCGTCCAAGATCAGCAGCGTGGGGTTAGTCATCAGCGCCCTGCCGATCGCCAGCATCTGTTGCTCGCCGCCCGACAGTAGATTGCCCATGCTGGCGCGCCGGGCAGCGAGCCCGGGAAACAGGCCGTAGATGTCATCCAACTGCCAGGGCACTGCGTTGCCGGTCCGGTTGCTGGCAGTGGCGATCAGGTTCTCTTCGGCGGTCAGGTTGGGGAAGACCTGCCGGCCTTCCGGGACGAGCCCCAGGCCCAGGCGTGCGATGGCATGGCTGGGATGCCCATCGATGCGACCGCCGAGGAAGCGGATTTCGCCTCGCACCCGTGGGACGATTCCCATGATGGTCGACACAGTTGTGGTCTTGCCCATGCCGTTGCGCCCGATCAGGGTGACGACCTCGCCCTCGCCAATCTGGAAGTCGACGCCGAATAGGGCCTGGCTGGGGCCGTAAAACGTCTCTAGCCCCTGGACGGAAAGAAGGCTCATGCATCTTCGCCCAGATAGGCGGCTTGGACTTGGGCGTCAGCGCGGATCGCGTCGGGTGACCCGGTGGCGATCACCTGGCCCTCGGCGAGTACGCTGATGCGGTCGGCGAGTTGAAAGACGGCGTCCATATCGTGTTCCACCAGCAGGACGGCGCGCCCTTCGCGCAGGCGGGCCAGGCGCGCGACCATCTCGCGGCTTTCCTCCAACCCCATGCCGGCCAGCGGCTCGTCCAGTAGAAGCGTCGTGGGTGCTGCAGCCAGCACCATGGCGATCTCCAGTGCGCGCTGCTGGCCGTGTGCCAGCGCGCCCACGGGGGCCTGGGATAGGCTATCGAGCCCCACTGAGGCCAGCATTTCCGCTGCGCGATCCCGCAAAGGTGCCTCCATCCGGGCTGGTCGCCAGAAACGGAAGGAGTGGCCGTCATGGGCTTGCACGGCCAGGGCGACGTTGTCCAAGACGCTCATGTCCGGGAAGACGCTCGTGATCTGATATGACCGTGCCAAACCGCGTTGCGCCCGCGCGTGGACGGGAAGGTGGGTAATGTCTGCCCCGTTCAGCAGAATCTGGCCGTGATCGGGCACAACTTCGCCCGCTAGCTGGCTGACCAGCGTTGTTTTACCTGCCCCGTTTGGGCCTATGACGGCATGGATTTCGCCGGTTCTGACCTCTAGCGAGACGCCGTTGATTGCGTGTACGCCCCCAAAGCTTTTCGAGATGTCGCGGACTTCAAGCACGAGCCGGGCCCATCAGGCCAGAGATGCCGCCCCGCACGAACAGCACCACAAGGATCAGCAATAGACCGAAAGGCAGGTGCCAATAGACGCCCAGCCCCGGGGAAATCACGTCCAGCAACACCTCTAGGTATTCCTCCAGCAGAATGAATGCCGTGACGCCGAAGAGGGGGCCGAACAGGCGGCCGGTGCCGCCGAGTACCACCATGAAGATCAGCTCGCCCGAGCGGGTCCAGTCCATCATATCGGGGCTGATAAACTCATTTCGGTTGGCTTCCAGGAAGCCGGCCAAGGCGCAGATCAACGCCGCGATGACATAGGCGACCAGCCGGTAGCGGAAGGTTGGAAAACCCATCGCCTGCATGCGCCGGTCGTTCGATCTCGCGCCCTGAAGCACCATGCCAAAGCGCGACCCGACGATGCGGTGGACGGCAAAAATCGCCAGGATCAGACAGGTCAGGCAGACATAATATAGCACTGTGTCATCGCCTAGATCGAAGCCGGGCACTTCGGACCGACCGTAGAGGATCAGACCATCATCTGCCCCGTACTCCTCCATCGAGACGACCAGGAAATAGGCCATCTGCGCGAAGGCCATGGTGATCATGATGAAGTGCACGCCTTTGGTACGCAGCGACATCGCCCCTGTGATCAACGCGAAGGCACCGGCGGCGGCGAGTAGAGCCACCAAATGGCTGAACGCCGAATAGTCGTCGTAATAGGCGGGTATCCCAACCGCGTAGGCGCCGATCCCAAAGAAGACCATGTGCCCAAAGCTGACCATGCCGCCATAGCCTAGGATTAAATTCAGGCTGACCGCGGCAATGCCGACGATGATCAGCCGATGCGCCAGGTCGACCAGAAAGGGTTGTCCCACAGCCGGGAAGACCGCCGGTCCCAAAGCCAGTGCACCCAGCAACAGAATGGCGCCAATCAGCTCTCCGCGCGCGGTCATCGGGTCCTCGGTGGGAACAGACCTTGCGGGCGGACAACCAGGATGGCGGCCATTATGATGTAGATCAGCATGGCACTCAGGGCGGGGGCCGCGGTCTCGGCAAATTGCTCGGACATGACGAGCTTGAGCAATTGATCCAGGTAGCTGCGGCCCATCGTATCGATCACGCCGACGATCAGCGCGCCGATGAACGCGCCTTTGATCGAGCCGATGCCGCCGATGATGATCACGACAAAGGCAACGATGATAATTTCATTGCCCATGCCGATCGATGCCTCTGTGATCGGGGCGATCATCATCCCGGCCAGGCCCGCCATGGCGGCGCCGATGGCAAAAACCACAGCGAATAGCTTTTGGATATCAATCCCCAATGCCTGGACCATTGTGCGGTTGGCGGCACCCGCACGGATCAGCATGCCCAGCCGTGTGTGGGCCACCATCAGATATAGCCCCGCTGCCACCATAAGGCCCACGGCGACGATCGCCACGCGGTATGTCGGGAGCTCCGCACCAAACAGGCCCACTTGTCCGCTCAGCCAGCTCGGGGAGGGCACTGCCATCCCTTCGGCCCCCCAGAACCAGTGCACGGCTGTGTCCAGTACCAGGATCAATCCAAACGTCGCCAGCACATGGTCAAGGTGGTCCCTGGTGTAGAGAGACCGCGCGATTGTCACCTCAGCGATGTAGCCCGCCGCAGCCGTCAGGGGCAGGGCGATCAGAAGGCCCAGCAGAAAGCTATCCGTCAGCGCGAGAACCGTGCCGCAGAAATAGGCGCCCAGCATGTAGAACGCCCCATGCGCCAGGTTGATGAAGTCCATAATGCCAAAGATCAGTGTTAGCCCGGCGGCCACCAGAAACAGCAGCACACCCAGCTGCAATCCGTTCAAAGTTTGGGTGACGAACAGCGCGAGATCCATGCCCGCCCTCTAGAACGGCAAAGGGCGGCCCCGCAAGGGCCGCCCCATCGGATTTGCCGCGATCAGTTCGCGCACTCGGCCGCATAGGGGTCCTGGTGCGCCTCGTAGACCGTGCCAACGATCTTGGTGGTCCAGTTGCCGTCGGCGTCCACAATTGTCTCTCGCAGGTATAGGTTCTGGATAGGAAAGTTGTTCGGGCCGAATGTGACGGCACCGCGGGTGGGCAGTGAGGTAGTTGCACGCATTGCGGCGCGCACGGCGTCGACATCTTCGATGCCGCCGGCTGCTTCTACTGCGCCTTTGATGAAGAACAGGGCGTCGTAGGCTTGAGCGGCATAGAACGACGGATACGCTCCGTGCTTGGCGCGGAAGTCGGCCACGAATTTGGCGTTTTCGGGCGTGTCCAGATCTGGAGACCAAGTCATCGTGGCAAGGCTACCCAAAACGCCGTCAAGCCCCCCGGCCTGAAGGCGCGGCAGTGAAAGGGCGTCCACCGTGAAGACGGTGTAAAGCTCCATTTGATCGCCCAGCCCTGCATCCGTGAACTGCTTGATGAAGGCGCCGCCGGCCTTGCCTGGATAGAAAGCCCAAAGTGCCTGGGCGCCGGAGGCACGCGCCTTTGCCAGTTCTGCGGAAAAGTCCAGTTGCGCGTCCTTGCCCCATTTTGTGAGGTCGGTGCCCACGACGTCGCCTTGGAACGTCCGTTCAACACCCGAAACCATGTTCTTGCCGGCAGCGTAGTTCGGCGCCATCAGATAGACCGACTTCACGCCACGTTGGTTCAGCACTTCGCCTAGTGCCATAGGCGTCTGGTCATTTTGCCAAGAAACGTTGAAAAAGTTGGGGTGGCAGCGCTTGCCCGCCAACTGGCTTGGCCCCGCATTGGCCGAGACGATGATCTTGTCGGCTTCCGTTACCGAACGGGCCGATGCCAGCAGCACATGGCTCCAGATGTACCCGGTGACGATGTCGACACCGTCTTGCTTAACCAGCTTATCGGTGGCCTGCTTGCCCACTTCGGGGCGAAAACCGTCATCCTCGAAGACAAGCTCAACGGGCGTCCCGTTCATCTGGCCGCCCATATGCTCATAGGCCAATTCAAAGGCCTTCTTGACGTCCTCACCGATCACCGCGGCGGGTGTGGTCAGGGTGGTCACGATGCCGATTTTGATTGGGTCGTCAGCCTGCACAGGCAGCGCCGCAGCGGTTGTCAAAGCGACCCCGGCCATCCATGCCTTCAGGTATTTCACGATCTCTCCTCCCGGTACGCGCGTTTCTTCGAGAGCTTGCCTCCCGTTACGCTCAGTAACCCGGAAGGGCTGGGCTAATGCAAGACCTCAGTTAACGGGTGTGTCGTCTGGTTGCGCCACCCTGGCGACGTTCAGTGCCGCGAAGTGGTTGCCGTTTGCTTGGCGGGTCGTCGTGATGCGGATTTTGATGCCAGGTGCGGTGTAGACGGCAGCAAAACTTCCATCATCGCCAACGCTGAATCGGTCAGTCCGGAACACTTCGTCACCCGCTGTGAACACCTGCAAGACCAAGTCGGCCAGTACTGCCGGATCGACGGACAACGCGACGACCCGACATACGGGTGCGTCATCAAAGTCTATCAACAGTAACCGGTCCGGACGCATAAAGACCCGACCTTTCCGCGAGCCCAAAATTTCACGCTCGTCTGCGGGATTTAGGCGATCCAATCCGGTGGTGACGGCGCGACCTGTCTGGCCGACACGGGGCAGGCAGCGGTTTAGAACTGCATACACTGCCTGGACAGACGTGGATTGAACCGCGGGAGGCCCCGCCAGTTTTGGCACGCCCGCGGGTGCCGTCGCAGGGGTGAAGACGCTTAGAAGTAGGCCACAGACCAGGCCAGCGGTGAGCAAAGCGGTTTTCATGGGCATTATGCTACGGGCAGCGTTTCAACCGCCGCAACGGGCAATCCCGAAACCGGGCAGATCGGTCCCGAAAAAGCGCAGCGTTGTCGTAGAAAGAGATAACGGGACAGACAATGTCACCATGTTCGCTGCAGGTTCTTGGCACGACGATCATCTGTAGGCCTGGAGGAGCTCAAAGCTGTCACCGGTGGGTCGCCTTAAGTGTCCAGTGTCGCTGAGTCGCATAGCTCGCGCGGGGCTTAGCGTTCGGCCAGCGCGTCCGTCAGCACAGCGCGAACCGTGTCGCTATCAACCTCTCGGGTGACAAACGCCTTCCCGAGTCCTCGCGCCATAATGAAGGTTAGTTGACCTTGGCGCACTTTCTTGTCCTGGCTCATCAGATCCAACAAGCCGTCCGCATCGGGCAAGGGGCCTGAAATGTCTGCCAGGTCCTTTTTCATGCCCATCTGGGCTAGGTGGGCGCGGACACGGCTGGGTGTTTCCTGCGCACACAGGCCTAGGCGCGCTGATGTCTCAAACGCCAACGCACAGCCGATGGCTACCCCCTCGCCGTGCAGCAATCGGTCAGAGAAGCCGGTGGCCGCCTCCAGTGCGTGGCCGAACGTATGACCTAGGTTAAGGAGAGCGCGGTCCCCACGCTCGGTTTCGTCACGGGCGACGATTTCTGCCTTCATCTCGCAAGAACGGCGAACGGCCGCAGTGCGAGCCTCCTCGTCACCTTCGGCCAGCTTCGGCCCGTTCTGTTCTAGCCATTCAAAGAACGTTTCATCGCCTAGCAGGCCGTACTTTGCGACCTCGCCATAGCCGGCCAGGAAATCCCGTTGGGTCAGTGTCCCCAGCACCCCGATATCCGCCAGCACCAGGCGCGGCTGATGGAAGGCACCGATCAGGTTTTTCCCTTGAGGCGCGTTAACGCCCGTTTTGCCACCGACGGAGCTGTCCACCTGCGCAAGCAAGGTTGTCGGTATTTGCACGAAACCGACGCCACGTCGCAGCACCGCCGCGGCAAACCCTGCCAAATCCCCTATCACCCCACCGCCAAAGGCAATGATCAGATCATCACGTTCGACTTTCAGCTCCAGTAGGCGTTCGACCGTGTCTGTCAGGGTCGACATGTTTTTGGTGGCCTCACCCGGCGGCAGGACGATGGCCTGGGACTCGATGTCCTCCGCGGCCAATCCTGCTTGAAGGGTGCCAAGGTGCAGTTCAGCCACTGTCGCATCGGTGATGATGACCGTATGGGGCCGCGGTAGCAGGGGGCGAATGTGATGGCCCGCCTCAGTCAGCAGCCCCCTTCCAATCAGAATGTCATAGCTGCGCTGCCCCAAATCCACAGTCAGGCGTTCGGTCACGGCGCACCTCCGCTGGGCTTGGGAAAGGCCCGGCCGTCCGTTTTCAGGGCCTGAATGATGCGTGCGGCCATGTCATCGTGGGTTTGTCCAGCCAGGCTTGGCACGGCCAAGTCTGCCTCGGCGTAGATCGGATAGCGAACGTCGATCAGATTGGACAGGATCTGACGCGGATCACCACTGTTCAGCAATGGACGGTGGCTGCGTCCGGCAGTTCGCTGTACCAAGACGTCGAGTTCTGCCTTCAACCAAACACTGATGCCATCACGCTTTATCAGTGCCCGGGTCTCCGGATCCATAAAGGCCCCGCCACCGGCCGAGATTATCCGGGGTTGCTCTCCCATCAGCCGCGCCAGGACCCGACGTTCGCCCGAGCGGAAATGTGGCTCGCCAAAGCGTTCAAAAATCTCGGGGATGGTCATGGCAGCTGCTCGCTCGATCTCGGTATCCGAGTCGATCGCTTCCACACCCAGAGCATTCGCCAAGCGTAAGCCGACTGACGTCTTACCGGCCCCCATCAGACCGATTAGCACCACAGGGCGCAGCAGCGCCGTCTTGCTGCCACTGTCTGAATTGGTGCGCGTCGCGCCGGGTTGTCCCATGGCTCAGCCCTCTCAATCGCCGATTGAACTCGACGGTGGGTCCGCGTTATGCTGCACCAATCCCCTCAGGGATGGCCATACCGTCGGAGGCGGGTGCATACTGCACCCAGGAGCCGGTGGGAAGAGAAGCCAGTGAGGCAGGGGGACGCCCAATGGGCCGAGCGTTGAAATATCTGTTCTACCTTGTTGTCTTGGGGTTCCTGGGGCTGTCTGCTTACGCAATGCTGACCGAGTTACCACCTCCAACGAAGGACGTGACAATAGAATTGCCCCTGCCAGCCGCCGAGGGCGACTGAACCAGTGCCGTCGGATTGGATCGACGCTTTCTTAGAGGCACTGCTGGCGGAACGGGGTGCCGCGGCCAATACGCTGTTGGCCTATCGTCGGGATTTAGATGACTTCGAGCAGTGGGTGATCTGTAATGGTCAGTCGCTCAAGACTGCGGCACGATCCGATATCGAAGAGTTTCTAACTGAGCTGGCGGAGCACGGGCGCGCCGCATCCACGCGAGCGCGCCGATTGTCAGCACTAAAGCAATTCTACGGTTTTGTGGCGTCGGAGGGTTGGCGAGCAGATGATCCAGGCGCTGGATTGGGTGGTCCAAAGCGAGCGCGAAGTCTACCCAAGACACTGACAGAAGAAGAGACGGCTCGCTTACTGGATGCAGCTGAACCCGGTCCGGAACCACGCCCTTTGGCGCTTCGATTGCATTGCCTCGTGGAGTTGCTCTACGCCACTGGTTTGCGGGTGAGTGAGTTGGTGTCGTTGCCGGTGGCGGCAGTCCGTGGCGATCCGCGCATGGTTCTGGTGCGCGGAAAAGGCGGGCGAGAACGGATGGTGCCGTTATCCGATCCGGCGCGGGTGGCCGTGGCTGCCTGGTTGGTGCCTAGGGACGCAGCCGACGCCGCGCGAATCTCGAAGGGCGCGCGGCCATCGCCTTGGCTGTTCCCGTCTGCCCGCAAGAACGGTCATTTGACCCGCGTTGCCTTCTATACGGCACTTAAAAATCTGGCTGTTCAGGCTGGCATCGATCCCACAGGCATATCGCCCCATGCCGTCCGACATGCCTTTGCCACGCATCTGTTGGCGAATGGGGCAGATCTGCGGGCCATCCAAACGCTCTTGGGGCATGCCGATATTGCCACGACAGAGATTTATACGCATGTGCTGGATGCCCGCCTGAAGGCCTTAGTGTTGGAACATCACCCCCTTGCCAAGGAAGGGATTGGTTGAAACCCGTCTAATTGCCGATCTTCTGCCCAAGACCGTAGGCCAATTCCAGGTGTTGCAGGCGGCGCTCGGGCCGTCCGGTGGCGCCATGAAGTACATGCAGCGCAGCATCCATGCCAAAATATCCAAAAGTGCCGTCGATCCACAGTGTCTCCAACGCCGCTGTGTAGCCGCCTTTTCCCATGCTGTCGGGTGACACGCCCGCGGGCACCAGCAGTACACAGGGCTTCACCGCAAGGCGGGAGCCTTGCGGCGTGGGGTCGTCCAATTGGTCGTAGGCCCAGCCCCAGGAAAACACTCTGTCGACCCAGCCCTTCATGACCGACGGCATGCCCCACCACCATAGCGGAAAGCAAAGTGCAAAGGCATCAGCGCGGAGGATGCGACCTTGCTCGGCTAGGACATCTGGTGGCATGGGCGTGCCATCTTCCGCATCCTGAGCGAAGTCAGCCATTTGCCAGACCGGGTTAAAGCCCTCGTCATGCAGATCCGCGATCTCAACCTGATGGCCTGCGTCTTTGACACCATCCGCAAAACGCGCCGCGACTGCGTGGGTGAAAGAAGCTTTGTTTGGGTGGTCAATGACGATCAGGACATGCATACGCCACTCCTGGGGCGCTGGGGTCTGGACAGTTGGATCGCTGCCGCGCAACCTCTGCCCCGCGACATACCGGGGAGTGGCATGCACGATTTTTATTCCGACACCAAGACAAAGCCTTCCCGCGCCATGCGCGAGGCCATTCTGGACGCGCCAGTGGGCGACGAGCAGAAGTCTGAAGATCCGACTACCAAGGCTTTGGAGGCGCGCGTTGCTGACTTGCTGGGCAAGGAGGCGGCGGTCTACCTTCCCTCGGGAACCTTAGCGAATGAGATCGCGATCCGCGTTCACTGTCGACCTGGCGACGAGGTTATATGTGCCCGGAAGGCGCACATTATCGAAGCGGAGGGCGGCGGCCCCGCGGCGTTGTCTGGCGTTATGATCCATCCGATCGATGGCGGTCGCGGGCATTTGACGCCCGAACAAGTTACCGCTGCAATCCGGCCCGGCAACTCACGGTATCAGCCGCGCAGTCGTTTGCTATCTGTTGAGCAGACAGTGAACCTGGAGGGTGGTGCGATCTGGCCGCTGGACCGGTTGAACGCCAGCCTTGCGATCGCGAAGGAGCAGGGCCTGGCCACGCATATGGACGGGGCGCGCCTTATGAACGCTGTGGTCGCCACGGGCATAGATGCCGCAGACTGGTGTGCCGGCGTTGACACCGTTTGGATCGACTTTTCGAAAGGTCTCGGCGCACCCGTGGGTTCCGCCTTGGCTGGCTCAAAAGACTTCATCGAAGCTGCTTGGGCCGCAAAACAGCAGATGGGCGGTGCGATGCGCCAATCGGGTGTCTTGGCCGCCATGTGTCTCTACGCGTTGGATCATAACGTCGATCGTCTCGCGGAAGATCATGCCCTGGCGGCCGAGATCGCCCGCGACGTGGCGCAGCTGCCGGGTGTGGCGGGGGTGCTGCCGGCTGACACGAACATTGTGATCTTCGATTTGGCCGAGGACCAGATGGACGCTGCCGACCTAACTGCACGGGCGAAGTCTGAGGGGATCAATCTAGGTGTATTCGGTGCGCGACGGATCCGAGTCGTCACCCATCTCGACGTTGACGCCGCTGCACGTAACGCTTTGATGGCTTTCCTGAGGCGAGAACTTAGCTGACAAACCAGAACGTTGACGGCGGTCAGTTGGCGGTGGCCACGACCATCGGCGCTGCGTTTGACCCCTGGCCCGCTTGTACGGTCACCAGGATGCACGCTAGTGCCAGGGCGCCCATGGCAAGAGCAGCTGTCAGTCGGTTCTTCATGGCTTCCTCCCAAGTGTTTGGCCTTGGCCGTGCGTGTGAGGAGAAGAATGACAAAGAACGCACTCCGTTTCTGTAGCGTTTCATACAACTCTTGATGGAATTGCATGGGAGCGGGCAGCGGGTGCGCGACAGTAAAGTCGTGATCCCACGGAACCTTGCTTGGTTTTGGCAAGAACCTGCCGTGCCGGAGCGGTCGGCCAGGCCGTTGTGGCTGCATGACGAGTGCCGGCTCGAAACGGTTTCTCTGGCTGCTCGGGAAGGCCATGGTGCGGTTAGGTTGTTGGAATGATCTGTGTCGCATCACACACTGTTTGTGGTGCGGTTCCAACCTGGAACGGACCTTAGCCAGACGTGCGATGTCGACCCCACGTTGGATTACATTGATCCGCAGCCAAAACTGTGGGTGCGAAGGGCCGCACCATTGGGTCGTTTCGCAGATGTCGCCGCGGCATGGTGCGAACGTTTGTCCATCGTTTGGTAGAATGCCGGGCAACGTGTCCCTGAACAGATGGTCGCAAACACACGCGAAACGCTGTCTGTCCTGATCGAAACCATGGGCGACGAGATCCTGATCCACCAGCACATGCATAGGGCAAATGTCCTGGCTGATCAGGCGCCTTCGCTGGCAATCGATTCCAAGCCTTGATTGGCGAGCGCAAGGCAACCTTGGCGACCATTCTTCAAAGCTCGCGTTACGGCGTTCGCGGGATCCCAGCGTCGGCTGGCTGGATCGCCTGAGAAGTGCCTTTGTCCTCGATCGCGAGCGGGCTAGCCAATAGGCCACCGCGCAGCCTCTTGCCCTATGCATGGATGGCAGGGATGCACGCTGGCATCTAGAAAGGGGCAAGTCGCTGGAAGCCGCGTAAGGGGGCGCTTGCCTCTCCCGGGTTTTCGACCTATCCCGCGCCGCAGCGCAGACGGAGGGCCTCATGTCGAACCCCAAGAAGGTCGTGCTCGCTTATTCAGGCGGGTTGGACACGTCCATTATTTTGAAGTGGCTCAAGGTAGAGATGGGATGCGAAGTGGTCACCTTCACCGCCGATCTTGGGCAGGGCGAAGAGTTAGAGCCAGCACGCGCCAAGGCCGAAGATATGGGCGCAGCTGCAATCTACGTGGAGGACCTGCGCGAGGAATTTGTGCGGGACTTCTGCATGCCGATGTTCCGGGCAAATGCTGTTTACGAGGGGCAATACCTGCTGGGGACGTCGATAGCTCGCCCGCTTATATCCAAGCGGCTTGTCGAGATCGCTAGAGCAGAAGGCGCAGACGCAATTGCACATGGTGCCACCGGAAAGGGCAACGACCAGGTGCGCTTCGAGTTGGCGGCTTATGCATTGCAACCCGACATCCAGGTGATTGCACCTTGGCGGGAGTGGGATCTGACGAGCCGTACCCGCTTGATCGAGTGGGCCGAGGCGCATCAAGTCCCCGTGCCAAAGGATAAGCGCGGTGAAGCCCCTTTCAGTGTCGATGCAAACCTCCTTCATACGTCCTCTGAGGGGAAGGTTCTCGAGGATCCCGCAGTCGCGGCGCCCGACTACGTTTATCAGCGTACTGTGAACCCCGAAGACGCGCCTGATTCGCCAGAGATTATCGAAATCGGGTTTGAGGGTGGCGATCCGATCAGCATCAATGGGCACGCTCTGTCACCAGCAGCATTGTTGACCCGTTTGAACGAGTTGGGCGGGGCCCATGGGATCGGGCGCCTGGACCTAGTGGAAGGGCGTTTCGTCGGGATGAAATCGCGTGGGATTTACGAGACACCTGGTGGGACAATCTGGCTGGTAGCTCACCGTGGCATCGAGTCCATCTGTTTGGATCGAGGCGCGGCGCACCTCAAGGACGAGTTGATGCCCCGCTATGCCGAGCTGATCTATAACGGCTTTTGGTACAGCCCGGAGCGATCGATGTTGCAGGCCTTGATCGACAAGAGCCAGGAACGTGTCTCGGGCACCGTGCGTCTGAAGCTTTTTAAGGGCAATGTCGACGTGATTGGTCGTTGGTCTGAGGACAGCTTGTATTCGGAAAGTCATGTCACGTTCGAAGAGGATGCCGGCGCTTATGACCAGAAGGATGCCGAAGGTTTCATCAAACTGAATGCGCTGCGCCTTAGGCTTCTGGCCATGCGAGAGCGCCGCTAGCGACGCGCCGCTGCTCCCAGTCGAGGGCGTGTCGTCCGCGAAATCGCAAGGCCCACCCACCCGCGGCGGCGCGCGACAGAGTTCGCGCCAAACGGCAAGTCGGCTTTGTCTGACGCGCTTAACGGTGTCTTTAGAGGTTGTCTGCACGCTCCAATCTTGAGGGAGTTTGCATGTCACGTCGTTTCACCGCCAGCATCCTGTTGGAACAGCCTTGGCCGCTCAACATTGATGCTATCGCCGCTGCCGTCGCTCGACGATTTCCCCAGGTTGGCCGGACGGAAGCCGTTGTTGGCCAATCGGACGTGCGCGACTCGGCTTTATTGAGGATAGATGGCGGCAACATCGTCATCACATCTGAAGACGTCCGCTGCGCGCCTGCCGACGAAGTGCCGCGAATGAAGATGGTGCGCCGTTGGGATGGGAGCCGCGATTTGGCGCGGCATACTGCCCACGTTACCGTCAGCTGTGGCGGCCGCCTATCCGATTTAGCTGGGGTCAAGGCCTATGCGGCGGCTGTGCATTTCGTGACCGCCGCGATCCTGGATCTAACGCCAGCCCTGGGCGTCTATTGGCATGGCAGCCATGTCCTGAACCGCCCGCAGGCATTTTCAGCAGCAAGCGGTGCGCTGCTGCAGGGTGAAATGCCGCTGGACAACTGGGTCGGGTTTGCCAGCTACGTGCCGAGCGGGTACGCCGCGGGGGATGCGATCGGCATGGTCAGTCACGGACTGCGCCCTTTCTTGGGCCGCGAGCTAGAGCTGGCGCCACGCCGCTCCAACGCGGCAAGCGCCCATTTATGGATTTCCAGCGTCGCTCAGCGCGTTCTGGGAAGCGGGTTGGATTTGGGGGATGGACTACATGTAATTGACGCGGCCCAAAACTTTGACCTGACAGTTCGGGAGCGGACTTTCTGGCTGCGCCGCGATCTTTCGTCTTATGTCCTGGTGTCGCCTGATGCCGTCGTCGAGGTGGCCAGCCTGCGCCCTCGCCACCGTAGGGCTGCCTAAGGCAAGGCCCGATGGCGTCGGCGCTTGCAATCGCGTCGGCACAGCGCTAGGCCCCGCGCCAGTACGAAACGCGGAGCTTTGCGCCATGTCGACCCGTGCCTTGATCGCTGGAATCGTTGCGATGGCGACCGTTGTGGTCGTGTCCAACATCCTGGTCCAGTTTCTGTTGGGTCAGTGGCTGACATGGGGCGCGCTGACGTATCCAATCGCTTTCCTGGTCACGGATTTGATGAATCGGCTCTACGGACCTGCAGCGGCGCGTCGGGTCGTCTTTGCAGGGTTCATTATTGGGGTCATCTGCTCTCTGATCGGCACACAGATCATCGGCGAGTATGGACCCCTGGTGACGCTACGTATTGCGGTGGGCTCTGGCATCGCATTCTTGACCGCACAGCTCCTGGACGTGTTTGTGTTTCACCGCTTGCGCCGCGGAAGCTGGTGGCGTGCGCCCGTTGTGTCGTCTGTCATCGGCTCGGCAGTCGATACGGCGCTATTTTTCACGATCGCTTTCTCTGGTGTTCTGGTGGTGCTTGAGCCCAGCAACGACGTGAGTTGGGCCAATGAAGTCTTGCCTATATTGGGCATTGGGCCGGCGGTACCGTTATGGGTTAGCCTGGCCATTGCTGACTTCGGTGTGAAGCTCTCGCTTGCGTTGCTGGCGCTTATCCCATTCCGGGTCTTGGTTGGCAGGTTTGCGCCAAGCGGCGCGTGACGGCTGGGGCGCAGCTACAGAACTCCCGCTAAATGAAGCACTAATCCTGCAGCCAACCCGCCACAAACTAGGGCGAGCATGCCGAGCTTCAGGATGAAGACGCAGGGCAAGGCCGCAACGAACAGCGCGATCTTTGCCCATTCTGGCTGTGTTAAGCCCATTGGCAAAAACGATGCTTCGGCGAGATACAAAACGAGGTTGGCGATTACTCCGACCACCGCCGCCGAGACACCTGCTAACGCGCGCCGCGCCCAAGGGATGTCGTAGAGGCTCTCGACCGCGGGGGCGAACGCCAGGATCAGCGCGAACGACGGTGCGAAGGTGAAGAAAGTGGCCATTGCAGCGGCGTAGGCGCCTGCTGCGATATCTGGCTGTGTCGACCAACCCGCGTAAAAACCGGCATAGGTGTTGACCAGTATCAATGGTCCCGGCGTCGCTTCGGCGATGGCGAGGCCGTTCAGCATGGCGGCAGCCGATAGCCATCCATAGGTCTCGACTGCCTGAGCCGCCACGAACGGCAAAACCGCATAAGCTCCGCCAAACGTTACCAAGGCCGCGGTTGTAAACAGAACGGGCACCTCGTGCAGCGGTCCCGGCGTGCTGACAGCGTTGTTCAAGATCCAGACGGCACCGATCAGGACCGCAGCGATCAACAAAGTCACGCCCGCGTGTCGCCATGTGGCGCGACCTGCGGTCAGGCTGGCGGCTGCCGTATCTTCGTGGGGCAACAGCAACCCAACCGCCGCCGCAGTGGCAACGACGATGGGGAACGGCACACCGAATAGATAGATGGCGATGAAGGCCACGGCGGCTAAAATCCAATGGGCTGGTCCATTGAGGGCCCGCCCTGCGATTTTGCTCATGGCGGCGATCACCAGCGCGATTACGACCGGCTGAACCCCTGTGAACAACGCAGCAATCACAGGCACGTCGCCATACGCCGCTGCTATCCACGCCAAAAGGATCATTAACGCGGCACCTGGCACGATGAAGGCCAAGCCCGCCGCCATACCCCCCGCGACACCGCCAATGCGCCAGCCCAGCCAGGTGGCAAGCTGCTGCGCTTCGGGCCCGGGAAGCATCATCGAGAAGGCAAGGCCCCGATCAAATGAATCGGACGCCACCCAGTTCCGGCGGGTTACAACCTCGTCCTGCATCAACGCGATCTGGCCCGCCGGGCCGCCGAAAGACAAAAGCCCGATCTTTATCCAAACCGGCAGGGACTGGGTAAAGCGCGGTGAGGTCATGGGCTCAGTTCCGTTAGAGGCAGAGGCGTTACTGGCGCGCCAACCTGTACCAGTGCCTCAAATCCACCAACGACAAAGACAGCATCGCAACCATGGAAACGCAAAAGGGCGCAGGCGAATTGACTGACTTCGTGCCCGTGCGCACAGAAGACGGCCAGCGGCACATCAGAAGACATGAGAGGGTGTGAATGATCGAGATCAAAGGGATCGACCCACTCGGCATACTCGATGCCTTTGCCGCTTGCTCGGCGAGCAGGCGCTTTTCTGACATCAAGCATCTGGGTGCCACGGCCCTGTGCAGCAATGGCTGCGGCCGGGGTTACCGAAGGAAGTGTTTGGAAATTGTCAGGCATGGCTCATCGCTCCCCTATGGGTTCGACGCGATGCTTGGACCGGGCAGCCTGACGGCGGGGGATCGCTTGCCCCGCCGTTCAGGATTAACGTGTGTGGTCGAGGCCCGCAAGCGCCGCGACCCGATGTCGTTAGCCGAGGTCTATGAGCACAATTTCCGGCGGAACCCCAAAGCGCACGGGCATTATCGAGCAGCCGAGGCCGCCTGACACGATCATGTCTGTCTGACCGCCCGGCCTTGGCTCACGAATATGGCCGTAGGCGTAACGGTTCTTAAAGCGTGACGGAACCACTGGTGAGTAGCCTGCCAACCGCACTTGGCCACCATGGGTGTGTCCAGCCAAGGTGAGAGCAATACGCGCAGGGATCTGAGGGAAAATGTCAGGTTCGTGGGCCAGCAGGATGGTGGGCGACTCATCCGTTATCTTCGCCAGCATGCCCGGCAAGTCGTCCATGCCCCGCCAGGGTTGCCAGCGATCACCACGCCACGGATGGAAGGCCAATTGATCGCCAAGGCCCGCCAGCCAAAACGGGCCTTCCGCCGTTTTGAAACGGATGGCGTCATTCTCCAACACTGTGATGCCCGCAGCGGCGAGGGCCCGGTGGCCGAATGTCGGCCCTGTCTCGTCCCTTTGAGCGGTGCGATCTTCCCACCAGTCATGGTTGCCCATGACCGCGTAAACCCCCAGTCGTGCGTTCAGATCGCCAAGTGCAGGCGCCCAGTCGCGGCTGTGGACCCAATCGGTGACGTATCGGTGCCCGCCGACATAGTCACCAAGCAGCACTGTCAGATCCGGCCGAAGGGCGTTCGTGCGTTCGACAACATGTCGAACCCGGTTGACCGACATCCATGGTTCGCAAGCGTGAATGTCTGCCAAGGCAGCGATGCGCAAGCGCAGCCCCTCCGGCCAATCGGGTGGACGCAGTCTTTACGCTTGGACGCGAAGACGAAACGGCTCAACTGCGCTGGCATATCCGCCCGCAATGCCGGTAAGCACTGCCCCACGTAACGCTGACCGGAGCAATCCACGCCGAGTGATCATGACGGCCCTCCTCCATTGGAGGGAACAAAATCACCGTTGCGTCGTGTGCTGTAGCGCGGCCTGTGGGGCTTCTGTGCAGATCTTGCAGTGTTTCCGAGGTTCCGCACGGTGCGGTGAGGACGCCCCAGCTTTAGGAAACCATCGCTGGGCCTATGTCGTAACGCCACAAGTTCTGAAGGAAGAAAATTCCGATGATTACGATCATCGGTGCCAGGTCCAATCCGCCTAGATTGGGCAAGACATTGCGGATGGGACGATACACCGGCTCGGTCAATCGGTTTAGGCCGTCCCAGATCTGACGGACCAGTGGCTGGTACAGATTGATGACGTTGAACATGATTAGCCAGCTCATGATGACCTGGATCAGGATCACCCAAAAGGCGATGCTGAGCAGCGTATCGACAAGTAGAAATATCGCGGTCATCGGTTTCTCCGGAGCATTTGCTGGGCGGTAGGTAGCCCCGCAGGCCTAACCGCGCAAGATTGCCGAGCCATTGACAGCCATCGCAGCCCGCCATAGCAACCGGATCGCTGGGGCCGTAGCTCAGATGGGAGAGCGTCGCGTTCGCAACGCGAAGGTCAGGGGTTCGATTCCCCTCGGCTCCACCACCCTATTACCTGACTTGGAAAGTTGTTTGATTTGCTCGAAGTGGCTCCGCCGGGTGCTGGAATTTGCGGCAAAATCAGGGCCTAAGCGAATCACTTTGGACCACGCGCTGAAGGTGGTGCGTTGCCCGCAATTGCAATCTGCGAGTGTCTGATCATTTCGCGACAACTTTTAAGTGTAACCACACTACGTAGCGCCGAATCTTGCAGGCGAAAATCATCCAGAGGTTGCATTTTTTCCTATCGCCTAGAGCGATGGCATCCCGCGCAGCATCTGCCCAATTTTCGTGGTATTTTCTGAATACGAAATTTGCGGGACGGGCGAGGGGCGCACGTCACAGTAAATTTGTCGCCGGCTCAGCGTGACTGAAGGTGTCGCTTCCGGCAACGGCCGGCCATGCCGGTAACCAGTTTAGGGGTGAGCGGTCGGCCGCATGGCCAGACCTGCGTAAAAAGGTGAGCAAACATGACGACCTACACGTTCACGGCATTCTCTGAGGACGATATTCTCGAAAGCGGCGACAACTCGCTGAGCGCTGGCGACGTGTTCACCATGCCGACCTACGCCTCTTTGCATGTGACAGTGGAAGACAACGACGCTTTTCTTTCCGGCGACTACGATCGCGGTGAACAGGGCGACGACACGTCCGGCCAGACGGCAACGATCGAGTTAAATGGCGCCGATGTCGGTAATGGTGGTCGCATTTATGCCGAGCAGGTGTGGTACGTCGAGGACCAGTACGGCAATCAGTACACACTGGTCGAAATGGAGCAGGCGGGCGATACGGACATCGACGACTTCTTCACGTTCTACAATGGCGGTCCCGACTATCACGGTACGCCCCCTGCCGATGCGGTCCTGACGGTCATCAGCAAAGAAAACGTCAAGACCAACTACCTTGATTACAAATGCTTTGACGGCGGCCCGAAAGAGCCGGTGGTCGTGGGCGACAAAGTCACCTTTCAGGCCGAGGACCTGCACCTGGACGGCTTTGTCATTCAGTACCAGGATAACGCCGCCAACAGTCACCTGATCAAGGTCAGTGGTCACGAAGGCACGGCGACGGTCAAAGACTTCGCCGGTGACGGCCAACACTATGACATCGAGATCACGTATGTTGATGAGAACGACGGCCAGGGTTCGATAGAACTGCTGGTGGACGGTGTGGTTGTCGAGACTTTGGTTCTGAACCGGGACAACAATGGCAACGGTTACGAGCATGTCTCGTTCTCGACCTTCACATTCTATGGCATTGATGTGCCGCAGGGGGCTGACGTCTCGCTGCGCGGCACCAGCGACTATGGCGAGTTTATTCGGATCGATCAGATTGAGTTCTGCAAAGCCGAGAAGCCGATCGAGCTGATTGCTACCGACGACTTCATCGTTGTCAGTGAAAGCGAGGGCGTTAACGTCTCCGGCGTGTTCGAGGACATTTTGGACGCCTTTGATGACGACACGGCAACCGCTGACATCCTGGATAACGATACCCAGGACGGGCAAGCTTATACCGGCCAAGTAGTCACAGTAGACGGCGTTACCGCCAACATCGGCAATTTCATCGATCTTGCTGGCGGCGGCCGCATCAAGATCAACGCTGACGGGACAGTCGATTTCGATGCCGATGGGGACTTTGATAGTCTTCACAATGGCGATACTGCGACTGTTTCTGTCGACTATACAATTTCGGCCAGCGGCGCGGCTACGAACACTAACCTTCTGTTTGTGATCGATACCTCAGGCTCGACGCTGGGCGAGAACGGCTTGGCTGAGGGGAACTTCAGCGGCGTCGGCGCCGGCGACCAGAATGATGACGACCGGAACGATACGGTGCTCGATGCAGAGCTTCTGGCGGTGAAGTCTGCAGTTGAGGCCCTTCGCCAGTCGGTAACTGATCCATCGACCGTAACGATTGGACTGGTCACGTTTGATACAGCCGGCGCTGTACGCGGGACGTTCTCCTTGGATGATGCTGGTCTGATCCCCGCGATCATGGCCATCCAGGGCAACCCGAACGGCTGGACGAACTACGAAGACGGTTTGAACAAGGCGATCGATTGGTTTGGCAGTCTACCGGCCGATCCCGACGCTGAGAATAAGGTCGTGTTCCTGTCGGATGGGGTGCCGCGAGATCCGGATGGCTCGAGCATTCAGGACAATGGAGACTACGGTGACGAGGTCGCAACCCTCCAGGGCGGGACGATCAATGCGACCATCGAGGCGATTGCGATCGGCGACCAAGCCGAACTGGTTTACTTGGACGATCTGGATAGCGGCAACAACGCTTTGCGCGTGAATGATGCGGCGACCCTGACGACCGCTGTCGCCGACGCCTCCAAGACCGCGGTGACTGCCACGGGTACCGTCAATATCCTGATCAACGGCGAAGATGACGCGCCGACCCTGACTGGTTTGGACGCCATCGACGACTTTATCATCGTCACGCAGGAGGAGGGTGTAAACGCACCAGATGTGTTCGAGGACATTCTCGATAGCTTCGATGATACAGACGCTGTGGCCAACATTTTGGTCAACGACGACCAGATCCTCTCAGACGGCTCGCGCCCCGACTATACCGGCTCCGTCGTTGAGGTGAACGGCGTAACCGGCAATGTCGGCGACTTCATCGATTTGGCCGGTGGCGGTGCCATCAAGATAATGGCAGATGGCCGGGTCGACTTTGATACTCAAGGTGACTTCACAGGGACTGAGTCTCAAGTTGTCCAGGTGAACTACACTATCGCCGACAAGACCGCGTCAACGCAGAAGACCAACCTGCTCTTCGTCCTCGATACCTCCGGGTCGACACTTGGCTTGAATGGCTTGGCTGAGGGCGTCTTCAGCGGAACCGGAGCGGGCAATCAAAATGGTGACCAGTTCACGGACACCGTCCTCGATGCTCAAATTCTGGCAGTGAAGACTGCAATCGAGTCGCTGCGTGCCACGGTGAACGATCCTGCGAATGTCACCGTTGGTCTTGTGACATTTGACACGGCGGGCGCTATCGAAGGCACCTTCGCTTTGGATGACGCGGGCTTGATCGACGCTGTCATGGCCATCCAGGGCAATCCGAACGGTTGGACGAACTACGAAGATGGCCTGAACAAAGCCATTGACTGGTTCGGCACGCGGCCAACCGATGATGGCGCTGAAAACAAGGTGGTGTTCCTGTCGGACGGAGTGCCACGGGATCCGGATGGTGTGACCATCCAGGACAACGGAGATTACGGAGACGAGGTCACGACCCTCACCGATCCCGCTGGCCTGAACGCCGCGATCGAGGCCATTGCGATCGGCGACCAGTCGGTGCTGTCGGCGCTGACGGACTTGGACAGCGGTGGCAGCCCCCTGCAGGTGAGCAACGCCGCGACACTGACCACGGCAGTCACCGCTGCCTCCCAGATCAAAGAGGTGAGCGACGAAGCGACCGTCTTCATCAAAGTGCTTGGCGACGACACGCCTGCGCCCACGATCGATGCGATTGACGACGCGCTCACCGTTTTCGAAAATGAGCCTTCAGGAGATACCGAGATCCTCGATCCGCAGTCTGCTAACATCTCGACGATCCTGAACAATGACGTCGCCAACGGATCACCCTATCAGGGAGAGGTTCTTGCCGTGAACGGCGCGACGGCCTCGGTCAATCAGTGGGTCGAGTTGGAGAAGGGCCGGGTCAAGATCAACAGCGACGGTACCGTTGATTTTGATGCCGAGAACGATTTCCTCAGCTTGAACAACGGTGAGACAGATCAGGTTTCGGTCACCTACACGATCGGACTGGGCGCTGGCACGGGCACACAAGTCGAGGAAAGCTTCGACGGCTTCAGTAACGGCCAGATCATCACCGGCGGCGAAGGGTTTTCGGTTCGCGCCGTGCGAGCCGCTGACGGCACGAATGGCACGAACCAAGCCATGATTTTCGACACGAATCTGTCCCCGACGGCCGACCCCGACCTTGAGGTGAGTGTCGGCCCGATCCTGATCATATCTGAGGATGGCAACCCCATAGCGCCGGATGACAATGCGGGCGGGGGCACGTTCTTCTTCGAGTTCGACCAGGTCTCTGACGTGGATTCGCTCCAGTTCGTGGATCTCGAGGGCACTGAAAGCGGTGTGATCCGGCTGTTTGACGATGCTGGGACGCTGATCACGACGATCAACGCAAACCCGACCGGGAACGCGATGGTTCTGTCGCAAGACATCAATGTCAGCGGCGTCAAGAAAATGGAGGTCGAGCTGTCAGGCTCTGGCGGCATCGACTTCGTTCGCTTCACCCCGACTGTTCAGCCGGTCGTTGCAGACACCGCTACGGTGACGATCAACGTTTTGGGGATTAGTGACGCTGACCCAACATTCTCGCTATCTGGAACCGTTGTCACGGATCTGAAGCAGACCGTCACGTTCATCATCGATCACTCGGATGCGACGATGGACAACTTTGCTAGCCCGTCCAGTATCCTTACGGACTTCAACGGCGACAACTCGATTGCGCGCATCGACCTGTTCCTCGCGCAGATCGTTGAGGCTGCCAAAAACCTTGAAGCTGATCGCGAAGTCACGGTTTTGCTGATGGGCGACAGTGTTCGCACAGACCTGACGTTGGGCGATGTCGCGATAGACCCGCTCGTCTCTAGCGTGACGACCACCGCGGGTGTCTTGGCCACCACTTCAAGTACAGACTTGGGCAACGGCATATTTGCTGGGTTCAGTACGTCAACAGGTACACGGACCGAGTTGAACGTCGGATTTGCGCTTGAGGAGGCAAAGTCGAGGATAACGGAGTCCGGCTCCAATTTGGACGGTAATGCAACAGACGACATCGTTATCCTGACAAGCACGAATGGTCAGGGAACGGAGTTGAACTCAAACGGTGAAGTTGTAAGCATCATCCGATTGGCGAACGAGGATCGCAATTCGGACGGTATCGACGATCTCTTCTTGAGCCCAACGCTGAGCGTGTTTGATCCAAACGACCCCAGTGCCGTCACTGTCCCTGTCTTCGTGTCCGGCATTGTTGAGGACACCGTTGTTGGGACCGAACCAGCTGTTGAAGAGACCGCTGAATTGGCGGCGTTGAACGCTGCTGGCGCGGACGTCGAAGTTGTTCTGATTGATCCGCTTGGCGATAACTCGCAGCAGGCGCTCGAACGCGGCGTTTTGGAAGGGGTTGATGCAAACGATGTGATCGTATCGACGACGGACGTTCTACCCTTTGGCCTCGAGAGCCTTGTCTCTGCCGAGTTGGCGGCTGCCACAGTTATTGGCGTGTCAGCCGGCGGAGCTGCACCGGATGGTACTTTTGAGGCATTGACCGGGACCGATACCCCTGACGGCTTCGTCTTCAATATCGATGACCTGCCATTCGATCCTTCGGTCAGTGTGTTCGTTGAGATTGACCGGGACGGCAACACACTGACGTCGGAGCAGTCTATTGATGTCACATCGTTGCTTGATACGAACTCTAGCTTCGTTCTCGATCTCAATGACCAGTTGGACCTAGTGTTCGTCTGATCTGTCAACATTCGGCTGGAACGCAAAAGGTCGCCCCCTGGGGCGGCCTTTTTTGTTCGGCCGTCAATCCGCTTCGATCAGCAACTCGACCCGATCCGCGCAGAAGAAAGTACGCCCCAGTTCCACTGGAATGCCGGTTAGATCGACGTTCAGCGACCGCGTTCGGATCAGGGGCGCGCCATCCAAGACTTCCAGGTGTCGAGCCAGCGCGGCAGTTGCCTTCTCGGCCGTCACGCGTGTCCAGGCGCGGCGATAGTCGGCGATACCGCAATCGCGCAGAGCGTCGGTCACGCGACCACTGCGGCGTTCTAGGGCCGCGTTCAATCCCTCTAGTCTATCTGTTGGGAAGGTACTGCGTGCGTAGGTTAACGGGGCATTGTCGACCACGCCGACCGTTTCCATCACGGTGATCGAGGCGCCGATCGCAATCTGAAGGTGTTTGGCTTCGCGCGCGGTGGCCGCAATTGTCTCCAGACGTAAGATACGCTTGCTGCCCTGGCGGCCTTCGGCTTCAAGAGACTGGCGGAACCGCGTTCGCTTGCCCAGGCGGTAATCAATTGGTTGCCCGCTGACGAATACTCCGGCACCCCGGCGCGAACGTACCAGTCCTTCGTTGCGCATGGCGCCGATCGCGCGCCGTACTGTGTGCCGATTGACGGCAAACCGTCTGGCTAATTCGGCCTCTGTCGGCAGTTGAGTCCCCTGAAGAAAGCGCCCATCGCCAATTTCCCGCGAAAGCGTGTCCTTGATGCTGATCCAGATGGGAGTCGTCATGGCGTCACAGAACTTTCTTAGACTGCGGTCTTCCCGAATGAGGATTGTATTTGTATAGTTGTTGAGCTGTCTAGACAAATTTTGAGGATGTTGATGCCCACCAAAGAAGCGCGGAAAGACTGGATGTCTGTTCTGGCACGTGCACCATCGATCAGCCTGAACCGCGCCGTCGAAGCGCTTGGCTCGCTGCCTGATGCCACGTGGCTGCGCCCGCCGGAGACGGGTGCGATCATGGTTCGCGGACGTCAGGGTGGCACCGGTGCGCCGTTCAATCTGGGCGAAATGACTGTAACCCGCTGTGCGCTACGCCTTGCCGACGGGCAGGTGGGCCACGCCTACGTGCCGGGGCGGGATCATGCTCATGCCCGGCAAGCGGCGATATGCGATGCACTGATGCAAGGGCCGCGGGCCGGAGAGGTCGAGGAGAAAGTCCTAGGCCCGATCCGCGATGCGTTGGCGGCGGATCGTCAGTCGCAGGCGGCTAAGGCCGAGGCAACCAAGGTCGATTTCTTCACAATGGTCCGCGGGGAAAGCAAATGACTGCGGACGTTTTGGAAGGTGGTTTTCAGAACGCGCCGATCGAGGCAGCAACCGTCTTTCGAGCGGCACTGGACGCCCTGGCGCGTCCGGGCAAGGTCCACCAGGTCGCCGGTGTTCTGCCGCCTGCCCCGCTGGGGATTGCGGCGGGTGCGTTGGCGCTGACGCTTTGTGATTTCGACACTGGTGTCTGGCTGGCTCCTTCGGTTGCCACCGACAACGTGCTTGGCTGGCTCGCTTTCCACACCGGTGCGCGGCAGGTGGACCGGGAACACGCCGATTTCGTCTTTGGTGGTTGGGCAGAGATGCTGCCGCTGACAGATTTCCGGATCGGCACGCCCGACTATCCCGACCGCTCGGCTACGCTGATCGTCGAGGTGCCGGTGCTGGATGGCGGACACCGGCTGACAGGGCCCGGCATCCGCAATCATGCGCGGTTGCCTGTTCCAGACCCAGCCGCTTTCCGGGCCAATTCTCAATGCTTTCCGCTGGGCTGGGACGCCATCCTGACATGTGGCGACCGGATGGCCGGGTTGCCGCGCACCACGAAAGTGGAGGGCTAAGATGTATGTTGCCACAAAGGGCGGCGAGCGGGCCATCGATGCCGCGCACGAATGGCTGGGTGAAGCACGCCGCGGCGATCCAGCGGTGCCCGAGCTGACCACCGATCAAATCAGCGAGCAGCTCTCTATCGCGGTTGCCCGCGTGATGGCCGAAGGGTCTCTCTACGACCCAGGGCTGGCTGCTTTGGCTATCAAGCAGGCGCGCGGCGACATGATCGAAGCGATCTTCCTGATCCGCGCCTACCGCACCACATTGCCGCGCCTTGGCGCGTCGGAACCCGTGGACACCGCCAAGATGGCCTGCATTCGGAGGATTTCGGCCACCTACAAGGACGCGCCGGGCGGCCAAGTCCTGGGGCCAACCTTTGACTACACGCACCGGCTGCTGGACATGTCGCTGGAGGACAGCGGCGCCCAGGTCAGCCCCGCCCCCGTGGCCCCGGGTTGCGATGGTCCGGCCGATAAGCCCCGGATCACCGACTTCCTGGCCCAAGAGGGTCTGATCGGCGAGGAAGTGCCATGCGACGACGCGCCTGCAGACCTGACGCGCGAGCCCTTGACCCTGCCGGCGGATCGGTCTTTGCGCCTTCAATCGCTGACCCGTGGCGACGAAGGCTTCATCCTTGGTATGGCCTACTCGACCCAGCGCGGTTATGGCCGCAACCACCCCTTTGTTGGTGAGCTCCGCATCGGCATGGTCAGCGTCGAACTGGATATCCCAGAGCTGGGCTTTTCGGTTGAGATTGCCGAGCTGATGGTCACCGAATGCGAAACGGTCAACCAGTTCATGGGCTCAAAGACCGAGCCGCCTCAGTTCACCCGCGGCTATGGGTTGGTCTTTGGCCAGTCTGAACGCAAAGCAATTTCCATGGCGCTCGTGGACCGTGCCTTGGCTTGGCGCGAACTGGGCGAAGACAGTGTCGGTGCCCCAGCGCAGGACGAAGAGTTCGTGCTGTACCATTCAGACAATGTGCAGGCGACGGGTTTTGTCGAGCACATCAAGCTGCCGCACTATGTGGATTTTCAATCCGAATTGGAGCTGATCCGCAAAATCCGGGCAGAAGCGCTGGCGGCCCAGCAGGCCGCCGAATGAGCTTAGTCGCCCCCGCCACCTCCGCCGCCGTCTCCAATGTCGTGCGGCGGCGGCTGATGTGGCGGTACGTTCGGGCCGAACTTCGTGCCTTCTCGCGCCGCAATTCGTGGCCGTACAATCCGTGTCCAAATCAACAGCCCGCCGACAATGGCGATCAGCACCAGCCCGATCAGGGCCGGGATTGGCATGCCATAAACCAAAGGGTGCTCCTACATACCACCGCCCGCATCACCGCCGCCGCCGCCGAAATCGGACGGGGTTTGGTGATGTTGATGGGCGATGTAGGCGGCGCTTCCCATCATCGCAACAGAGCTTGCGTCATCGGCGCGATTGCGTCGTCTTTCGCTGCGCCGTGTTGCCATAAAAATGATCAGGGCGAGCACTGCCAGGCCCACCAACTCGACCATTCCGAACCATTCGAGCACGTTCATGCGGTCCCTCCAAACCTGCACTGGTCTAACGGTAGACTACCATATCTTGCGCAAGAGTGCGATCCGGCATGCCAACGGAGTCGCCCATGACCCATGTCGTCTTTGATGTCGGCCAAGTTTTGATCCGCTGGGAGCCCTGGCTGGTCTATCGCGAAGACTTCGCCAGCCGGGCAGAAATCGAGGGTTTTCTGGACGAAATCGGCTTTGGCCCCTGGAACGTCGAGCAAGACCGGGGTCGCTCCTGGGACGAGGCCGTAAAGATCAAGGTGGCTGAATTTCCCCAGCACGCAGCGCTGATCCGAAAGTTCCACAGTAGCTGGCACGACGCCGTGCCAGGGCCAATCGATGACACGGTCGAAGCGCTCCGCGCCCTCCAAGCAGCGGGCAAACCTTTCTACGGCATCACCAACTTCTCGGCCGAGAAATGGGGGGAATGCCAAGAGCGGTTCGACTTCCTCACGCTGTTCGAAGACGTCATCGTCTCGGCGCACGAGCGGCTGGTGAAACCAGACCCCGCGATCTTCCAGCTGTTTCTGTCCAGGAATGGATTGCGGGCGGCGGATTGCCTGTTCATCGACGACAGCCCAGCCAACGTCACCTCGGCGGCTAGCCTGGGTTTCGACACCATTCTGTTCGACGACCCGGCCTGTGTCATCGGCCGGCTACGGACCCGGGGATTACCGATATGACCCAAACCTACAACTTCGCCTATCTAGACGAACAGACAAAGCGCATGATCCGCCGCGCGTTGCTGAAGGCGGTGGCGATCCCCGGCTACCAGGTGCCTTTTGCCAGCCGGGAGATGCCGATGCCCTATGGCTGGGGGACGGGCGGCGTGCAGGTCACCGCCGCCTGCCTGACGCCCGAAGATACGCTGAAGGTGATCGATCAGGGGGCTGACGATACGACCAACGCCGTCTCGATCCGCAAGTTCTTCCAGCGGGTGGCCGACGTCGCCACGACCGAGCAGACCTCGGAGGCAACTGTCATCCAAACCCGTCACCGCATCCCGGAGGAGGAGCTGACCGAAGGCCAGATCCTTGTCTACCAGGTGCCGATCCCCGAGCCGCTGCGCTTTCTGGAACCGCGCGAGACCGAGACCCGGAAGATGCACGCCCTAGAGGAATACGGGCTGATGCACGTGAAGCTCTACGAGGATATCTCCCAGCACGGCCAAATCTCGACGGCCTACGCCTATCCGGTGAAGGTCGAGGGTCGCTACGTCATGGATCCCTCGCCCATCCCGAAGTTCGATAACCCGAAGATGGAGATGGGCGCGCTGCAGCTTTTCGGCGCGGGCCGCGAGCAACGCATCTACGCGATCCCACCCTACACGCAGGTCGTTAGCCTGGATTTCGAAGACTATCCCTTCGAGGCCACCAAGGCCCAGCACCCCTGTGCGCTGTGCGGGGCGACGGACAGCTACCTCGACGAGGTCATCATGGACGACGAGGGTGGGCGCATGTTCGTGTGTTCGGACACAGATTACTGCGTGCGACGCCGGGCCGCTGGGCATCGGGGCGCCATGGTGGCACTGCCCGCTAGGGACGAGGAGACCGCGGCATGACCCCCCTTCTCAACGTCCGCGACCTAACTAAGCACTACGGCCAGCGCATCGGCTGCGCGGACGTTAGCTTCGAGCTCTACCCTGGCGAGGTGCTTGGCGTTGTTGGCGAGTCAGGCTCCGGCAAGTCGACACTGCTGAACTGCATGGCGGGGCACCTGCCACCGGACAGTGGCGAAGTCATCTTCAACACCCGCGTTGACGGACCGAAGGACACGCTGACCATGTCTGAGCCCGAGCGGCGTATGCTAGGCCGCACCGACTGGGCCTTCGTCCACCAGAACCCGCGCGATGGGTTGCGCATGAACGTCTCGGCCGGCGGTAACGTCGGCGAGCGGCTGATGGCTGTCGGCGCACGCCACTATGGCGAGATCCGAGGCAAGGCGCTCAACTGGCTCGACAAGGTAGAGATCGCCGCGGACCGGATCGACGACCGGCCCAAGGCGTTCTCGGGCGGGATGCAGCAACGCCTGCAGATCGCGCGGAACCTGGTGACGAACCCCCGGCTGGTCTTCATGGATGAACCCACTGGCGGGCTGGATGTCTCGGTGCAGGCGCGCCTGCTGGATCTGGTGCGCGGGCTGGTGCGCTCGCTGCACATCTCCGCCATCGTCGTCACCCACGACATGGGCGTCGTGCGCCTGTTGGCCGATCGGTTGATGGTCATGAAGGACGGCTACGTGATCGAACAGGGCCTGACCGACCAGGTGCTGGACGACCCGCAACATGCCTATACCCAGCTGCTCGTCAGCTCCGTTCTGAGGGTATGAGGAGGCTCCCATGATCCACGTATCCGATGTCTCCAAGAGCTTCACGTTGCACAACCAGGGCAGCGCCGTCATCCCCGTGCTCACCGGTGCCCAGCTGGAGGTTGAGGCAGGCGAGTGTGTCGCCCTGACCGGCGCCTCCGGCGCTGGCAAGTCTACGCTGATGCGGATGCTCTTTGGCAACTACCGCGCCACGGATGGGTCGATCCGGATCGGCGATGTCGAGCTTGTCGATGCCGAGCCCCGCGCCGTTCTGGCGCTGCGCCGCGAAACCTTGGGATATGTCAGCCAGTTCCTGCGGGTCGTGCCCCGGGTGCCAACGTTGGACGTGGTGGCCGAGCCCCTGCTGGCTTTGGGCATCTCCGAAGACGCCGCCCACGCCCGGGCGCGCGTCCTGCTGAGCCGATTGCGGATCCCGGAGACGCTTTGGCAGCTGAGCCCCTTGACGTTCTCGGGCGGCGAACAGCAACGGGTGAATATCGCCCGCGGCTTCGCGCACGCATATCCGGCGCTCCTGCTGGATGAACCGACCGCCAGCCTCGACCAGACCAACCGCGCCACGGTGCTGGGCCTGATCGAGGAGGCCAAGACGCGCGGTGCCGCCATCGTCGGGATCTTCCACGATGCTGCTGCGCGGGAACAGGTCTGCGACCGAGAGGTCGACGTTTCGGTCTTCGCGCCGTGAACAAGATGGTGGCCAAGTCGGTCAGACCGGGGACCTTCATCGCCGTGGTCGGGCCTTCCGGCGCGGGCAAGGACACGGTGATTGCCGGGGCGATGGCCAAGCGCGCCGATCTGCTGCTCGCCCGCCGGGTCATCAGCCGTCCGCCCGCACCGGACACCGAAGACTACGACAGCGTGACAACGGCGGAATTTGCCCAACGCCGCGCGGCGGGCGCCTTTGCCCTGCATTGGAAGGCGCATGGGTTGGATTATGGCATCCCGATATCGGTGACCTCTGACCTGTTGTCGGGCCGCCATGTCATCGCCAACCTGTCGCGAACGGTCATCCCGGCGGCGCGCACCGCGTTCCAGCCATTTCTGTGCTGCGTGGTGACCGCAGAGGAGGACGTGCTGGCCACACGTCTGGCCGCCCGTGGGCGGGAGGATGTTGATGACATTGCTCGCCGACTTGCGCGCGCCGCTGAGCCGTCGCCGCAGGGCGCTGACGTCCGGCTGATCGACAATTCCGGACAGCTAGAGCAGGCAATCAACACGTTTCTCGGCGCCCTGCCGCCCGTTCAGCCGGTTAGCGCATGACGCGACAGAATGCGAAAACGGCCATCAGGGGCTTCACCGAACAGGGCGATCTCGCTCACCGGAAGTGGCTCGCCCGTCACGCCCTTCGTCAAACGCGCCAGCTCGGCTTCGACGATCGGGGCGTCTGCCGGGTCCAATGCGCCGGTCAACGTCAGGTGAAAGCGGAATTCATCCATCACGAAGGGATAACCCCAGCGCGTCAGGTGCGCTTCCTGCGCGGCTGTCAGACCCTTCGCCCGGCGACGCCGAAGTTCAGCGTCACCTGGCGGCGCACGGAAATCATCCAGCTGGGTGACGCAGTTGGCCGCCAGATCAGCCAACTTTGGCGCGGGGCCGTCCGGCACCAGCGCGCAGAAGCGACCCAGCCGCGCCAGCCTGATCGGCACCGCGAAGGATGCATGCTGCATGGCCAGTGCCGCGACTGCCGCCTCCAACCCCTGGCGGTCTGTGCCGTCTGCCAGCACGAAAGGCGGCTTCAGCGTGCCGTGAAAGCCGTATTTGCGCGGGGTCGCCGTCACCTGGGCGACATCCAGGGCACTGTCTGGATGAGGCACCTCAACCCCCGCCTCGGCATCCCAGCCCATCCATGCGGCGCCGAATTGGGCCAGGGCCGACCCGTTTGGCGGCGCATAGTAGACGGCATATCGGCGGTAGTCAGTCATCGGCCCTCCTGGTCTGCCGGGACGTTATGCGCCATGCGTCACGAAACTGCGACAATTGCCGGGCGATCAGACGCGATACCCACAGCCGCGAAGGACAGATCATGGGCAACCACACCATGCTGACGGTCGAGACCGAGATCGAGGCGCAGACCACGGTGCTGGCGAATGCCCGGCTGGTCCTGCCAGATGAAGTTGTCACCGGATCGCTGGTTATCCAGGGCGAGGAGATCGCGGCCACTGACACTGGTGCCGGGGTGCCAAACGGCGCCATCGACTGTGCCGGTGACTATGTGGCGCCAGGGTTGATCGAGCTGCACACCGATAACCTCGAGCGCCACATGCTGCCGCGCCCCGGTGTGCAATGGCCGCATGCGGCGGCCATCATCGCCCACGATGCCGAGCTTGCCTCGGTCGGGATCACGACAGTGTTTGATGCCATGCGGGTCGGCTCGATCGTCAGCCAAGCGCGCTCGCGCTATGGGCGGTATGCGCGCAAGCTCAGCCGCGAATTGCTGGCGCTGCGGGCCAGCGGGGCGCTTCGGATCAGCCATTTCCTGCATCTTCGGGCCGAGATCTGTTCGGAAACACTGGCCGAGGAACTGGCCGAATTCGACGCGGAAGACCGTGTTGGCATCGTCAGCCTGATGGATCATACGCCCGGTCAGCGTCAGTTCGCTGATATGACGCAGCTGCGCACGTATCTGAATGGTAAGTACGCCATGAGCGCGGACGAGATCGACACCCACATCGCCTTCCAGAAGACGTTAGGCGCCCGGCTGGGCGCCACCCACAAGACTGTGGGCGTGCGGCGTGCGGCGGAACTTGGGGCGATCATGGCCAGCCATGACGACACCACCGCGGCGCATGTGATCGAAAGCAAGGGGCAGGGCGCGCGTTTGGCGGAGTTTCCCACGACCGTAGAGGCCGCCCAAAGCTGCCGTGACCATGACATCGCCGTGATGATGGGCGCCCCAAACCTGGTGCGCGGTGGCTCACATTCCGGAAACGTGGCGGCGATGGATTTGGCCGAGCAAGGCCTGCTCGACATCCTGTCGTCCGACTATGTGCCGGCGGCCTTGCTGATGGGCGCGGTCATGTTAGGGGAGACGTTCGGCAACATGGCACAAGGCATCCGAACTGTGACGGCAGCCCCCGCTGCGGCGACCGAACTGAAGGATCGCGGCAGCCTCATGCCAGGACTTCGGGCCGACTTGGTTCGGTTCACGGTTGCGGAGCATGCGCCTGCCACCCGGGGCGTATGGGTCCGGGGTGCAAGGGTTGCCTAAGGGGCCGCGCGCGGGTGGGTGGGTTGCGCCAATGCCCGCGCTGCCTGGGTGATGGCAGGGGAGCGCGCGGCCCCTAACCCCCATGTTTCTCCAGGAACGCCTCCGGGCTCAGCATCCGGAAATCCTCCAATGCGCGGCCGATGGCCTCGTGCGGCCAATCCCACCAGGCCAGGGCCGTCAGACGTTCTGCAATCTCTACCGAAAACCGCCGGCGGATCAGCCGCGCGGGGTTGCCTGCCCAGATCTCGAACGGACCCACGTCCTTGGTGACGACTGCGCCAGCGCCCACGACTGCGCCATCGCCAATCTTGCGCCCTGGCAACACAATCGCCCCGTGGCCCAACCAGGTGTCATGCCCGATCTCGCAGGAAAACGACCGGCGCCAGTCAAAGAAGGTCAAATCGTCGGGTTCATCGGGCCAATACTGTGCCGAGCGGTACATGAAGTGGTGCATGGTCGGGCGATCCATCGGGTGGTTGCCCGGGTTGATCCGCGTTGCCGCTGCGATGTTCGCGAACTTGCCGATCCGGGTCGACCAGATATCCGCACCGTGGGCGCAGTATGAGTAATCGCCCATCTCAACTTCCAGGAGGCGGGCCCCCTCCATCACCTCGCAGTAGCGCCCGAACGTACAGTCGGTCACCTGCGCCGTGGGGTGGATCAGGGGGTCTTGGCCCAACCGCTTCATGGCTTCAATCGCCTCTGCTGGCGGAATGGGATACCGGCGCGCTGGCAACGGCCTGTAGGTTCTGGCGATCTACCCCTCATGCACTCGAGCCTATGACAGGCAACGCCTGCTTCCCAGCCCTCTCTTGCGTCCCATGCGTCAAACCCGAGCGCTCCAACCGCCTTGCGCCATTATTGTGCAACCGGCAGTGGCGCATTGCCCCGGCGGTGCAGCTATTGCATGAGAGGGGACTCGCCGCCCCGCCGCGCCCAGTCCAGTCTAGTCCAATCACGGATCACCAATGCCAGAGATGCCGCACGTTACCTTTGCCGCCGGCAGCGGCCATCTGGACCGGGCCGCCCACCTGCGTGACGTGGCCGATGACTTTCTGCGCCATCGCCGGGCTGCCCTGTTGCCGCTGTTCCACGGCAAGATCCTGATCGACCTGGAGGAGCCCGCGCCCCGCTTGGGTTGGGTGCCGCCGCTGCCGGAATACCTGGAGGAGGCGACCGAAGCACCGGTCTTCCTGGGCCTGTCCAATGGCACGCCGTGCTTTGCTGCCGACTTCACGGCGATGGAGACGGACGTGGCGGAACGGCTGTTCTGCGACGGCGCCAAGTTCATTGACCTTCGTTCGATCGCGGGGGAGTTGCGCGCCGCCTCAGCCTCGATTGCAGCGGTCGCAAAGGGGTTGTTGAACTGGCACGAAACGCACCCCTTCTGCGCGCGTTGTGGGGGGCGGACGACACCTGATCACGGCGGGTGGCGGCGACGCTGTGAGGACTGCGGCGCGGTGCATTTTCCGCGAACCGACCCGGTGGTCATCATGCTGGTTGTGCATGAGGACAGCGTGCTGTTGGGGCGTCAGTCGCAGTTCCCGCCCGGGATCTATTCGCTGCTGGCCGGTTTTATGGAGCCGGGCGAGACGGTTGAGGATGCCGTGCGGCGAGAAACCAAAGAAGAAACCGCCGTGCAGGTGGGACGCGTCGGCTATCTGGGTTGTCAGCCCTGGCCGTTTCCGTCGAACCTGATGCTGGGGTGCTGGGCCGTGGCCGAGACCACCGATATCAGGGTCGACCCGGAGGAGTTGGAAGACGCCCAATGGATCACGCGCGCCAAGATGCAGGTGATCCTGGAAGGCAAGCACCCCCGGATCAAGGCGCCACGCAAGGATGCCATCGCCCGCGCGATCCTGACAGATTGGGTGCAGGGCGACCTGAGCATCGGCTAACGGCACAGGCCCGTTCCCAGACCCGCGCACAAATGAAAACTGCGCCCGCCGGAGCGGACGCAGCGCAAACTTGTGAAGTCTTTTCAGCCCCCGCCGTCACCGGCAGGCCAGAGACACTGAACCAGCGGCCAGGCGCCCGCTCAGCTGCTTTTCGACTTTGTATGCGGCCAGATCCAGTTCGCCATGTAGGGATGGTCCGGGATGATGTGATCAAACGGGAACTTGGCGAAGAACTTGTGGCCCGGCACCAGGTGGTCGAACGGGAAGCGGGCGAAGAACTTGTGGCCCGGCACGATGTGCGCGAACGGGAACTTCGCAAAGAACTTATGCCCCGGCACGATGTGCGCGAACGGGAACTTCGCCATGTACCGGTGCCCCGGCACAAGGTGGCCAAGGACCCTACCGTAGAACCGGCTCCGCAGCTTGAAGTCCCGATTGAACCGGCTGTGCGGTGCTAACAGTGGGAAAAGGAAGTCTCCCCAATGACCGTGCATGATCCTTAGTTCGCGGTTCAATTCGTTCTTGTCGAAGCCCACATATTCATTGTCGTTTTCGACACCCGCCTCCACCGAAGGTTGGCGATCGACGATCTCCATCGCCATTTTGGCCGCGCCAAAGGGTGTCACTGGCGCGCGCACCACCAACAGCACGTTGCCCTGGTCGACGAGTGGTGCGTAGAGGCCCGCGCTATTTGCCGGGACTTCAGCGCCCGTGATGCGGCCCATCGTATCGTCGCCATGCGCAATGGTCTGGTAGATATTCGCGGGGAAACCGGCCCCTGCAAGGTCGGCGGCAACCGCATCGGCCGTGTTCTGATCTTGGTAAAGCCGTGTGATGACTGTGGTCATGTTGGTCCTCCAACCTCAAGCTCGCCCAGGGCGCCCGGCGCCGATGGACATCTTCCGGGCCCTTCCTCGCTGATCTAGGCCCTTTCCATGCGACGGCCACGCCGACGCGCGTTTCTGACAAAGGGCAGCAGCGCGATCAGCGCCAGACCCAACAGGATGATCTCCAACCCGAAGACCGGCTGGTATGCGGCATGGGGTGCAACCTGCCCCGTGTCGGACAGGGCATGGATGGTGTCGCGCATGATGCCGCCGATGGCCACGGCGAGGCCCGCGGCAGTGGCCTGCACCGCGCCCCAGGCGCCCAGTGCCAGGCCGATCTGTTCGCGTGGGGCTGCGCGCATCGTTGCCGTCAGGGTGCCGTGACCGAAGAGGCCCGCGCCCAGGCCCACCGCAAAGGTGGCGGCGACAAACACGCCCAATGCGTCCGCATAGGCCGTGGCCATGATGGCGGCAAAGGCGGGCACCCCGATCATTGCGCCCCAGCCCGTGATCGTGGCCGGGCATCCGCCCCGGCCAAGCACCCGGCTGGCAATGGCAAAGCCCAACAGGCCGCCCGCGGCCATCACGGCGGTTAGTTTAGTGGTGGCGGCTACCGACATGTCCAGAACCTGGCCGCCATAGGGTTCCAGCAGAACATCGGCCATGCCGAAGCCCGCGGTGCCCAGGCCGATTATGATCAGCAGCCGCATGGCGCCCTTGCCCGCGGCAAAGGCACCCCAGGCTTCGTCAAAGCGCGGTTTGGGCCCCGTTTGGGCGGCACGCACGCGATCGCGGCCTTCCTGTTTCCACAGGGCAAAGACGTTCAACGCGACCGTCACCACCGCGGCACCCTGGATCACCTGGATCAGCCGCCCGGGCGAGTAATTCTCCAACAGCATGCCGAAGACCAGCGCGCTGACGATCATGCCGGCCAGCAGCACCACATACATCAGGCCCACGACTTTTGGCTGATCCTCCTCGGGCACCAGATCGGTGGCCAGCGCCAGACCGGCGGTTTGCACGGTGTGGACGCCCGCGCCCACCAGCAAAAAGGCGATCCCGGCGGAGGCATAGCCGATCCATTTGGGTGCCTCCGCAGCATCCGCGTAGCCGGACAGGACCAGTAAAGCGAACGGCATGACGGCAAAGCCACCGAACTGCAGCATCGTGCCCTTCCAGATGAATGGCACGCGGCGCCAGCCAAAGGCGGATCGGTGGGTGTCCGACCGAAAGCCGATCAGCGCGCGGAACGGCGCAAAGATCAGCGGCAGCGCCAGCATGATGCCCACCAGCGAGGCCGGCACCTGTAATTCGACAATCATCACGCGGTTCAGGGTGCCGACCAGCAGCACCAGCGCCATTCCCACGGTGACTTGGAAAAGCGAGAGGCGCAGCAGACGCGATAACGGCAGATCGTCACTGGCGACGTCTGCAAACGGCAAATAGCGCGGGCCGATCTGGCTCAGCTTTGTCAGCGCATATCTGCGGTAAGTCATCACGCCACATCTCTCGCGAAAGCAAGAGACCGGGCCATCGGGTATGCCCGCCGGCCCGGCCTGGTTGGCGGCTGCCTGCGCGCGGAGGTCTCCGCTCGCCGCGCCACCTACTCGGTTAACGAGCGTCCAGGTCTGGCCTCGGCCAGGACCGGTGGGCTCTCGATCACTGCCACGGCCTGGCGGCCATCGGGCAATGTCACCGTGATGCGGTCACCTTCCATAGCGGGCATGGCAGCGGTCTTGACGGGTTGGTCAATTGTCAAGGACGCGGTCGAGCCCATTTCATCGCCGGACAGGAAGTCCCCGACCCAGCTGGTGTTGGTGACGATCGCCACGTGCACGGCCAACGAGCCGACAGCAACGGCGGTCAGAAAGATCGGAATCCCGGTGGTGGGCTTCACGACAAGCCATAACTTTGCGTTATTCACGGGGTCCTCCTATCCCAGCCAAGGGGTGGATACGGCGACAAGGAAGTGAGCCAGCAGCGCGATGCCGCCAAACACGCGCGTCCCATCGATGAGGTAGCTGTGCACTTCCTCGGCTTCTTTCAGTGTCAGCCCTGTCGGCCACACTTTATCCGGATCGTCTGACATTTGGTCTCTCCAAATCACGGCCCTAGTGACAGCTGAAGCGGTCGCGCCAGTCAGCAGCCTGTTTCGCTCTCGTGCCTGGTGGACGCTGGTTGGAATCGCTCGTCCATTGGCGTAGGACACTCTGTCACAGCAAAACGACGTCCACAACTGTAAACTGGAATTGACAACCACTAAGTGGAATTATCATGTATTTCAAAGGACTTGGTGGCTGCAGATAGGTCCTGGCAGCGGTTCGGGGGTGGATCTGTCAGCGGGTGAGATGGTTTTTGACCCTCACAGTCGGACCTCGGTCAACCATCTGTAGACCCGCGCACTTGGAACGCGCCGACGGGATCAAACAAGCCGTTGGTGGGTCACGTGCGGGCGCCTGAGCGCATCCTGACAGCCGCTGTGCTGCTGTGGATCGAACCCAGCGGAAGACCGCTGCCAAATTCGGCAGCCGATAGGCGGTCAGAAACCACACCTCGTCGGTCTGATGTCAACATCATTACGCGGTTGAAACGTTTTGGGATGGTTGGCCTGACACGCTGAACCAACGGCTTCCGTTCGACCGGTCCCTTTATCTCTCCTTGCACGTAATGATGGGGCCAGGATGGCCGAGCCGGGCCATCGCCGATGACCAATGCTGGCGGTTGGAAGGGGCGATGACAGGCCCATACAAGTCGACTTTGTGTACATACACTTGCGGTACAGTTGGAAGCCTTGAAGAACCCTGTTTTCTGACTGCTGCTGCATGATCTTGGGCCAGCGAAGCAAGGAGGTCTTCTTTTCCGTTGTCGATTTGATGTTCGGCTTGCGATTTTCCTCTTCTTCGTTACGCCACGGCGCTCT
>JBCCML010000010.1:0-107600 GCA_039026375.1 Pseudomonadota bacterium
CCCCGCCCGCCGACCCGGGCGCGCATGCTCAGGCGGCGCTGACTGATGACAGGCCATCGGCGCTGCCAGCAGTGATGCAGACGGATACCAAGGGGCGGGCCTGTTCGTATGGCCAGGGCATCCCCCGATGCAGCGTGGCCCGTTCGTCCCAGATCAACACGTCACCGACCTGCCATTGGTGAGAATAGATGGCTTGCTCGGTGGTCAGTGCTGTGACGACTTGGTCAATCAGCGCAAGGCCTGCCGCGCGGTCCATGCCGTCGACCTCGCAGGCATGGCTGGCGATGTAGACCCCTTCGGCCCCTGTGACGGGGTTGGGCCAAACCGCGCGCCACCAGCTGCCGTCCCATTTGGTGATGTGCGCTTCTTCGGCCAGGTCGGGGTCGATCTTGGCGCGGGAGTGGCGGTAGTCATGACGGATCATCGCAGCGCGCAACCTTTCGCGCAGTTCTGCGGGCAACCGTGCGAAGCCTGCTCGGGTAGAGACCAGCTGGGTGGTGCCGCCCTCGTCCGGGACGACGCGGGCGGTGAGGATGTTGGCGAGCGAAGGTGTGGGCAGAAACGTCGAGTCGGTGTGCCAAAGCATGTTTGCCCTGAGGTCCTTCAGGCGCATGGCGTCCGGCGGCATGACGGTGCCATCGGGTTGGACGTTCGAGACGCTGCTGACGAAATCGGGCCCGTCGGTGCGGTTTTCGATCGGGCCGAACAAGCGCCCAACGCGCAGGATGTCGTCATCTGACCAGTCTTGTCCGCGAAAGAGCAGCAAGGAGTGATGCTCGAAGGCGGTGCGGATTTGGGGGTAGAGCGTGTCGGCCGTCGCGTCTCGCAGGTCGACGCCGTGGATCTCGACACCGAAGTCGGGGTGGACCGGGGTGGTGTGCATGGCGTTCTCCCGTTTTCTGAAACGTGCGGGGTCACAGGCCGGAAGTCTGCCCCCTTTGCGACGGGTGGCGTCGTTTGCGGGGCTGGAGTGGATCGTTGGTGGCCGCCTGAGCCTAGCGTAGACGTTGCGCGATCTCTGCCCCCGCGGCCCAGCCGGACGACCAGGCCCATTGGAAATTGTAGCCGCCCAGCCAGCCGGTGACATCGACCGCCTCGCCAATGAAGAAAAGCCCCGGGACCAGCCGCGACTCCATGGTGCGGGCATCCAGATCGTCGGTGGCGATGCCGCCCAGGGTGACCTCGGCCGTGCGGTAGCCTTCCGACCCGGTGGGGGTGACCTGCCAGTCGCGTATCGCGTCGGCCAGCACGGCCAGCTTGGCATCCGACTGATCCGCCAGATTGCCCGTCAGGTCGGCCCGGGCGACGGCATCCTCGGCCAGCCGTTTCGGTAGGATCTCCGCCAGCGCCACCGACAGGGACGTGCGCCCGTGGCTTTGGCGCCGGGTCTTCAGCGTCCCCTGAATGTCGGTGTCGGGGGCCAGCGTGACAGCGATCTGGTCGCCTTCGCGCCAATAGCTGGAGATCTGCAGGATCGCCGGGCCGGACAAGCCGCGGTGCGTGAACAAGAGCCCCTCGTCAAAGGCCGTGCCATTGCACGTGACACGTGCCGAGGTGGCAAGGCCCGATAGGCCCGCAAAGCGCGCCTTCATCTGGTCGCCAAAGGTCAGCGGCACTAGGGCGGGCCGCGTTTCGGTCAGCTGGTGCCCGAATTGCTGCGCGATGTCATAGGCAAAGCCTGTGGCGCCCATCTTCGGGATCGATTTGCCGCCCGTCGCCACGATTAGATGGCGCGCGGTCACAGGACCGCCAGGGTCCAGATGGGCGCGAAACCCCTCCGGTGTCTTCTCGATCTGACTGGCTTTTGTACGCAGGCGCAGGTCGGCGTCCTGCGCCTCTGTCAGCAGCATCTCTATGATATCCTTGGAAGAATTGTCGCAGAACAGCTGACCCAAGGTCTTTTCGTGCCAGGGGATGCGGTGGCGGCCGACCAGGTCGATGAAGTCCCATTGGGTGTAGCGGCTGAGCGCCGATTTGCAGAAATGCGGATTGGCGGACAGAAAGTTCTCGGGGGCCGCGTGCAGGTTGGTGAAGTTGCAACGGCCACCGCCTGCGATGCGGATTTTCTCGCCCGGGGCTTTGGCATGGTCGATGATCAGCGTGCGCCCGCCGCAATGCGCGGCGGCGAACAGGCCCGCAGCCCCTGCGCCCAAGATCAGCGTATCGACGTGCAAGACTTAGAATGCGTTGTGGACCGGGGCGGGTTCAACGTTGCCGCAGACCCGGTGCACCCAGCCGCCCGGCCCTGGCGTCACGTGCAGCGGCAGGGCGTTCGGCATGCGCCTGAGGTCGGGATCAACGCTGACATAGGTCCTGGCCGCGATCCAGAGCCCGCCGTGCGCGACGATCAGCGTGTTCGGCCCCTGAGCCACCGCGCGCTGCATGGCGCCCCAGACACGGGCGCAAAACTGCTGGAACGTCTCGCCGTTGGGGGGATCGTACTCGCCGCGAAAGAAGGCCGGCAGAAAGGGCCCATGCGGTTGGCCCTGATGATCGCCCAGATGACACTCCATCAGCTCAGTGTCAGTTTGGATGACCAGCCCGTGGCGGCGGGCCACCGCCTCTGCCGTGTGAAAGGCGCGGTCCAGCGGGCTGGCGACGATCCGTTCGATGGGCTCTGCGGCCAATGCCTCCCCCGCCACCTCGGCCTGCTCGCGCCCGCGGTCCGACAGGGGCGAGTTCAGCTGTCCCTGGGTCTTTCCCGAGGCGTTCCATGTGGTCTCCCCATGGCGCAGGAAATAGAAGGGGTGGTCGAAGGCCATGATCGCTCCTCTGATCGGGTGCTGATTGACGGGATATCGCGAGGTTCGTAGCGTTCCCGCCAAGGTCGGCATAGGACCAACGCGAAGGGAGACTGGTCGGGTGGGCGAACAGCTCGGCATTCGGGCGACATTCATGCGGGGCGGCACGTCCAAGGGGCTGTTCTTCCGGTGGGAAGATCTGCCGGCGGACGCGGCTGAGCGTGATGGCTTTTTGTGTGTGGCCATGGGATCGCCCGATGGGTTCGGGCGGCAATTGGACGGCATGGGGGGCGGCATCTCCTCGCTGTCTAAGGCAATGATGGTGCGCCGGTCGGACCGTGCGGGCGTCGACATTGACTACCTTTTCGCACAGGTGGCCATCGGTGCGGCCGAGGTCGACTATGCCGCGAATTGCGGGAACCTTTCCGCCGCGGTTGGGTGCTTTGCCGTGGATCAGGGGCTTGTGCAACTGCCCGACGGGCCCGGGGTCGTGCGGATGTGGAATGAGAACACCTCGAAGCGGATCGACTGCCATCTGGAGGTCCGCGCAGGACGCGCGGCGGTTCAGGGTGAGGAGGTCATCGCTGGGGTCACGGGCTCTGGCGCACCGATCCGGCTGGCCTTTCAGGAACCTGGCGGGGCGTCGAGCGGGAAACTGTTGCCGACAGGGGCCCGGGTTGACCTTGCGGAGGTCGATGGACGCCAGATCGAGTATTCCTTTGTCGATGCGGCCAACCCGTGTGTGTTCGTCCGAGGGAAGGACCTGGGCTGCGCGGCGGATGCCCTGCCGTCCCAAATCGATGCGCGGCCAGAGCTGTTGATCGCCTTGGACGCAATTCGGCGGCAGGCAGCCGCGGCTGCGGGACTGGAGCCAACGGCCGGCGCCCCAAAGATCGCGCTAACATCTCCGCCGATGGACTTTACGACGCTGGCGGGCGATCGTATCGCCGCCGAGGAGATCGATATCCTGATCCGTATGGTGTCAGTCGGGCAGCCCCATTTGGCGATCCCGCTGACGGGAGCCTTGTGCACGGCCGTCGCAGCTGGGATCGCGGGCACTCTGGTCAACGAGGCGGTGCGCATGATCGAGCCCGGCGCAGCCATTCGTATCGGCACGCCATCCGGGGTGGTCCCCGCAGGCGCCGATATGGCGCCCGGGCCATTGGCCCGCTCGGCCTCGGTCTACCGAACCGCGCGCACCCTGATGGAGGGCACGGTCTACGCACCGACCGACCGGACGGGGGGCGCAGCATGAATGCCACCACTCTGCGCAGTGCGATCGCCAACGGCACGCTGGTCCAGGCGCCCGGCTGCTTCGACGGTCTGTCGGCCCGATTGATCGAGCAGGCGGGTTTCAAGGCCGCCTACGCCTCTGGCGGGGCGATCTCGCGCGGGGCCGGGATGCCGGACCTGGGTCTGCTTAGCGTGAACGAGATCGTCGACCGGATGGCTCAGATCGCCGATGCGGTGGAGATTCCGGTGATCGCGGACGCCGACACCGGCTATGGCAATGCGCTGAATGCCCGCCGGGCCGCGCGCCAGTTTGCCCGCGCAGGTGTCGCCGCGATCCACCTGGAAGATCAGACCTTCCCGAAGAAATGCGGGCACTACGACGACAAGGCCATCGTCTCGACCCATACCTTCGCCCAGAAGATCCGCGCGGTGCGCGATTCCGTGGGCGATGACCTGGTGCTGATCGCCCGCACGGACGCCGTGGCCGTCGAGGGCTTCGAGGCCGCCATTGAGCGCAGCGCTGCCTATGCCGAGGCTGGTGCGGAGGTTATCTTCTTCGAAGCCCCCCAGACGGTGCAGCAGATCGAGCAGGCGGCCCGCCTGATCGACGCGCCGCTGCTCCTGAACATGTTTGCGGGCGGCAAGACCCCGGTGGTGCCGCTGGCCCGCCTGGAAGCCCTAGGCGTCGCGATTGTCATCATCCCCTCGGACCTGCAGCGGGCCGCCATCTTCGCCATGCAACAAACCCTCACGGCCATCGCGGAGGACGGCGATAGCGGCCGTCTGGCCGATCAGATGGTCACCTTCAAGGATCGCGAGGCCTTGATCGGCACCGACACGTGGAATGCCCTCAACGAAAGGTTCAAAGAATGACCGATGCCCCCGATTACGAGTTCTATGCCATCAAATATGGCGTCGTGGACGTTCCCGCCAAGTATGCGACGACGATTGACGACCCGAACAATCCGGTTTCGGAAGAGCCCCGCAAGCTGGTCTATTTCTTTCACCTGATCCGCGGCGGGGGCCGGACCATCCTGGTGGATTGCGGGTTCGATCATGAGTGCGGGGCCAAGCGTGGCCGCACGATCGACCGCCTGCCGGTCGAGGCGATTGCGAAGCTGGGCGTCAAACCCGAGGACGTCGACACCATGATCCTGACTCACCTGCATTATGATCACGCGGGCACGCTCGGGACCTTTCCCAATGCCGAGATCATCATTCAGGAAAAGGAACTCGCCTTCGCCACGTCCCGTTTCATGAGCCATCCCGCGGTTCGACGCGCCTTCGACGCCGAGCATATCTGTGACTTGATTCATTTGATTTTTGCCGAGCGTGTGCGCTTCATGGATGGCGATGGCGAGATCGCGCCGGGCATCACGGGGCACCTTCTGCCAGGCCACTCGCACGGGTTGATGGGCTTGCAGGTGAAGACGAAACGCGGCCGCGTGTTCCTGGCCGGGGATGTCGCACACTTCTACGATAACCTGTGGAAGCGGAACCCGTTCAGCATCCTCCAGCTTGTGCCAGAGTACTGCGACAGCCAGGACAAGGTGATCCGCATGGCGGAGAGCCCGGACCACATTGTTCCCGGCCATGATGAGCAGATCCTGGAGATCTATCCGGCGCATCCCGATGACGAGGGCATCGTGGACCTGACCGTGCCGCCCAGCCGGTCGATCGGCCCCTGATCGCCGGAGCCGGGATGTGGCCAATCGCTACGACCTGACCGAGGCGGCCGTCGAGGTCTACGAGATCCAGAAAGTGCCCGCCAGTCTGGGGCCGCTGGCAGCGGCAACTCTGGCGCAGGTCGCCGTACACTCGGACGACCGGGTGCTGGATCTTGCCTGTGGAACAGGGGTTCTGGCGCGGCAGATCCGGGCAAGCCATCCGATGGTGCCGATCACCGGGATCGACTTGAACGCGGCGATGATTGCGAAGGCCAGGGCGCTGGCGGCGGCACTGGGCGGCCCATTCGACTGGCATGTGGCTGAGGCCGCGGCCCTGCCGGTGCCCGATGGTGCATTCACGCTGGCCTTCTGTCAGCAGGGGGTTCAGTACTTCTCGGATCGTGCTGCGGCCCTGGTCGAGATCGCGCGGGTCCTGGCGCCGGGTGGCCGGTTGGCCATGACCTTCTGGGCGCCACCCAACGCGTTTTTCCGCGCCAAGGAAGCGGCGCTAACCCGCAATGTCGGCGCAGCAGCAGGTCAGAAGGCGGTCGCCCCGTTTCTCTATCCCGGTGACGAGGAACTACCGGGTTTGCTGGAGGGGGCGGGCTTTCAGAACATCGAGCTCGGTCAGGCGTCGTTCGTGCGGGAAATCCCCGATGTCCGGAACGGCATCCGGGAAGACCTGGAGGGTAGCCCCCTTGGTCCGATGGTCGAAGCCGCCGGGGCAGGCGCCATGGTGGCGGTGGTCGACGACATCCTGGTGGCCTGTCAGGATTTGATCCGGGACGATGTGCTGACGGTGCCCCAGCATGCGCATCTGATCATGGCGGTGCGTCCATGAACCCCTCCGCCGCCCTTCGCAGTCACGCGATGGCCCAGCCGGACCATCCCGCCATCCTGTGGGACGGCGGGATGCTGACATATGCGGCGTTCGAGGATCGCGTGGCATGCATGGCGGGCGGGCTGCAGGCACGCCTGGCGCCAGGGTCACATGTCGCCCTGGTAATGGAGAACTGCCCCGAGTTTCTGCCCGCGCTTTACGCCATCTGGCGGGCCGGCATGGTGGCGGTGCCGGTCAACGCCAAGCTGCACGCCCGCGAGCATGCCTGGATCCTGGAGAATGCCCAGGCCACCCTGACTCTGGCTTCGTCCGAGCTGGGTGAAAAGTTGACGACCGTCAACTTCCCTAATGAAATCATAACGTTAAACAGTTCTGAATGGCAGGCGCTGGATGGACCCCCCATCTTCGGCACCAATACTCGCCCGGATGATCTGGCGTGGCTGTTTTATACCTCCGGGACCACCGGGCGGCCGAAGGGCGCGATGATCACCCATCGCAATCTGATGGCGGCCAGTTGGGCCTACTGCGCGGATGTGGACTTCATCGGGCCGGAGGATATCCGGCTGCACGCAGCCCCGCTGACCCATGGCTCCGGCCTCTACGCTGTGCCCTTCTTCCTGAAAGGCGCGCAAAACCTGATCCTGCCGGGCGGTTTCCGGCCCGAGGATGTCTTCGACGCGCTCGCCAATCATCGTCATGTCAGCTTCTTCGCGGCACCCACGATGGTTAGCCGCCTGACGAACCATCCCTTGGCCGACGCGCCCCACCCGGGGCTTAAGACGTTGGAGTACGGCGGGGCGCCCATGTATCTCGCGGATCTGAAACGCGCGCTTCAGGTCTTTGGCCCGCGGCTCTACCAGGTCTATGGCCAGGGCGAGGCGCCGATGACAATCTCGCACACCACAAAGGCCATGCACGCCGACACGGGCCACCCGCGCTATTGGGAGCGCCTGGCGACGGCGGGCACCCCCCGCTCGGGCTGCGAAGTGCGGGTCATCGGTCCGAACGGTCCGCTGCCTGTCGGAGAGACGGGCGAGATCGCCACGCGCGGCGATGTCGTGGTGCCCGGCTATTGGCAGAACCCGGAGGCCACCGCGAAAACCATCGTTGATGGCTGGCTTATGACCGGCGACGTCGGCTCAATGGACGACGAAGGGTTCCTGACGATCAAGGACCGCTCCAAGGACATGGTCATCTCCGGCGGCATGAACATCTATCCGCGAGAGATCGAGGAGGTGCTGCTGACGCATCCTGGCGTCGCCGAATGCTCGGTCGTGGGGCGGCCTGACCCGGACTGGGGCGAGGCGCTCGTGGCCTTTGTCGTTGGCACTGCGACCATCGAAGACCTCGACCGCCTTTGTCTGGACAACCTCGCCCGTTTCAAGCGGCCCAAGGCGTGGCGGATGGTCGAGAGCCTGCCCAAAAACAACTACGGCAAGATCGTCAAAACTGATCTGCGTGCCCTGCTGGAGGAAGAGAGATGACTGAGAAAACAGCCCTGATCACCGGCGGCGCCAGCGGCATTGGCGAGGCGACGGCCAGGCGCCTGTCGGCGGACGGCTACCGGGTGGCCATCCTGGATCAGAACGCCGAGGCTGCGGCGGCGGTCGCGGGTGATCTGGGCGGGATCTCCGCCGGGTGCGACGTGTCGGATACGCCTGCGCTGCAGGGCGCGGTTGCGCAAATGGCCGACAGTCTGGGCCGGATCGATGCGTGCGTCTGCTCGGCCGGGATCCTGGAGAAACCGGGGACCATCCTGGACGGTGACCCGGCGGTCGAGGCGCGGATTTGGGCGGTGAACTACCAGGGCACGGTCGAGACATGCCGCGCGGTCGGGCGCGTGATGTCGGGGCAGGGGTCGGGCGCGATCGTCACCTTGGGCTCGATCAACTCTTACTCCGCCCTGCCGCTGCCCGCCTATTGCCCGTCGAAGACCGCTGTCCTGCGCCTGACCGAGATGCTGGCTGTGGAGTTCGGGCGCTTCGGCGTCCGGGTGAATGGGGTCGCGCCCACCTACATCCTGACCCCTGCGCTGAAGGCCAAGATCGACAGCGGCGAGCGAGACCCGGCGATTGTCCGCGGCTCCAACGCGCTGGATCAGTGGATCTATCCAGAAGACGTGGCTGATGTGATCGCCTTCCTGTGTTCGGACCAATCCCGAGCCGTATCGGGGGTGATGATGCCGGTTGATGCGGGCCACCTGCCGGCCGAGCGCTATCGCAACTTTGCCGGTGGGGTGCCTTGGGGCGCCTGATTTCGGGGCGCCTGATCCTGCAGACGTCCGCGCGAATGTGATATCCTGACATCAGTACGGACACGGGTAAGGGGGATCACATGTTTGATCTGGACCACTTCATTGAAGACTGTCGCGCGACAGTCACCCGCAACGGAACGCACAAAGCTGCGGTCGAGGTGCTGGAAAAGGCACTTGACGACCGATCGGCCGTGACGGATGTGCTGGCGCGCGAGGGCAAGGCCGGGATCTTCCCGCTTTATCGGTCCGAGGATCTGACGATCCTGAACATCCTTTGGAAGCCAGGGATGACCGTTCCGCCCCACAATCACGACATGTGGGCGGCGATCGGGATCTACACGGGCCGCGAGGACAACATCTTCTGGCGCCGGATTGCGGATGACGCCGAGGGCCGCATCGAGGCGGCGGGCGCTAAGTCCCTGGCCCAGGGTCAGGTCGCGCCCCTGGGTAAGGACATCGTCCACTCGGTCACCAACCCGCTAGGGCGGTTGACAGGCGGCATCCATGTCTATGGCGGAGATTTCTTTGACGCCCACAAAAGCGCCTGGGAGCCTGAGGATCTGACCGAGCAGCCCTACGACCCGGACAAGATCCGGGCGATGTTCAAGTGCTGAATGCGGTCGGTCGCGGGCTAATGCGGGGGTAGGCGGCCGGAGCGTGCCCCGGCCGCCCAAAGCGTTTTAGATGAAGTCCATGGCGTCGGCGAACGGGCGATCCGCATCGGTTGCGGTGCCGTCGATAAACGCCTGGGCAGTTTCATAGGCCGACATGCCAACCTCGCGGCCCAAGTCGCGGCCGTTGAAGTCGCCATCTTCGAAGTGGATACCACCGTAGAGACGCGACAGCCCCGCTTCGGCAGCAGCATCCGTGAACGTCTCCCACGCCAGTGTGGTCTCATCGGCTGGCACGCCGTCCTCGAACAGTATGGTGCCCGGCGCAAACGTCACTGAGCCGCCGAAGTCGTCTGATCCCGTGAATTGCTTCAGCACCTCAGCACCGGCGGCGGAGAACGCCGAGTGTCCCGAAGTGTACTCGGCAAAGGGCGGCGAGACGTTGGCCGTCAGATCCTGGAAGGTGACGAAATTCTCGGCCAGGATCGTGCGGGTGCCCAGCGTGTTGCCACCCCAGGCCTCGATCACGAAGCCTTCCTCACCGGTCAGTTCGTCGACGCCGTCGACCCCGATCAGACCCAACTCGCCCAGTTCGCGGATTGCCCGGACCGGCCGGGTGTAGTCGTAAAAGACCTTTGCCTCCCAAGTGGCGATACCGGCGTCCATGACGGCGTTGCCCATGGTGAAGAACAGCTTGGCGTCCTGGTCCACCGAATTGCCGTCACGCGCTGAGACGAACTGCGCAAACGACATCCAGGTGCCCGGCGGGAACGAGGTGCCGCCGCCGTCTTCCCAGAACTCGGCGATGATCTTGTCTCTGTCGGACAGGTTGGCCGAATAGTCGATCACGACCTCGGCCTGCTCGATAAAGCCTGGATTGATCACCGTGTCGAACAGGTCCTGACGATCGAAGTCTTCGATCAGGATTGTGGTACCCGATGTATAGAGCGTGCCGTCGATCGTCGCGTCCGCGCCCAGTGTGATCGTCTTGTCGGCGATGTTCAGCGTCGATGACGCATAGGCATCGCGGAAAAACGCCTCAGGCGCGACTGGACGGACATTATCAAAGACCGTCTCGCCGTTCGCGTCTTCTTCCAGGGCGAAGCTCTCAACCTCCAGCCAATGTGGCGTCAGGAAGGACTGTCCCGCCTCACCTTCCGGGTCGACCGGAATGCTCTCGGGCGTCCAACGCTCTATGTCGACGACCTCCAGCGGACCCTTGTTGACCAGAACCGTGTTCGCATAGTCGGTCGTGTCGGTGTAGCCGCCCGCCTGATTGGCACCGTCATCGCCGCGCAGCGCCAGCAGATCCTCAGCCGCATCGATGCCGATTTGCGCTTCCATGCTGCCGTCATCTTCGGTCGGCAGGTTCAGCCGCTCCATGATGTCCTGATAGCGCTCCTCCTGATCCGGAAAGAGGTCGCGCAGCACCGTAATCGCAGCATAGCTCATCGCCTTGATCTTCTGCGCATCGGTGCCGAAGCCGGGCTTCAGATTGTCGCCCTCTTGGTCGAACGACACCGTCACGGCGGTGGCATCGAAGGCCGACCAGGCATCGAACATCGCCGTGTGCATCATCGCATAGGCGCGCGAGGCAACGGTCGGGCCGACATTCTCCTCGATCACCGAAGCCTGCACCGTACGGTCCCAAAGCACCGACACGGACGGATCCGCGTCGTTGACCGTCAGGGTCTGCGTGCCGCGGCCAACCTGAATGAACGGTGTATCGGCATCGGGCCCGAAGTTCTCCAGGATCTCGGCGCGCGAGAAGCTGGTATTGGCGAACTCGACGGTCTCAAAGTTGCGCAGGCGCATCTCGTCGCCGGTGAAGCGATCGACCAGGATGACCGTCCGGCCTTCCACAGCGATGTCCACGGCGCCCGACGTGAAGTCGAAGGCCACGGTGTCATTGCCGCGCCCGCCATTGGCAAAGTCGATCAGCTCGGTCAGTTCCAGCCGGTCGTTGCCGCGGCCCAGGTCAACGATGCTGCCGCCGTCTTCCAGACGCACTTCGTCATCGCCGCGGCCTGCACGGACGCTGCCAACGAAACTCTCTGCCAGCAGCGTGTCGTCGCCCCGGCCCAGATCGACCTGAAGGACCCCGGCCTTGGTCGTGACATCGTCGTCGCCGCCGAATGTCGCAACCAGGAGTTTAGGCGCACTGATCACTAGTTCGTCACCCCTGCGGGTGCCGAACGCACAATAAAAAGACATGGTATTTCCCCATTTACGTAGACACACGGGCCGAAGCCCAACACGGCGTTGCTAGGATCTGCCCCCACAGATCCGTCGCTGCCGAAAGTGATTCTACCTCAAGGGGAATCCAATTGTAGTCTTGAATAAATCTGGCAGATGTGGTGCGCGCGCGATGCTTAGTCGGCGACTTTTATCAGTGTCTTGCCGAAGTTCTGACCGCTCAGCATCTCGATAAAGGCCTTCGGGCCGTTCTCGATCCCCTCGGTGATGTACTCGCGGTACTTGAGGCGACCGTCCCGGATATAGCCGGAGACCTCTTCGACAAAGGCCGGGAACCGGTCGTAGTGATCGAAGATGATGAAGCCCCGCACGCTGAGGCGCTGGACTAATATCGTACGCCACAGTTTCGGCAACCGGTCGTCGCCGGTGCCGCCGCCCATGCCCATGCCAGGCAGGTTGTACTGGCTGATCATGCCGCAAACGGGGATGCGGCCACCGACATTCATCAGCGGCATGACGGCATCCAGGGTCTTGCCGGCCACGTTCTCGAAGTAGACGTCGATCCCGTCGGGGCACTCCTTGGCCAGGGCCGCGCCCAGCGCCTGGCCATCCTCGTACGCGTAGTGGTCAAGGCAAGCATCAAAGCCAAGTTCTTCAACGGCATAGGCGCATTTCTCCGGGCCACCAGCGACGCCGACAGCGCGCAGTCCCTTGATCTTCGCCAGCTGACCAACGGTCGATCCCACGGCGCCCGTGGCCGCCCCTACCACCAGGGTCTCGCCCGCCTTTGGCCGCCCATGATCCAGGAACCCGACATAGGCGGTGATGCCTGGCATGCCTAAGACGCCCACAGCGGTCTGGATGGGCGCCAGCGTGGGGTCGACCTTGCGCACGCCCTGCCCGTCGGAGGCCGCGTGCGTGCACCAGCCAAACCGGCCTTCGACGATGTCGCCCGATGCAAACTTCGGATGGTCAGACGCCATCACCTCGGCGACGCAGCCGGCCTCCATCGTGCCGCCAATGTCGACCGAGGCGGCGTAGGACTTCGACACGTCCATACGGCCGCGCATGTAGGGATCCAGCGATTGCCAGAGGATCCGGACCAGGATGCCACCGGCGGGCATCTCGGGAATCGGTGCTCGTTCGACGCGAAAATCGCTCAACTTAGGCGTGCCTTCTGGGCGGGCGGCCAACACCACGCGGGTCATTTGATCGGTCATGGGTCTTCCTCCGGTGCCGGCTTTCTGTTGGGCTCAACGTGTACCGGGTTCGGGCGGGATGTCGAGCCCTGCCGCCTGGCGGACATGGCGGGCTTTATCGTTGCGCTGGTGAAAGCCGGTGGTGTCATTGCCCCGAGGATAGGGCACGTCAGGCAGGGGCAGGCCCAGCCCTTCGCAGAGCGGTTGCCAGCCCGCACCCAGCTCAAAGACGATCAGGCGGTCGGCCGGTGCTTCGGCAAGGACGGCGGCGTTGTGGGCCTGGTAGACGGCGCGGCAATGATCCGGATCATCAAAGCGCCCGCCAAAGGTGCGCTCGGCGATCAGGCGGTACCCCATGATCTGGGTGTAGCCGCTGCCCCGGCGTTTCAGCAGGCTGGTCTGGATCGTGTTCTGGAAACTGCGCAACCAGCTGTCCGGGTCGCGCAACGTCAGCAGGATCTTCGCCTCGGGAAAGTGCGCGGCCAGCTCGCGCCAGTAGAAGACGGTCGGCCAATCCACCGCGGCACCATAGCCCGCGTAGATCCGATCCCAGTCCGGTGCGGGATCGTCGGGCACGCTCTGCCAAAGGCGATATTGATCGAGGTCCTCCAGCACCTCGTACATGTGATGGCAGGGGCCCAGGCCCAGTATCTCCAGCGCGCGTTTCATCGACTCGGTGCCCGTCCGGCCAAAGCCCGCACCGATCACCTTGAGCGTCATGGTCTGGCCTCCCGGTTCCCCCTCGCGTCCTGCGCCGCGAGTGCTAAAGTGCGCAAAAAGGGGGAGGACGTCCATGCTGTACCTTTGCATACGGGCCAGATCATGAGCCGCGGGGTTTGCCTGGTCATCGGTGCCGGTGACGCCACAGGGGCTGCGATCGCGCGCCGGTTCGCTGCCGAGGGATACACGGTCTGCATCACGCGCCGGGCCCGTCACCTGGACAAGCTGGAGGCACTGGCCGACGAGATCCGCGCTGCCGGCGGTCAGGCCGTGCCGTTTGGCGTCGATGCGCGGGACGAGGACGAGACCGTGGCGATGTTCGAGGAAATCGAGCGGGATGTAGGGCCGATCGAGGTCTGCGCCTTCAATATCGGTGGGAATGTGCGGTTTCCGATCCGCGAGACGACCTCTCGGGTGTTTCGCAAGGTCTGGGAAATGTGCTGCTTCGCCGGGTTCCTGGCCGGGCGGGAGGCGGCACGCGTCATGGTGCCGCGGGGACGGGGCACGATCCTGTTCACCGGGGCTACCGCCTCGCGGCGGGGCGGTTCGGGGTTTTCGGCATTCGCCGCGGGCAAGCACGGGCTGCGCGCACTGGCCGAAGCGATGGCGCGGGAATTGGGCCCGCAAGGCATCCACGTGGCGCATCTGGTGATCGATGCGGCCATCGATACCGACTGGATCAAGACCAATTTTCCCGAGCGCTATCGGCCCGAGGACGACGCCGTCGTGGATCCCGCCCTGATTGCCGAGACCTATTGGCAGATCCATTGCCAACCGCGCGCCGCCTGGACCTTCGAGACCGAGCTGCGTCCCTGGAGCGAGACATGGTGAGTTGGGGCGCGGTGGGGCCAGTTGGTGTGCAGCGGGGCCGCGTGCTCCCCCGCGCCACCGCGGCGGCGTCACCGGCAGCGCGTACCCACCCACCCGCACGCGGCCCCGCTCAACCACCCCAAAGAGGTGTCAAATGACCAAACGCGTCGAGTTCTGTTTCGATATCGTGAGCCCCGCCAGCTACATCGCTTGGCATGTCCTGCCGAAGATCGCCGCCGCGGCCGAGGCAGAATTGATCTATACCCCTGTTTTTCTTGGGGGAATCATGCAGGCCCAGGGTAATCGCCCACCCGGCACGGTGGCGGCGAAAGGCGACTGGATGCGCCGCGATCTGGCGCGCTGGACGAAGCTGTACGATCTGCCCTTTCAACGCAACGCAGTCTTTCCCCAGAACACGCTGGCCCTGATGCGGGGCGCGGTCGCCTATCTGGGCCGGCCGGAGTTTCAGCCCTATTGCACGGCTTTTTTCCAGGCCATGCACGTCGACAACCGCGAGGTGCAGGACCAGTCCGTGATCGCGGAAATCCTGGGGGAGCTGGGCATCGACGGGGCCGACTTCGCCCGCCTGACCGGCGATCAGGCCACCAAGGATGCCCTGAAATCCAATACCGAGGACGCCGTCGCCCGCGGGGTTTTCGGCGCCCCCAGCTTCTTCGTGGGCGAGACCATGCATTTTGGTCAGGACCGAATGTGGATGGTCGCCGAGGATTTAGGCGTCAGCCTGCACACGGCGCTGGACGCATGAGCGACAACTTTCAGACCACCCGGGCCCTGGACGATCTGGTGGCCGCCGCGGGCACCGAGATCGGCGTCTCCCGCTGGTTTGCCATGCCCCAATCCAGGGTTGATGGGTTCGCTGACGTCACCGAGGATTGGTACTTCATTCACACCGATCCGTCCCGCGCCGCCGATGAGACGCCCTGGGGCGGCACCATCGCCCATGGCTTTCTGACCCTCTCGTTGCTGAGCGCCATGGCCTACGAGGTCTGCCCGCAAGTCGAGGGGGCCAGCCGTGGCGTGAACTATGGCTTTGACCGCATCCGATTTGTCTCTCCCGTCCCGGTTGGCAGCCGCGTCCGGGGACGCTTTGCGCTGGAGCGCGCCGATACCAGCCGGGCCAACGAAGTGACGTTGACCTATGGCGTCACCGTCGAGATCGAGGAGGCCGAGCGTCCGGCATTGGCCGCGCAGTGGCTGACCCGTCAGTTCTGGGATTAGGGATCTAAGACATTGAAACCGCAGGCAACTATCGTCACTGGCGGCTCCAACGGGATCGGGGCTCAAGCCGTGCAGGCCCGCGCCGCGGCGGGCGATCACGTCATCAACCTGGACCGCGATCAGCCGCCCGCCGGCGCACCGGGCGAGACCGTCCGGGTGGACCTGTCCGATAGCGTTGGACTGCGCGAGACACTCGCCCAGATCACCGGCGATCTGGCCATCACCCGCGTGGTGAACAATGCGGGCGTGGCGCTGCTGGACCCATTGGAGAGCTTTGAGCCCGACGATTTCCACCGAACGCTGGACATAAACGTCATCGCCCCGGCGCTGATCGTGCAGCAGGCGCTGCCGGCCATGAAGGCGGCGGGCTGGGGACGCGTGGTCAACATTGCCAGCCGTGCGGCCCTGGGGAAAACGCTGCGCACGGCCTATGCGGGGTCCAAGGGGGCGCTGATCTCAGCCACGCGGGTCTGGGCGCTGGAACTGGCGCGCTACGGCGTGACCGTGAACGCCATCGGCCCCGGCCCGATCGCCACCGAGCTGTTCCAGCGGGCCAATCCGCCGGATGCCCCGGCGACGAAGCAGATTCTGGAGACGATCCCCGTCGGCCGCATGGGAGAGCCCGACGACATCGCCCACGCAATCGACTTTTTCCTGGATCGTCGGGCAGGCTTTGTCACGGGGCAGGTGCTATACGTTTGCGGCGGCATGACCATCGGGGTAGCGTCGACCTGAAGCGTTTTGCTGGTTGGTTGATCGGCGAGACGCGTTCCCGCGCGCGGAGAGACGTTCGACGAGACGCGCCGGATGATAATATGCTGGGCGATATCCACGAACGCGATATTGATGATTTTATCCTGAATATTGTCATTTGATGTCACGTAATTGCAGATGATTTTGCGTGAGTGGAATGTGCCACCTGCGGCGGTCGCCAACGCGATGGCGCGCGGTTGCGGGCTCTGCTACGGTTTCGACCGACGCGTGTCGGCTTGGGGCCCCGACCGCGAGCGGCCCCCAATTTGAGAGGAGGGAACCCATGAGAAGATTGATTGCTGCGGCGACCTTGGCTGTGTCCTTGGCCGCATCCCTTGCGCTACCCGCCGCGGCGGCCGAGGAGGAAAACTATCTGATCACCACAGCTGCCGACTTGGCGGCGCTGTGCGGTGCGCCAGACAATCCCTCGGCGATCCACATGTGCCACGGCTACGTGGTGGGCGTGAACCACATGCATATCGGTCTGAGCGAGGTGTTCGATCTGGACATCTACTGCGTGCCCGAGGATGTGGCAATGACCCGGAACGAGTTCGTGGCGGCCTTCGCCAACTGGGTTGAGGCCTCGCCCGATATCGCCGGCATGACAGCGCGCCGGGCGCTGTTGACCTTTGCCGCCGAACTTTTTCCCTGCACCTGAGACGTGGGAGACGGATGATGCGTAAGACGAGAGCGATCCTGTTGGTGGCCGCGATCCTGCCGATTGCTGCCTGCGGCGATCTGAACCCCACCCAGCAACGCGCGCTGACCGGCTCGGCTGCCGGAGCGGCTGGCGGGGCGATCATTGGCGCGATTGCCGGCAATGCCGGGATGGGGGCGGCCATCGGGGCCGGCGCCGGGCTGGTGGGCGGCCTGCTGGTCGACCATTCCAAGCGCCAGCAGCAAGCGGCCTATGAACGCGGCCTGGCCGAAGGACGCGGCGGCAGCTGAGGCCCCGGGCCGGTCGCGTCGACTGCCCGATTGACGGTTACGTGATATGAGGCCCGCCGGGGTGACTTGGCGGGCCCGCGCGTTTGACAGCGTTCAGAACGCGTGGGAGGAAGCCCGAAAACCAACGGGAGGACCCCATGCGCGAAGCCGTCATCGTCTCGACCGCCCGCACGCCGATCGGCAAGGCCTATCGCGGCGCCTTTAACGACACGCAGGCTCAGGAACTGGCGGGGCATGCGATCTCGCATGCGGTGTCCAGGGCCGGGGTCGACCCGGCGGAGGTCGAGGATGTGATCATCGGCGCGGCCCTGCAACAAGGCTCGACCGGGTCCAATATCGGGCGCCAGGCGGCGATGCGGGCAGGCTTGCCGACCTCGGTCGCGGGCATGTCGCTGGACCGGCAATGCGCGTCAGGCATGATGGCGATTGCAACGGCTGCCAAGCAGGTCTTGCACGATGGGATGGCCGTCACAGTGGGCGGCGGTGTCGAGTCGATCAGCCTGGTGCAGAACCAGCAGGTCCGCCGCGACCGGCTGCGCGACCCGTGGCTGGTCGAGCATATGCCCGCCCTCTACATGTCAATGATCGAGACCGCCGAGACCGTGGGTGCGCGTTATGGCGTTAGCCGGGCCGAGCAGGACGCCTTCGCGCTGCAATCGCAGCAGCGCACGGCGGCCGCCCAGCAACGCGGCGCCTTCGACGACGAGATCGTGCCGCTTCCCTCGGTCAAGAAGGTGCAGGACAAAGCCAGCGGAGAGATCAGCGATCAGGCGGTCACCCTGGACCGTGACGAGGGCAATCGCCCCATGACGACCCTGGAGGGGCTGGAGGGCCTCGCCCCGGTCTTCAAGGATGGCCTGACCATGGAGGCCGGCCAGTGCATCACGGCGGGCAATGCCAGCCAGCTGTCGGACGGCGCCTCGGCGAGTGTGGTGATGGAGGCCGCTGAGGCGTCGCGCCGGGGGCTGACGCCGCTGGGCATCTATCGCGGCATGGCCGTGGCGGGGTGCGAGCCCGACGAAATGGGCATTGGACCGATCTATGCAGTGCCGAAGCTCTTGGCGGCGCATGGGCTGAAGATGGACGACATTGACCTGTGGGAGCTGAACGAAGCTTTCGCCGTCCAGGTTCTCTACTGCCGCGACAAGCTGGGCATCCCGAACGAGAACCTGAACGTCAATGGCGGGGCGATCTCGGTCGGCCACCCTTACGGCATGTCGGGCGCGCGTCTGGTCGGCCATGCGCTGATCGAGGGCAAGCGCCGCGGCGCCAAGCACGTCGTCTGCACCATGTGCATCGGCGGCGGCATGGGGGCGGCCGGTCTCTTCGAGGTGGCATGAAACAGCGCCAAAGCCCCTGCGGGCGCGGCACCGCCCACCCACCCACCCCGGCACCGCGCCCGCAGGGGCCTTGGCGCCCGGCAGCCACGGGCCGGCGAACCCGCCGTCAGGTATTGGGCGGAGCGGCCGTGGTTGGGGCGTTGGCAGCGCTGCCGGTTGGGGCGGTTTCGGCCGAGACGGCGCGCCTGTTCGTGGTTGGACCTGTGCCGATCATGCCCAGCGCGGATCTGATCATTCATGCCTTATCGGGCCGGCTGGCAGCACTTGGGCTCAGCTCGACCGTGCGTCAGGTCGGCACGGCGTTGGAATACACCGTGATCGGCGACGCCGCGCCCGAGCTTGTCATCGAGGCGTTGACCCGGCCCGGCCAATTCTCGCTGCACGCCGTGCGGGGCGAGGTGACGGCCTGCGAGGACGGCGATGCCAGCTGCCTGCCGGGACCAGAGGGCACAGCCTACCAGGTAGACCCGGACCGTCTGCTGACAGGGGACCGTTTGGCGGGCGCCGAGGCGGTGGCTGACCCGGTTGGCGGGCAGGCCCTGTCGATCAGCTTTGATGCCAAGGGCGCGCGCCGCTTGGCCGAGATCACGGCGGCCCGCATCGACGAACAACTGGCCTTTGTGCTGGATGGCGTCGTCGTCATGGCACCGCGGATCAAAACGGCGATCCCGAGCGGCACGGCCATCATCTCCGGCGCCAGCCTGGATGCCGCACTTTGGGCCGCGATCCTGGGTCAACCTGCGATGCCCGAGGCGCTGATCCTGTTCGAGGTGAAGGATCTGACCCAATGATAGCCGAGCTGACGGCAGGCGACGACATCCCCGATTTCGGCCGCGCGGCCGATGATTATGCCCGCCATCGCCAGGGCTTTCCGCCGCGCCTGTTCGACGAGTTGGCGACCTTGGGTATCGGTTTGCCGGGCCAGCGGGTCCTGGACATCGGCACCGGTACCGGGCTGATGGCCCGCGCCATGGCCGGGCGCGGCTGCGAGGTGACGGCCCTTGACCCGTCCGAGCGGATGATTGCCACGGCCATCGAAGAAGCCGAGGCCGCCGCCCTGGACATCGGCCATTTGATCGCGAGCGCCGAGCATACCGGCCTGCCCGATGCGGCCTTCGATGTGATTACCGCGGCCACCTGCTGGCACTGGTTCGACCGCGAGGCCGCGGCCCGCGAATGCCGCCGATTGTTGGCCCCGGGCGGGCGCCTGGTGATCGCCCCCCAGGATTGGCTGACCCGGCCCGGCAACGTCATCGAGGCGACGCTGGCCACCATCCAGCGCCACAGCCCGCCCCCAAAGGGCCGGCAATGGACGTTTCAGTATCCTGACTGGCTGCTGGAACTGGTGGCCCAAGGCTTTGGCGACTACCGCGCGGTTGCCTTCCCGGCGATGCTGCGCCACAGCCAGCAGGCCTGGGTCGGGCGCATCGTCGCCTCGGCCCACATCGGGCCGAAACTGCCGCCGGAAGGGGTCGCGGCCTTCACCGCTGATTTCGCCCGGGTCCTTGCCGATGGCTTTCCGGACCCTATGGATGTGGAGCACCGGATTTTTGCCCTGGTCCTTAACCGAGAGTGATCACGTGGGGCCCTGCCGCCACGGATCACCCTGCCTGACACGCCTGTTGCGGCGCCTGCCCGCACGCCCGCCGGAGAGCCTTGTATGACTGACGCCATCGCCAAGCCAAACCGCGATCTTCAGAGCGAATTCCTGACCCTGCACGAGTTCATTCCGGCAGCTCAGGCCGCCATGACCAACGAGGGCTGGGACTATCTGATCGGCGGCACCGAGACCGAGACGACGCTGGCGCGCAACCGTGCCGCGCTGGACACCGTGGCGCTGCGCCCGCGGGTGCTGGTCGATGTCTCCGAGATCGACAGTTCGGCCGATTTTCTGGGCCAGAAGGTGCGCCTGCCGGTCAGCCTGGCACCCGTGGGCGGGCTGGAGGTTTGCGACCCCGAGGGCGCGAAGGCGGTGGCCGAGGGGGCAGGCGCCTTTGGCGTGCCGATGACGCTGTCGTCGGTCTCGAAGCGCACCAAGGCCGAGATCCGGGGCGCCACTCAGGCGCCGGCGGTCTTCCAGCTCTATGTGCGGGGTGGCGATCGCTACATCGAAGATCACGTGGAGGAGGCCATCGAGCAGGGACTGGACGCCTTCTGTTTCACGGTGGACACGGCGGTCTATTCGCGGCGCGAGCGCGACATCGTGCGCCGCTTCGACAAGCCCTGGCGCCAGCATGTGGACCAGGCGGCGGTGCGGGCGCAGGCGTCGTTGTCCTGGGCGGATATCGCGCGCATCCGCAAGGCCTATGATATCCCGCTGATCCTGAAGGGCATCATGACGGTCGAGGACGCCCGCATCGCCGCCGATCATGGGGTCGAGGTCGTCTACATCTCGAACCATGGCGGGCGGCAGTTGGACCATGGTTTGGGCTGTCTGGACGTGCTGCCCCAGATCCGCGCAGTGCTGGGCCCGGAGACAAAGATCATGGTCGACGGCGGATTCTCGCGGGGGACCGACATCGTCAAGGCGGTGGCGCTGGGGGCGCACTCGGTGGGGTTGGGCCGGCTCTACTGCTATGGCCTGGCCGCAGCCGGACCCGCCGGGGTGGTCCGCCTGCTGGAGATCCTGGAGAACGAGGTGCACTCGGCCCTGGGCCTGGTGGGGGTTACGTCCTTTGCCGAGCTTACGCCTGACCATGTTGCCGCGGGTGCGGCGATGGTGACGCGGCCCGGCGTGCATTCGGCCTTCCCGCTGCTGGATTGATCGGCCCGGTTAGGGCGCCCGGTCCAGCATGGAACTCTCTGGCCCGTGCCCTCCGGCCTGTGCCCTCTGCGGCCCGGGGGCGGTGTTGGCGATCTGGAGCAATTCTGACCAGCAAATGCAAAGTCCTCAGCAGCGAGAGCCATGAGCCTGCCTTCAAGGTGAGGACGGAAACCGGGAAGGGCATCGTCCTGTCCAGCGAGAGCGATGAACCTACGCATAGCGTGGTGCTGTCCAGCGAAACCCAAGAACCCAACTTCAAGAAGGGCTGAGCCTGTCGCGGGCGCCGTGCCCGGCGTCTGAGTTGGCCAGCCACGCGCCCGCCCCTTGGTGCCCACCCGGTGGCGGGCGCTTTGCATTCGACACCTAGGGCGGATGGCGTGATGTCATTGTGTATCCTTACGCCGAAGCACGCCGCTACCAGGGCGGGTCCCGTCGACATTCCCGCGGTTCAGTCCACTGTCCTGCCCCTCGGCGGGGGTCGACTGGACAGCTTGGGCACCCTGTTCCCCCGAGTCCCCGGACGGTGTGGACTTGGTCGTTGTCGGCGGGGCCCAGCTTAAATCCAACTGATTGGTGCCGTTGGTGTCGACGATCTGACAATTGCAACTCGTGGAGTTGGTTTCTGCCCATTCCTCACAGGTCTCAATGGCCTGATGGCGCAGCCGTGCTGCGAAGACAGGGCCATCGCTGTTCGAAGACGTGTACCAGGCAAAGACCCGCTGTACCGAAACGCCGTATCTGAAGTCTGGATTGGGCTGGAGGCAGCCCGCCAGCACCTTTGGGTCCGGAAGCGCGCCGTACTCCGAATAGCTCTCCATGACCCAATCGTAGATGTTTGTTTCGGCTGAGGAGCGTGTCTGACTGAAGCCGCCATCCTGGCCCGGGGCACCACAACCAACCAGCAGAAGAAGCGCAAAAACCGTCCGGTAGAAATGCATGTCGACCTCGATACATCAATCCAATCCGCATCCAGCCTATGACTTGCACGCGGCCTGTCAATCAGGGCGACTGCTGACCCGATTTGGCTTAGCGAAGGGTGACCAGATGATCGCCGGGCGCGACTTCGGCCTTCCCGCTGCTGAACCCGTCGCCACAGCAGCCGGACGCCCCCATCTAGCGCTATGTCGGGGGGTGGAACCGGTCATGCGGGATCTCGGCGCTTGCCGTGATCTCGATGACCAAGCGCGGATCGTAGAGGCTGGCGACTTCGACCGTGGTCGTGATGGGAAACGGCGCCGTGAAGAACGCGGCCCGGATGTCGCCCGATGCCATGAACGCCTGGATGTCCGTCGCATAGTGCACCAACGAGACGACATCGCCCATCTCGCCGCCGACGCCCGACAGCGCGGTTTGGACGTTCTCCAGCACTTGGCGGACCTGTGCTCGCATGTCCCCGGGGCCGACGACCTGACCATCGGGCATCAGCGCGACTTGGCCCTTCAGATGCACGACCTGGCCGGCCCCTTGGATCACCATCATCCAGAAGGCGCCGAATGGCTTCCAGAGATCGGGGGGATTGTGAAACTCGGCCATAGGTCTCTCACGTCACTGCCCAAACGGACCTTTTGAATAGGGTCACACAGAGAGTCACGCAGACGTGGCTTGAGCACAAGGGTTGGGCGCGCGATGTCAGGGGGGAGAGAGAGGGTCCATGCGCTGGCTGATCGCGATATTGCTGTTGCTGTTGCTGCCGCCGCTGCCCGCGTTGGCGTGTGGCGAAGACAGTCGCTGCGAGGTCGACGGTGGCTACTACCTGGTGGCCGAGCCCCCCGATTGGGACGGCCAGACGCCGCTGCCGGTTGTCGTCTATTTCCACGGCTGGAACTCCTCGCCCGAAGGCACGTTCCGCAATGGCGCCATGATCAACGGCGTGACCGGGCGCGGCGGGCTTTTCGTGGTGCCCTGGGCGCCGAACGGGTACTGGCGCCAGATCGGGCCCGGCCGCGATGGCGGCGGGCGGGACGAAGCGGCATTCATCCGCGCCGTCATGGCAGACGTCACCGCCCGCTGGCCGACGGACCCGGCGCTGACCATGACGTCCGGCTTCTCGCGTGGCGGATCGACCAGTTGGAACGTTGCCTGCTATCTGGGCGACATGTTCGCGGGGCATGCGCCGATTGCGGGTGGCTTCTGGAATCAAACGCCCGGTGACTGCCCGACCGGCGCGGTCAACCTGCGCCATATCCACGGCCTGTCCGATCGTGTCGTCGCCTATGATGAGGTTGGGATCTACAACTCGATGCCAATCCCGGAGGGCTGGGCATTGCTGCGCCGCCTGGACGGGGCAAGCGCGCAACCCGATGCCACCTATGTGCTGGATCATCCGAAGCGGCCGCGCACCTGCAAGCGCCACGACGGCACCTCCGGCCGGGTGCTGGAGATCTGCCTGCATCCCGGCGGACATTCGATCCCCGGCGAGTGGGTGGGCGAGGGGCTGGACTGGTTGCGCAGTCTGCCCGCTTCCGCCCGGCAGGTCGGTGGGTGAGGCGGGCACCCCTTACGCGGCGTGCATAACCGCGCTGCGGCCGCGGTTCCGGATCATCTCGCCAAACGCTTTGGTGCGGCGCTGCACGCAGGCCAGCATAATCGCGCTTTCGATCAGCCGGAACGTGTTGCGGGCCCGCAGCTCGAAGTTGCGCAGCACCAGCCGCGAGCGGTTGGGGTAGCTGTCCATATCGGCGTTGAAGTGGCAACTGACCAGCCACTCGACAAAACCGCTGACCATCACGACACGGTGGTGAACGACCTCGTTGAAGTCGCTGCCGTCCGCGCGGCGACTGACCATGCGCACGCGCAGACGCTCGGTCTCGTGGTTCATCGCAGCCTTACGCGCGCCCAGCAGCTGCGGATAGCTGTGCTCGTCATAAAGCGTCAGCAGGCTATGACCCACCACATCCTTTGCCGAACGCCGGGAAAGACGTTCGAACGCGGGATTGATGTAGACGGTCGGACACCCCTGGCGCCCCAGATCGCTGATCGCTGTGGCAACCCTCAACGAGGCAATCTGGTTCAAGATCGCGATGGCCTCGTTCGCATGGAAAGCGGCGGCAGGATGGCTGAGCAACGTCGTCTCTCCCAATACTTTTTCCCAGTTCGGTCGACCCCTGTTTGGTCGCGGGATGTTTCGTAATGGTCCAGAAATGAACAAGTTGTGAAAGGCGCGCCAACAGTCTCCGCCAAATGAGTCAAATTGACATGAATAAAGATCAAAGCCCTGCATCGAGCTTGTAATCAACGCCGCTAACGTGCTGCAAGCGTTGCTGTTTCGGCTGAAACGGGGAAGGGTGGGCGCAATTGCTCATGCGAAACACCGACATGCATCGCCGTGCCTTTCGGCAAGTGGTCGTCGCGGCTGCGGTGGCCGCGGTCTGCGTTCTGGGAGTCTCCTTTGCGGGCATGTGGACCTGGGGCACGGTGCAGGTTGTGCGTGCCCTGCCCGAAGGGGCCAGCGTTGCCAACGATGGCTCGGTCTTTTGGGCCGCTGCGCGCTTGGCTGTCGCGGGCGACTGGTTGGCGCCCTTTGATGCGGAGAGATTGGCCGCCGCCCGGGCACTGGCCCCCGACCAGACCCAGCCGATCATGCTGTGGTTGTACCCGCCGAGCTATCTGGCGCTGACTGCTCCGTTTGGGGCCCTGGGGTTCTATGCCGCGTGGGCGATTACAGCCGGGCTTTCCCTGGCCGCGTTGATCGGGGCTTTTGCGGTATTCCGGTCGCTGGGCGCCTGGCAGAGCGGGGCCATCGTGCTGGCGCCGGCGATCGTTGTGTGCCTGGCGCAGGGCCAGAACAGCGTCTTCTTCGCGGCGGCGCTGGTGGTCTTCATCGAGACGTGGCGCCGGGAGCGGGTCTGGCTGGCGGCCCTGGCGCTGGTCGTCCTTAGCCTGAAGCCGCAATTGGGCGTGGCCATCGCGGTCGTGCTGCTGGCCACGGGTGCCTGGGGCGTGATTGGCCGGGCGGTTCTTTGCGTGGCCGTGATGGTCGTGGCGACATTGATCTACCCCGGCGGCGCCTATTGGAGCGCGTGGCTCCAGGCGGTGCAGCACGCAGGCGATGTGACATTGGCGTCCGGTCTGGGTCGTTTGCTGATCAGCCCTTTGGGCCTGGGGCTTGCTTTTGGTTGGGACCGAACGGCGGCGCTGGCCCTGCAGGCCTTGGTATCGGGTCTGGTGCTGGTGGTCTTGGCCCGGACGTGGCGGCAGGCGGCGGTGTCGCCCGACGCCAAGGCCGCAGCGCTGAGCTTGGCGATCCTGCTGGTGACGCCCTACGTCGTCTATTACGAGTTGGTCTTTGCGCTGGTGGCGGCGGTCTATTTGATCGGGGTGCCGGGCGCGGTCGGTAAGAGTCAGGATCAGGGACAGGGTCAAGGTTTCGCCCTGGTCCTTTGGGTTCTGCCGGTCGCTGCTCACTTTTTGGGGGGTGTCATCGGATACGGCGTCGTGGCGCCGATACTCCTGGTCGTCTTCCTGATGGTTTGCCGGCGTGGCAATGCTGTGGCCGGGGCATCTTCCTAGGCGCGGGCAGACGCGATACCACCGGGCAGACCGTAGCGGGCAAGCAGCCGACCAACGGCGGCGGATAAACCGGGTGCGCCATGCAGCGAAGCATCATTCGGGCAGTTCTGTGGGCCCTGGCCGCGCTGGCCGGGCTGGCGGTGGTGCTGTTCTACGCGACCTGGATCTGGACCAGCTTTACCCGGATGGCGGCCCTGCCGCCCGGCACCTCGGCCAACATGGACTTCGCCGCCTTCTGGGCCGCGGCCAAGATTGGCCTGGCGGGCGACTGGGTGGCCAGCTTTGACCGCGCCGCGTTCGCCGCGGCGATGAACCCCGCACCGGGAACAGACGGCGCGCGGATGCTGTGGCTCTACCCGCCGGGCTTCATGGCGGTGCTGTTGCCCTTTGGCGCCTTGTCCTTCACCTGGGCCTGGATTGCGTTCGGCGCCCTGTCGATCGGCGTGTTCGCCGCGGCGCTGTTGCCGTTGCGCCAGGGATTGGGAGGCTGGTTCTGGGCAGCGATGGGCGGGCCAGCGGTGCTGGTCTGCCTGTCACTGGGACAGACAGCGCTGCTGTTTGCGGGCATGACGGTGCTGGTCATCGAGGCGCTGCGCCATGCGCGGCCTGTTCGTGCTGGCCTGTGGTGCGCCCTGTTGACGCTGAAGCCGCAGCTGGTCCTGGCCATCGGTGTCGCCCTGCTGGCAGGGCGGCATTGGCGGGCGATTGTCTGGGCCGCGGCAGGCGGCGCCCTGATCGTCGGCCTGACGCTGATCTATCCAGGGCTTGCCTACTGGCAGGCCCTGGCGGCAGAGTTGCAGCGTGCGGCCGCGCTGATCCCCGGCACAGGCCTGGTGCGGATCATGGTGACGCCCTTTGGCACCGCGCAGGTTCTGGGTGACGGGGCGCTGGCACATGCAACATATCTGGCGGTGGCGGCGCTGGCCCTGGCGGCGCTGGCCTGGATCTGGGCGCAGCGCGATCTGGCGCACGACTGGAAGGCGGCGGCTTTGTGCCTGGCGACGCCGCTGGCGACGCCCTATGCGCTATACTACGAGTTGGTGCTGATCCTGGTCGCGGGCGTCTATCTGTGGCGTGCCGCGGGTCCGCAGGGTCTGGTCTGGCGGCTGTGGGCGGGGCTGTTCTGGGCGCTGCCGGTGATCGGCTACTACCAGTTGCCGGACCCGGGCTTTGCCTTCGTCAGCCCCGTCCTGGTCGTCGCCCTGGCCCACATCACCATGATGGCATGGCGGGGCGGTACACCCCTAGAAAGCCCAGAAAGCAATGAGGCGGACCGAAGCCCGCCCCAACCGTCTCCGTGAAGCTTGATCTCAATGAATGGCGATCGGCGCACCCATAGAACCCGTGGCTCCGGCGATTGGCGCCGGTGAGTACATGTAGGTGAAGACGTAGACGCCATCGGCGGCGATCTCGCTCAGTTTCATGTTCTCCTGGTTCACGATGCCGTGGCGTGTCTGCAGGTAGGTGTGCACACAGAAGATACAGGCCGGGTCCTCATCCGGCACCGCATCCACCGGCCAGGTGTCCCCGCCGGTGACGCCCGCCTGGACCTCCTCGGCCACCCAGCGGGCGACCTCCATCCCGATGCCGGGGGCGCCGTTGTTGTAGACGGCCGGGTTGTCCCAGTGCTGCTCCCAGCCGGTGCGGAAGATCAGCGCGTCACCGGGCGCAAACTCGAAACCGCCCATGCCCTGAGAGTCGAGCGCCGCGCGCACATGCTCCATCTTGATGACGTCACCGGCGACCATGTCGCCGTTCCAGATGGCGGCGATGTCGATCAGGATGCCGCGCGCCACGATCGGGTGCAGCTTTTCGGTGCCGAGCTTTTGCAAGCCATAGGCACCGCCGATCTGTGCCCCGGTGAAGCCGTTGTACCAGACCATGCCGTTGGCATCGCCGTCATCGCCCACGACCACGCCGATGTGGCCCAGCCCGTCGAACTGCGTGCCGACCTGGCCGACCTCGGTCGCCAGGAACTCGTCGTTCCAGGTCACGTTGTTGCCGCCCAGCCCCGTCGGCGAGCCAGTCGGGTTGCCTGGAATGCGCAGCGAGAACTTGCGCGCCCCGAAAAGCGGCATGTTCGCCGTGTAGGGATGACCCAGCTTGTAGACCTTGCCGTTGCCTTCATTGGCGGCCAAGGCCCGCGCGATCACCTCAGGCTGGGTGTACCAGTTGGTAGAGCCCGCCTCGTCGCCTTCGCCCCAGATCGGGTGGGGCCACCATTTGGGGCCCAGCGGCGTCTCCATCGGTCCGTCGTCGACCCAGGACTTGCCCTCGCAGGCCTGCCAGTTATCGGTCGAGCATTCGGCCATGGCGGGCGTTCCTGCCAGGCTGAGCAAGCCCAGCGCCCCTGCCGTCAGCGCAAAGATCGAAGTTCTCATCGACGAATCCTCCCATTCCTTGTCCGGCAGTTTTCCCCGCCGTATCGCCAACTACGGTTCCACAATTCCGCGCAGAAATGAAGAGGGGCAAGATATTTTTATCAATTAAAACATATACTTAGTTATGTAATAACATAACTCTTGCCAGGGTGCGCAGCCACGACATCTCTTCCATGACTAGCAGGAGGAGAGACCATGTCCGTCACCTACATCAATCCCGAAAGCCATTTTCCGCCCACCGGCCGCTTCAGCCACGTGGCCGTGGCCCAGCCGGGCAAGCTGGCGTTTATCGCGGGCCAAGTTGCGCTGGACGGCGCCGGCCAATTGGTTGGCCCGAATGATGCAGGCGCCCAGTTTCCCCAGGTCTTCAAGAACCTGAAGACGATCCTCGACGGGATCGGGGCCAGTTTCGCGGACGTGGTCGAGCTGACGACGTATCTGGTGGGCGACGACAGCCGACAGCCCTGGCTGGACGCCCGCGATGCCGTCTATCAGGAACACTTTCCTGATGGCTCCTATCCGCCCAACACGTTGCTGATCATCTCGGGCCTGGTGCAACCGGCTATGAAGGTCGAGATCTCGGCGATTGTCCGCCTGCCGGACTGATCTCAGTTTCTCCGGAAGGAAGTTTCTTCTGAGCGAAGTTTCTTATGAGCGGAGTTTCTTCTGAGAACTGTGGGGTATCCCACATCGAGGATCGCAGCTTGTCGTTAGGGATTCGGTCGTGGCGGCTCGGGGTGGGGCGCCGCGAACGAAATCAAACAGAACGACAGCTTAGGAGATCCTCATGTTTCATCACAGCAAATTGATTTTGGCATTGTCCGCCGTCGTGGCCCTGGCCGCTGCCTGCGCCCAGCCGATCGAGACCCGGCCGGTGTCGGCAGAGCTGGCCCCTCTGGAGTATCGCGCGCCTGTGCTCGGCGACCGGATGGTCTGGCAGGATGGGGACGACCAAATCGTCTGGACGGTCGCGGGCATGTCGGACGGCCTGGTGACATCGGCATCCAGCACCGGTTGCCGTTGGACCGGCGCGACCCTGTTGGCGCCCTCGACACGGTGGGAGAATTGCGACCCCTTTAGCGATGGCACACACACATATGCCAAGACAGGTGAGATCTTTCCCCTGCAGGTGGGCAACGCGATGTCGTTCGATGCCTCGGGCTCGAACGTTGACGGCGATACCTGGGACAATGTGCGGACCTGCACGGTTGACGGGACAGCACAGGTCGATGTGCCCGCGGGCACCTTCGATACCTACCGGGTGATCTGTGATGACGGGAACACGCGCCGGACCTTCTTCTATGCACCAGAGACGGGGACGCCGGTGATGTACGAGCGGTTGCGGCGCAATCAGAACGAGCGCCGTCTCTACAAGCTGGTCAGCTTCACGCCGGGGGCCGCAGCCTAGCGGGCCTATGGCCGAGGCTTAGGGATCGCACGCAGGGGCCTGAAAGTGGGTATGGCCAGCCCGCGTTCCCGGGCTGGCCACATCGGGGCGCCTTGCCGAAGACCACGACGATCAGCACGGCGATGAATGGGCGGCCGGTCCGGCAACGGGCTGGCCGTTTTGCTGTCCGGGCCCTATGACTAGCCCCAAGCGAATTAGGGAGAGTTAAATGGACCTTGGCATGACGGAGCGCGTGCGCCCGCTGGTCGAAAAAGTGCGCGACATGGTCGAGAATGATATCGCGCCGCTGGACGCGGAATACCACGCCGAGATCGGCAAGACCGGCAACCGGTTCGAGCACACGCCGCGGATGGTCGAGATCCTGAGCGAGTTGAAGGCCAAGGCAAAGGAACGCGGCCTGTGGAACTTTTGGCTGACGGATTCCGAGAAGGGCTATGGTCTGTCGACAGTCGAGTACGCCTATTTGGCCGAGGAGATGGGCAAGGTTCGCATCGCGGCCGAGGTCTTCAACTGCTCGGCGCCCGACACGGGCAATATGGAGGTGTTCGAGCGCTACGGCACCGAGAAGATGAAGGAGCAATGGCTGAAACCGCTGCTGGCGGGCGAGATCCGCTCGGCCTATGCGATGACCGAGCCGGATGTGGCGTCGTCGGATGCCACCAACATCTCGCTACGCGCCGAGCGCGATGGCGACCACTGGGTGCTGAACGGCGAGAAGTGGTGGATCAGCGGAGCCGGGGATCCGCGCTGCAAAGTCTACATCACCATGACTCGGACGTCTTTCGATGACGCGACGCCCAAGCATTCGCGCCACACGCAATTTGCCATTGATGCGTCGACCCCGGGGATCGAGATCCTGCGGCCCATGCATGTCTTTGGCGAGGATGACGCGCCGCACGGCCACATGCAGATCCGGTTCACGGACGTGCGCGTGCCGCACGAGGACATGATCCTGGGCGAGGGGCGCGGCTTTGAAGTGGCACAAGGGCGGCTTGGCCCGGGCCGCATTCACCACTGCATGCGTGCCGTCGGCTCGGCCGAGCGGGCGCTGGAGATGATGTGCAAGCGCTCGCTGAACCGGACGGCGTTCGGCAAGCCGCTGCACCAGCTGGGCGCCAACTACGACATCATCGCCAAGGCGCGAATGGACATCGAGCAGTCGCGGCTTCTGTGCCTCAAGGCGGCCTACATGATGGACACGGTCGGGGTGCGCGAGGCGCAGCCTTGGATCTCGATGACCAAGGTCGTCTCGCCCAATGTGGCGCTGGATGTGATCGACGAGGCGATGCAGATGCATGGCGGCGGCGGAATCAGCCAGGACTTTCCGCTGGCGCATATGTGGACGCATACGCGGACGCTGCGTTTCGCCGATGGTCCGGATGCCGTGCACCGCAGGCAGGTCGCGCGCAAGGAACTGCGCCAGTACACCAACGAGAAGATCTGAGGGGGCGCCGCGCGCTCCCCGTCGCGGCCCGCGGCGGCCTGGACCCCCAGGCGGCCCACCCACCCGCGCGCGGCGCCCGCACCATCGCAGCGAACGTCAGGAATGGAAGGGATCGCCCTTGGGGGAGTTGCTGTTCGTCCGCCATGGACAGGCGAGCTTTGGCGTGGCTGATTATGACAAGCTGAGCCCGCTCGGCTGGCAGCAGGCGCGCTGGCTGGGTGAAATGCTGGCGCCGCAGGGCGGCTTTGATCATGTGGTCATGGGCACACACCGCCGCCATCGCGAGACGGCCGAGGCGCTGTTGGCGGCGGGCATGCCCGCACCCGAGCCAGTGATCGATCCCGGCCTGGACGAGATGGATTACGACCAGCTCTACACCGATGCCGAGGCGGCCGCGATCTTCCCGCATCTGGACCCGATGATGGCCGAAAGCTTTCGCGTCACCATGCCCCTGATGCTGGCGGCCTGGGAGGCAGAGGGCTTCGCCACCGCGCACGAGCGCTATGCCGATTTCCGCGCGCGCATCGTCGGCGCGGTCCAGGCGGCGAGCCAGCCCGGACGCCGCGCGCTGATCGTCAGCTCGGGCGGGCCGAAGGCCGTGACACTGCGCGAGGTGCTGGGCCTGGACAGCGCACGGATGTCCAGCCTGGTGCTGCAGATCCTGAACTCCAGCGTCACCCGGTTCGACGTGCGCGACGACGGGCTGCACCTGGCCGAGTTCAATGCGGTGCCCCACCTGGCCGATGCCGACCGGGCGCACGCCCGGACCCATATCTGAGGGCCGCGGCATGGCCTGCGAATTATGGCTGGTGCGCCATGGACAGGCCGCCTTTGGCACGGACAACTATGATCGCCTGACGGCGCTGGGCTGGGACCAGGCGCGCTGGCTGGGCGCGCATTTGGCCGAGCAGGGCGCGACCTTCGATGCCATATGCGCCGGTCGGTTGCGCCGCCAGCAGGAGACGGCGCGGCCGATTGCCGAGGCGCTGGGCCTGACGGTCGAGACGGTCCTGGGCTTTGAGGAATATGACGGCGACGGGCTGATGCAAGCGGCCGGCCGCCGGGCGCATCAGGGGGACCGGGCGGACCATTTTCGCACCCTGCGCGGCCTGCTGGTGCAGTGGGCCGACGGTGAGACGCCGCCCGGCGTCGAAACCTGGCAGGCGTTCCAGGATCGCATTGCCCGAGCGCAGGCCACAGCCATCGCCGCCGATACCGCCCAACCGCGCCGGCGGGTGATCGCCGTCTCCTCCGGTGGGGCCATCGCCGCGGCGGTCGCCCAAGCGCTGGGCCTGCCGCCTGATCAGATGGTCGAGCTGAACCTGCAGGCGCGCAATACCGGCGTCACGCGGTTGATCTTCGCGCGCCGCGGCGTTTACCTGAACCAGTTCAACGCGGTCCCGCACCTGGACCGCCCCGACCGGCGCCACGCCGAGACCTACAGCTGAGGGGCCCATGAGTTCGCAAAGCACCCACGCCGCCGCCCAGTTGGATGTCGACACGGTCGAGCGCTACCTGACCCAGCACGTGCCGGGCTTTCGCGGGCCGCTGAGCTTTGAGAAGACGCCGACCGGCCAGTCGAACCCCACCTTCATCCTGACCGCGGGATCGGGCCGCTATGTGCTGCGCCGCAAGCCGCCGGGGGAGCTGCTGAAATCGGCCCATGCCGTGGACCGCGAGTTTCGCGTGCAAAGCGCGCTGGCGGCCACAGACGTGCCCGTGGCGCGGATGCTGAACCTGTGTGAGGATGAGGGCGTACTCGGCTCGATGTTCTACGTCATGGAATGCGTCGATGGCGCGGTGCATTTCGACCCGCGTCTGCCGGACAAGGACCCGGCCATGCGGGGGGCGATGTTCGACGAGATGAACCGTGTCTTGGCGGCGCTGCACGATGTCGACTATGCGGCCATCGGCTTGGGTGATTATGGCCGGCCCGGCAGTTACTTCGTTCGGCAGGTCGGGCGCTGGACCAAGCAGTATCGCGCCTCGGAGACCGGGACGATCGCGGATATGGACGATCTGATCGCTTGGCTGGAAGACAACATGCCGGCCGATGACGGCATCACCACGCTGGTCCATGGCGACTATCGGATCGACAACATGATCTACGGGCCGGATGGCCGCGTGCGGGCCGTGTTGGATTGGGAGCTGTCGACGCTGGGGCACCCCTACTCGGATCTGGCCTATCAGTGCATGCAGTGGCGCATGCCCGTGGGCGAGGAGGGCCGCGGCCTGGGCGAGACCGACCGCGCCGCCATGGGCATCCCCACCGAAGAAGCTTACGTGGCCCGCTACTGCCAACGCCGCGGCCTAAGCGGCATCCCGATCTTCGATTTCTGCGTGGCTTTCAGCTTCTTTCGCATGGCGGCCATCGTCCAGGGCGTGAAGAAGCGCGGGCTGGATGGCAATGCGTCGAACCCCGAGCGGGCGGCCAGGATGGGGACCTATGTACCCACCTTCGCGGCCAAGGGGCTGGAGGCTGCCAAGGGCAAAGGGGTGGCGCCATGAGCATGCCGGCTTTCTATGCGGCGAACTCCGCCCAGCATGACCCGCAAAGTTTCCTGGTGCTGGGCCAGTTCGCCAAAGCGCAAGAGGTGCCCGAGCGGGCTGAACGCCTGCTGGCCGGCGGCAAGGCGGCGGGCCTGACCTTCCAGGAGCCCGGGGCCTACGATCCGGGGCTGGCGGCTGGCGTACACACGCCGGAATATCTGCGCTTTCTGGCTGAGATCCACGGCCGTTGGTCCAGCATTCCAGGGGCAGCGGCGGAGGTGATCCCGAACGTCCACCTGGACCGGCGCTTTGGCGGCTATCCGACGGCGCCAGTGGGTCTGGCCGGCTACCACCAGGCGGATGGCGCCTGTCCGATCGGGGCGGGCACCTGGGCAGGGGTGCAGGCATCCGCGGCGACGGGGATGTCGGCCGCGCAATCCGTCATCGAGGGCGCTCGCGCGGCCTATGCGCTGTGCCGCCCGCCGGGCCACCACGCCTATGCCGATCTGGCGGGCGGTTTCTGCTTTTTGAACAATTCAGCCATCGCAGCGCAGATGCTGCGCGGTGCGCACGACCGGGTGGTAGTGCTGGACGTGGACGTGCACCACGGCAACGGCACGCAGGGCATCTTCTACGGCAGGGGCGATGTGCTGACCGTCTCGCTGCACGCCGATCCCACGGACTACTACCCCTATGTGCAGGGCTATGCGCATGAAAGGGGCGAGGGCGCGGGCTTCGGGACCAATCGCAACCTGCCGCTGCCACGCTCGACCCAGGATGACGGCTATCTGCCTGCGTTGGAGGATGCCATTGCCACGGTGACGGCCTACCGTCCCGGCGCGCTGGTCCTGGCCCTGGGCCTGGATGCCTATCGCGAGGATCCGCTGAAGGGCATGGCCCTGTCGACCAAAGGTTTCGAGTCGATCGGCAAGCGCGTCGCCGCCATCGGCCTGCCCACCGTTATCGTGCAGGAGGGCGGCTATCTCTGCCCTGATCTGGGCGCGAACCTGACAGCGTTCCTGACCGGCTTTCAGCAAGGGATGGGCTGATTCGTCCGATGGGTGCAGCGACTACACGCCTCCTCAACCCACAGTAAAGTACAGGGCGGTCAGGGGTATCCTTCGGTTGCCAAGTGTCATGAACGGCGGTCGATCCAGCACCGCCGGTTGCAGACTGTCCCAAATCCAACCGCCTAATCTTTGACCATTTGTTGCAGATCCGCAACTGAAGTGCTGATTCTCCGGGGCCGTCGTCAAAAGAAGCACGTGCCATTACCAAGAAAGCACCGCTGTCTGCACAATACCCATGGGTGTGAGATTGCGGGTTGGATGTTGGGGGCAGCTTCCGCTGCTAGTTGAGGATATGCATTTAGACAGGTTTTTTCAGGACATTGTTCGTCCGAGCGCAGCTCTATTGGGCATTTACGGAATTTCGCACGAGATTAACTTTGATGGGCGTCGCTTCGTCGTAACCCACAAAATCTCGAAAAGTATCCTGACAGAGTTCGACGACCGCTTATCGCGGTATTTGGCAGCAATGGCCGGAAAAGGGCTGCCCTCGGCAGCGGTCGAAACAACGATCTTTGACGAACAGGAAGGGCGAACCTGGCAACCGTATCCAGCACGATTTGCCGCATCTGTCCCGGCGGCCTTGGCAACGGCGGTTCGCCTGGCGCTGGGGTCCGAGACATGGATTCGCACCAAGCGCGGTCCGTGGATGTCGGACGCCAAGGCCCTGGATGGCGAGGGTACCCTGACGCAGGAGACCGCCCAGGCGCTTGAGTATGCCGTGGGTGTCTGTTCGCAGATGGGAGCGCCCGAGTTCCTGGAGATGTCGGGGGATTTGTCACGGCTGTTGGTGCGTCCGCGCGGCGCACCTCTGGACATGATCTCGATGGATCTGGAGGGCGGCACAATCTCGGTGCCCACCACCGCCGAGCATTCCGGCACCGCCTACCAGGGGCCTCTGTTCGGTTTTGAACGCGCGATGCGCCAGCATCCCGCGGTTGGCAGCTATCTGGCGCGGGCCCGCTATGCCGTATCGGTCGCCAAAGAAGACGCCATCTACGCGTTCCGGGATAGCGCCGAAAGCCGGATCATGGAATTTGACGGCGCGCTATCCGGGCGTGAATTGAACGGTCACCGGCTGGAAACGGCGAAGACCTTGGTCGCCCGCCTGCAGGCGGGGCTGGGCGATACCCTGCTGGGCCTGTCCGAAGCCGCGCAGCTTACGGCACTGGAATGGGCGTTGCACGTAAAGGCCCTCAATCAAACGCCGCAATTGGAATCGGACGCCGAAGGCACCCCGCGTCGCCCCCAATTGGTGCGCTAACGTCCCCCTAGCCCGCATCTTGATCACGTCCGGGATGGCCGGGCGTGTTCCAAATTCCTTTCCTGGTGTTACAAGTTTTCTCAACAGGACGCGTCGGCAAGGCACGCGCACTTTTGGGAGGATGGTGTGAAGCACCCGGATCAGCCGGACTATGTCGTGGGCGTTGTTGGTTGCGGCGCCATGGGGCAGGGGATCGCCCAGGTCTCGGCTCAGGGCGGCATGCGCACGCTGTTATATGATGCGCGCGAGGGTGCGGCCCAGGCGGCGCGGGACCGGATCGCGGGCTTTATCGGTCGGGCGGTCGAAAAGGGGCGCATGTCCCAGGACGATGCCGACGCCGCGGTGGCCCGTCTGGAACCGGTTGGGGACCTGCAGGGCCTGAAGCCCGCCGACACAGTGGTCGAGGCGATCTTTGAGGACCTGGAGCTGAAGCAGCAGATATTTGCGGATCTCGAGGGCGCGGTGACGCCCGAGTGCATCCTTGCGTCGAACACCTCCTCGATCCCCATCGCCTCTATCGCCCGGGCCTGCCAGCAGCGCGCACGCGTGGCGGGCCTGCACTTCTTCAACCCGGTGCCGTTGATGAAGTTGGTCGAGGTGATCCGCCCAATCGGCTGTGACGACCAGGTGATCGCCAACCTGATGGCGCTGGGCAAGCGGATGACCCGTGTGCCGGTCGAGGTACAGGACAGCCCCGGTTTCCTGGTGAACATGGGGGGGCGCGCCTACACGACCGAGGCGCTGCGCATTGTCCACGAAGGGGTCGCGACCCCGGCCCAGGTTGATGCGATCATGCGCGATTGCTGGGGCTTTCGCATGGGCCCGTTCGAGCTGATGGACCTGACCGGGATCGACGTGAACTACCCCGTCAGCCAGATTATCTGGGAGGGGTACGGCTATGACCCGCGCCTCAAGACCTCGCCCAATCACCGGGCGATGTTCGATGCGGGGCTGTTCGGGCGCAAGACCGGGCAGGGCTGGTACCGCTATGACGACAAGGGCCAGATGATCGACCCGCCAAGCGCCGATTTCGTGACGGATGCGGCACCGATCAAGGCGGTGCAGACCGACAGCGATGCCATAGCGGCGCTGTGCGAGGAGATCGGCATCGACATCGTCAAAGGTGCACCCCGGCTGGAGACGTCTGAAGGGCGCGATTGCGTTCACCAATCCACGTACGACGGCACCGCGCCCAAGCCTATCGTCATGCTGGACCTGATGGGCAACACCTCGAAGCGCATCACCATGATGACGCCGCCGGCTTTTGATCGCACAGTGGGAGAGGGGATTGCCCAGGGGGTGGCGGCCGCCATCATCGCCTCTGGCCGTAAAGTCACCTGGATCAAAGACAGCCCCGGTTTCGTCGGCCAGCGCATGGTTGCCATGGTCGGCAATCTTGGCTGTTACATGGCCGAGGTTGGGTTGGCCTCGCCCGAGGACATCGACACAGCGATGCAGCTGGGGCTGAACTATCCCCGCGGCTCGATCGCGCTGTTGGAAGATATCGGGGTGAAGCGGGCGTACTTCCTGATGACCGCGCTCCACGATTGCATTCTGGAGGAGCGGTATCGCCCCACTCAATGGCTGGCGCGACGCTCGATGCTGGACCTCAGCCTCTACACCCCGAACTAGGAGACCATGATGCGCTGGAAGAACCGGCCGGAAGGCTCGAACTGGGGCGACTTTGGACCCGACGACCAGGTGGGACGGCTGAACTTGCTGGGGCCGGAGCAGGTCAAGAAGGGCGTGGCCGAGGTGAAGGAGGGGCGGACTTTCTGCCTGTCCATGCCGCTGGACTATCCCGGCGGCAACATCCTGAACCCCGCCCGCCATCCGCCGCAGCGGTTCGCCACCCGCTCGCCCGATGGGACGGACCGCTACCTGCTGGCGATGGCGGATGCGCAGAAGAACGCCGAACTGACCGATGTGGTCAACGACGACCGGGTGATGATCCATACCCAGTACTCCAGCCAGTGGGATGCGCTGGCCCATGTGGGCGGGCTGTTCGACGCCGATGGCGACGGCGTGCCGGAAAAGGTCTTTTACAATGGCTGGCGCGGCGGCGAGCACATCGTCGAGCGCGCGCCCAGTCCGGACTATCCCGGGCTGACCGCTACCGAAGCCACGCGCCTGGGCATCGAGACCATGGCCGAGACCTGCATCCAGGGCCGGGCCGTGATGATCGACCTGCATGCCGAGTATGGCGAGGCCCACGAGGATGTGGGCCTGGACGGGCTGGAGGGGGTGATGTCCAAACAGGGCGTCCAGGTGGAGAAGGGCGATCTGGTCATGCTGCACACCGGCTGGACCAAGCTGATGCTGGACATGGAGAAGACCCCCTCCAAGGAGATGCTGCACGCCAGTTGCACTGCATTGGAGGGCCGCGATCCCAAGCTGCAAGACTGGATCCGTGACAGCGGCCTGGTGGCCCTGATCTCGGACAATTATGCGGTCGAACGCGCGCCCAGCCGCACCGGCGCAGGGCGGCGCCCGATGCTGCCGATCCACGAGCTCTGCCTGTTCAAACTGGGCATCCCGCTGGCCGAGATCTGGTGGCTGGGCGATCTGGCCGCCTATTTCCGCGAAAGCGGGCGCAACCGCTGCCTGCTGACCGCGCCCCCGCTGCGCCTGCCGGGGGCGGTGGGTTCGCCCGTCATGCCGGTGGCAACCGTATGATCGTGGGCCGCAACCCTGGCCTACCGCTCGGCCGCCCCCCCACACCGGCCCGCCAGGGAGAGCACGGATGACGACACTGGACGACCTGATCAGACCCCGCTCGCTGGCGGTGGTGGGCGCTTCGGACAACCCCGCACGGATCGGCGGACGGCCGCTGAACTATTTCCTGAACTATGGGTTTGAGGGCGACGTCTACGCCGTTAATCCCAATCGGGACACGGTGCAGGGCCTGACCGCCTATCCCAGCCTGACCGACGTGCCCGCCGACACGCTGGATTTCGTGCTGGTGGTCGTGCCCGCCCCGCAGGTGGTGGACGTGGTCCGCGAGGCAGCGGCGAAGAAGGCCAAGTGCTGCATGATCTTTTCTTCGGGATTTGCCGAGGTGTCGGAACAGGGTGCTGCCTGGCAGGCCGAGATCACCCAGATCGCGCGCGAGACCGGCACCCGTGTCATCGGGCCCAACTGTCTGGGCATGTTCAACCACGCCCACCGCTTCTATCCCACCTTCACCGGTGTGCTGGAGTATGCAGCCCCGCTGGACGGGCATATCGGTGTTGCCTCGCAATCCGGGGCCTATGGCAGCCACATCTACTTCGTCGCCCGCCGCAAGGGGCTGGGCGTCAATTACTGGCTGACCACCGGCAACGAATGTGACTTGCACACCTCCGAGGTGATCCGCCTGATGGCCGAGGCCGAGGACGTGCACACCATCATGGCGTATGTTGAATCCGTCAAAGACGGCGACACGCTGATCGACGCGCTGCAGGTGGCGCGCGCCAACCGCAAGCCCGTGGTGATGATGAAAGTCGGCCATTCGGATGTGGGCGCCGAGGCGGCCTCGTCGCACACGGCCTCCCTGGCGGGGGAGGATGCGATCTATGACGCCGTGCTGAAGGAGGGCGGTGCCTACCGTGCCCGCTCGACCGAGGAGATGCTGGACGTCGCGATCGCCTGTCGCCCGCGGATCTATCCCACGGGCAAGAAGGTGGGTCTGGTCACAATCTCGGGTGGCGGCGGCATCCTGATGGCGGATGCTGCGTCCGATAACGGGCTGGACGTGGCACCCATGCCGGACGACGCCCAGGCTGCGATCAAGGAGGTTGTTCCCTTTGCCGGCACCCGCAATCCGGTCGACGTGACCGCGCAGTTCTTCAACGATCTGTCGCTGATCGACCGGTTCACGGAGCTGATGCTGGACAAGGGCGGCTATGACGGGCTGGTCGGGTTCTGGACCTCGGTCGCGGGGAACCCCAAGCTGTCGGGCGAGTTGATCGCGCGCCTGAACAAGGCGACGGCGGGCCGCGACGACACGCTGTTCATCCAATCGGTCATCGGCCCCGACGAGATCATCCGCCAATACGAGGAAGAGGGCTACCCTTGTGTCGAGGATCCCTCCCGCGCCGTAGGGGCCATGGCGGCGGCCATGTTCTTTGGCGAAAGCTTTGCACGGGGCACGGTGGACGCGCCTGCCGTGCCCGATCTGCCGCCGTTGCCCGATGGCCCATTGGGTGAGCATGAGGCCAAGGCGATCCTGGCCGCGGCCGGCCTGCCCATGGTCCAGGATATCCTGGTAAAGTCAGGGCCTGAGGCCAAGGCCGCGGTGGCCGATCTGCAGGGGCCCGCCGCCATGAAGATCGCCAGCGCGGATATCCTGCACAAGACCGAGGCCGGTGGCGTTGCACTGCACGTCACCGAGGATCTGGCGGCCCAGACCTATAACCAGCTGACCCAGAACGCCACGCACTACGACGCAGAGGCCCGGATCGACGGCGTGCTGGTGTCGCCCATGGTGAACGGCGGCGTCGAGCTGATCCTGGGCGCCAAGGTCGATCCGGTCTTCGGCGCCGTGGTCATGGTGGGTCTGGGTGGCGTCTTCACCGAGATCTTCGCCGATATCTCGTTCCGAAAGGCACCCGTGAGCGAGGCGACGGCCCGCGATATGCTGGAAGAGCTGCGCGGCGCCAAACTGTTGAAGGGCTATCGCGGCAAGAACCCGGTCGATCTTGACGCAACGTCGTCCGCGATCAGCCGCCTTTCGCTCTTCGCGGCCGCACATGCGGATGTTATCGAAAGTGTCGAAATGAACCCTGTCCGCGCACGTGCGCACGATTGCATGGCGCTGGACGCTTTGATTGTCAGGAGAAGCTGATGGCCCTGCCTCCAATTCTGCAGAACCTGCGTATTCCGGCCTTCGGTGCGCCGCTGTTTATCATCCAGAACCCGGAGCTGGTGATCGCCCAGTGCAAGGCGGGCATCCCCGGCTGCTTCCCGGCGCTGAACGCGCGCGAGGCGGAGGGTGAGCCGCCGCTGCTGGATGCCTGGCTGACCCGCATCAAGGAAGAGCTGGACCGCCACAACCAGGCCAACCCGGATCGCCCGGCAGCACCCTTTGGCGTGAACCAGATTGTGCACCGCTCGAACGTGCGGCTGATGCGCGACATGGAGATCATGGTGAAGCACGAGGTGCCATTGTGCGTCACCTCTTTGGGCGCGCGGGCCGAGGTCTACGAGGCCGTGCATTCATATGGCGGCATCGCGCTGCACGATGTGATCAACAATTTCTTCGCGAAGAAGGCGATCGACAAGGGCGCGGACGGCCTGATCGCTGTGGCGGCGGGGGCCGGCGGGCACGCGGGCTCGGTCTCGCCTTTGGCCCTGATCTCGGAGATCCGCGAATGGTTCGATGGGCCGCTGTTGCTGTCGGGCGTGATCAGCCAGGGCAATCAGCTGTTGGCGGCCGAGGCAATGGGCGCGGATCTGGGCTATATCGGTACGGCGTTCATCGCGACGCAGGAGGCGAACGCCGATCCGGCGTACAAGCAGATGCTGGTCGACTGTACGTCGGATGATATCGTCTATTCCTCCTTGTTTACAGGGGTTTGGGGAAATTACCTGAAGCCGTCTATCGAGCGGGCGGGGATGGATCCCGATAACCTGCCGGAAAGTGATCCGACCAAGATGAATTTCTCATCTGGGTCCTCTAAGCCCAAGTCCTGGAAGGAAATTTGGGGTGCAGGCCAGGGAGTGGCTGCCCTAAAGGACGTGCCGACCACAGCCGGGATGGTCGACCGCCTGGAGGCCGAATATCTGGCCGCCCGCGAGCGCCTGGGATTGGGCGTGCGGGCCGCCGCCGAGTAGACCATGGATCGCGCGACCGAGATCGCGTTGCTGGACGAATTGCTTGGCTTGCGCCAGGCGCGGTCAGCCTATCTGGACGAAGCAGTCAGCGAGAGCCCGGTTGCGCGGCACCTGGACCAGGATCGGTATGCCCGCGAGCTGGATGTGCTGTTCCGAGATCGGCCCGTGCCGCTGGCGCATGTCAGCGAACTGTCGGAGGATGGCGATTTCCTGGTGCGCAGGCTGGCCGGCGTCGAGGTGCTGCTGACGCGGGATCGTGATGGCCATGCCCACGCATTCCTGAACGTCTGCCGCCATCGGGGTATGCAGCTGGTCCCGCAGGACGCGGGCTGTCGGCATCGCTTTACCTGCCCCTACCATGCCTGGACGTGGGACAATACCGGCCGCCTGATCGGTATTCCCCATCGCGAGCAGGGCTTTCCCGATCTCGATATGGCCGACTATGGCCTGAAACGCGTGGGCGTGGCCGAGTCGTTGGGCTTTGTCTGGGTGCGGATTGCCGATGAGGTTCTGCCGCCGGCGATGCTGGCGCAGCATGTCGGGGCGCTGGCGGATGATTTTTCCTGGATCGGCATGGCGGGCCTGCAGGTGCACGCGGTCAGCGAGCGCCGCTGGGCGGCGAACTGGAAGATCCTGGCGGAAGGTGGCCTGGAAGCCTACCACTTCCGCGTGGCGCACGCGAAGACGATCGCAGGCCTCTTCCACGACAACCTGTCGACCTATGAGATGCTGGGCGGACATGTCCGATCGGTGCTGGCGCGCCGGTCGGTCGATGATTTGGCCGGTATGCCGCGGGATCAATGGTCGATCCGTCAGCATGCGAACCTGCTGTACACGCTGATCCCGGGGCCGATCTTTCTGGTGCAGTCAGACCATGTGGTTTTCCTGCAGATCCTGCCCGAGGCGGTAGATCAGACGACGGTGCGGATGGTGACGCTGCGTCCTTCAGCGCCGTTGGACGACAAGGCCGAGCGCTATTGGACCCGCAACCATGCGCTGACGGAAGAGACGCTGTACGAGGACTTTGAGATCGGTGAGAAAATCCAGGCGGGTCTGGCCTCGGGTGCGAACGAGTGCCTGACCTTCGGCCGCTACGAGGGCGCGCTGGATCGCTACAATACCGAGGTTGAGGCGGCGCTGATGCCCGCCCGGGAGGCTGCAGAATGAGCGATACCGCAACCCCAATCGTCCATGTGGACAACGACAAGACCCGCGTCACCGAATGGCGCTTTGCGCCGGGGGCGGCCACGGGCTGGCACCGTCACGAATACCCGTACGTGATCACCCCGGTCACGGACGGGCAGGTGCGCATTGTCGGCCCGGATGGGGCGGAGAACACGGCCCAGATGGTGGCCGGCCAGTCCTATTACCGCGAGGCCGGCGTCGAGCATGACGTCATCAATGCAGGCCCGGGTGAACTGCGCTTTGTCGAGGTCGAGTGGAAGCTGTGAGCCGGCGAGGACCTCGCCCGGCAGCTTTGTCAGACCGCGGACGTGATTTTGCCATCCGCCATCTGGACGCGGCGCGGCGCATGTTCCAAAACTTGAACCAATGGCCGGGCAACGGCCTAGCGATTTGGGAGGATCTGCGTTGACCGACGGCTTGGGGCCCGAAGCCCAATACCGCGCCTATCTGGATGAGGGGCGGTTTATGATCCAGCGCTCGGCTTCGACGGGCGTCTACGTATTCTACCCCCGCGCCTTTGTGCCTGGCAGCGGCGAGACCGACCTGGAATGGGTCGCGGCCTCGGGCGACGGGGTGGTCTATTCGACCACGGTCAACCGGCGTTCACCCGAGAAAGGCGGCACGTTCAACGTGGCGCTGATTGACCTGGCCGAGGGGCCACGGATGATGAGCCGGGTCGTCGGCATGGACCCGACCGAGATCGCAATCGGCATGAAGGTACGCGCCAAGATCGAAGACCTGAACGGCGCCCCCGCCGTGGTCTGGGAGAAGGCGGAATGAGCGGTCAGCATCGAACCAATCATCATCGAACCAAACGGACCTCGCGGACAGATGTCCGCTCGGACACGATGCCTGGCGTGCTCGCCCATCCAGGCTGCGCGCGCCGCGGGCGCTTGGCGGGAATTTTGGTCGTGAATGGCGGACAGGTGCACCATGGCTGAGCCGAAGGATCTGCGCGGCAAGGCCGCTTGCATCGGGTTGGCGACCTACGGCACCGGCGAGTGCCCCGGCTGGAATTCGACCGAGATGATGGGTGTGGCCTGCATCCGGGCGCTGGAGGACGCAGGCGTGGGCCTATCCGAGGTGGACGGGATCTGGGCCGCGACGGCGGTGCACTCGATGGCGGCCATGAGCCTGGCCGAGCATCTGGGGATCAACCCGAAGTATTCGTCAGGATCTAACATCGGCGGGTCGTCGTTCATGTCCCATGTAATCGACGCGGCCATGGCGCTGGACGCCGGGATCGTCGATGTGGCGCTGATTGCCTATGGCTCGAACCAGCGGACAGAAGGCGGGTTTCGGACCGTTTCGGAGCCGATGCCCTTCGAGGCGCAGTACGAGCCGCGCAGCCCGATCAACGCCTATGCGATGGCGTCCGCCCGCTACATGCACGAGTTCGGCGCGACCCGAGAGCACCTGGCCGAAGTGGCCATCGCCGCCCGGGCCTGGGCGGTGGAGAACCCCGAGGCCTTTGCCCGCGACCCGATAACCATCGATGATGTTTTGAATGCGCGCATGATCTCGGACCCGCTGGGCAAGCTGGATATCTGCCTGGTGACCGACGGGGCGGCGGCCATGGTCATGACCCGGGCCGACCGCGCCAAAGATGCTGCCAAGCCCGTCTACCTGCTGGGCGGGGGCATGGCGCACGACCACCGCATGATCTCGGAGATGCCGTCGCTGACGACGACCTGCACGGTGGATGCCGGCTGGCGCGCCTTCGGGATGGCGGGGATGCAGCCCAAGGACATGGCAACGGTGCAACTCTACGATGCGTTCACCATCAACACGATCCTGTTCCTGGAGGATCTGGGCTTTTGCGAGAAGGGCGAGGGCAAGGACTTTGTCTCCGGCGGGCGGATCGCGCCGGGCGGCGCGCTGGCGGTCAATACCTCGGGCGGCGGGCTGTCGTGCGTGCATCCGGGCATGTACGGCATGTTCGTGATGAACGAGGCGATCCGCCAGGTGCGCGGCGATGCGCCGGGTCGACAGATCGAGGGCGCCAAGACCAGTCTGGCACATGGCAATGGCGGGGTTCTGTCCAGCCAGGTCACGACGATTTGGGGCGACAGGGACACTCTCTAGGGAGCGGAAAATGGATCTGAACTACACCGACGAGGAGCTGGCCTTTCAGCAGGAAGTACGCAGCTATTTGGCCGAGGCGCTGCCGCCGGAATTGGTGGACAAGGTGCGCAAGATGCAGCGCCTGAAGAAGGACGACTTCCTGACCTGGCACGCCATCCTGCGCGAAAAGGGCTGGCTGGCGCAGATGTGGCCGAAGGAACATGGCGGCACCGGCTGGGACGCCGCCCGAAAGGCGATCTTCGACGAGGAGATCGTGGCCGCTGGCGCACCCCGCATCGTGCCCTTTGGGCTGAATATGCTGGGCCCGGTGCTGATCGCCTTCGGCAATCAGGCGCAGAAGGACCACTACCTGCCCAAGATCTACAACGACGAGCAGTTCTGGTGTCAGGGCTATTCGGAGCCGGGCGCGGGCTCGGACCTGGCATCCCTGCGGACGACGGCCGTAAGGGACGGTGACCATTATGTCGTCAACGGCCAGAAGACCTGGACGACCTTTGCCCACCATGCCGACTGGATCTTCCTGCTGGTGCGCACCGATCCCAACGCACGCAAACCGCAGGAGGGGATTAGCTTCCTTCTGTGCGATATGGCGACCCCCGGGGTCGAAGTGCGTCCGATCTACACGCTGGAGGGCGAGCACGAAGTCAACGAGGTCTACCTGACCGATGTGCGCATCCCGGTGGAGAACCTGGTGGGTGAGGAGAACAAGGGCTGGACCCTCGCCAAGTACCTGCTGACCTTTGAGCGTACGGGCATTGCCAATGTCGGTAACTCGAAGGCCTCGATCAAGGCGATCCGCGTCGCTGCCGCCCGGCAGATGAAGAACGGCAAGCCCCTGTTGCAGGACCCGCTGTTCGCCGCGCGCTTGGCCCAGGTCGAGATTGATCTGAAGGCGCTGGAGATCTTCAACAACCGCCTGATCGCTGCCGCCGGGCCGGGCAAGGCGCCGGGGCCGGAGACTTCGTACCTGAAGATCAAGGGCACCCAAGTTCTGCAGGAAACGACGGATCTGATGCGCCGGGCCTGTGGTCCTTACGCCGCGCCGGATTTGCCGCAAGCGTTCGATCAGGGTTGGAACGGTGTGCCGCCCGGTCCTGACTACGCGCTGCGGGCGTCTCGCAAGTACTTCAACATGCGCAAGACCTCGATCTACGGCGGATCCAACGAGATCCAGCGCAACATTATCGCCAAGGCGGTGCTGGGCTTCTGATGCTGACGACCCGCTTCACCGAGCGGTTCGGCGTCGAGCACCCCATCGTGCTCGCCCCCATGGACCGCATCTCCGGCGGGCGCCTGGCGGGTGCTGTGTCGGCGGCGGGCGGGTTCGGGCTGATTGGCGGGGGCTATGGCGACGCCGAGGTCGTCGAGCAGGCGTTTGCCGAGGCCGGCAACCAGAAGGTGGGCGTCGGTTTCATCACTTGGTCAGCGCAGCGTAATCCGGACACGGTGGCCGTGGCGCTGGCGCATGAGCCGGCGGCGCTTATGGTCTCTTTTGGGGATGCCGAGGATCTGGTGGCCGAGGCCAAGGCCCGCGACATCCCTACGTTTTGGCAGGTCCAGACGCTCGCCCAGGTGCGTCAGGCGCTGGCCGCCAGGGTGGACGTGATCGTCGTGCAGGGGCAGGAGGCCGGCGGCCACGGCATGGACCGCGGACTGACGGCCCTGCTGCCCGCGGCCCGCGATGTCGCCGGGCCCGACCAGATCTTGCTGGCCGCCGGCGGCATCGCCGATGGCCGGGGGCTGGCCGCAGCGATGATGCTGGGGGCTGACGGCGTGCTCATGGGCACCCGGTTCTGGGCATCGGAGGAGGCCAATGGCCCCGACGCTGCCAAGGCAGCCATTTCCGGGGCCGAAGGCGACCGCACCCTGCGCTCGAAGGTCTTCGACCTGGCACGTGACGCGGACTGGCCCTGGAAGTACACGGGCCGCGTCGTGGGCAACGCTTTCTCGGACCGCTGGCACGGCGATATCGACGGGCTGAAGGACGACATCCACGCTCAGCGCGCAGCCTACGACGCCTCGGACGAGGAGGATTTCTCGACCCGTGTCGTCATCGCTGGCGAAGCGGTGGACCTGATCGACCGCGTCCAACCCGCCGCCGAAATCGTGATCGAGACCGTCGAGGGCGCCGCCCGCCTGCTCCGGAGCGCCGGGGGCTATTTGAAGACATAGACGGGCCGCGCGCCCGCGACGAGGGAACACCATGGACTTCGAGCTTTCCGAAGAGCGCCAGATGCTCAAGGACACCGCGGACCGCATGATCCGCGAGCGCTACCCCTTGGACACGCGCCATGCGGCAGCCGCGTCGGATGATGGCTTTGATCGCCAGATCTGGGCGGATTTTTGTGAGCTGGGGCTCCCCGGCGCTCTGATTTCGGCGGATCACGGCGGCTTCGGCGGTACGGGTGAGGACATTGCCCTGGTGTTCGAATGCTTGGGCCGTGGCCTGGTTGTCGAGCCCTTCCTGCCGAGCCTCTTGGCGGCAATTCCGCTGGAGGTCTACGATCGGGACGAACTGCTGGACCAGATTATCGGGGGCGAGAAGATTGCAGCCTTCGCCCATGGCGAGCCGGACGCCTACTATGCACCCAACCATGTCACGACGAAGGCTGTGGGGGCCGATGGTGCCTGGCACCTGACCGGCGCCAAAGCCGTGGTGATCAATGGCGGGGCGGCGGATCTGCTGGTCGTGTCGGCCCGGCTGACTGGGCACGCGGCTGACGCCAACACGGGCCTTGGCCTCTTCCTGGTGGATCCGACGGCCGACGGCGTGGAGGTGACCGCCCATAAATCAGTTGACGGCCCCAATGTGGCGGAGATCCGGCTGGACAACGCGCCGGCTGAACCGCTGGGCACGCCCGGCGATGCCTGGCCTGTTATCGAGAAGACGCTTGCTGCCGGTGCTCTGGCCGTTTCGGCCGAAGCGATTGGCGCGATGGAGACCGCCAAAGACCAAACGCTGGCCTATCTGAAAGAGCGCGCGCAATTCGGCAAACCGATCGGTGCCAACCAGGTGTTGCAGCACCGCATGGTTGAGATGGCCATGGAACTGGAGCAGGCGCGCTCGGCCGTGATGCTGGCTGCCAACAGCCTTGAGGCCGATCGCGTCACGCGCGAAATCAATGTCTCCGCCGCCAAGAATCTCGTTGGTCGCGCCGGACGCCTGATCGCCGAGGAAGCGATCCAGATGCATGGCGGCGTCGCAATGACCTGGGAGTGGCCGCTGCCTCACTTTGCCAAGCGGATTATCATGATCGATCATCTCTTCGGAGACACGGATCATCATTTGCAGCGCTACGTCGCACTGACCCAGGAAGCCGAGGCCGGGGCCGCGTGACCGCATATGGGCCGCACCGGGCGCCTGCCGGTGCCGCTTTGCTGATGCTTGCGGTGCTGAGCGTACCGGCGATCGCAAACCAACCATTCAGCCCTGGTGCTCTGTCCGAGCACTTTGCCGTGGCATTGGACTGCGGCCCGGGCGAGTGCGCCGAAATCTCGCCGGCCGACCCAGAAGACAGTCGCAACGACGACATGCGCCAGCGCCGGGAAAGGCCGGAGCAAAGCGGATCGGAGGTGCCAAGCGTTCGACTACCCGCGCCCTCAAGCGGTCAAGGTGTTGCGCCCGACGCGGATGATGTCTTGCGTCCCCCGGCGGCTTCTGCGCCTGCGCAGGTCGAAGCGCGTGTCGAGGCTCAGGTAGAGGCAGACAGCCCGCCGCCGCCCGCGACCAGCGCTCCGCCAACGGCATCTGCAGGCCCCGCCATTGGTGCGGTCGCTGCGGCCTCGGTCGTGCTGCCGCCAACCCCCGGTTTTGACTTGCAGATCAGCTTTGATGCCGGCAGTTCACGCCTGCAACCTGACAGCCAGGTCAACCTGAAGACGACGGCCGAGGCGCTGCTTGATGGCGATCTGGCCAATGCCCGCTTCCTGATCGCGGCCCATACCAGCGGCAGGGGCGGGGCGCGCGACATGTCGCTCAGCCGGGTGCGGGCACTGGTGGTGAAGTCGGCATTGCAAGCTTACGGCGTGCCGGGTGATCGCCTTGTGGCGACTGGTTTCGGTGCCACGCAACCACTGGCCGGTAGCGACCCGCAAAGCCCCGAACAGGAGCGGATCGAGTTGCACCTGCTGCGCTGAAAAGAAACCGCGGGCCGGACCGCGGATTACGGGAGGGAGCCCATGAGCGAAGACCGCATCATCGTCGAGCGTCACGGCCGCGTATTGAAGGCCGTCAACAACGATCCGAAAACGCGCAATGCGCTGACCTGGGACTTCTACGAAGGCTTTCGCAAGGTGGTCGAGGAAGCTTCTGCCAGCGCGGATGTCGGCGCGATCGTGCTGACCGGGGCGGGCGGATTTTTCTGCTCTGGCGGCAACATCAACGGCCTGAAGGAGCGCAGCGAGGCCGACTACGACACTAGGCGTCGGTCAGTCGACAAGTTGCACGATATGATCCACGCCATGCGCGATTGCCCGAAGCCGATCATCGCGGCGGTGGACGGCGGCGCGGCGGGGGCGGGCGCGTCGATCATGGCGGCATGCGACCTCATTGTGGGTGCGCGCGATGCATACTCCTCGGTCGCCTATATAAAAATCGGGATGACGCCGGATGGTGGGTCAACTGCGTTTCTGGGGACCGCTCTGCCACGCCACACGATCTCTGAGATGGTCTTCACCGGGGATCGTATCCCTCTGACAAGGCTGCATGATTTGGGCGTTGTCAACCGGTTGGCCGAACCCGGTCAGGCGCTGGATATGGCGATGGCATGGGCGGCTGAGATTGCCGAAATGCCCAGCCGTGCGCTGGCCAAGGGCAAGGCATTGATCAACTCGGCACGCCTGAACACTCTGAAGGATCAGCTGGACGCGGAAGCCGATGGGATCGCCGAGGCGCTGGGCGGGGCTGAAGGCGCCGAAGGGATCGGCGCCTTCCTGGAAAAGCGTAAGCCTGACTGGTCCAAGACCCGGTGAGAGACTTATTCGTAGCTCACGGTGACCCGGCGCTCGTTCTTCTGGTCGTCTTCGAACAGACCGAACAGCGTCTGGCCCTCGGTCTCGGTGGCGATCAAGATCCGGTCAGCGGGCACCCCAAGTTTGATCAGGTGACGCCTGACGTTCTTGGCGCGCGCATCAGCCACGCGGGCGTTTGCCTCCGGCGTGCCCTGGGCGTCAACTTGGGCGAAGACGCAGACGGCATCGCGGTGCTTGGCAATCTCGGCGAATTCGGCCAGGCGGGCCTTGTGATCAGCCGTCAGCTTGGTGTGACCGGTATCGTAGAATATCGTCGTCGCACCGCTGCCACCGGCGCCGCATTCCGCCGCTGCGGCCGGCATGGCCAGGGTGCTGGCCGCCAAAAGGGCCGTTGCCGCAAAGATCATTCTAATCATCGTCTCCCCCATATTGGTCTTTATGGCCATCAGCATGACATCCCCGCGCCCCAGGCGCCAGCCCGCGACAGGAGTGCCGCATGAGCCGTTTGACCACACCCGCTTATGATCAGATGACGGACGCCCAACGCGACGTCCACGACGCCATCGTCTCCGGCCCCCGCGGTTCGATCAGGGGGCCGTTCCTGGCCTGGATCCAGACCCCCGGCATGGCCATGCCTGCGCAGCAACTGGGCGAATATTTCCGTTTTAATACAAGCATTTCGCGCGACCTGGCCGAGATCGCTATCTGCGTCACCGGCGCACATTACAAGGCCGAGTTCGAGTGGTGGGCGCACAGCCGTATGGCGCACGAAGCGGGCGTCTCGGAGGCTATCACCGATTCGATCTGCGTTGGCCAAACACCCGCCTTTGACGACCCCAAGGCCCAGGTTGTCTATGACACGGCGCGTGCGCTCAACCTGCGCCACCGTCTGACGGACGCCGAGTTTGCAGCGGCGCGAGACAGCCTGGGCGAGCAGGGTCTGATGGAGGTCATCGGCCTCTGCGGATACTACGCGTTGGTATCGCTGACGTTGAATTCCTACGAGGTTGATACGCCGGATGGCAGCCGCGCGTTCAGCTAAATCCGGGCACTTGCGCTGGGATTTCACCCGTACAGCAAGTGTACAGCACCTGTACAGCAAGCGTGCAGCATCTGTACCGCACCTGTATGTACAGAAAGTCGACTTTCCGCCGCCCGCCACGATCACCCAATCCCACCAGATCGGGTGCGCCGGGCGTGGCCGGGCGGGGAGGGTGGGTGTGCGCCTGGCCACGCCCGACCCTAAATAGGCCACACGCCGCTCACCTGTAAGCGCGCAGAAAGCCCCTCAGCCCCGCGCCGGAAAATAGCTGTCGGCGGGCAGAAAACGCGCCAGCCCGGCAGCGTCCGCCCAGACCTTTTCATGGGGGGCATCGCCCACCAGCACCACGGCATCCGAGGGGAGTTGGTAGGGGTCCAGCACCGCTCGGATCGCGTCTCGGCTGGCGGGCCTGTTGGCGCGAAGCGCCGGCGCCTCCCCGACCCGGTCCAGTGTCAAGCCGGCCCTTGCCAAGGCTGCGGCCACGGCGCCCGGATCTTGGTCTGCCAGCACGATCCGGCGGCAACCGTTCAACCCATTCAATTTCGCCGAAACTGGACCCGGCACCGGCGGCGTGCGGCCCAGCCGCAGCCCCAATGCCTGACACGTGTAGAGGAACCCGATGATATCCCGCCCTGTCCCCAGCAGGATCGAGGCGTACTGCGGATAGGCCAGCCCCAGCTCCTGTGCGCGGCGCACGCGGCGGCGCACCACCTCCAGCGGCAGGCGCGGCATCAACTCTGCCCGGGCTTTCTTCCAGGCAAACTTGCGGAACGAAAAACCGGCGTCCAACGGCGGGCCCTGGTTGTGGCCCATGCCCGCCAGACGCTCGCCCGGCAGCGCCGAAATGGGGGACTTTGGGAGCACTCAGCCCTTCCAGTCGATATCGACCACCTGGGCCGAGCGTTCCTCGAAATCCCAGTTGCGGCCAAAGTCGCGCAGCCGCGACTTCAGGCCCTTGGCGATCGTGATGGTCGAGGACATCCAGTACTTGGTGTTGTTGATCGTCACGTGCGAGTCCGGGTCGACACCGCCGATGGGCTCGATCGAGGCCAGGATCGCCTTCCCCGCGGTCACGGTGCGCACGTGGCCGTTCACCTCATAGGTCACCGGCACACGTTTCGTGCCCAGGAAGTTCGCGACCAGCAGGCGCAGCAGCCCGGTGGTGCCGCCCGCTTGGCCGGACAGGATCATCTCAAGCCCTTCGACCTGGCCGTCCGACGCCTTGTCGTCCACGTACAGCGCCACGGTCCAACCGCCTTCGGCCATGCGCCCGGGGATATCCAGCAGCAGCGCCACGTTGAGGCCGTCCAGCGACAGGCCCTTGTAGTGGCCGTCGTCGATGCGGAACGCCATCCAGGCTTGGCAATAGCCGTGCGTCGGCCGGGCCACCCCCAGTGACACGTCGCAGGGGCAGAAGACATCGCACGAACAGTTCAGCGCCAGTTCGCCCTGGATCGCCCAGCCGTCGTCCTCCACGTCGGCGGGGACCAGGTCGGTGCCGGTCGCCGGCATCTTCGACGAGATCCGCGGGGCCAGAAGACGGATGGCCTTCTGCATCGTGCTATCGTGTTTGGCCATGGAAGGTTCCTAGAAGAGGTGTCGGCCCAGTGTTACCAGCCCGGCCAGGATCATTAAACCCCCCGCGATGCGGCCCCAAAGCTCGGCCTTGGGCAGCACTTTTTCGGCCAGAAAGTAGAGCGCGATGACCGCCATCCACAGCACGTTCATGGCCCCGAAAATGAACATCAGGCCCATCAGCGCCACGCAGCAGCCCAGGCAATAGACGCCGTGGCGGGCGCCGACAGGGAAGGCACCCGACATCCCCTCGCGCCAATGGCTCATCAGATAGGTCAGCGGATGGCGGCAGTGGCGCAGGCAGAACTCTTTGACGGGCGTGAACTGGTAGGCGCCGGCGGCGATCAAAAGCAGCCCCGCCGCGTAGGGGCCGGCCACGGTGCCGCCCATGCTGAACCATTCCGAGCCGCGCAGGCCCAGCTGGCCCAGGGCGGCTACCACGGAAAAGCCCGCCCACAGCACGAAGTAGCCCAGCGCAAACAGCGTGATGCGCAGGCCCAGGCGGGCGCCGCGATCCTCCTTGCTGGCGATACCGGCATAGATCGCCATAATCGGCGCCATCGAGGGCAGCATCATCGCGGCCATCATCAGGATCCACATCAGGATGGTGGCGGTGATGGTGCCGGCGGACCAGTCGCCGGGGGTCATCATGCCCATATCCATGCCCATATCCATGCCGCCGGACATCTGTCCTGACATGTTGCCTTCCATCTGGCCTGACATGTCGGACCCACTCATGCCTGACCCATCCATGGAGCCACTCATCCCTGAGCCGCTCATCGAGCCACTCATCTCTGAGCCGCCCATATCCATCTGCATACCCGCCATGCCCGACATGCTGGCCCAGGTGCCGATCCACAGCACGCCGGCCACCAGCGAGGTAACCAGGATCGTGACGACGCGCGGATCGTCGGCATAACGGGTGATCAGTCGGGCAATCATGGGCTTTCTCTCGGCAACGCGGCTTGCCATCAAACGCGCCATCTGACACTTGTCAAACCAAAGCGGCGCCCGCCGCCGAAAAGAAGATGCTCAGAACACGATCTCGACAAAGGAGTTTGCCATGGCGTTCCGCGCGCTCGTCGTTGACAAGGCCGAGGACGGCACGATCAGCCAGGCCGTCCAGGAGTTGACCGAAGACCAGTTGCCCGAGGGCGATGTGACGGTGGCGATCGACTATTCGACGCTGAACTACAAGGACGGGCTTTGCATCACAGGCTCTGGCGGGTTGGTGCGCAATTTCCCGCACGTGCCGGGGATCGATTTTGCGGGCACGGTCGAGGTATCTGAGAGCGACCGGTTCAAGCCGGGCGACAAGGTGGTGCTGACCGGCTGGCGCGTGGGCGAGGTCTGGTGGGGAGGGTATGCCCAGAAGGCGCGGGTAAAAGCTGACTGGCTGGTCGGATTGCCGGACGGGCTGGATGCGCGCCAGGCGATGGCCGTGGGCACGGCAGGTTTCACGTCGATGCTGGCGGTCATGGCGCTGGAGCGCCAGGGACTGACGCCGGGGCAGGGCCCGGTGTTGGTGACGGGGGCTGCCGGCGGCGTGGGCTCGGTCGCTGTCGCGATCCTGGCCAAGCTGGGCTACGAGGTTGCGGCCGTGACCGGCCGGCCGGAGCAGGGCGATTACCTTAAGGATCTGGGGGCCACGACGATCGTGCCGCGGGCCGATCTGGCCGAGGCGCCGACGCGGCCCCTGGACCGCGAGACCTGGGCGGGCTGTGTCGATGCGGTGGGCGGCGACATGCTGGCCCGCGTGCTGACCCAGATGAAGTACGGCGCCTCGATCGCCGCGGTTGGCCTGGCCGGGGGCGCGAAGCTGCCGGCGACAGTGGTGCCCTTCCTGTTGCGGGGGGTGAACCTTCTGGGCATCGACTCGGTGATGCAGCCCTTGGAGAACCGCGAGGTGGCCTGGGCACGCATCGCCAGCGATCTGCCGTTGGATAAGCTGGAGGGCATGATCTCGACCGCAACTCTGGGCGATCTGCCAGGGCTGGGTCCGGACATTCTGAAGGGCAAGGTCAAGGGCCGGATGGTCGTCGACGTCAACGCCTGACGGGCCGCGTGCTCCCCGGCAACCACCGCGCGGGCGTGGGCAGGCGCGCCCACCCACCCACCCGTGCGCGGCCCGTGGCACGCATCGAACGAAAGGGACAGGCCATGGCGGCGCTGGATACCGATTGGGTGCGGGCACAGTTCCCCGCCTTCGCCCACCCCGACACCAAGGATTGGGCATTCTTTGAGAACGCCGGCGGCTCGTACCCCTGCCAGCAGGTGGTCGACCGGATGCACGACCTCTACACCCGCTCGAAGGTGCAGCCCTACTGGGCGTTTCCCGCCTCGAACCGTGCGGGCGCTGCCATGGACGAGAGCCGCGCTGCCCTGGCCGCGGTGATGGGCGTGCAGACGGACGAGATCCATTTTGGCCCGTCGACCACGCAAAACGCCTATGTCCTGGCCCAGGCGATCCGCCAAGCCTATGGCAACGGCGAGATCGTGGTGACAGATCAGGATCACGAGGCAAATTCGGGCTATTGGCGGCGGCTTGAAGGTGACGGCTTTGTCATCCGCGAATGGCGCCTGGACCCCGATACCGGCCATCTGGACCCGGCTGATCTGGATGCGCTGTTGTCCGACCAGACGCGGGTGGTTGCCTTTCCCCATGCCTCGAACATCGTGGCCGAGATCAATTCGGTGGCCGAGATTTGCGCCAAGGTGCGCGCGGCGGGCGCGATATCGGTCGTGGACGGCGTCAGCTATGCGCCGCATGGTATCCCGGACGTCGGGGCGCTGGGCGCCGATGTCTACATGTTCTCGGCCTACAAGACACACGGGCCCCACCAGGGCGTGATGACCGTGCGCCGGGGGGCGGCCGAGCGCATGGCGCCGCAGGGCCACGGCTTTAACCGCGCCGATCCCAAGTCCTGGTTCACCCCGGCGGGTCCCGATCACGCACAGCAGGGCGCGTTGGCGGGGATGGTCGACTATGCCAATGCCCTGTCGGCCCATCATGGCGCCCAGCCCGCGCATGACCTGATGCGCCAGGCGGAGATCGACCTGATGCGGCCCCTGATGGACTGGCTGGACGGGCGCAACGATGTGCGCCTGTTGGGCCCGTCCGACCCCGAGCGACGGGCGCCGACGATCAGCTTGGTCCATCGCCGTCCCGGTGAAGCGCTGGCGGAGGATCTGGCCCAGCACAAGATCGCCGCGGGGGGCGGGTGCTTTTATTCGAACCGCTGTGTGGCGCGCCAGGGCGTCGACGAGGCGCACGGCGTGCTGCGCGTGTCGTTCCTGCACTATAATAGCCCGGCCGAAATCCAGCGCCTGATCGCCGCGTTGGACGCGACGCTCTGAGCGTTTGATGCGGATCGTCGGCGGACGCTTCAAGGGGACGCGGCTGGCCGCACCCGGGGCCGCGGGCGGGGGCGCCGGTCATTTGCGCCCGACCTCTGACCGGGTGCGCGAGGCGCTGTTCAACCTGCTGAGCCATGGGGACTATCCGCCCATCGATGGGGCGCGGGTCCTGGACCTGTTCGCGGGGACGGGTGCGCTGGGGCTGGAGGCGCTGTCCCGGGGGGCGACGCGGGCGGTTTTCATCGACGAGGGCGCCCCGGCGCGCGGCCTGATCCGCCGCAATATCGAGACGCTGGGCGTCATCGGCCAGACCAAACTGTGGCGGCGCAACGCGACCCGGCTGGGCCCGTGCCGGGGGGAGCCCTATACGCTGGTCTTCGTCGATCCACCCTATGGCCAGGGCCTGGGGGAGCGGGCGTTGATCTCGGCGCAAGTTGGGGGCTGGCTGGCGCCCGGGGCGGTGATCATCCTGGAGGAGACGGCGGTGGTCACACCGGACCTGCCGCCCGTCTTTGTCCCGGCCGATACGCGGACCTATGGCGATACCGCGATCCTGATTTATCGGATGGCACCGGATACTGGGCTTGGCGCCGGCGCGGAAGGCGGCTAACGGGGGCGGCACTGTGGGTGTCAATACGGGCGAGGGTCGGGCGACCCTGCCAACCATCAGGGGAGGAGGCAGCATGCAGATCGGCGCGGAGACGCCAGCCCTGGTGACAGGTGCGGCCAGCGGCCTGGGCGAGGCGACGGCGCGGGCCCTTGCGGCAAATGGCGCCAAGGTCGCCATCCTGGACCGGCATGCGGCGCGCGGCCAGGCGGTGGCCCAGGAGATCGGCGGCATCTTTCAGGAGACGGATGTCACCTCGGACGCCAGCGTCGAGGCCGCGATCGCGGCGGCCACCGAGGCGCACGGCGCGCCCCGGATCTGCGTGAACTGTGCCGGCGTGGGCCCGGCGCAGAAGACCATCGGCCGAGACGGCCCCATGGACATGGCGCACTACGAACAGGTGATCGCGATCAATCTGGTCGGCACGATGCGGGTGATGTCGCGGGCCGCCTGGGCGATGAGCCAGGCCGAGCCCCTGGACGCAGATGGCGCCAAGGGCGTGATCGTGAATACCGCCTCGGTTGCTGCGTTTGACGGGCAGATCGGCCAGGCGGCCTATGCGTCGTCCAAAGGCGGCGTAGCCGGGCTGACCCTGCCGGCCGCCCGCGATCTGGCGCGCAGCGGCATCCGGGTGATGACCATCGCGCCCGGCATCTTCGGCACGCCCATGCTGAAGGGCCTGCCCCAAGAGGTGCAGGACAGCCTGGCGGTCCAGGTGCCGTTCCCCTCGCGCCTGGGCGGACCGGAAGAATTCGCAGCCCTTGTCTGTTTCATCGCCGAGACGGGCTATTTGAACGGCGAGGTGATCCGCCTGGACGGTGCCATCCGCATGGGACCGAAACAGCGGGGGCCGCGAACGACCGGCTCAAACCCCGAAGCCTCTATATGACGGCCTCAACACGACAGAAGGAGACGACCATGGCCATTTCCGCAGGCGACGCGATGCCCGCTGCCACCTTATTCGAGATGACGGCGGACGGGCCGGGCCAGGTGGCCAGCGCCGATGTCTTCGCCGGCAAGACGGTGGCGCTGTTCGGCGTGCCGGGGGCTTTCACGCCCACCTGCCACCTGAAGCACATGCCCAGCTTTGTCGAAAACGCCGCGGCGCTGAAGGCCAAGGGCGTGGACGAGATTGTCTGCGTGGCCGTGAACGACCCCTTCGTGATGAAAGCCTGGGGCGAGGCCACCGGCGCGACCGAGGCAGGGATCCGCTGCATGGGCGATTCCAGCGCCGAGATGGTCAAGGGCCTGGGCATTGACTTCGACGCCTCGGCCGCTGGGCTGGGCGTGCGCGGCATGCGGTTCTCGGCCGTGGTCAAGGACGGCACCGTGACGGCGATGAACGTCGAGGACGGACCCGGGCAGATGACCTCGACCTCGGCCGAGGCGATGCTGGAACAGCTCTGATCCGGGCGTGCCGGGGGACCCCATGCGCCGATTGGCGGGCCTGATCGTTGTCCTGCTGCTAGGGGCTGGCCCCGCCTTCGCCGATTATTGCGGTGAGCGCGAGGCCAGCACGATCTTCTCCTGCGCTATCGAGGGGTCCTCGCGGTCGGTCCACGTCTGCCGGCACGAAGGCGACGGCATCCAGTACGTCTATGGGCGGCCGGGTGCCGAGCCTGAACTGGTGCTGAACCGACGCCCGCAAGAGCTGATCTATACGCCCTGGAATGGGGTTGGTCGGGCGATCTGGGCGTCGCTGGGCATCCCGAACGGTGAGTACCTCTACGAGGTGTCGTTCAGCTACGACAAGTTCGACCAGGTCGAAAGCGGCACGCTGTTGGTATTTCGGCGCACTGACATCGTCGCCACGCTGACCTGCCGGCCGGGCACACTGGTCCACGACCTGTCCGACCGCACGGACCTGTTCCCAAACTGAATGGATCGCGGTGGGCAAGGTTCCACAGCGGAGGTCTAAACCGCCCCAAATTGACCTAGCGCTCGCGGCCACATAGCCTTCGGCCATGCAGATCACGGACCGCACCGCGAACACCCTCACCCTGACCGATACGCAGGCGGACAAAGCGCTGGCGATCAAAGCCTTGGGCTTGCTGCTGTCTGGGTTCGCGCTGGTCATGGCTTGGCAGGGCGATTGGGGCCTGGTCGCGCCGCTGCTGATGCTGTCCGTCGGGGCGCAGATCTATCTGTACTTGACGCGGTTGCGGTCGGTTCTGCAATTCGACCGGGCGGCCGACAAGATCACGCTGGAGCTGGTCAAGCGGGGCAAGACCGAGCAATGGGAATGGCGTTTTTCAGACTTGAAGACCGCGGTGCTGAGCACGCGCGGCAAGCATGGCACCGATAGTGGCCGGCAGCGCCCGGTCATGGTGCTGAAGGACGGCACGGAAGTGCCGATGCGCCCCTACCATTCGGCGGGCACGCAAAGCTGGCACGCCGTGGCGGCGGTGAAGCTGTTTCTGGGTCAGAGCATAGCGGATGAGGCACCGACCGGATGGCTGCCACCCGAGGAGTTCGACGAGTATTTCGCCGACGAGATGGCGCGGTTGTATAAGTCTTAGGCTGCCGGTCGGCAGGCGTCCGTCGGTAGCGGCATAGACTGCTGGTCCAGGCGAACGCATGGGGCGCACCTCGCGAAGACTGATGCCATCTTCCCTGAACTGTCGAAAGGCGCCAACGCGAACCCGGCACTACCCCTTACGGAACGGCGTGCGTTCCGCCAGCAGCCGGTTTTCGTAGTCGATCGCGTCGCGCTCCCCTTCCAGGTAGTGAGACACCGCGCGGCGAAAGCCCGGATCGGTAATCCAGTGCAGGCTGCGGGTGGTCACGGGCTCGTAGCCGCGGGCCAGTTTGTGCCCGCCCTGGGCGCCTGCCTCGACCCGCTGCTGGCCGTTCTGAATGGCGAAGTCGATCGCCTGGTAATAGCAGGTCTCGAAGTGCAGGCAGGGGTGATCCTCGGTGCAGCCCCAATAGCGCCCGAACAGTGTCTCGCGCCCGATGATGTTCAGCGCGCCCGCCACCCAGCGCCCGGCGCGGCGGCACATCACCAGCAATATGTCTTCGCGCAGCTTTTCCTGGGCAATATCGAAGAAGGCGCGTGTCAGGTAGGGCGTGCCCCATTTGCGCGCGCCCGTATCCTGGTAGAAAATCCAGAACGCGTCCCAGTGTTCGGGTTGGAGCGCATCGCCGGTCAACCAGACGATCTCGATGTCGTTCTCGATCGCTCTGGCCCGTTCCTTGCGCAGGTTCTTGCGTTTGCGCGAGGCCAGCGCGTCCAGGAAGCCGTCGAAGCTTTCATAGCCGTGGTTGATCCAGTGGAACTGCTGATCAGTGCGTTGCAGCAGGCCCATCTCGCCGCCCCATTCCCATTCCTGGTCGGTGCAGAAATTGATGTGGAAGGACGAGATGCCGTTGCCCTCGGCCAGTTGGGTGGCGCCCTGGATCAGGGCGGCCTTGGCGGTGTCGGTGTCGACGGGTCCATCTGGACGCGCCAGCAGTCGGGGGCCGGTTGCCGGGGTGAACGGCACGGCGGACAGCAGTTTCGGGTAGTAGCGCCCGCCCGCGCGTTCGAACGCGTGGGCCCAGGAATGGTCAAAGATGTATTCGCCCTGGCTGTGGGTTTTCACGTAGAGCGGCATGACCCCAGTCACCTCGCCGCCGACGCGTGCCACCAGATGTTGCGGGGCCCAGCCGGTGCGCCGGGCGGCCGATCCGGAGTCCTCCAGTGCGCGCAGGAAGTCGTAGGTCAGAAACGGGTAGAGCGGCCGGCCGCCATCGGCCGTTTCAGGCGCGGCGCACAGGTCCCAGTCCTGGCGATTGATCTCGTCCAGGCCCGGGATTACCGAGATTTCGACCAGCGTGTCGCCGTCCATCGCCACCTCCTTCTACCAGGCGAGGTGGGCGCGGCGCGCAGGCTTTCAAGGCGTCAATCTTGTCGCCCTGCCCGATAGAAGTAATCGGTGATCGGCCGCATCAGGTAGTTGAGTGGCGTGCGCTTTTCGGTTTGCACGAAGACCTCGACCGGCATGCCGGCCACCAGGCGCTGGCCTTCCAGCTTGTCGATCTCGCCTTCCAGCATCGAGACCTCGACCTTGTAGAAGGACATGCCCGATTGCTCATCGACCGAGACGTCGGGGGAGATCGTCTTGATCTGGCCAAAGATCTCGGGCGTTGTGCGGGCATTGAAGGCCGAGAAGCGCATCACCGCGTCCTGGGTCGGGAAAATCTCGTCGCGGCTGAGTGGGTCGAAGCGCGCGTCGATCACCAGTTCCGCGTCGTCTGGGACGACGTAGAGGATCGGGTCGGCCGGACGCACCACTGCCTGCAGGGCGTGGACGCTCATGTCCAGGATGATGCCGCCGGAGGGCGCGCGCATGTCCAGGCGCGACAGCTGTTCCTGCAGCGAGAGGCGGCGTTCGCGCAGTTCCAGCTCGCGGTAGCCCAATTCGCGGCTTTCAGCGATTGCCTCTTCCAGCATGTTCGCCGTCATGCGCAGCAGCTCGATGTCCAGCTCCGAAATCTGGCCTTTAAGCTGGGCAACACGGGAGATCAGCTGCCCTCGTTCGCCCTGCAATCGCGCTTCTTCACGTTCCAGTGCGAGGACGCGGGTCTTGGGGACATTGCCGCTGGCGAGCAGCTGGCGCATGCCGATCAGCTCTTCTGCGATCAGTTCGATCTGGCGCTCGTAGCTAGCAATCTCGGCCTCGGCGCCGCGGATCTGCTCCCCCAACTGCGCCTTGCGCTCGGCCAACACGTCACGTTCCTTTTCCAGCGACACGCGCTGGGCGTCGAATAGTTTTTGTTGGCCGATCATCAAGGCGACGACTTCGGGATCGTCAGACCCAGCCTCTATCAGCTCGGGGTCGAAGGCAATTTGATCCGCACCGGTTTGTACGGCTTCCAGCCGGCCGCGGCGCGCCATGATTTCGAACAGCTGGCTTTCTAAAGCCGCGAGCTCCGCATCCAGGCGGGCGCTGTCCAGGCGGATCAGAACGTCGCCCGCCATGACGCGGTCGCCTTCGCGAACCAGAATTTCTTCGACGACGCCGCCGTCCAGGTGCTGGACAACCTGGCGATTGGTCTCAACGCGCAGCTGTCCCGTGGCGATAACGGCCCCTGCAAGTTTCGCTGTGGCACCCCAGCCGAAGAAGCCGATTACCAGGATCAGCACACAGACCAAGCCGTAGCGGATAAAGCTGCCCGCGCCCCACGACTTCTGCGGAGTTGGGGCGGCGGGTGCGGGTGCGCCGGCGGGAGCCGCGCCTTCGATTTGCTTATTCACGAACCCTCTCCCTTCATACCGACGGTCGTTGTCGTAGGTGCCAGGCTGGCCGATCCGGGTTGGGCCGCTTGGCCCTCTGCCGCGGCTGGCTGGCCGCCCTCCCGCGGTGCATCCTTGCCGACGAGTTGCGGATAGTTTCTGGTCCGCTTCTTCAACACTTCATCGCGCGGCCCAAAGTCGACCTGGACGCCCTTGTCGATCATCAAGAGGAAATCGCAGGCGGCGATGGCCGAGGGTCTGTGCGCCATGATGATCACGGTGCGCCCCCGGCTTTTGGCGTCACGGATCGAGTCGACCAGTGCCTGCTCGCCCTGCGCATCCAGATTGGCGTTTGGTTCGTCCAAGATCAGGACCGGCGGATCCCCATAGAGCGCACGGGCTAGAGCCACGCGTTGGCGCTGACCGCCGGACAGGCGCTGGCCGCCGGCACCAATCTCAGTGTCATAGCCTTGCGGCAGGGTCAGCAGCAGGTCGTGGGCCCCGGCGCGCTGGGCTGCGGTCACGATATCCTTGTCGCTGGGGTTCGCGTCTAGCCGCGATATGTTCTGCGCTACGGTCCCCGCCAACAGGCCAATTTCCTGCGGCAAATAGCCGATGTACTGGCCAAGCTCGTCCTCGTTCCACTGATCTAGCGCGGCACCGTCAATCCGCACCTTGCCAGCCGCAGGCTGCCAAACGCCGGTCAGTACCTTGGCCAGGGTGGTCTTGCCCGCGCCGGAGGGACCGATCACACCCATGGCTTGGCCAGGTTCTAACCGGAAGGCGATGTTGCGCAGAACGGGGGTGCTATCGCCCGGAGCGACGACGGCCAGCCCTTTCGCTTCGACGAAGCCTTTTGGGGCCGGTAGCTCTGTCTTTGGCAATGGTGGCGGTGTCTTTTCCAGCAGTTCCGACAGGGCCTTCCAGCCACTGGCAGCCCGCTGAACCAGACCCCATTGGCCGATTGCCTGTTCAATCGGTGCCAGCGCCCGGCCCATCAGGATCGAGGCCGCGATCATCATTCCCGCCGAGATAAGGTTCTGCAGCACAAGGTATGCACCGGCGGCCAGGATGAAGCTTTGCAGATAAAAACGCAGCGCCTTCGAGCCCGATGTGTAGCTTGCCGTGCGGTCCGACGCCTCGATCTGACGCTCCAACGCCTTTTCGCGCAACTGGCCCCAAACCCGCATGCCCTTGCCACGCATGCCCAATGCCTGCACGGCTTCGGCGTTCTGGCGCAGCGCCTCGCCCAGGTTTTCAGCCTGAGCGGAGGCCATTTGGCTTTCCTGGTTGGGTTCGCGTGACCGCCACTGGTTCATCGCAGTCAGGGCGATCAGAATTGCGCACCCGGCCATAGCCACGAAACCCAGGACTGGGTGGAAGATGAAAATCGCCCCCATGAAGATCGGCGTCCAAGGGATGTCAAAGACAGCGAAAGGGGCCGGGCCGGACAGCACCTGGCGGATAGAATCCAAATCGCGTGCGGCGGTGTTCGGCTTTGCCCGATCTTGCGGCGCTACCGAACGGCGCATGACGGCTTCGAAGATCCGGCCGTCTAATAACTCCTGAAAAGTGGCACCGGCGCGGGCCATCACACGGCCCCGGATGTATTCCAGGATGCCCATCATCAGGAAGAGCGCGGTCACCAGGATCAGCAGGGCGACCAGCGTTTCCTCTGACCGGCTGGACAGCACGCGGTCATAGGTTTGCAACATGAATAGCGGACCGGTGAGCATCAGCAAATTGACAAAAACGCTGAATATGCCGACGGCGATGAAGTGACGGCGGCACTTAGCGCGTGCTTCCCGTAACTCCTTTAGACCTTGAGTATATTTTACTTCTGGCACGCTGGAACCCTGACGCTTTGCAGTCCGATTATGGTCGGCGCAAAACTTTAACATGGAATGAGAGGAAAGCGAGGCGATTATCCGGCGTAACTTGACCCAGACGCGGCTGCTGGCGGGGTCGTTGGCATTTTCGTGATGTAAAACATGAACTCCCTATTCTCGCCCCGCGCCAACAACTATATCCTAATCGCCGAGGGGCGAAATCCGTGGGCGTATCGTCTGCGGTAGAGAACGGGAGTTTTCAAATGACACTGGACAGACGCAGTGTGATGAGCCTGGGGATCGGCGGTGCCGCATTGTTGGCAGTCGGGCCAGCGTTCGCGCTGACCGAGGACGAAGCCCGCCGACATGTCGAGGGCACGATCACCGAATTGCTTGGGCTTTTGAAGGACACCACCAGCGTCGGCGCCATCGCGCCGAAACTGCGGGCAATTATGGAAACGCGCAGTAACATGCCGCAGATCGCCAGGTTCTCGGCCGGTCGGGTCTGGCTGGACATGTCCGACGCGCAGCGCAGCCGATACACAGATGCCTTCGCGCACTTTGTGTCGGTCGTTTATGCGCGCCAGTTCGTGGGCTTTACGGGTAATCCCAACATTCAGATCTCCAAGATCTTGGATGCTGGGCGCAAGGGCTTTCTTGTCCAGACCCCGCTGATTTCACCTTCGGGCACGCCGTTGAGCGTCGAGTGGCTGATTTCTGATCGCGGTGGCAAGGTCGAGGTGGTCGATATCGTTGTCGAAGGCATTTCCATGGCTGTGACGCAGCGTGAGGAAATTGCCGCAATGTTTGAAAGCCGCGGCGGCGACATCGAACAGTTGATCGCCACGTTGAAAGGTGAGCAAGCGGGGTAAGGTGGCATCGGGGCCCTTTTGCAGGGTCCCGCTTCCTTTCGGCTGGCTTCTGCTGTCGGCCTCGTCGATCGGTAAGGCGCCTCGGCTACTGGCCTAGGTGCGATCACGCCAAAACCTCTGCCAACTTGGCTCGCGCGTCTGGCATCTCCCGCGGTCAACTTGCATCGCGCGAAGTGGCCCGTATATACGCCCTCAACCAGGGCGCTTGCCCCTACTAACGAGAGCGGGAGTATCATGATCTTCACCCCAGCCTACGCACAAGCCGCCGGTGGCGGTGGTGGCGGCGACCTTTTGACGACCATCGCGCCGTTGGTGCTGATCTTCGTGATCTTTTACTTCCTGCTAATCCGCCCGCAGCAAAAGCGCGTGAAAGAGCACAAAAACATGGTCGAGGGTCTGCGCCGGAATGACCGTGTGGTGACCGGCGGTGGCATCATTGGTAAGGTGGTGAAAGTAGGCGAGGGCGAGGAGATCGAAGTCGAGATCGCCGATAACACCCGCGTTAAGCTCTACCGCTCGACCATCACCGCTGTTTTGGCAAAATCCGAACCGGCCGCGGCAAAAGACGCCAAAAGCTAAGGCGACGCCACGCCCGATCCTTGAGGGGTCCGTTATGCTGGACTTTCCGTTCTGGAAGAAGGCGCTGATCATCGGCATCAGCCTGGTCGGCATCATCTTTGCCACGCCCAATCTGTGGTACGATCGTGCCGATACGGCCAACCGTGCCGCGACGGCGCTGGAAGCTGGTCGTTTTGGGGGCGAGGGTCAGTCAACCCAGGCGGAGTTGGAGGAGCAGACTGCCCTTTGGCCTGCATTCTTGCCGCCGAATGTCATCAATCTGGGCCTGGACCTGCGCGGCGGCGTGCATCTGCTGGTCGAGGTTCAGGTCGATGAGGTGATCGAAGAGCGCCTGCGGGGGCTGCGGTCTCAGGCTTACCGATCGCTGCGTGATGCGGGGACCGCAACCTCGGGCCGGCGCGTGATCCTGGATGGTGACACCGTGCAGGTGCGGATTGCCAACGCGCCGGACTTGGAAACCGCGCGGCAAGTGCTGAACGACCTGCGCCAGCCCATCAATGACGCTTTTGGCGCCGGTTTCACCGGGCAATTCGATGTTGAAGTTACGGCGGTCGAAGGTGGCTTTGACCTGACCATGTCCGAGGCGGGCACGCGATCAATCATTGACCGTACCATGGCGCAATCGGTCGAGATCATGCGTCGACGGATCGACGAGACCGGCACGCGCGAACCGACGATCCAGCGCCAAGGCGAACGGCGTATCCTGATCCAGGTGCCGGGCTTGGGCTCGTCTGACGAGCTTCTGGATATCATCGGACGGACGGCGAAGCTGACCTTCCACGAGGTGATCGCTGTTGGGTCGGAGGCCCGCAATCCCGGGATCGGTCAGGTGATCCTGCGCGGTGGTGAGGCGTCCAGCCAGCCGGGTGAGGCCTTCCTGGTTGAAGAGACGGCGATCCTTACCGGTGACAACCTGGTTGACGCGCAGTTGGGCTTCCACCCTGATACCGGGCTGCCCGTGGTCAATTTCCGGTTCGATACAGCGGGCGCGCGGGTGTTTGGCGACTACACGGCGGCAAACGTGGGACGATTGTTCGCCGTTGTGTTGGACGGCGAAGTGATCACCGCCCCCCGAATACAGTCGCCGATCCTTGGCGGCGCAGGGTTCATCGAAGGGCAGTTCACCGTCGAAAGCGCGACCAACCTGGCGATCTTGCTCAGGGCAGGCGCGCTCCCCGCCTCGATCACGGTCGAGGAGGAACGCACCGTCGGCCCGGATTTGGGTGCAGATTCGATCGAGGCCGGCAAGATGGCCACGATGATCGCATTCGGCGGCATTCTGGCCTTCATGATGGCGGCCTATGGCCGGTTCGGCCTGTTCGCGAACATCGCGCTGATCGTCAACATTGCGCTAATCTTCGGCTTTCTATCGGCCATTGGGGCCACACTCACCTTGCCAGGCATCGCAGGCATCGTGCTGACGATCGGTATGGCCGTCGATGCCAACGTTCTGATCTTTGAGCGGATCAAGGAAGAGCTTCGAAGTAACAAATCGCCATCGCGCGCGGTCGAGCGCGGCTATGAACAGGCGCTGTCCGCGATCATCGATGCGAACATCACGACGTTCATTGCGGCCGTGATCTTGTTCGCCATGGGCTCGGGCCCGGTCAAAGGGTTCGCTGTGACCTTGGGGGTCGGCATTGTCACCTCGGTCTTCACGGCGACTATGGTCACCCGCCTGATGGTGGTGTCCTGGCTTCGCTGGTCGCGACCTAAGACCATGAAAGTGCAGCTATTCTCGATGGTGCCAGCGGGCACGAAGGTCAACTTCATGTCTGGGCGAAAGATCGCTGCGGCGCTGTCGGCCATGCTAGTCGCAGGCTCGGTGGCCGGTGCGGCTATCCTGGGCCTGAATATGGGCATCGACTTCAAAGGCGGGACACTTGTCGAGGTGCGAACCGAGCAGCCCGCGGACCTTGGCCAGATTAGGACGATTGCCAGCGGGCTGGGGCTGGGCGATGTTGCCGTTCAGGGCTTTGGCAACCCCAACGACGTGCTGATCCGCGTCGAAGCGCAGGATACGGATGAGGCGAACAAGCTGGTGGCGCCGGTGGTGGGCGAGGCACTACAGGCCGAAATCGCAGGGCTTGAGGTTCGCAGGGTCGAATTTGTCGGCGGCGCCGTGTCGGATGAGCTGCTGATGGCGGGCATCATCGCCGTCGTCCTCGCGGTCCTGGCGGTGCTTGTCTATATCTGGCTGCGGTTCGAATGGCAGTTTGGCCTGGCGGCTGTGATTGCGCTTGTCCACGACGTGGCCCTGACCATCGGGGTGTTCGAGATCACGGGCATCGAGTTCAACCTGCCCATTGTCGCGGCCCTGCTGACCATCATCGGTTACTCGCTGAACGACACGGTGGTCGTCTTCGACCGGGTGCGCGAGAACCTTCGAAAATACAAGCAGATGCCGTTGCTTGAGTTGATGAACCTCAGCCTGAACGAAACACTCAGTCGGACGTTGATGACCTCGGTCACCACCCTGATTGCGCTGGTCGCGCTGTATGTCCTTGGCCCCGAAGTCATAAAGGGTTTCACGTTTGCAATGATTTGGGGCGTTCTGGTCGGAACCTACTCATCGATCTTTGTAGCGGTGGCTGCATTGGTCTGGTTCGGTGTCAAACGCGACTGGACGTCTGAAGCCGAAGCCAAGGCAAAGGCGGGCACGCAGTTCGGTGGCGCGCAGGTTTAACTGCTTAATCGTAGCGGCGCGGCACCGATGTGCCGGGCCGCGAAACAGGCCAAAGAGTTGGTTCGGAGTACTTGGGTTCAAACCCGCCACTTTCCCTTTCGTTCCCGGCCAGGAACGTACTATATCCCCGCGCGGGCGCCCGTAGCGCCGGCCAAGACTTCAGACAGTGAGGACGCCATGTCTTTCGAACTCCCCGATCTTCCCTACGCTCACGATGCCCTCGCCGCCCATGGCATGAGCCGTGAGACCATGGAATTCCACCACGACATTCACCACAAGGCCTACGCGGATAACGGCGCGAAACTGGCCGCCGGCAGCCCGCACGAGGGCAAGACGCTGGAAGAAATCATCGTCGACACATACGATGCCAGCGCCGTCGCCCAGTCCGGCCTGTTCAACAACGCCTCGCAGATGTGGAACCACAACCAGTTCTGGGAGATGATGAGCCCCGGCGTCACCTCAATGCCGTCCGAGTTGGAAAGCGCGATCGTCGCGGACTTCGGTTCGATCGATGCCTTCAAGAAGGACTTCGCGGCTGCCGGTGCTGGCCAGTTCGGCTCGGGCTGGTGCTGGCTGGTCAAGGACCCCAAGGACGGCAAGCTGAAGGTCACCAAGACCGAGAATGGTGTGAACCCGCTGTGCTTTGATCACTTTGCACTGCTGGGCTGTGACGTCTGGGAACACTCCTACTACATCGATTTCCGGAACAAGCGCCCAGCGTACCTGGAGAATTTCTTGGATAACCTCGTTAACTGGGAAAACGTGGCCGAGCGCCTTGCCAACGCCCACGAAGACTAACCTTTGAGGTGTACGGCCCCATGATTTTAGGGGCCGTGCACAACGCTGCGGCGCGCTAACGCGCGGCCAAAGTCTCCTCGATATGGTCAATCGCTGACACTGCATCCGCCACGTCGGTGAGGTAGTCGCGAAAGCTGGCATCTGCGAAACCATGCGAAATCGCATGATCAAGCAGGGTGAGGAGCGGATCCCAGTATCCCGCAACATTGATCAACACCACGGGGCGTGAATGCAAACCAAGCTGGCGCCAGGTCAGGACCTCTATCAGCTCGTCCAGAGTGCCAGGCCCCCCTGGCAGGGTGACCACTGCGTCTGAGCGTTGAAACATCAGCATTTTGCGTTCGTGCATCGTCTCGACGACCACGTAGTCGTCCAGGTCGTTTTTGCCGACCTCCATGTCGACCAGGTGCTGCGGGATTACTCCCGTAACTGCTCCACCAGCCGTTTGCGCGGCACGCGCTGCTTCGCCCATTAGACCGCGGTCGCCGGCCCCATAGACCAGACGATGGCCCCGTGCGGCCACTTGGCTGCCCAGTTCACGGGCAGCTTCGGCGTAGGCGGGGTTGCTCCCGGTGCGGGAGCCGCAGAAAAGGCAGATCGACCTGGCGGATGTTTGCATGTTGATGGAACCCGTTACGACGCCGTCATACTACTACACATCGACAGTGACATTAGGTAGTGTCGCGCGGCGTGAGGTGTCGAAAGGGTGCTCATGTCCAAGACGTTGACAGGGGGGCTCCTGGCGGTTGCCGTTGTGGTCGTCGGATACCTGGGCTGGACACAGTTCAGCGCGCCTACCGCTGATCAGAGCACCGCTGCCGATCAGTCGGCCGCGGCAGGTGTCTCAGTTGGGTCTCCGCCAGCGGTGGAGGAAGACGTCGCCGATCAGGCGGTGGAGCTAGCGGCTGCCGGACAGTCTGCGCCGGCCGCGCCTGCGCCCGATACGGAAGCAGAGGGCAGTCAAGGGGCTTCTGAGCCAGAGGTAGCGGCCACCGACCAATCCCAAGGCCAGATCACCCCCCGTTTCGATGTCGTTCGGGTCGAGCGAAACGGAGATTTGATCATCGCGGGTAGCGCAGGCCCGAACCAGACGGTTGAGATTGTGCTGGATGGCAAGGTGATTGCCACCGCGGACACCGATGCTGCGGGCTCGTTCGCTGCGATCATCTCCACCGAGCTCTCGGGCGATGCACAGCAGTTACAGTTGCGGGTGCGCGCGGACGGATCGGTAACCGTGGCAGCGGCCGCGCCGTCCGATGCTGCGGGGGAGGCGCCAACCGCGGCTGCTGATCCAAGTCACACCGCAGAAAACCCCGCAGCCGCCGCGACGGACCCAGCAGAGCCGGAAGATGAGGCGATCTCGCCAGATGGACAAGCGACCGACCTGCCACCCGTTGAGGCGCCAACCAACGAGCAATCGACACCCGAAACTCCGCCGACCGAGACTGCTGCAGTAGAACCTCCCGCGCCAACAGTGCCCGCAGCACAGCAGCCTGACCCGGCCGATGCTCCTGAGACCGACACGGCTTCATCCCAGGCGCCGCTCAGTCAGGAACCGGCTTCAGAGACAGCCGGGACGGAACAGCCCGCGATTGAAATCGTCGGCCCAGCGCCCAGCGCCGCCGAGTCCCCGGCGACAGAACCTGTCAGTGCGGGGAGCCTTCAAGAGGAAGCGGCCGCGCAAGCTGAGACGGAGGGTGGATCCAGCACGGAAATCGCGGCTGATGACCCCGACGCCGGTAACACATCCGTTCCAGCCACCGAGACTGAAGTTGAAGTAGCCGCTGCCCCGCCGGCGCAGAACGTGGATCCTTCGCAGGAAGATCCGGCAGCAGAGGAACCCAAAGCGGTCACATCGACTCCACCGACAGCTGCCGAAGCCGAAGCTGTTGTTGAGGAACCTGAATGGGTGACGAGCGCGCCTGTCATCATTCTGCCGACCGCAGACGACGAGGAAGCGCCAATCCTGGTTCAGCCTGGCGAACAGCAGTTAGCGTTGGTCCAACCCCGCGGCGGCGACGTGCGCGGGATCGTTCTGGACAGTCTCAGCTACGACCCGGATGGCGGTCTCCAGTTCGTCGGTCGTGCGCGGCCAGATCAATACGTTCGCATCTATGCCAATGCCAACGTCGTTGACACCGTGCAGGTGTCGGAGGACGGCAGCTGGAGCCTCGCGCTGACGCGGGCGACCGCGGAAGATGTGAAGCTGTTGCGCTTTGATGAACTGGACGCAGCAGGCGCCGTGATCAGCCGAATTGAAGTGCCGTTCCAATACGCCGTTGCGACGGCGCCTCAGGTTCTACGTGACCGGGAGGTGCAGATCCAGGAGGGCGATATGCTGTGGCGGATCGCCGAGCAGTATTATGGCGAGGGCATTCGCTACAGCCTGATCTTTCGGGCCAACGATGACCTGATCCGAGACCCGGACCTGATCTATCCGGGCCAGGTGTTCACGATCCCGGAATTCGTTGCCGCGCAGTAGCGACAGGCGACGTCGCAGAGGTTTGGCGGTGACCGATCGCAACCCGGGCGACGAGGTGCTGTCCCCGGATATGCGCACGTTGCTGCGCGTTGTGCCCGACCTTTGGCCGCCCGATCGTCCTCAGCTTAAGGGCTATGTGGTGGGCGCCTTGGCCATGTTGGTCCTGGCCAAGGCCGCGGTTTTGCTGACACCCTTTGTCTATCGGGACGCAGTCGACGCGCTCAGCCCGAGCAATGACGTCGCACTACTGGCTGTTCCCGTCTTTCTGGTCATTGCCTATGGGGTCACACGGCTGGCCGGTGCCGGGTTCCAGCAGCTTCGGGATCTGTTGTTCGCACCCGTTGGTCAACATGCCTTGCGCCAGCTGGGTCTGCGGGTGTTCCGCCACATTCACAAACTGTCGATGGGCTATCACATCTCTCGCAAAACCGGTGCCCTAAGCCGCGTTGTCGATCGGGGCATCAAGGCAATCGACTTCCTTCTGCGAAATCTGCTGTTCTCGCTGGTGCCGTTGCTTCTGGAATTGTGCGCGGTCGCCGTGATCTTCGCTGTTGAGTTTGGCTTGATCTATGTCGTCGTTCTGCTGTTGACCGTGGTGGTCTACGTCACCTTCACTTTCACGGTGACAGAGTGGCGGGTGAAGATCCGGATGGTCATGAACGCCCAGGATCAGGACGCCCATCAAAAGGCCGTCGACAGCCTACTGAACTATGAAACGGTCAAGTACTTTTCGGCCGAGGATCGTGAAGCGCGCCGCTACGATCAGGCGATGGCGGGGTATCAGAAGGCGGCATTGAAGACGGCTTCCTCGCTTGCGGTGTTAAATGTGGGGCAGGCATTGATCCTGGGCGCAAGTGTCACCGGCGTGATGCTATTGACCGCGTTCCGGGTGGCTGACGGTACGCTGACAGTGGGTGCCTTCGTTATGGCCAACGCCTTCATGCTGCAGATCATGGTGCCGCTGAACTTCCTAGGCTACTTCTATCGTGAAACCCGGCAAAGCCTGGTTGATATGCGCGAGCTTTATGCGGTTGCGGATCTGGTGCCCGAACTGCAGGACCAGCCGGGTGCTATGGCACGCCAACCTGGCCCGGGACATGTGCGGTTCGAAGGCGTTGTCTTTGGCTATGACCCCGAAAGGCGCATCCTGGAGGGCATTGATTTCGAGATTGCACCTGGGGCGACGGTCGCCGTTGTGGGGCCGTCGGGTGCAGGTAAGTCCACCATTACGCGTCTGCTCTTCCGGTTTTACGACGTCGATGAAGGACGGATCACGCTGGATGGTCAGGATCTGCGCGAGATCACGCAGACCTCTTTGCGAGAGGCCATCGGTGTCGTGCCGCAGGACACCGTCCTATTCAACGACACCATCGGCTACAACATCGCCTATGGCAGGGATGGTGCCAGCCGCGACGACATAGAGGCTGCAGCTAGGGCTGCGCGAATTCACGATTTCATCGCCAGCCTGCCCGAAGCCTATGAGACAACCGTCGGAGAGCGTGGTCTGAAACTATCCGGTGGAGAGAAGCAGCGCGTGGCCATCGCCCGGATGATATTGAAGAATCCCGCGGTGCTGATCCTGGACGAGGCCACGTCGGCCCTGGACACGGCAACCGAGCAGGCAATTCAGCAAGAGCTGAACAGGTTGAGCGAAGGGCGCACCGTGCTGATGATCGCGCACCGCCTGTCGACAGTGGTCGCGGCAGACGAGATCCTGGTGATCGCTGACGGCCGCATCGCAGAGCGAGGGACGCACGAGGCGTTGTTGGCTTTTGGTGGGCGTTACGCCGATCTGTGGGAGCGGCAGGCGACTGAACACGTTTGACGGGCGCCGCGCGCTCCCCCGCAAGGGCCTGTTGCGGCGTAAAACTCAAGGCAACCCACCCACCCGCGCGCGGCGCCTGACGGAGATCTCACTCGGCGGCTTGCAGGGTGGGGCGCCGCACCTGTTTGTCCTCGAAGATGAAGTCTTCTGGGGCGGCCTTGCGGAAGGCATCGTCCAAAAGCGCATCATCCAACAGCTGCCGGCGATACGTGCCCCGAGCCATACCGGCAATCACCTGGCGCCAAACTGCCCAACCGCCCGCCGTCACCCAGATCCGCGCGGCGAGGGCCGAGGGCGTAACGAGCAGCGTCAAGATCGTGGCCGTACCCAGTCCAAAGACCACCGCGGTGGCCAATTGGATCCACCAGAAGGCCGTCGGCGCCCCCATCGACAACATGCCGCGGTCAAAGTCCAGCGACGCCGCAAACATCATCGGTGTCAGGCCCGCCATTGTAGTGATCGTCGTCAGGAGCACGGGACGAATGCGCGCCTCGGCCGTACGCACCACCGCTTCGAGCGGGGCCATGCGGCGGGCTAACTCCTGATAGGTGTCGATCAAAACAATGTTGTTGTTCACGACAATGCCAGCCAAGGCCACGATCCCAGTGCCGGTCATGATGATCGAGAACTTCTGATCCATCACCAGCATGCCGACCAGGACCCCCGTCGCGGACATCACTACGGCCGTCAGCACCAACAAAGCGTTATAGGTCGAGTTGAACTGCGCCAGCAGGATCACAAACATCAGGCCCAGCGCGGCGGCGAACGCCTGCATCAGGAAAGCCTGGCTTTCCTCCTGTTCTTCGCGATCACCGCCGAAAGCCCAGCCGATACCTGCGGGGAAGGGATTCTCCTCGGTGATCCAGGTCTCCAGCTCGTTGATCAACTGCACATCTGTCTTGCCTGAATCCGGTTGAACATCGGCGCGCACCGCAAAGTAGCGCTGGCCATCGCGGCGCTGTATCTCGGCGATCTTGGCTACCGGCTCGCGGGTAATGAAGTTTGACAGTGGCACGGCACCCTGCGCCGTAGGGATCTTAAGCCCATCCAGCGTCGCCAACGTCCGGTATTGCTCGGGGAACCGCACCCGGATTTCGACCTCTTCATCGCTGTCATCGGGCCGATAGCTGCCCAACAGGGCACCCCGCGTAACCAACTGCACCATGGGTCCGACCGTCGCCACATCCGCCCCAAACCTGCCGGCAGCGGCACGGTCAACCGTGATCTGCCACTCGATCCCGGGCAGGGGGCGCGTGTCGTCAACATCAATCATGCCTGCGGTCGTGTCGAACCTGGTCCGCGCGATTTCGGCGGCACGGTTCAGGTCATCCCACGACGTCCCGGTCAGCTCCAGCTGAATTGGCTTACCCTGTTGCGGGCCGCCTTCGATCTTGCTGACTTCGGTGAAGATCCCGGGAAGATCAGCCGCCTGCGCGCGGACATCGGCAAGGATTTCGTGTCCGGACCGGCCTTCGTACCAAGGGGCAAACTCTAGCTGGATCTTGCCGATCGCATCTGGCGGGCTGTCAAAACCGCCGGAGGCGAGACCGCCCTCGCCGCCGAACGCGAAGACCGAAGTGATGCCATCGATACCCGCCAGCCGACCTTCGACCAATTGCACAAGACGGTCAGCTTCGGCCACCGACAGGTTGCCACGTGCACGCACATGCACGACGACGCGCTCGGGCAGGGTGTCGACAAAGAATTCGACGCCTTTGCCGACCGCCTGGAATGCGAAGACGACACTCGCCATGACACCAATGGCCGCACCTATCGCCAGGAACGGGCCCAGCGGATTGGTGACGATCAACGCGACCAGCTTGCCGAAAGAGGTGCGTTTGTAGCTGCTGGGGGGCGTCGGAGCCTGGCGAAGGACGGGTGCCACCCTTCCCAAGGCCCGGGTGATCCGCCCGGTAATGCCGCCGAGAACGGGCAAAAAGATCAGCGCGACCAACAGCGACGCGGTGAGCACAAAGATCAGCGTGATGGGCAGGTTCCGCATGAACTCGCCGGGCATGCCCGGCCAAAGCAACATCGGCAGGAAGGCGCAGAGCGTCGTCGCGGTCGACGCGACAATCGGCCAGAACATGCGCTTCGCCGCGGCGGTGTAGGCGCGCATGGGCCCTTGGCCGGCGGCCATTCGCTTGTCGGCATATTCGACGACAACGATTGCGCCGTCGACCAGCATGCCGACCGCCAGGATCAACCCGAACATAACCATGTTGCTAACGGTCATATCCAGCGCCTGCATCAGCGCGAAGGACAGCAGGAACGACGACGGGATCGAGATGCCAACCAGCAGCGCCGAGCGGAAACCCAACGTTGCCAGCACCACGATCATCACCAGAAGAATTGCCGTTCCGACAGCGCCTTCCAACTGGTCGACCATGCCCTGAACCTGGCGAGACTCGTCCATGGAGAAGTCGACCTGAACCGCCTGTTGCAGCTCCGCAGGCCAGCGCGCGACCTCTGCATCGACGATGGCCCGGGCCACTTGGACGGTTTCTATGATGTTTTCGCCCAGGCGTTTCGATACTTGGAGCGCGATGGTCGTTCTGCCGTTGTAGCGCGCGACCCCCTCGCGGTCGTCGAAGGTCCGGCGAATTTCTGCGACATCGCGCAGGCGCACGATCCGGTCGCCATTGGTCTTGATCGGCAGATTGTAGACGTCGGCGGCATCCTCGAACGCGCCCGAGACGGAGACGGAGAACGCCGCAGTCTCGCTCTCGACTGCGCCGGCCGCGACCAGTTGGTTGTTGCGATCGACCACCGCCAGCAATTCGGCGGCCGTGATGCCGTAGCTCTCCAGCTTAAGGGGGTCGATCAAGACCTCCAGCATCTCGTCGCGTTGGCCGGTCAAGTCCGCTTCCAGGATGCGGTCGTCGGCCTCTAACTCACGGCGCAGGTCCTTGGCCAACCGGCTGAGCGTCCGTTCGGGCACTGCCCCCGAAAGCGACACGACAAGGATTGGCATCTCGGAGAGATTGATCTCCTGGATGAAGGGTTCTTCGGCCTCGTCGGGCAGTTCCGCCTGTGCCTTGTCGACTTTGGCGCGAACCTCGGCCAGGGTGGCGACCGCGTCCCAGCCAAAGTCAAACTCCAGGAAAAAGCCGGCGTGGCCCTCGGCGGCGTAGTTGGTCATCTGGCTCAAGCCATCGACGCCGCGCAGCTCGGTTTCCAGCGGTTTGACCAGCAGCCGTTCCCCATCGACGGCCGAGATACCGGGCAGCGCGACTGACACAAAAAGCACGGGGATGTCGATGTCTGGCGCGCCCTCTTTGGGCAAATTCTTGTAGGCAAGCAGTCCTGCGGCGATCGAAATCACCAACAAAAACATCATCATACGGGCGCGGTCGGCGCACCAAGAGATCAACCCGGTCATCAGCGGATCTCCACCGGGCGGGCGCTGACGGCGCGGCCGTCACGGACAAACTCCTGGCCGACGACGATGATGCTGGCCTCTTCTGGCAGGCCTGCGATCCAAACGCCGCGCTCGGCACCTTCCTTGACCAGTTCGACCGTGCGGAACTTGGCGCGACCGTCCACCACCAGCCGGACGCCAAGTTGGCCATCATCGTTGAGCGTTAAGGCGGACTGCGGGATCAGGTGCGCGCGGATCGTATCCAGCCGGATGCCAAGCTCTGCGGTCATGCCGTCGCGGATGGTCATGCCCGGGTTGTCGAAGGTGACCTCGACGGCATAGGTGCGGGTATCAGGATCAGCGACCCGCGACAGAAAGCTGATCTCGCCAGCGATCCGTTGGCCGTTGATCAGCCGCGCACCGGCCGCTTGGCCCAGCTGCAGCAGGTCGATTTCCTCTTCAGAAACAAAGCCTTCGACCTTGACCTGGCTCATGTCGATGACCGTGGCGCAAGCGTGCCCAGCCATCAGAAAGGTGCCAAGCTCTGCCGTGTCCGTCTCCAACACCCCGTCAAAGGGTGCGCGGATTTCCAGCTGTCCGATCTCCCACTTCACCTTGTCCAGGCGCGCCTGTGCGGCGCGCAGTGCCGCCCGACGGGCCTTTAGCGTTGTGTCAGCAGTGAAGCCCTTGCTGGACAGTTGCTCGGCGGCAGAGGCTTCGGCCTCCGCTTCGGCCAGGGCCGCTTCGGCTTCGGCCAGGTCGGCCTCGCTGGTTGCCGGATCCAGCCGGCAAAGAAGATCGCCTGCCGCCACGACCGAGCCGCGGCGACGCGGGTCAGAGATCATGCGCCCCTGCACCATCGCTGCCACTTCGACATGGCGCACGGCCGTTGTGCGGCCACGGACCACCAGGATTTTGTCGCTGTCGCGCGCAACGCTATCCAGCACCTGCACCGCAACGGGCGTCTCCTCTGCGGCTGCCAACCCGGTGTTCGCCGCGTCGGATTGCGCCGCGTCAGACGGCGTTGCGTCAGCCTGAGTCGACGGCGTTTCCTGCACAGCCGCAGCCGCACTGTCGGACGACAGTTCGTGACGCAACACGAACCAATAGGTCACCAACCCCACAACCAGGACCGCCGCAAGCACCGACGTGATCCGCATCTCTCGCCTCCTAAGACCTCTTGTCGAGATCTAACGCAGCATCCCAGCAATTCGGGCGCACCGCGGATGCGAAGATAACCCTAATTGTTTACGTTACAAAGGTTTCCGTAAGGTAAAATTGACGCCTCGCAAAGCGGGGTTGCAAGGGTTGCAAGACTTAGCCGGACGGCGGTGTGGCCGAGCTTTGTTGGAACAGTAACTTGCGCTCTTCATCCGTGGGCGGTGCCTGGCGGCGAAACTCCTTGCCCAGGTCTACGGCGCGCTGCACGGCGGGGCGTTCCTTCAGGCGCTGACGCCAGGCCGACAGGTTCGGGAAGGCGTCCAGGCTGGCCCCCAGCGGTTTCGCAATCAGCACCCAGGGCCACGAGATCATGTCGGCGATGGAGTAGTCACCCACAAGATATTGTCTGCTTTCCAGGCGCCGGTCCATCACGCCCATCAGCCGGTCATACTCGCCCGCATAGCGCTGGCGGCCATAGCTTTGATGCTCTTCGGGGGCGTAATTGACGAAATGGCTCAATTGTCCCGCCATCGGGCCCTGACCGCCCACCTGCCAGAAGATCCACTCCATGGTCTCCTTGCGCTCGACGGGATCGGATGACAGGAATTTCCCTGTTTTTTCAGCTAGATACCACATGATCGCGCCGGATTCGAAGACCGGCACCGGCGCGCCGCCGGTGTCGTGATCGACGATCGCGGGCATCCGGTTATTGGGGCTGATCGCCAGGAACTCAGGCTGAAATTGGTCGCCTTTTCCGATGTTTACGGGGATTGTGCGGTAGGGAATGCCCAGCTCTTCCAGCAGGATCGCCACCTTCCAGCCATTCGGCGTCGGCCAATAGTAAAAGTCGATCATCGAAGCCTCCTGCCGCTGAGATTCCAGGCGTACAGCACCTGTGCAGCAAGTGTACAGCACGTGTGCAGCACCTGTACCGCACGCGTATGCACAAAAAGTCGACCTGTCAGCTAAAGTTGACAATTGCCGTTGCGCGGACAGCCCTGCCACCGCGCGCCTGTGCCGCGGCCGGTAGGAGAAAATTTAGACAATTTGTCCAGAGTGTCCCCCGCAATTGCCGGAGACCACCATGACCAAACGCAGCCCCGCCGAACGCCAACACGTCAACGACATGATGGGTACGCTGGAGGAGATCCAGATGGAGATGGCGATCCGTCGCCGCGGCAAGAACATAGTGCCCAAGGACTGGCCGGGCGTGGCCGACTATACCCCGTGCGGCAAGCCCAAGAAGCGCATGACCATCCGGCTGGAGGCCGAGGTGCTGGATTGGTACCAGGCGCTGGGCCAGGGCTATCAGAACCGGATCAACGCAGTGCTGAAGGCCTATATGCACGGCATCATCTCGAAGGTGCTGTCGGACGACCGCGACGACATGGACATGTGGATGAACCTGCCAAAGCTGGAACAGCGGATCGCGCAGGAACGCCGCGCGCGGGAGGCGGGCCGCTAGATCGTGACGTGGCCCAGCAGATAACGTAGACCCCGTCAAAGATCGGTTCGGGCCAAAAGACGGGGGCGAGATGCGTTGGATCGTGGTGATGTTGGCGCTGTTCCTGGCGGTCCCACTATCTGTGCCGGCCCAGGCCGATCCCAGCGTGCTGGCCCGCCTGGCCGAGCCGCACACCCACGCCATCATGCGCCACGCCCTGGCGCCCGGCAGTGGTGACCCCGAGAACTTTGACCTGTTCGACTGTGCGACCCAGCGCAACCTGTCCGATGACGGGCGGCGCCAGGCGGCCCGGGCGGGCGACATGCTGCGTGCCGCGGGCGTCCAGATCGACGCGGTCTGGTCCAGCTTTTACTGCCGTAACCTGGAGACGGCGGAACTGATGGCAATGGGCGCGGCGCAGACGCTCTCGAACCTCAATTTCTTCGGGCGGGACAAGTCCTCGAACCGGCGCCGGACCCAGGCGGTGATCGCCGCCATGGCCGAAATGCCCGACGATCAGACCCTGCTGGTGGTGGGCCACAGCGCAAATATCGAGGCAATCACCGGCACGCGCCCGATCTCTGGCGAGGTCCAGGTGGTGCGGATCACGCCGGACGGGGCGGTCACGCTGCTGGGCCGGGTCGAGGTGCCGGTTTTCTAAGTCAGGCGGCGCGGGCACGGCGTGGTTTGAGGGGCGTCGTTCATGGCCCGTCTTGCAATCGGTTGCGGCGGCGGTAGGGTGGCCCGAGGCACCGCCCTACACCGCGCTGATCCCCTGGTGGACCCGGCACCGCCCGGCCCGCGCACCCCGGACAGAAAGGGTATGCCATGTCCATCGACAACGAGTCCGATCAATCCGCGCCGACAGCGGATCGTGATGCCCAGGAAATGCCGCGTCTGGGCCGAATTGCCGCGATGCTGCCCGTGACGAACATTGAGCGGGCGTACCGTGCCTATGCCGCCGCCTTCGGGTTCGAGAAGACCTTCGAGAATGGCGATCCGGTCGGTTTCATGATCCTGCGAAGGGATGATGCCGAGTTGCACCTGTCCCTACAGCCCGGCCACCGGGCGCCGCCGTTCAATGTGGCGCACATGTTGGTGGCGGATGCCCGTGCCGCCCAGGCGCGGTGCTTGGCGCAGGGATTTCGGATCATCAAGGGCTTGCAGGACAAGGATTATGGCCTGCGCGCCTTTGTATTTGCCGATCACGACGGCAACCGGATCGACGTGGGCGAGCTGATCTGACCGGCGCCCTCGGGCGCCTGATCAGGGTGTCCCGCTCACGCGGCCGGGCGGATGGCCGCCCCGCTGTCCAGCAGTTCGGCGATCTGGTCGGCGGGGATGCCGGCCTCGGCCAGCACCTCGGCCGTGTGCGCGCCCAGCGCTGGCGCGGGCGTCGGCTGGGGCAGGGGCGTGCCGCCAAAATCCGCGGGCGCCCGGGTCTGGCGGATCGGGCCGGCGCCCGGATGCTCGGTCTCGACAATCAGCGCGTTGGCCGCGATCTGGGGATGGCGGATCATCTCGCGCCGGGTCAGCACGGGCGCGCAGGGCACGTCGAATTCGTCGAGCCGGGCGATCCAGTCGGCGGTGGTGCGGGTGCGCAGTGCTTCCTGCGTCAGTTCCAGGCGCGCGGGCTTGTGATCCTCCAACCCCGCCGAGGTCTGGAAGCGGGGGTCGGCCTTCCATTCGGGCCGGTCGCAGGCGTCGGCCAGCTTGTGCCAGTCGACCAGCCGGAAGGCCGCGACCGAGATGAAGCCGTCCAGCGTCTCGTAGATCAGGTCGATGAAGGATTGGGCGGTCTCGGTCTCCATCTCGTCGCCGATGAAGGTGTGCCCGCCCATGTCTGACGACCAGAGGAAGTGGATGACGGTGTCCAGCATGCTGAGCTGGATGTGCTGGCCCCCAGCGCCGCGCTCGCGGGCGAAGAGGGCCGCGGTGATCGCCTGGGCCACGGTGAAGCCGGTCAGCTTGTCGGGCAGGATGGTGCGGATCAGGCGCGGGCGCTCCTGGTCCGAGGCGGCCTGGACCGTGGTCAGCCCGGAAAGCGACTGGATCAGCGGGTCGAAGACGGGTTTCTGGGCGTAGGGGCCCTGGAAGCCGAAGCCCGCGATGGAGGCGTAGATGATGTCCGGCCGCACCTGGGCCGCGGCCTCATAGCCAATGCCCAGCCGGTCGGCGACGCCGGGACGGAAGTTCTGCATCACCACGTCGGCGCCCGCGATCAGCTGCATCAGCGCCTCGCGCGCGCCGGGCTTCTTGAGGTCCAGCACGACCGAGCGTTTGCCGCGGTTGTTATTAAGGAAGCTGGCGGACCAGCCGTTGCGCTGGGTGGCTGCGGCGCGGGTATTGTCGCCGGTGGGGCTTTCCACTTTGATCACGTCCGCGCCCTGATCGGCCAGGATCATCGAGCCCAGTGGCCCCGAGATCATGCCCGTCAGGTCGATCACCCGAATGCCCGCCAGCGGTCCCGCCATGTCTGTCTCCGACGCTGTCTGTGATGTCGTTAGGACAGAACCTAGGCCTGGGAGGGGCTGCGACCAAGTCCCGGGTGCGTGATGTCGGGCCGAGGAAGTGTGCGAAGGCCCTTCCGTTCGTTGCCCGGCGACTATAGGTTGCGCCCGGCGCGCAGCAGGAGGGTCCGGTGAGCGATACCGACAGCTTCATCCAGGAAGTCAGTGAAGAGGTCCGCCAGGACCGGATGTATGCCCTGTGGAAGAAATGGGGGCCATTGGTGATCGGCGGCATTGCCGTCGTCGTCGGCGGCGCGGCCTTCTGGTCCTGGCAAAAGGCTCAGGACCGGGCAGCGGCGGAAGTGCGGGGCGGCACGTTCATTGCAGCAGACCCAGCCGAGATCAACCAGATGACGGCCTTGCCGGAGCGGGTCGATGGCCCGGCCCAGCTGATCGCTCAGCTGGCGGCGGCGGCGGCGCTGGCCGAGGAAGGCCAAAACGAAGCTGCGTTGGCCGCTTATCAGGCGGTGGTGGCGCGGCCTGATTTGACGCCTGAATATGCTGACCTCGCCGCCCTCCAGGTGGTGCGTCTGACAGCGGCGACCGGTGACGCAGAGGGCGCGCGCCAGGGATTGGCCGTGTTGGTTGAAGCGAACCGTCCTTACCGGCTGCTGGCTTTGGAGCTGCGGGCTGCTTTGGCCATGGCGGCGGGCGACGTCGAGGCGGCCCAGGCAGACCTGCGGGTGCTGGTGGCGGACCCGGCAGCGACACCAGGCCAGCGCCAACGCGCCCTGGCGATGCTGGAGATCACGGGCGCAGGACCGGTCGAAAACGGATAACCGGCGAAGGATACGTTCCGGCTGGCCCGCCTGGGGGATGGTGGCGCAGCGCCGGACAGATTGGGGAGCAGGCAGATGAAAATGGCGCGTGGGTTTCGACTGATCGGCGGTGGCATTGTCGTCGCCGGTCTGCTGGCCGGCTGCGGCTGGTTCGACGACGAGGAGATCTTGGAGGGCGAGCGCATCCGCATCCGCGACCGCGTCGTTGATGCTCGTGCTTTCACCGGGCCGGTACCGGCGCTGCCCCAGGCCGTGCGCAACACCGAATGGACGCAGACCAACGCCACGTCCACCCATGCGGCCGGGCACCTGGCCGGTCCCGCTGCGCTGTCCCTGGCCTGGACGGTCGATGCGGGGGCAGGTGACGAAGACGGCATTACTTCGGCGCCAGTGATCGCCAATGGCCGGGTCTTCACGCTGGATGCCGCGGCCCAGGTCTCGGCCTTCGATGCGAGCTCGGGCACGCTGGCATGGCGAAGCGATCTGGCGCCCGAGGGTGAGGACGGCGACGACGGCTTTGGCGGTGGTCTGGCGATCTTGGGCGAGACGGTGCTGGCCACCACCGGATTCGGCGAGATCGTGGCCCTATCTGCGGCGTCGGGCGACGTCTTATGGCGCTATCGGGCGGGCGCCCCGTTCCGGGCGGCTCCGGCTGCTGCAGGCGGCGTCGTTATCGCCGTGACGCGGGACAACCGTGCCGTAGCAGTCGACGCGACGACCGGCCAGGTGGGCTGGCGTCTGGACGGGATTACGTCCGATGCGGGCCTGCTGGGCGGCGCGAGTCCGGCAATCTCCGGCCGCTTGGCCGTACTGCCGTTTGCCTCGGGCGAGATCATTGGGGTCGATGCGACGTCGGGCCGGTCGATCTGGAACGCGGTGCTGGGTGGGGCGCGGCGCGGACTGGCGCGGGCCTCGATCTCGGATGTCACGGGTGATCCAGTGATCGTTGGACGGGCCGTGATCGCGGCCAATCAGTCCGGCCGGATCGTCGCCATTGATGGGCAGACGGGACGGCGGGGTTGGACGCGATCTGTGGGTTCGACCGGGCCGTTATGGACGGACGGGACATCGATCTACCTGACAGCGGACGACGCGGCATTGATGCGTCTGTCGGCTCAGACTGGACAGACGATTTGGCGTAATGAGCTGGCCGCCTTTGAAGACCCTGAGGATCGCGAGGATCCGATTGCCTATTCGGGTCCGGTGCTGGTGGGCGGCCGCCTGCTGGTGACCGACAGTCTGGGCAATCTGATCAGCTTTGATCCAGCGTCGGGGGCGGAGGTGGCGCGGGTCAGCATTGGCTCGGGCACAACGGCCGGGGTCGCGGTGGCGAACGCTACCGTCTACGTCCTCAGCGACAGTGGCAACCTGTTGGCGTTCCGCTAGGACCCAACCCGGCCCGGCGCGCCGCCCACCCGCCCGCCCCGACGCACCGGGCCGGGTTGGGCACCCGGACTGGTGGGTGTTGTTCGGGGGCCAGCGCGATTTCACGCAGGTTTCAATCAACGCTCAGGCGAGCTTCGCCAGGGCGTGGCGTTTCTTGCCCGCCGAGAGCTTGAGGGGACTGGCCAACTCTTCGGGCGTGATCATCTGGCCGGGATCCTGCACCGGCTGATCGTTCAGCCGAGCCCCGCCATCGGCGATCAGGCGCCTTGCCGCTTTGCCCGATTCCGCGAGCCCTGAGCGCACGAAAAGCTGGCTGATCGAGATGCCGTTCTCGGCGAAATCACCCGCCGCCAACGCAACCGTGGGCAGATCCGCCCCGGCACCGCCTGCCTCGAACGTCTCCTTGGCCGTGGCAGCGGCCGCTTCGGCCGCCGCGCGCCCGTGGCACATGGCGGTAACTTCGTTGGCCAGCACGATCTTGGCGTCGTTGATCTCCTGACCGTCCAGCGCTTCCAGGCGGGCGATCTCGTCCAGCGGCAGATCGGTGTATAGCTTGAGAAACCGGCCCACATCGGCGTCCAGCGTATTGCGCCAGAACTGCCAGAATTCGTAAGCGCTCAGCATGTCGTCGTTCAGCCAGACCGCGCCGCTGGCCGACTTGCCCATCTTGGTGCCGTCCGCCTTGGTCAGGAGCGGGCTGGTCAGGCCGAAGACGGTCGCCTCGTTCATCCGGCGGCTGAGATCGATGCCGTTGACGATGTTGCCCCACTGGTCCGAGCCACCCATTTGCAGCTGACAGCCATAACGGCGGTTTAGCTCCATGAAGTCGTAGGCCTGCAGGATCATGTAGTTGAATTCCAGGAAGCTGAGGCTTTGCTCGCGGTCCAGCCGGGACTTTACGCTTTCGAAGGTCAGCATGCGGTTCACGCTGAAATAGCGCCCCACTTCGCGCAGGAAGGGGATGTAGGCCAGCCCGCCCAGCCAGTCGGCGTTGTTGGCCATAATGGCCCCTGCCTCGAAGTCGATGTACTTGGCGAAGACCTTCTGGATGCCGGCGATGTTGGCGTTGATGGTCTCGTTGGTCATCAGGCTGCGTTCATCGGCGCGGAAGCTGGGATCGCCGATCTTCGAGGTACCCCCGCCCATTAGCACGATCGGCTGGTGGCCGGTCTTTTGCAGCCAGCGCAGCATCATGATCTGCATCAGCGAGCCCACATGCAGCGAAGTCGCCGTGGCGTCGAAGCCGATATAGGCGGGGACAGAACCTGCCATCAGCGCCTCGTCGAGGCCCTGCATATCCGTGCAATCCTGGAGGAAGCCGCGGGTCTCCATCACCCGCAGGAACTCCGATTTTGGCTGGTAGGTCATCTGATCCGCTCCTATCGTCGGGCGGGCGTGATAACGGAGGGCTGCGTGGAAGGGAAGATCGATGTCGGGCCTGGCAGGCCGGTGTGGGCGATGGGCCTGATGTCGGGCACCTCTCTCGATGGCATCGATGCAGCGTTGTTGCGCACCGATGGCGAGACGATTGCCGCCTTCGGTCCGGCGTCATTCGCTGCTTACAGGCCGGGCGATCTGGCCTTTGTCGAATGGGTCCATCGCGAGTGGCAACGCTACCGTCCGCCTCAAAGCGAAGAGTTGCGCATCGAGCTGGGAGAGGCCGAGGGGGATGTTGTGCACCTGCATGCGGCGTCTGTTGTACGGACACTCGTGGCGCCGGCCCATGGCGCGTCGCCTCCCTTGCCGGCGGTCATTGGCTTTCATGGGCAGACCGTTGCCCATGATCCTGCCGCGGGATGGACATGGCAACTGGGCGACGGGTTGGCACTGGCTCGGGTGTTGAACCGCGCTGTCGTTTGGGATTTTCGGACCGCTGACATGGAGGCAGGCGGGCAGGGCGCGCCGCTGGCGTCTTTCTACCATTTTGCGCTGGCCAAGCACACCGGGGCGACCGAGCCGCTGGTGTTCTTGAATATTGGCGGGGTGGCGAACGTTACCTGGGTCGATCCATCGAAGGATCTGCCGGAGGAGGAGGGCGCCCTTCTGGCCTTCGACACCGGACCGGGAAATGCGCTGATCAATGACTGGATGCAGCGAAAGACTGGAGATCCATTGGATCACGATGGTCAAGCGGCCGCTAAAGGCGACGTGGATTGGATGGCGCTGCACTCAAACTTCGGTCGATCATATCTTCAGCGAAAACCGCCGAAGTCCCTAGATCGAAATGACTTTCACGGTGCGATGAACACGATTGAGGAATTGTCGACGAATGACGGTGCGGCGACCCTTACGGCGCTGACCGCTGAGTGTGTTGGCGAGGCGATGCAGCACATGCCCTCGCCACCGTCCCGCTGGCTCGTCTGTGGCGGTGGACGGCGGAACCCGACGATGATGCGCATGTTAACCGACCGCCTCGCGGCCCGCGTTGATCCCGTGGAAGCAGTGGGCCTGGACGGGGACATGCTCGAGGCGCAGGCCTTCGCCTACCTCGCCGTCCGAGTGCTACGGGGCCTGCCCACCTCGGCCCCTTCGACCACTGGCTGCAGCCAGCCCGTCTGCGGCGGCCGTATCAGCCACCCGCGCTGAGCGTCGCCGCGCGCGGGTGGGTGGGTTGCGCAGAAGTTGACGCCGCGCGGGCCTCGACGGGGAGCGCGCGGCGACGCGTCCTCAGTCGCTGGGCATCGTGGCCTGCATCGAGGGTTTGGCGGACAGTGCTTCGAACCAGGCGGCCAGTTTCGGCGCGCGGTCACGCCAGGCCATGTCCGGGTGGCGGAAATCCGCGTAACCCAGTGCCGCGCCAATGGCGACCTGATCGATCGTGAAATCCCCACCCAGCTCATCGACATGCTTCTCGAAATGGCCGATGCCGCGGAAGGCCTTGCCCCGCTGCCCGTCGATCCATTCCTGCGAGGCCTTGTCGCCCTTCAGGCGTGTCTCGTAGACGGCCAGCAACAGGGCGTCGATCATCCCCTCGGCCAACGCTTCCCGCGCCTTGATCCGAAAGCCTTCTGTGCCCGTGCCATAGAACGATCCGCTGCCCGTCTCGTTCAGGTAGCGGCAGATCACGCGGCTATCGACCAGGGTGCCGGCATCCTCGGTAACGAGGGCCGGGATTTTGCCCACCGGGTTCACGGCGACCACGTCGGGGTTCGGGTCAAGGGGAGAGCTGCGCCCCTGCACCAGTTCCAGCCGATCCGCCAGACCCAGCTCGTGGGCGACGATCATGCACTTGCGCACATAGGGCGAGGCGGCGGCGTAGAATAACTTCATCAGGTCTTGTCCTTCTCAGGTGTCGTTTCGTTGGGCGCGTCTGCGCCGGCGCCGCTACCCCCGGGCGAGGTTTCTTGCGCGGGGTCTTGCGCAGGCGCGGATTCGGGGCGGTCATCTGGCCGGCGCCAAAGCCGCTCCAGCACCATCGAGGTGCGGGGCAAATAGCGGTATGGCGTGGCTGGCGCCGCTTCGCGCCGGGTCATACGGTAGAGCGTGAAGACGATCAGCACCAGATGCGCCGCGGCAATGAACCAAAAAAGACCGGCAGGACCGACTGCACCGATCAATTCTGCCGCCGTGAACGGGGCCAGGATCGCGCCCACTGAATAGAAGAAGATCAGCGAAGCGTTCAATTCGATTCGAAAGTCTTCGGGGCAGAAGTCGTTGGCGTGCGCGGCGGCGACCGAATAGATCGTGATCGACGTGGCACCGAAGCCTGCGGCCAGCCCGATCACGGCCCAGGTCTCGCCCGGCCCCACAAACAGCGTCATGCCCAGGCAGACAACGATCGCCACGCCGGACAAGCCGTTTAGCACCCAGCGCCGGTCCGTCTTGTCGGCCAGCCAGCCGATCGGCACCTGTGCCGCTGCGGCCCCGATGACCGCGGCGGCAAGAAATGCGGCGGTGGCGTCGGGTGACAGATCCATCTCGACGGCATAAAGCGGCCCGACCATTCGGAAGCTGGCCCCTGTCACCCCGGCCACGATGATCGCAAAACAGGCCAGCGGTGAGATCCGCCAGGCCCTTACCGGCGCCAATTTTGGCGGATGATCCAGGACTGGTGGGACCTGAGTGGTCAGCGCCAGCGGCATCAGGCAAAGGCAGCACATGATCGCCACGATATTGTAGGAGGCATAGGCCGCCGGCGTGAGCACCGCGATCAGACTTTGCGCCGCGATCGATCCCGTTAGATCTACTAGACGGTAAATCCCAAAGACGCGTCCGCGCTTGCCACGTTCAATCTTGGCCTGCAGCCAGGCCTCGATCACCGTGTAGCAACCCGCAATCGAGATGCCGGAGAGAACGCGCAGGCCTGCCCAAAAGTGGGGATGTTCTACAACCGGGTGCAGAATGACGCCGATTGCCCCCACGGCGGCCGCTGCGGCGAAGGCCCGGCTGTGGCCCACCAGGCCGATCAGGCGCGGCATGGCCCAGCAACCGATGAAGAAGCCAGCGAAATGGGCCGAGCCCAGCAGGCCAATCTCGCCCGGCGTCCAGCCAAAGGCGGCGCCGGACAGGGCGTCCAGCGGGCCCAATGTCCCCGAACCCAGTTGGATCAACAGGGCCGAAAGGAAGAGGGCGGCAAACGAGATGAGGAGACGCATCGATTCCCCGGGAAGTTGTGATCAGGTTACGCTGATTGGGACACCGGCGCATCGGGCGAACTGACGGTTGTTGTCGATTTTGGGACATTCTGCGGCTGCTACAGGCGCCGGCAGACTGCGGCGGCACGGCGCTTGTGGCTGTTTAAGCGGGTTGGTATCTAGCGGAAAAATTAGGGAGGCGAGGGTGCAGGCGCCGGCATCCAACACGACCGAGAAAGCCGAGGATCGAGCGAAGGCGCGCAATGTCGGGCCGCTTCGCGGTCTGTTGCCTTTTCTGCGCCCCCACCGCGCGCAAATCGGTTTCGTCAGTGTGGCACTCGTGTTTGCCGCCGCCCTGACACTGTCGCTGCCGATTGCTTTTCGCCGGGTGATCGACGGATTTACCCAGTCAGAATACGCGCTGATCGATCGATACTTTCTGGCGTTGATCGGGGTGGCCTTTGGTCTGGCCGTTGCCACGGCTTTGCGGTTTTACCTGGTCAGTCGCCTCGGCGAGCGGGTCATTGCCGACATCCGCCGCGCGGTCTTTGGCCATGTCGCAGGCATGAGCCCCGCTTTCTATGAACGTCTAATGACGGGCGAGGTGATTACGCGCCTGACGACGGACACGACGGTGATCCAGGGGGTGGTGGGCTCGACCGCCTCGATCGCGCTTAGGAACGTGCTGCTGCTGGTGGGCGGTTTGATCATGCTGTTGGTGACGTCGACCAAGCTGACGCTGCTGACGTTGCTGATCGTACCACTGGTTATTGTGCCAATCCGGGTGCTGGGGCGGAAGGTGCGCCGCCTTTCCCGGCTGAGCCAGGACCTGATCGCCGAAAGCGCCGCCATGGCGGGCGAGACGCTGCAGGCGTCCGAGACCGTGCAGGCGATGACGCATACGTCCCGCTCGAACCGGGTCTTCGGCGACAAGGTCGAGGCAGCGTATGGCGCGGCTGTTGCCCGCCTGGGCGCGCGGGCCTGGCAGACGGCCATCGTGATCTTCCTGGTGTTCGCCGGGGTGGTCTGCATCGTCTGGCTGGGGGCGCGCGACGTCATGGACGGCCGCATGAGCCCGGGTGAGATGGGCCAGTTTGTCTTTTTTGCCGTCATCACCGCCGGCGCAATGGGTGCGCTGAGCGAGGTCTGGGGAGAATTGCAGCGTGCTGCCGGTGCAACCGAGCGTTTGGTAGACCTGCTGGCCATTCAGGACCCCGTCAAAGAGCCGAGCGACCCCGTGCCCGCCGCCGTGCCAGCGCGCGGGGCTCTGACCTTCGAGAATGTGGGTTTTGTATACGAAAGCCGGCCCATGGAGCCCGTCCTCAGCGAGGTGGCTTTCGAGGTGCAGCCGGGTGAGACGGTGGCGATCGTCGGCCCCTCCGGCGCGGGCAAGACCACCGTGCTGCAAATGTTACTCAGGTTCTACGACCCTACCCAGGGACGCATCCTGTTCGACGGTGTACCGATCAATGCAATGCGGCTGGAAGAGTTGCGCGAGCGCATCGCCTTGGTCCCGCAGGAGCCCGCGATCTTTGCCGATACCGTGCGCGCCAACATCCTGTTCGGCCGGCCCGACGCGACCGAAGACGAGGTGATTGCCGCCGCCAAGGCCGCCGCCGCGGATGAGTTCATCACCGCGCTGCCGGACGGCTATGACACATGGCTGGGTGAGCGGGGCGTGCTGCTATCGGGTGGTCAACGCCAGCGCATTGCCATCGCCCGGGCCATCCTGCGTGATGCGCCGCTGATGCTGATGGACGAGGCGACCTCGGCCTTGGATGCTGAATCTGAACGCGCGGTGCAGCAAGCGGTCGAGCAGTTATCGCAGGGACGTACCATGGTGGTAATCGCCCACCGGCTGGCTACGGTGAAAAGGGCGGACCGGATCGTGGTGCTGGACCGGGGCCGGATTGTCGCGACGGGGACCCATGCCGAGTTGGTGGCGGGCGGTGGCCTCTATGCGCGGTTGGCGCAGCTGCAATTTACCGACGGCGCAGCCGCTTAAGGCTCGAACCTACAGACAGCTCGGGGCGCCGGTTCAGTCGAAGATATCCAGCATATCTTCGAAGACGTCACCAATGTAATCGAAGTCGTCAAAGACTTTGCCCAAGGTGTGGAAAAAGCCGCCCTTACGGCGCTTGCCCTTCTTGCGGCGGATCGGGCGATCCTTTCCCAGGTGTTGCCCAGGTCGCTCGGCGCCGTGCGGGATTGCGGGTTTTTGCTTGGACTTTTTCGACCTGCTGGGCCCGCCCGCTTTGCCGTCGGCCTTGCGGCGCTTCTCCAATTCCGGTTGCAGCACCGTGAGATGTTGGATCGGTGCACCGCATCCGTGGCAGACCAGCCGACCGTTCTGTGGACCGCTGAGAGTGGATCGACTGCCGCAATAACAGCAGGAAACCATTTTGATTGGATGAGAGAGTTTCGCGCCCATGCCGCGCAAATAGGCGCGCAAGCTGCCACATACCAGCACTTGGCCGGCGATTGCCTGGGGTCATCCCGTCACGCAAGACCACGCTGCCAGGAATCGGCAGCGCCGAAACGCGCCGGCAAGATGCGGTAAGTGCTGCCGGATACCGGAAGCAAGGCAGGTTTTCCCCAGAAAATCGGCCTGGAATCGCAGATTTCCGCCTTTTTGGCTATTTCAGCCGTTGATACGACTCGCCGTACAGTCGTAAGCCGTAGGGCCATTGAGGCAGACAAAACAGGAAGGGAGAAGCCATCATGGATCGTTTCGAAAAACTGAAAGACATGGTTATGGCGATGGAGAGCGACTTTGGCGCTTTCTACGACAAGGGCAACAACGCTGCAGGCACACGTGTGCGCAAGGGCATGCAAGAGCTGAAGAACATGGCGCAGGAAATCCGCATCGAGGTTCAGGCAAAGAAGAACGGCTGAACCATTTGGAGCCGCCGTCTTCTCGGACGGCGGCCACCCCGTGGGCGGCCGTTTCCCGGGGCGTCAGTCCAACGTTGCCAGGATCGCCTGGTGCAGTGACAGCGGGATCTCGACGCCTTCACTTGGCGTTTTTCGCCTGGCAGCCAGGCGCCGCGCGCCGGGAAGGCGCACTCCCTCCATCTCCAGCATACCGTTGAACAGCCGCTCGGCACGGCCGATCGGGTCGTCCCCGCCAAAGCGCGCGGGGTCGATGGCCAGGAGGAGCTCGCCGCCGGTGGCGGGCCCGCCGTCGCGGTTGTCCTGGGCGCCGGCTTCCATGGATGACACCTCACCCAACAGCGGGCCGCACATCAGGTCGACCATCAACGCGATAGCGCCCCCTTTATAGCCGCCAAAAGGCAGTTGCGCGCCTTCCAGAATGGCGGCGGGATCGTTGGTGGGATTGCCGTCCTTGTCCACGCCCGCGCCGCTCGGGGCGCTGTGGCCGTCGCGCTTCATGATCTGGAGCTCGCCCCGCGCGGTCATCGAGGACGCCTGATCCCAGACCATGGCGCCGCCGTCCGGCCGCGGCCAGGCGAATGCCATCGGATTGGTGCCGAAGAAGGGCTTAGTGCCCCCAGCCGGTGCCACGTAGGGGGGCGCGTTGACGAAGGCCATGGCCACCAGGCCTTCGGTGGCCAGCGCCTCAGTCTCTGGCCAAAGGGCCGCATAGTGGTGCGTCCGCCGGATGGCGCAGGCGGCCAGGCCCATCTCTCGCGCCGCCTCGATCAGCAGCGGACGACCGCGCGCGATCGCCAAGGGTGCCAGCCCGCGGTTGCCGTCGACCGTGACGACACAAGGACCGGCGCGGGTGGCCACAGGCTGGGCGGTCCCGTCAATCTTGCCATTCTTTAGTGATTTCACGTAACCGGGGATCCGGAACAGCCCGTGCGATTTGGCACCGTCACGCTCCGCCGCGGTCACCGTATCGGCAACAGCGCCAGCATTGTCTTCGTCGCATCCGTTTGCGCGCAAAGCCTTGACGGCCAGTGCGTGCACCTCGTCCAGGCTCAGCCGAACCATGTCCATTATCGATCTCCCCCAATTCTTGGCTTTGTTTGCCCGTCATGACGCGACGTTTCAACCGCAGGCCGGCGTTCACGGCTTGCCGCCTGCTCGTGGCGGGCGATAGGATCTGGAAAACGATGCCGTTTAGGGAGGCAAGCATGGTCGAGCGGATGGATTTCGGCACGTTGGCGGACAAAGCCAACATCGAGTCGGTGCCGGTGAGCGAAAGGATGACGGCCAGCACGGTTTACGGCGCGCTGACGGCCACCGCGCAACGCCATCCGGACCACGCCGCCGTCAGCTTCCAGATCAAGTCCGGCCCTAAGGACAAGGCCGAGACCCTGACCTGGCGCGAGTTGCACGACCAAGTCACGCGTGCCGCCAACATGTTCCGCGCCATGGGGGTCGGTGAAGGGGACGTGGTGGCGTACATGCTGCCCAACTGCAACGAGACTGTCATCACCCTGCTGGGGGTGATGACGGCGGGGATTGTAAATCCGATCAACCCGCTGCTGGATGCCGAGCACATCGCGGGAATCCTGCGGGAGACGGGCGCCAAGGTGCTGGTAACGCTGGCGCCTTTCCCCAAGACGGACGTCAACCAGAAGGCGCATGACGCGGTTGCCCAGGCGCCGAACGTCAAGGCCGTGGTCGAGGTGGATCTGAAGCGATACCTCAGCGGGGCGGTGTCCTTGCTGGTGCCGCTTCTCAGGCCAAAACTGCGCCCTGCGCCGGGCGCGCAACGGCTGAACTTTGCCATGGAGATTGCGCGCACGAACGGCAGCAAGTTGGCCTTCGAGGAATCGTCTGATCCCGAGCGCATCGGCGCCTATTTCCACACAGGCGGGACGACGGGCATGCCGAAGATCGCCCAGCACAAGCAGAGGGGCATGGTCTATAATGGGCTGGGCCCTGCGCTGTCGCTGGTGGATGAGAACTCGGTCCTGCTGTGTCCGCTGCCGCTATTCCACGTGATGGCCGCCTATCCGATGCTGATGAGCTGCGTTTTTTCGGGTGGCCATGTGGTCTTTCCAACGCCTGCGGGCTATCGCGGCGACGGCGTGATGGACAACTTCTGGAAGTTGGTCGAACGCTGGGGTGTGACGTTCATGGTGACGGTGCCCACGGCCGCAAGCGCGTTGATGCAGCGCCCGGTCAACGCGGATGTCTCAAGCCTGCAATATGCCTTCTGCGGCTCGGCCCCGCTGCCGGTGGAACTGTTCAAACGCTTTGAGGAAGCGACCGGCGTGACGATCCTGGAAGGCTACGGCATGACCGAGGCCACGTGCATCGTGTCGGTCAACCCGCCGCATGGCGATCGCAAGATCGGCTCGGTCGGCCTGCCGTTTCCGTACACGGACATCAAGATCCTGCACTGCGATGAGGACGGCACTATCCACAAGGAATGCGGCACCGACGAGGTGGGTGAGATCTGCGTGATGAACCCGGGTGTTTTTCCTGGCTATAAGGACGCCGCGCGCAACCACGGCTTGTTTGCTGAGGGATATCTGAGGACGGGGGATTTGGGCCGGATCGACGCAGACGGTTACGTCTGGATCACCGGGCGGGCGAAGGATTTGATCATCCGTGGCGGGCACAATATCGACCCCGCCATGATCGAGGAGGCGCTGGCCGGGCACCCAAAGGTGGCCTTTGTCGGTGCCATCGGCCAGCCAGATGCGCATTCGGGCGAGGTGCCCTGCGCCTATGTCGAACTGGCAGAGGGCGCGTCGGCCAGCGAGGCGGATCTGATGACGTTCGCGCAGGATAACATTGCAGAACGCGCGGCCTTTCCCAAGCACGTGGAGATCTTGGAAGAACTGCCCAAGACAGCGGTGGGCAAGGTTTTCAAACCGGACCTGCGCAAGCGGGCGATTGCCCGGGTCTATGGTGGTGCCCTGGCGGCGGCAGGCATCGAGGCGCGCATCGAGGTCAACGAGGACAAGACCCGCGGTCTGGTCGCGACCGTGATACCCAAAACACCCGGCAAGACCGAGGCGGATATCCAGGCGGTTTTGGGCGGCTTTCCCCGGCCCTGGGAGATTGGGCTCGACGATAGCTGACGCCCGCCTTCCACGCCGCCCGCCCGCCCACCCCGGCGCGGAAGGCGGGCATGGTGCGCTTTGACGGTTGGCTCCGCGCCTGGGGGCGGTCTGTTGACATCCTTTGCCGCGCATGCATAACGCGCCCACCCGTCGTTAGGCGGGTGCCATGGCGTCCGCGGCCCGGGTAACCGGGAACCTGTCGTCCCCACCGGATCGGTTGGCGGGGAAGAGGAGGTCGCCCGAACATTGAAGATGGAGGGTATGACGTGACGAAGCGCACGGCATCCAAGTACAAAATCGACCGCCGGATGGGCGAGAACATCTGGGGTCGTCCGAAATCCCCAGTGAACCGCCGCGAATATGGCCCCGGCCAGCACGGGCAGCGCCGCAAGGGCAAGATGTCGGACTTCGGCTTGCAGCTGCGCGCCAAGCAGAAGCTGAAAGGCCATTACGGCGACCTGACCGAAAAGCAGTTCCGCCGCATCTACGCCGAGGCAGAGCGCCGCAAGGGCGACACCGGCGAGAATCTGGTCGGCCTGCTGGAGCGTCGCCTGGACGCTGTCGTCTACCGCGCGAAGTTCGTGCCGACGATCTTTGCCGCGCGTCAGGTCGTGAACCATGGGCATGTCGAAGTGAACGGCAAGCGCGTCAACATCGCCTCGTACCGGGTGCGTGAGGGCGATGTGATCTCACTGCGCGCCAAGGCCCGTGACATGGCGCTGGTTCTGGAAGCGGTGCAAAGCCCCGAGCGCGACGTGCCGGAGTATCTGGACGTCGATCACTCGAAGATGACCGCGTCCTTTATCCGTACCCCCAGCCTTGGCGACATCCCCTACGCGGTGATGATGGAGCCGAACCTGGTGGTCGAGTACTACGCGAAGAACTAAGGGGCGGGGGGCGTCGAGCCCACCCGACTAGGGATACAGAAGGCGGGCCCTGGCGCCCGCCTTTTTACGTCGGCGAAGGTGGTCGGTTCACCAGGGTCCTTGAACGACCTGAGGCTCGATCACCTGGATCTTCTTCCGCGCTACGCCAGGTCGCTTCCGCGACTTCAGAAAGTCGGCGAAGGTCTGAGAGCAAAGGACGGGCTTGACGAGTGCGGGCGTCTTCGCCCGGAACAAATGCCGTTCACCGATGATACCGCCATGCATGAACGCCTTTGACCCAGGAAGCAGATCAGGATGGTAGCCTGACTTCTTTGCTGCGTTCACCCCATAACCGCCTTCAAAATTCGTCCTCCACCGCGTCCGATCGTAATCGAATGGGTCTTCGACAGTCGCGGTACACAGAAACCGGAAGTACTCGCCCGCAGAGTTGCCGGAATGTTTCCAGACCACCTTGTGCGGCAGAAATTCGTGAAGACCCGGCTCCAACTCCTCGACCATATCTCGGAACGCGCTGGACACCGTCATTAGTGTGCCAGGGTTCCCGAAGAAGTCTGGCGGGACGCCATCGGCTTTCGAGCTTGCCTGGTAGAGCTGCGTGCCCGTGCAGATGGAAGCCTTCTCTGTCTGCGTTAACGGTAGACCACCGTAAAGCTTGGGCCAGAGATCTCGATCAATCGAAATTTCGGATGATTGGCCAATCGGTCGTCGATCGTCATCCATGAACATGTAAACGTATCTGGGCATCGCAATAGGTTTGGCCTGGACTTCTATCCCCCGAACTTTCCCTTCAGCGCCGCCGCGACCGGCGCAGAGACGAAACTGGAGATGTCGCCCTTCATGCGAGCGATTTCCTTGACCAGTTTCGAGGCGATCGCCTGGTGCTCGGCTTCGGCCATCAGGAACACCATCTCGATATCGTCGTTCAGCGCCCGGTTCATGCCGACCATCTGAAACTCGTATTCGAAGTCCGATACGGCGCGCAGGCCGCGTATGATCACCTGGGCGCCAACCTCTTCGGCAAAGCTCATCAGCAAGTTCTCGAAGGGGCGGGGTTCGATCTTGATGCCAGACTGTTGGGCAATCTCGGCTGTCTCACGCTGGATCATGTCGACCCGTTCGCCCAAGTCGAACAGCGGCCGCTTGTCCCGGTTGATCGCTACGCCGACAATCAGATGATCCACCAGCTTTGCCGCTCGTCGGATGATGTCGGTATGTCCCTTGGTCACCGGATCGAAGGTGCCTGGGTATAGGCCGGTCCGCATCTAGCATCTCCCCCGTACTTTCGGCTCAAGCAACCGCTTTGTCGGGGCAGGGTCAAGGGCGAAAAGATGCCTTGGGCCAAAGACATGGCGGTCGGCGCCGGCACGCGGTGTTCAGATATCGCCCTCGTCGATCAGCGGCTCCGCCGGGGTCAGTCGCACGGTCTTGACCAGCCGCGTGGTCGTTACCTTCCAATAGGCGGGATCATCCTGGATCGCCTGCGGCAGCGCGGATCGGTCGAAGGTGCGTCGGGTCTGTTCACGTATCTCGACAGCGTAGTCCGTGCCCGAGGCGTCGCCCGTCTCCAGGATCTGCTCCCGCAGCTCGGCTTCGCGCGCCTTCAGACGGCGGATCTCGTCCCGGATGTGGCCGAGTTCGTCGGCGGGGGACATGTTGCGTCGGGTGGTCATCAGTCGAGGTTTTCTGGTTGCGAACAAGGAGGCGGAGCGGTCATGCTTGTGCACGGTGGTCGGCGATACGATATGCGATGAATGCATAACAGCGAAGTGATCGTCGACAATTCCGGCACCAATTGGTTCCTTCGCGTAATGAAGGACGATTACGCGATTGGGCCTGCGGCGTCGCTCGATGGTATCCTTATCGGCATTGCGATCGGGGCCGTGTTGTTAGTTCTGACACTCCTTGTTTATCGGCGATGGCCGGGCACGGCTGTATCCTGGTGGGGCTCATTCTTGATCGTCGGCATCTGGTTCGGCGTGGCGCTCATGGCAGCGGCGCTCGCTGGTAGCAACGTGACTGCCGTCTTCCTGCCGGCACTGGTCGGAGCCTTTGCCGTGTTCGGTGCGGCTATCCGTGCGGTGCTAAGTCAGGAGCGCTGATCAAGCCACCTGCCCAATCGTCCCGCGACGAGGGACGACAATGCCCGATACGCTCCGGAGTCACTCTGCCTGCTCGCAAGTACGCACCCGCGCATCGCGTGCATGGCCATAAGCCGCTGTGGGCATCAGGCGGCAGGCGTCCGACCAAGCCCGGGTCATTCCGGACAGTCGCCCGGGTCGGCGAGGCGTGCGCGCAGGTTGCCATAGGTGCCGCGGCTGAGACCCACACAGATCCGGGTGTCCTGGCGGTAGGCGATGCCGTCGGGTGGCGGCATGGGGATCTCTTCCTCATCGCTCAGGCGGATCAGCCACCGGTCCGCCGGGGCAGTGTATCTGTCGATCACGGTGACGCGGTCGTACCGGACAAATTCTTCGTCGCCCAACACCGCTGGCCAAAGGGCGATGCCGACGAAGCCGACCTGGACCGCAATCAGGCAGAAAACGCCAAAGACAGGGCCCCACCAACTGCCGGAATGGGCGGTCTTGGATTGATCAAGCGTCAACTTGGACATTCACCCCAACCGACAAAGCGCAGACGGACGACACCTGTGGTAGCGCCGGTCAACTGTCGGACGCAAAGCGGATCTCCGACATCTGGCCGCGGTCCGGAACGGGCGCGCATGTCGCGTAAGGTGTCGTCGGCGAGCTGCAAGATCCAGATCAGCTCGGCGCCGTCATCGTCCAATAGGCTCTGTTCCGCGACAAAAGTTGCCTGTTCTGGCGGGCCGACTTCCCGATCTTCTGCAGCAAACGGCAAGAGGATCGCAACAAACAGTAGGAACGGCAGGCTGACGCCCGTCACCATTTTGATGCGATGCCAGACTATCCGCCGACTGAGTTTGCGTCTCTGTTCTGGCGTCAAGCTGCCTCACGCGTCGTCTGACCAACCAGCGACACGATATCAGACATGATACGGTTCAGCTCGAAATCTTTCGGCGTGTAGACCCGGGCGACGCCCATCGTCAGCAGGCGCTCGGCGTCTTCGTCGGGGATGATGCCGCCCACCACCACGGGGATGTCGTCGATGCCAGCGGCCCGCATCTGGCGCATGATGTCATCCATCAGCTCCATGTGGCTGCCCGACAGGATGGACAGCCCCACCACGTGCACCGATTCCTCCAGGGCGGCATTGACGATCTGGGCGGGCGTCAGGCGGATACCTTCGTAGACAACCTCCATCCCGCAATCGCGGGCGCGCACCGCGATCTGTTCGGCGCCGTTCGAGTGGCCGTCCAGCCCCGGCTTGCCCACCAGGAACTTGATCCGCCGGCCGAGGCGGCGCGAGACGGTGTCGACATCGGCCCGGATCGGCTCCAGCCCCTCGTTGCCCGCCTGCGCGGCCTTGGCAACGCCGGTTGGGGCCCGGTACTCGCCAAAGATATCGCGCATGACCTGGCCCCATTCGCCGGTCGTGACACCTGCCTTGGCTGCGGCAATTGAGGCGGGCATGACGTTGCGCCCTTCCTGCGCGGCGGCGCGGAGCTCGGCCAGGGCCGCGTCGCAGGCGGCCTGATCCCGGCTTTCGCGCCAGGCTTGCAGGCGCGCGATTTGATCGGCTTCGACGCCAGGGTCGACGACCATGATGCCGCCTTCCCCGGTGGTCAGCGGCGATGGCTCTGTGGTGGTGAACTTGTTGACGCCGACGACCGTGGTCTCGCCCGACTCGATCCGGCCCAGGCGGTCGGTGTTCGACCGGACCAGCGCGCCCTTCATGTAATCGATTGCCGCGACCGCGCCGCCCATATCGTCGATCTTCGCCAATTCAGCCCGTGCACCTTCCTTCAACGCCTCGACCTTTGCATCCACGACCGGCGATCCATCGAACAGATCGCCGAACTCCAGCAAATCCGTCTCGTAGGCCAGGATCTGCTGGATACGCAGCGACCATTGCTGATCCCAGGGCCGGGGCAGGCCCAGCGCCTCGTTCCAGGCAGGTAGCTGAACGGCGCGGGCGCGGGCCTTCTTGGACAGCACCACGGCCATGGTCTCGATCAGGATGCGGTAGACGTTGTTTTCGGGCTGCTGTTCGGTCAGGCCCAGACTGTTGACCTGCACGCCGTAGCGGAAGCGGCGCATCTTGGGGTCCTGCACGCCGTAGCGGTCCAGGCAGATCTCGTCCCACAGGTCCACGAAGGCGCGCATTTTGCACATCTCCGTCACGAAGCGGATGCCCGCGTTTACGAAGAAACTGATGCGGCCGACGACCTTGGCAAAATCCTCTTCAGACACTTCACCGGAGGCTTTTACGGTGTCCAGAACCGCAATCCCGGTGGCCAGCGCGTAGGCTAGTTCCTGTTCCGGCGTCGCCCCGGCCTCCTGCAGGTGGTAGGAACATACATTCATCGGGTTCCACTTCGGCACCTGGCCGTAGCAGTACGTGGCCACATCCGAGATCAGCTTCAACGATGGGGCAGGGGGGAAGACGTAGGTGCCGCGGCTGAGATACTCTTTGATGATGTCGTTCTGCACTGTGCCCGTCAGCTTGGTGCGGTCAGCCCCCTGTTCGTCGGCCACCGCGATGTAAAGCGACAACAGCCACACAGCGGTGGCGTTGATCGTCATCGAGGTGTTCATCGTCTCCAGCGGGATCTGGTCGAATAGCGTGCGCATGTCGCCGATGTGGCTGATCGGCACGCCGACCTTGCCGACCTCGCCCCGGGCCAGTCCGTGGTCGCTGTCATAGCCCGTCTGCGTCGGTAGATCGAAGGCCACCGACAGGCCGGTTTGACCCTTTTCCAGGTTACCCCGGTAAAGCGCATTCGAGGCTGCAGCGGTCGAGTGGCCCGCATAGGTGCGGAACAACCAGGGGCGGTCGCGGCCTTGCTCTTTCGCGGTCATCGGGGCCTCCTCGGACAAAACAGGCACGCACAGCGCTTTGCTGCGCTGCAACGCGCATAAACTGGCAAATAAAATTGCGCAATAGCAAAGATGAGGCGCAGATTATTTCAATCAGATTTTTCTATGGTGGTTGCAGAACCCAGATCGTGCAGCCGCGGGGGCGCGTGCCCGATGATGCTGGCCAGCGCCGCCTCCTGCGATGGGCGCAGCCCAGTGACCTGCACCGAGACGGCCGGCAGACCCATGGCGGCCTTCGCCGCCTCGCCCAGCAATCCCAACTCGCGCTTGTTCACCCCGTCGACATCATCAATCTCCCGCCCGACCAGGGTGATGTAGGTACCTTTGAAGTAGACCTCGAAGATTGACAGCTGCCGCACTTCTTCCCAATCGACCGGGCGGGTCATCGTGCGCCGGTCAAAGATGCCCTGAGCGCTGACCGATACGACCTTGCCGTATTGACGTTCGCCGTACCATCCCAGGAAGGCCGCAGTGGAAAGGGTCACGGCCAGCACGATTAGCGCGGCCGTCACGTCCTCTGGTGAAGGAGTGCTCGCCAGCAACAGCAAAACGGCTGCAAAGATGCCAAAGGCGGCCAGGATGGCCACGAAAATCCAGATCAGCCGCATGTTGGTGGAGAACACGTGGATTTGGTCGTCGTCGGTCATCGGCACCCCTCTCGCGACGGTGTTCTGGACACATCAGCGCGTGCCGGGCAAGCCTGTCTGGGATGTGGGAAACGATCGAAGTCCCGGTTTGGGCCGTCTGGCTGACCGCCATCCTGGCGACCGTGGGGCTGTTGGACCGCGTGATTGGGCCCAGCATGCGCTGGTACTTCCGGCGACGCCTGCATCGGGTCATCGACGACCTGAACCAGCGCCTGCACGTGGAAATCCAGTCCTTCAAGCTGATCCGCCGCCCGATCCTGATCGACCGGCTCTCGCACGACCCGCAGGTTCTGGCGGCCGCCGAGGCGCACATGGCGGAAACCGGCATGCCGCGCGATGCCGCCATGGCCGAGGTCACCCGCTACGCCCGCGAGATCGTGCCTTCCTTCAGCGCTTATGCCTATTTCGCTGTCGGCGCGCGCGTATCACGCTGGATCGCCCAAGGCCTTTACCGGGTGCGGGTCGGTGCCCTGGACGAAGACGCGTTGGCCAAGGTCGACCGCCAGGCCACCGTGGTTTTCGTGATGAACCACCGATCGAACGTCGACTACCTGCTGGTGACGTATCTGGCGTCTACCCGATCCGCGCTTAGCTATGCCGTGGGCGAATGGGCCCGCGTCTGGCCGCTCAGCCGCATCATACGGGCCATGGGGGCCTATTTCATCCGCCGACGCTCGCGGAACGCGCTCTATCGCACAGTGCTCGCCCGCTACGTCCGCATGGCCACCGATGCCGGCGTGACCCAGGCGATCTTCCCCGAAGGCGGCCTGTCACGGGACGGCAAGCTGGCCGCGCCGAAACTGGGCCTGCTCTCCTACATCGTTACCGGATTCGATCCCACGGGCCGCGACGTCGTCTTTGTGCCGGTGGGCCTGAACTACGACCGGGTGCTGGAGGATCGCATCCTCCTGGCCGCCGACGGCCGCGCGGGCGAGGAGGGCCGCTTTCGCGTCAGCCCCTGGCGCGCCGCCCGATACGCCCTGCGGTTGGCATGGTTGCGGATCACTGGCCGCTTGTTTCGCTTTGGCTATGCCTGCGTCAGCTTTGGCGAGCCGTTGTCGTTGTCGGCGTTCCTGGCCGAGCCGCCCGCTGATCCCGTCAGCGCGTTGGGCGACGAGTTGTCCCGGCGGATTGGGCAAGTGGTGCCGGTCCTGCCGGTCAGCCTGATCGGCAGGGTATTGCTTGACGCGGAGGGCCCGCTGTCTGCGATCGACCTAAAGATGGCGGTCTCGGGCGCCCTGTCCGACCTACAATCGCGCGGCGCGCACAGCTACATCCCCCGCGCCGATCTGGACTATGCGGTCGAGGTTGGCCTGCGCATGCTGACGCTGCGCCGCATCGTTGTCGAGACCGAGGCCGGCATCGCCATCGCCGCCGACGAGCGCCCGGTGCTGACCTATTACGCCAACGCCATCGCCCATCTCTGAGGCGCGCCTGTTGCGCTGCAGCAAGAAACTTTGCAGATGCGCAAAAATAGCGGTTGCACAAAACGCGTTGAAATGTCAGTACGCGTCGGACTGCAATTGCGTAATTATATTGCGCAATTTTATTTCTAAAACGCTGCTGACGGAGAACGAAATGGACGGTGCCCCGATGAATGAAGCCGCGACTGCTGAAGCCGTTGATACGACCAATTCATTGAAAAACCTTTACGAAGTTGGCGAAATTCCGCCGCTGAGTCATGTACCGTCGCAGATGTATGCCTGGGCAATCCGGCGCGAGCGTGAGGGCGAGCCCGAACAGGCCATGCAGCTGGAAGTTGTGGACACGCCAGAGGTCGATTCGAACGAGGTTCTGGTCCTGGTGATGGCCGCAGGCGTCAATTACAACGGCATCTGGGCGGGGCTGGGTGTGCCGATCAGCATGTTCGACGTCCACAAACAGCCTTACCACATCGCGGGCTCGGACGCGTCGGGCATCGTCTGGAAAGTGGGCGACAAGGTCAAGCGCTGGAAGGTCGGCGACGAGGTGGTCATCCACTGCAACCAGGACGACGGCGACGACGAACACTGCAACGGCGGCGACCCGATGTATTCGCCCACCCAGCGGATATGGGGCTACGAGACGCCGGACGGCAGCTTTGCCCAGTTCACCCGGGTGCAGTCGCAGCAGCTGATGCCCCGACCAAAGCACCTGACCTGGGAGGAGTCGGCCTGCTACACGCTGACCCTGGCGACCGCCTACCGGATGCTGTTCGGCCACGAGCCGCACGATCTGAAGCCCGGCCAGAACGTGCTGGTCTGGGGCGCCTCGGGCGGTTTGGGCTCCTACGCGATCCAGCTGATCAACACCGCGGGCGCAAACGCCATCGGCGTCATAAGTGACGAGGATAAAAGGCAATTTGTCCTGGATCTGGGCGCCAAGGGCGTGATCAACCGCAAGGATTTCAAGTGCTGGGGCCAGCTGCCAACGGTCAACACGGACGAATACAAGGAGTGGTTCGCCGAGGCCCGCAAGTTCGGCAAGGCGATCTGGGACATCACCGGCAAGGGCAACAATGTCGACATGGTGTTCGAACACCCTGGCGAGTCGACGTTCCCGGTCTCGACCTTCGTGGTCAAAAAGGGCGGCATGGTCGTCATTTGCGCCGGCACCACGGGCTATAACTGCACCTTCGACGTGCGCTACATGTGGATGCACCAGAAGCGCCTGCAGGGCAGCCATTTTGCCAATCTGATGCAGGCGAGTGCCGCCAACAAGCTGATGGTCGAGCGGCGCCTGGACCCCTGCATGTCCGAGGTTTTCGAGTGGCGCGACATCCCGCGGGCCCACACGCTGATGATGAACAACCAGCACAAGCCGGGGAACATGGCGGTGCTGGTCTCGGCGCCGACCACCGGGTTACGCACGGTGGAGGATGCCCGAAACACACGGTAATTCACGCCTTGGCCGGGCGCCTTTTGCGGGCGCCCGGCCCCACCCTGAGCGCACCCTCCGCCCGGCCTGGCGCTGGCAATCCTGGCGTGCAGCACCTGTACAGCAAGTGTGCAGCACCTGTACCGCACCCGTATGCACAGAAAGTCGACGGGTTATCGAAGGGTTAGCGAAGACCCCTGTGCCGACCGGCGAGAACTGGCCGCGCGTGTTGCGTCGAATTTGCGCGCAACGCGCGCTGAGTTGCGCGATCTGAGCCCTGAGCGCCCGCAGCATCGGTGCGCGGCTGGCCGACGCGGCTGATAAGTCTGCCGAATCGCGACGCCGACCGAGACGCACGGCGACGCGCCACCCTAGACACCCCAACACAGACACCGCCCGGCGACTCCTCTGACCGACCACTCCCCTGATCGACAATGCGGGGGAAAGCTGTAGGGTGCGCGCGATGCGCAGGACCTGGTCATGACGGATATGCTGCCCGAGCCGGACGACATGAGAGATCTGGGCGACGAGATGATCGCGCCGCGGGCGGACCCGGTCGATTTCTCGGACGATCAGGTCGCGGCATGGCAGACCATCGACGCGCGCCTGCAGGCGAACGGGATCGATCTGAACTCGGGCGAATGGCTGGCGCGCGACGGCGGGCCCAGCCGGGCCGATGTGCTGGCCGTCACCGGTAAGGCGGGCTCTGGCAAGACGGTTCTGCTGGCCCGTCTGGCCCAGAGGCTGGCCGAGATGGGCGTGCAACTGGTGCGCCCCGATCACGAGCCGAAACGCGATGGCCGGCGGTCCTTCGCCGTGCTGGCGCCGACCAACAAGGCCGCCAGCGTCCTGCGCTCGAAGGGGGTGGATGCGACCACGATCCACCGCATCGTCTATACGCCGGTCTACGACCCGGAGTTTGAGAAGCTGGCCGAGTGGCTGGAGGGCGAGCGCAAGGAGCGCCCCGCCGTCGCCGGTCTGGCCGACGATGCGCTGGACCGGGCGATGGCCTTTTATCAGGATCAGCCTTCGGTGCCCGGCGCCTTTGCGGCCATCGGGCTGCGCGGCGCCGACTTCATCACGGGGTGGGACCGGCGCAAGACCCCGCTGGATATTGCGCTGGTCGATGAAGCCTCGATGCTGGATGCCGAGAAGCTGGAGGATCTGAAGGAGCTGTTCGGCCAGATTGTGCTGTTCGGCGATCCGGCGCAGTTGGCCCCGGTGGGGACGAGCGGGGCGATGATCTTTGATCAGATGCCGGCCAAGCGGCGGCTGGGCCTGGCGCGCATTCACCGGCAGGCGGCTGACAACCCGATCCTGGATCTGGCCCATATGCTGGGCGACGATCAGCTGAGCTTTGACACCTTCGAGGAGGCCGTGCGCGATGCGGCGGCGCGCGACGACCGGGTGACAATCTCGGAACGCGCGGATGCTGAGCTGATGGCAAGCTCGCCCATGCTGGTCTGGCGCAACAAGACCCGGGTGCGGCTGATCAAGGCCTTCCGCGCGGCCCATGCCTGCCCGGAACGCGCGATGGTGCCGGGGGAGCCGCTGATCTGCGATGGGCTGGAACTGCCCCAGCGCCAACGCAAGGAGCGCATGGCGCTGGAGGCGCGCGGGCTGATCAAGGGCGCCCAGGCCCGCTATCTGGGCGAGGGGCGGCGACCCGGTTTTGCCCGGGTCGACATTCTGGGCACGGAGGAGCCCGGGATCTCGGTCGCCTCGATCATCCAGATCGAGAGCCCCGATAGCGAAGAGCCGGCGATCATATCGGCGGCGCGTTCGGGCGCGCTGTTCCTGCACGGGGCGGCGTGCACGATCCACAAGGCGCAGGGCTCGCAATGGCCGGCGGTGCAGGTCTTTGCGCCGGACCTGTTCGCGGCGGCACGCTCCGGCGCCGAGGAGGCGGGGCTGGCGCTGTGGAAGCGGTTGGCCTACGTGGCGATCACCCGGGCCGAGGAGCGTCTGGTCTGGGTGACGCGGTACATGATTTCCCGCCCCGAGCGGCCATTGGGCCAGGAGACAGGGGCGTCAGAGGGTTAGCAAACGGACTTCGCCCCCGCGGGGCGGGGCCGAAGACGCGAGGCATCCGCCCCCCGGCGCGCAGGCGCGCCACCCCCCGGTCCGGGGGGATGGCGCCCGGGGCGGGCGGCGCGGCAATGAGGTGGCGATGCGGCGGTGGCTGATTTGGGGCGTTCTGGCGCTGGCGGCGGGGGCCGCGCTGTGGACTGCCGGCTGGTTTTGGGGGCGCAGTGCGGTGTTGGCGCGCGCCGATGCGGCCGCCGAGGAGCTGGCGGCGCTGGGCTGGACGCTGAGCTATGGCACGCGCGAGGTTGAGGGTTTTCCGCTGGGCTACCGCGTGCGGTTTCAGGATCTGGGCTTGGTCGAGGGCGCCAGTGGCGCGTTGGTGCGGGTGCCGAGCGCGGTGGTTGCGCGGGATGATGAGGAGCTGGTGGTGGGCGTTGCTGGCCCGCTGCGCCTGGACATGCCCGTGCCCGCGGCGTGGCAGGTGGCGGACCCGCGGCTGCCGCGGGTGGTGACGGTGATCGCTGAGGGGGAGGGGATCGTGGTCAGGGTGCCGGAGTCGGCTCCCGGGTCTTCGCAATTGCTGAGGGCGGACAGCTTGGCCGTGACGCTGGATCTGAAGGATCAGGCGCAGTCGGTCAGGGTGGCGTTTGATGCGATGTCGGCCAGCCGGGACGCGGCCGGGCAGACGTTGGCCTTGCAGGCGGGGGCGCTGATCCTGGATGCCGCCAGCCAGGTGCCCGATGGCCCGGCGGTGACGATCCGGGCGGAGGGTGAGGGAGTGGAGGTCTCGGCCTCTGCTTTGCGCGCGCCTGAGGTGCCCATGAGCGACCTGATCTATGGCGGGGCGGCGGGTGCTGCGACCGTTTTGGCAAAGTCCGCTGCCCTGACGGTGGAAGGCGCCATTGTCGGCGATCCACTGGGCATGGACGGGCGGTTCGTCGTCGAAGCCGGGGCAACGGATGCCGCGGGCTCGGTCCGTGACGGCCTGATGGGTCTGGATGCTGAAATCGCGGCAAGCCGATGGGCCTGGACCGCCGCGGACCAGCCCGAGCTTGCGGTGGCTGTCGAGACAGCGGCCCTGACCATGGCCGGCCCCTTTGCGCGCAGCGACACTCCAAAGCCTGGCCAACTGCGCCTGGGCCTCAACGGCGTCGTGGCCGAGGACAGCCTTTGGTTTCGCGTCGACCCCAATGCCGCCTTGCCCCGCGATCCCGCGGCGCTGAGCGTGGCGGTGGACGTGACGGCGCGCCTGATGGGGCGGATCGACCAGCTGCCGCCCGGCGTGCCGCCGCCCTTCGAGATCTCGAACATCATGGTGGAGGAAGTGGCCGTGGATGCGCTGGGCGCTTCTGCCCGCGCCTCGGGCGACATCGAGATTGTCCAGCCCGTGGTGGTTCCCACCGGTACCATCGAGGTCTCGGCCGAGGGGATCGCGGGACTGGCGGACAATCTGGCCGCAGCCGGGTTTCTGACACCAGATATGCGCCAGACCTTCGACGCCATCCTGCAGGTCTATGCCCGCCCGGCCGGCGACGGGGATAGCTGGGTCACCGAGATCGAGACCGGCATCGAGGGTGTCCGCGTGAACGGGCAGCCGCTCCAGTAGCTGTACGTTCTGCCTGGATACGGACCGCCGCTGCCGGCCCGCTCGGTAGCACTCGTCTCCTTTGGCAGGTCTCCTCGGGCAGCTGGTCGCGGGTGCTTGCAGGTCGGCGTTCAGGCCCCATCTCCCGGTGTGTCGGACAGCGATGATGGAGCCGTTTGTATGTTCTAATGTCTGTTCCTAGGGTTAGCCACGGCCGCCCTGTTGGCCGTACCCGCATCGGCGACGAGTTCGGCCGGCGGCTCGGCGCACGCATACAGCTTTGAGAACATCGATGGCGGCCAGATTGACCTGGCCGATTACGCGGGCCGCCCGATCCTGGTGGTCAACACCGCCTCGCGCTGTGGGTTCACCAATCAATACAACGCCTTGCAGGAGCTGTACGACACGTATCGCGACCGCGGATTGGTTGTGCTGACGGTGCCGTCCGACGATTTTGGCGGTCAGGAATTGGCGACCGAGGCGGACGTGAAGCACTTGGACGCCCTGAAAAACCTCTCGCCCTGAGTGCTTGATCGTGATTCCATCCTTTCAGCAGCAAAGGGCATAAGATGGCTGATCAGCGCGGTTTCTTCGATCTTGATGAACGGTATGCGGCGTTGTCGAAGGCAGGCGATC
>JBCCML010000011.1:0-103313 GCA_039026375.1 Pseudomonadota bacterium
GTCGGCGTTCTCCAGCCCGCGCAGGATGTTGTCATTGGCGTCGCCGAAGAGGTTGTCGACCCCGCCGGAGCCGGTGAGGTTCTCGAAGCCTGTCAGCAGGTCATTGCCCGAGCCGATGGAGGGGTCGCGGTTGGGGTTGCCGCGCGTGACCTGGACCGAGCCCTGATCGGCCAGCGAGACCCGGACGCCGAAGGTGTCTAGGCCCGGCGTCGTGTCGAACAGATCCGCGTAAGAGACCGTGTCGTTGGTGCCCGACCCGCCGTCCACCGTGTCGTTGCCAAGGCCGGGGAGGATCGTGTCGTTCTGAGTGCCGCCTGCTAGGCTATCGTTCCCGGCAAGACCGGCCAGGACATTGTCAACGCTGCTACCCGTGATCGTATCGCCGAAGTCCGAGCCGAGGGCGTTTTCGAAGTTCGCGATCGTGTCGCCGACGGCATCCCCGCCGTTGGCCGTGCCGGCACTCAGGTCGATGCGCACACCCACAGATGAGGACGCATAGCTGAGCGTGTCGACATCCGATCCGCCGTCTAGCGAGTCCGCGCCTGGACCGCCTTCGATCGTGTCGTTGCCCAAGCCACCAAGGATGGTGTCGTTGCCCTCCAGACCGCGTACCGAGTCATCCCCGGCCAGCGCGTCGAACACATCGACACCTGACGTGCCGTCAACGGTGTCGTTGAAAAGGGTGAATGGCGACGTGGTGAAGTTCAGCGATGTCTTGTCAGTGATGCCCGCAAACGGATTCCCATCCGTATCTCGGATCGCACCTGGTGTCACATTGACGTAGTAGCCGGTCGTCGCTGCCAGCATGCTGGTCGGTGTCCAAGTCACCGTTGAACCAGAGAAGACGACGGTGTTGCTTGCGACCGAGACGGTATCGATCAGTCTGTCATCGGACGTGCGGCGAAGCTCAAACGTCCCTGTGCCGCGTTCTACAGTTTCGTCAAACCTAAGCGAGATCGGGGCGTTGACGGCCACGTTGCCAGCATTGTCGGCAGGCGAAGTCGACATGAGCACTGGCGGCGTCGAAGGGCCGATCTCCAGAGTCACCGATGCCGATGACGTCCCAGGAATCTCGAGCAGGACAAGCTGAGAAACACCGGGGAACTCGGTCGCGATGTTGCCTCCGTTCAGCAGGACACCGCCACCTTCAACATTCGTGGAGGTTGCGGTCGAGATGACATCGGCGATGACGACACCGTTCTGCCGGAAGACGGCCCGGACGGTGTCACCGAGCAAGATCTCTGACAGTGCGCCGAACTCAGACACGAAGACGTCAAAGTTGTTGTTCCCGAAGAAACCGGAAAAGTCATCAACACCGTCAAGCCCATTATTGCTGCTATCGGGAATAGGGTTGCCCCCGGCTACTTGTGGGCCCGGAATGACAAACGCATTCGGCACATCCCCCGTCACGCGGATGTCGTCGACGGCGATATCCTCGCCTGAGAAGAGGAAGTCGTTCCAGGTCAGGCGCACGTCGAGGTCGTTGCCGGTGCCGACGATATCGGCGCCGAACTCGGCCCAAGCCTGGGACAAGGCCGGGCCGTCGCGTTCGCCGTCGAAGTCGGTGTCGAGCCCGGGCTCGTGGTCGAGCTGGTCGGTGCCCTCGATGCGCAGGATCTCGGTCCAGCCGCCGCCGTCGATCTGCGCCTCGACCGAGAAGAAGGTCGTGGCGTTCCAGTCCTCGCGCCCATCATCCTGGTCGTCCTCGGCCAGGTCGATGTCGAAATGCAGGTTCTCGAAGCCCGCAATGTCGATCCCGGTGATCGTCAGGCTCTCGCTGTTCGACCCCGCGGTCGCCCCATTCGGGTCCTGGACCGAGAAGAACCACGAGCCTTCCGAGCCGCCCACGATCCCGTAGTCAAGCTCTGGCGTGCCTGAGATCGGCGGCGGGCCTGTGTATTCCAGAGCCGCCCCGCCGATCGTGCGCGTGAACCAGTCGCCCCCAAAGGCCGAGCTCAGGTCGTCGAACTCGGCGCGGCTGAGCGTGTAGCGCACGCCCGCGCCGTTCGTCTCGAAGCCCTCCTGGTGCAGCACGAAGGCGCCATCGGGGTCCGCGCCCGTCGGCCCGTCATTGTCCCAGACCCGGATGGTCTCGACGCGGATCGGCGCCAGCGCGTTCAGCTCGACATTGTCGGCCGAGACCACATCCAGCGTCAGGTACTGGTTGACGCCAGTGTCCAGCAGCTCGTCATCCAGGTCGTCGACGGCGGTGATCGTCAGGACCTGGTTGATCCGGCCGTCCGGGTCCGTCAGGAAGTCGTTGCCCAGATAGGTGCCGACCGTCATGTTGCCGGTGGCGTTCCCGTTCACCGTGTACTCGGTCGGATCCCAGCTCGCCACCAGGCGCACCACGTCGCCCGCATCCGGTGTGCCCGAGATCTCCGCCCGGATCGTCTCGGACTGACCGCCCTCGAACACATCCGTGAACCCGGCAATGAACACGTCAAAATCAGGCGCCGCATCCCCCGTCACGCGGATGTCGTCGATCGCAAAGTCTTCGTCGCCGAAACTGGCCTCGAACGCGACCTGCAGATCCAAGGTGGATCCGGTCCCGGCGATCGCCGCCGAATACCGTGTGAACGCATCGGTGATTGCCGCGCCATCGCCGACACCGTCGAAGTTCGTATCCAGTTGGGCGACTTCATTCCCCTGGTCGCCACCTGCTTCGAAGCGCAGGATGTCCGTGAAGCCACCGCCGTCGATCTGAGCGCGAATACGAAGCCCGTCAGCGGCATCAATGTCCTGCAATATCCCGTCATCGTCTTCTGCGAAAAGGGCAGAGAACGCGAGGTTCTGGAAACCGGAGATGTCGATCCCCGTGAAGTTCAGCGTCGCCGAGGTTGACCCGCCAGAACCCGACGGATTGGCGGCGTCAATGTCCTGAGCGGCGAAGAAGAAGGACCCGTCTTGCCCCGTAACCTCATAGTTCAGGGTGATCCCGCTGCCGTTCGTCCGTCCGAAGAAGTCCGATGCACCATCCGAGAACTCGGCAACCGACGTTGTGTAGCGCGCGCCATTGCCGTCGGTTTCGAAACTCTCTTGAAGCAGGTCGTACGCCCCGCTGACCTGTACGGCGTCGCTGTCCACCAGCCGCACCGCGACATCGAGCGGGTTCACGGTAAAATTGGGGTCAAGAGAGCCGCCAAGCTCGACCCTGATCATCGCGGTCTCGTCGCCTTCGACGAGTGAGTCATTAACCGCGGTCGCCGTGATCGTGGTACCGGACGAACCAACCAGCAGGACGCGCGACACGCCGGGTCCGGCCCCGATATCGATATCCGAAGAGCTTGGGATGAACCTCAACGAGGTCAGGGCCGGCGGATCGCTGACGGACGCGTAGTCGACAAATATCTGGGCTGCAACGTCACCTTCGATCGACTCATCGATATTGCTGACAAATGTCGCGACCAGGTCCGCGGCCGATGTGACTTGCAGGTCGTCAAAAGCGATATCGTCGCCAAGGGCGTCCAGCGTCATCTCGATCTGCAGGTCCAGAGTCGTTCCGGTGCCGGCGATCGGAGCTGCAAACCGTGTGAAGTCGTCGGTCAGGGCCGTACCGTCGCCAATACCGTCGAAATCGGTGTCGAGCTGGAAGCTCTCGTTGAGCTGATCGCCGCCCGTTTGGAACGACAGGACATTGAAATAGGCACCGCCATCGATCCGGGCGCGCACGATCAGATCATCGGTCGAGTCGGGCGTCTGGGTGAAGGTAGAGAAGTCATCTTCGGCAAAGAGCCCGCTGAAGATCAGCCCGTCCTCGCCCGATATGTCGATCCCTGTGATCTCGAGCGTCTGCGTCGGCGATTGCGTGCCGGAGGGCAGTGCCCGGGTGATGTCCTGGGCGGCGAAGAAGAAACTGCCCTGGGGGTTATTCAGAACAACCCCGTTGGTGATATTGCTGCCATCCGTGCGGATGAAGTAATCAGAGCTGCCATCGGTGAACTCAGATATCGAGGTGGTATAGCCGCCCGCGGTCTCAAAATCCTCGGTAAAGAGATTGTTCGTGCCCAGACGTGGATTGTCCGGGTCATCATCCAGCAGGCGCAGGGTCTCGTCCGGCACGGGATTTAGGGCGAAGCCGGGCGCGGTGGTGGAAAGCAGCGCGAAGCTCAGCGTGGCGGTCTCTTCGGCCTCGGAGATCGAGTTATCAACAAGGTCGATGTCGACATTGAAGTTGCCCGATCCCGTCAGCGTGACATCATGGGCATTGCCTGCCCCACTGCCCAGGTCCAGCCGCGAGGACGTAGACGTGACCCGCACGACCACATCGCCCGTCGCAGGAGGCTGATCCAACGCCAGGACGGCACGGACCGGTTGGTGACCTTCGATCAGCGTGGTCTGCGAACTGAAGAACGAGACACTCAGATCCGAGGGCGCGGGCGTCCCGGCGATCACGATATCGTCGATGGCATAGTCCTGGTCCGAGAGCGCGCCACGCATGGTGATCTCGAGATCCAGCAGTGACCCCGTCCCGGCGATCTCCGAGGCAAAGCGCTGGAACGCATCTGTGACCACGGCGCCATCGCCGACACCGTCCATGTCACGGTCGGCCTGCAGAAACTCGAATTGCCCGTCACCACCAGGCGCGAAGTTCAGAATGTCGACAAAGGCGCCCTCGTCGATCGAGGCCCGCACGATCATGTCACTGCTCGAGGTATAGCTCGCACGGTCGCCGGTGAACTGGGTGAGACGATCCTCGGCCACCAGCATGCTGAAGGTCAGGCTATAGAAATTCGAGATGTCGATGTCGTTGATCTGGATCGTCTGAGTGTTGAGGCCGTTGGCGCCTGCATCCAGGTCAGCGCCTGCGAACCACCACTGGCCTTGGGCGCTCGCACCCTCGATATCGTAACCCGCGGGCAGGGCGCCGCTGGGCCCCGTCGAGCCGTCCGTTCGACCCCAGATATCCGGACTGTCAGGGATGCCGCCGCTGCTTTCGGCCTGGCTCAGGATATAGCGTGTGCCCGCGCCATCCGTCTCAAAGGTCTCATTGTAGACCAGGGCCACACTTTCCCGCGGGTTGTTCGGGTCATTGTCGATGAGACGAATGTCCAGCGTGTCGTTGATCGGATTGATCGTGAAGTTTGGATCGCCCGTCCCTGCAAAAAAGAAGGACAGCGTCACGCTCTCGTCGCCCTCGATGATCTTGTCGTCCAGCGCCGTCGCCGTAACAGTGACCGGGCCGGATTGCAGATCGACGTCGTGGTTGCTGCCAAATCCACTGCCCAGATCGATCTCGGACGAGGGGTTTACGATCGTGATGATCGTCTTGGCCGACGGGACGATATCGGTGGAGAGAATAAACCGCGCGGGCTCGTCGCCCTCCACCGCATCGTCGTCCGCGATTGTCAAAGCGTCGACAAATTCGATGCTCAAGGTGGCGGGGGTGGCTGCGGCCGTGACCTGAAAGTTATCGAAGGCAATGTCTTCGTCATTGCCGTTCAGGTTTTCCATCACGATGCGGACGTCCAGGTCAGCGCCCGTTCCGGAAATACCCGCAGTGAAGGTCTGGAATGCGTCTGTCAGCACGGTGCTGTCGCCGACGCCGTCGAAGTCAGTATCCAGCTGTGGCGCCGTGTTTGAGCCTGTTGCGGCGAACTGCAGGATTTTCTGGAAGGCACCGCCGTCGATGCTGACCTCGACATAGACCAGGGTGTCTGCGTCCCAATCCTCCGATCCATTCGTAAAGTCGTCCTCCGCAAAGAGGCCGCTGAACTGCAGGTTTGTCTGCCCGGAAATGTTGATCGTGTTGAAGGTTATCGTTCGCGAATGCGTTGAAACAGCCGTCTCGTCCGTGTCGTTCGCCGCGAAGTAGAAGGACCCCGATGCGCCCGAATAGGCGACCGAGGACGTGAAGGCGACGCCGGCAAGCGTTACGCCGTTCGTTCGACCAAAGAAGTCGTCATTGATCGTCGATGTGGCGGTGTGGAACTCGGCATTCGACAGCGTGTAGCGCGTGCCGCTGCCATCAGTTTCAAAGCCTTCAGACCAAAGCGTAACCGTTGGCACGTCATCACCCCACGACAAATTGGGCCCCGGATCGAGGCTTCGGCAGTCCAGGAACACAGACAACCGCCCCATCAATTTCACGAGCTGGCGCACCACCAGCGTCGTCGGGCGACCAAAACCCCAACGTCGGCCCGAGGGAGATTCAATCACATTCGTGTCAAATTACCAAACAGTTCCGCCGCCGCCGGCACGCGATCCGTGCAGCGGCTGGCGACTGGGTAAGCGGCAGAAGCTTGGACACCGCACGGACGGTTGAGTGCCGCAAACGTCAACTGAGGCTCATGAAAGCAGCAAAGCTCAAACCCGCGAAGACCGACGACGCCCAGGGAGGTCCGGGGAAGATCATCCTGCAGACGCCTGCCAAAGACGCGGTGCCCCAACGGCTGTTTCTGCAGTCGATGACGGCGCTTGGGATCTCTCCGGCGCTTTTCAACATGACCCCAGCAATCTGCGCCAAGCCATTGTTGTTGAACTTCAACTGGGGCGGCGATGGCGTCGCGGCGCACGATAAGGCCTGGGCCGCTCGCGATAACCCAGCCCCCCTGCTGCACGCTTAAATTGTTGGATCAGGCCCCAACTAGACCGCAATAAAACGCAATCCAAATTCCAGCTTGCGCCCAGTGGTGCGCGTCGGACGAGTGGAACACTATGCAACGGCACCTCGATGCGACGGCGACCAAAGCGATGACCTGAATCTCCGGGCAAAGACCGGCAGGTTCGACCAACACAAGGAATGTAACATGGGTACCCCAGGTATCATGCCTCCACAGCTGATCGGCCCATTTGCGGGGCCCAGAACCTTCATGAACGTGCCCTATTCGGCTGATCCAAGCGGCAGCCTTGCGGCGATCCTTGGGGTCCCGTTTGATGCCGGCACCCATCCGACCAGAATTGGGTCACGGCAAGGCCCAGCCGCCATCAGGGAACAATCGCTTCTGGTCCGGCCCTACCAACCACCCCACGCGCTGTTCAGCCCGCTCGAAGACTTGAATGTCGTGGATTGTGGCGACGCCGACGCGACCGCCAGCATCATCGACGCATCGTTCGAAGCAATCGAGCTTGCGGCGACGACGATTCTAGAGGCTGGGGCTGCGCCTTTGGCCCTTGGCGGCGATGGCATGATCTCGCTGCCGCTGCTGCGCGCCGCCAAACGGAAATACGATGACCTTGTCGTCCTGCACATTGACGCACACACAGACACCTACCCCGGCGACGGCAACGCGGTTCAAGACCGCTACAACGTTGCCACGACCTTCACGCGCGCGTCCGAGGAGGGGCTGGTCGACCTTGATGCTTCCTATCATGTGGGCGCGCGTGGACCGGTTCTGTTTGCCGACGTCTTCGAACACACGCAGGAAAAAGGGTACAATCTGATTGATGGCAACGAGATGTTCGCCGTTGGTCTGGATAGAACAGCGCAACGCATCAAGGATGCCGTCGGACAACGCCCTGTCTACTTCTGCTTTGACATGGACTTCTTTGACCCGTCCTGCGCACCCGGTGTCTGCACACCGACTTGGGGCGGGGCGAGCGCCCGCGAAGGCTTGGGCTTCATCCAGTCCTTTGCCGGTCTCAACGTGGTCGCGAGTGACGTGAACACCGTTTCGCCGCCGCACGACGTCGGGGGGATGACGGCGTTTTTGGCGGCCACCGTAACGCTCGAGATTTTGACCCTGATGGCACGTTCGAAGCGCGCACCTTAGCAAGAATCGACACACGTCATCGCTGCCCAACCCCTCGGCACACAGCGTTTGCGCCTGTTGCTTGAAAATCTACCTAATGATAGATAGATACACAGATGAGTCGAGCCGGGGCGCCTTTTGCACCCGGTGGCGACGCCGACCTCTGACGGGTTAGGACGCGAGATGGTGCTGAAGGCGGATTTAGATGCTCGGGCTGGGGTGCAATGTGGTGGCCCGGACGGAAAAACCTCTCCCACGGCTGGCCTGGATGGGCGCATGCGGGACCGCAACGGCGATCAGTGTGCAGCCGCCACGACCATGGCCACGACCATGGCCACGACCTTCTCCACGACCATCCTTACGACTGCACGAAGGTTTGGGCCACGACAGATGATCCAACCGATGCCCAGGCGCAGGTGGTCCAATGGCTGATCGGCCCCCCCTCGTGATCGTCGCCGGGGCCGGTGAAGGCCTTGGGCAGGCGTTGCTCGCCCGGTTCCAGGCTGGGGGATTCACCCCGGTTGGCCTCGGCCGCAGCACGCCGCAGGCGCCGATTGGTGCCTTCCATGCGCTCGACCTGTCCGATGCGGCCGCGGTGCCCGCGGCGATTGCCGCCATCATCGCCGACCATGGCGCGCCGCGTGTGGTCATCCACAACGCGGCAGAGCTGGTGATCCGGCCCTTCGTGGATGCACACCTCAGCGACTATCAAAGCACCTGGGCTTCCATGGTGCAGTCGGCGATCCTTCTGGCTCAGGCAACAATGCAACCCATGGTGCGTGCAGGCGGGGGCGCGTTCATCGTATCGGGCGCCACAGCCTCGCTGCGCGGCGGCGCGCGCTTTTCCGCCTTTGCCAGCGCCAAGTTTGCCCTGCGCGGTTTCACCCAGTCGCTGGCGCGCGAGTTCCAGCCCGCTGGCGTTCATGTCAGCCACGTTATCCTGGACGGCATCATCGACACGGCGCGCTCGCGAGCGCTGCACGGTCTGGATCCCACGAAAATGATGCGGCCCGAAGATATCGCCGAGGCCTACTGGCAGCTTGCGCATCAGCCCAAATCGACCTGGACGCACGAATTGGATCTGCGTCCAGCCTCAGAAGGCTTCTAGCTCATGAAAACACTGATCATCGGGGGCGGGCTGTCGGGCCTCTATCTTGCCGACCGCCTGCAGACGCAGGGCCGCGACTATCACGTGCTGGAAGCGCGTGACCGCTTTGGCGGGCGGATCATGACCGAAACTGTTGGCGACGGCCATTTCGACATGGGGCCAGCCTGGTTTTGGCCTGGTCAGCCCCGGATTGCGGCGCTCATTGCCCGCCTTGGGTTGAAGAAGTTCGACCAGCACGCCGAAGGTGATCTGATCTATGAAGACGAAAGCGGCCGCGTTCAGCGCGGCCACGGTTTCGCGTCGATGGAGGGATCCTGGCGGCTGGAAGGCGGATTGTCCCGCCTAACGGATGTCCTGGCCGCCCGCGTACCCGCATCGCGCCGGCGCCTCAACGCACGGGTTACAACCCTTGAAAAGACGGCCGGTTCCTGCCGGGCGATACTTCAGGATGGCACCACGCTCGACGCGGATCGGATTGTGCTTGCAATGCCGCCCCGCATCGCGGCTGGTTTGGATTGCGCCCCGGCGCTGCCCGCTGAGGTGACCCAGGCAATGATAAAAGTGCCAACGTGGATGGCGGGTCAAGCCAAGGCCGTTGCGGTCTATGACACACCGTTCTGGCGGGAGGCTGGGCTTTCCGGCGATGCCATGAGCCGTCGGGGGCCGATGGTCGAGATGCACGACGCGTCGCCTGCACAGGGCGGTCCCTATGGCCTCTTTGGGTTCATTGGCGTGCCCCCTGCTGCCCGCGCGGACCCCGTGCGCCTGAAGCAAGCGGTCACCGAACAACTTGTCCGGCTTTTCGGCGCAGAGGCGGCGGAACCACGCGCGCTTTTCGTCAAGGATTGGGCCTTCGACCCGCTCACGGCGATCGAGGCCGATACAGCGCCCCAGTACAGCCATCCGTCCTATGGGCTGCCCAGGGTGATGCGCGGCCTCTGGGATGGGGATCTGATACTCGCCGGAACCGAAGTGGCACCGAATTTTGGCGGCTACATCGAAGGCGCACTGGAGGCGGCGGAGGGCGCCCTGGCACAGCTGGATGTCGCAGAGCTTGATGTTGAAGCGCTTGATGTCGAAGAACGTGTAAGCCCCTAGCGTGGCTGGCTCGATCCAAAAGAGCCAGCCAGATGACGCCAAAGCAGGGCACAGGGACGGCGTCCCCGGTGGGCAGATGGGCCTTTGCCATCATTGATTAGCTGGCAACGATGCCCCCTCCCTCTGCGGTGGAAGCACACCGGAAAACAAGTTTTTTGAGGGGCACTTTGGGGTGTCCCGGTGTCGCCGGGCGACTGCCCCGGGGGAGATGTCCGCGGCAGCCGCCTCTCATGCGATTGCACGTGAAACTACAGGTTCAGATGCCAACCAACAGCCCTGCACCGCGACCGGCGCCACACAACCGCGCGATCCGTACCCCCCCGCTTTCCGCGATCGCCGCTGAGGGGTGGCCCAAATCAACCCCAGGCCACGCACCCCCCCACGCAACCTACAAGACGGCCACGTATCGCCGCAAACAGACGTCCCCTGCGGGGCCTCAGCCGCGGACACCGCAGCTGAGGTCTTTAGCTGAACCACACCCCGACGTGGCAAAGACGCCTTCAACGTCGGGGCTGCCGTGTCCTTAGTCCGTGACAAGCTCTCCCGGCAGGGTGTTCACCGTCATGGTCTCGTTCGGCTGGAAATGGACCACTGACCGGATGGACTTGCCGGCTTTCAGCAGGTCAAAGGCCGTGTTGATCTGGTCGTGCTTCATGTGGTGCGTGATGTAGGGGTCGACGCTGAAGTCGCCGCGCAGCCACTCGTCCACCATGCTGGGCAGTTCGCTGCGGCCCAAGACGCCGCCAAAGGCAGTGCCCCGCCAGACGCGCCCGGTGACCAGCTGGAACGGCCGGGTCGAGATTTCCTGCCCGGCGCCAGCCACCCCGATCACCGTGCATTCGCCCCAGCCCTTGTGGCAGGCCTCGAGGGCCGAGCGCATCAGCTCGACATTGCCCACGGCCTCGAACGTGTAGTCCAGGCCACCGCCCGTCATCTCGACCAGCACCTCCTGGATCGGTGCTTCGTAATCCTTGGGGTTGATGCACTCGGTGGCGCCCAGCGCCTTGGCCAGCAGGAATTTCTCGGGGTTGACGTCAATCCCGATGATCCGGCCCGCACCGGCCATCACCGCGCCTTGGATCACGGCCATACCGACCGCGCCCAGACCGAATACTGCAACCGATGCCCCGGCCTCGACCTTGGCAGTGTTGCGCACCGCGCCCATGCCGGTCGGCACGGCGCAGCCCATCACAGATGCCTTCGACAGCGGCGTCTCGTCGGCGATCTTGGCCACCGAAATCTCGGGCAGCACGGTGTACTCGCTGAACGTGCTGGTGCCCATGTAATGCAGGATCTGCTTGCCCTTGTAGGAAAAGCGCGATGTCCCATCGGGCATCAAGCCGGCGCCCTGGGTCTGGCGGATCGTCTGGCAAAGGTTGGTCTTGCCCGACTTGATGTAGGGGCAGTTCGGATCTTCGGGCACGTAAAGCGGGATGACCTTGTCCCCTGGTTTCACCGAGGTGACGCCCGGGCCGATCTCTTCGACAATGCCGCATCCTTCATGCCCCAGGATACAGGGGAACAGACCTTCCGGGTCTTCGCCAGACAGCGTGAACACATCGGTGTGGCACAGGCTGGTGGTGACGATCCGCACCAGAACCTCGCCCTCCTTGGGGCCCTCCAGGTCGATCTCTTCGATCTCTAGCGGGCGATTTGCTTCCCAGGCGATTGCTGCGCGTGTTTTCATGTCGGTTCTCCCCTTTGCGTTGGTCTTTAAGCTGGTCTTTAAGTCGGTCTTCGCGTTGGTTTCAGTGAATAGCAGGATGCGCCGGGCGCACGGCCGGGCCGATAGCCGGGTCGAGCGTCAGGACAGTTGGTGCCTGGCTCAGCCGATCGATACAGGTCGAACGGACTGCCTGAATGCAGACGCTCACAGGGTGATCACCTGATCAGGTGCGGCCGGTGCAAGGGCTGCGTAAAGCTGCGGAAAGCAGCCCACATGCACGCCGTCCACCACGTCTTTCGGCGTGACCTTGCCGGTGCCACAATCCTCGAACGCACCTTCGGCCAGATTGCGCCGCAACGCGCACTGGTCGCACAGCATCAGCAGGATGTTCTGCTCCGCGGCGACCTTGGCCAAGCGTTCCCCAACCGGGTCTCCCTTGCGCAGCGAGAACAGGTTGTCGTCAAAGAAGAACATCCCGACGACGTCCACGCCGTGTGTCCCGGCTTCCAGCTGCGGCAGGATCATGGTCGCCAGCTTGTAGGTCGCGGCCATGTCGGTGGCGAAGACGTAGGCTATTTTCATCCTCAGCGATCCCCCTCAGCGCGGAGCCGTCAGAGCCGAATCCGCTCAACGATGTTTCACAGCAGTGTAACGGTATATGACACCCGTCAACAAGTAACCGCGGCGTGGTGCTCGGCGGCCTTCGATCGCACGGGTCGACACGCGATCAGCTGTAAACGCGTCGTCTATTGATCAGACCCGTGGGGCAGGGGCGTGGGGAGGGGCAGTGGCAGTGGCAGGGGCACGGTTGCGTGGGGCTTAGAAAGCTGCGTGGCTTGGGGGTGTCCCTGTGTGCCCCTGCTATGTCATTTGCAGCGGTTGTGTCGTTTGCGTCTGGGCGTTTGCGGCTGGGCGTACGGCAACTGGGCCAAGGGACACGTGGCACCAGCACCTGGCGGCCAAGCCAGGACAACGACTGCGCCGGGACCAACGTCCAATGCGGGTGACATCCCAAGCCGGGAACTCATGTCAGGCGAGCGCTGCCAAGACGTCTGCCGGTTCGGTTCGGTTGCGGTAATCTGGGTCGACGAAGGCGGCCCTGATCGTGCCGTCCTGTCCAATGACGAACGTGCCGGGCACGGGAAGGTGCCAAGACCTATCCCCGTTGCGCGCTTCCAGATCGATGCCCAACTTCAGGTATAACGGGCGCAGCCAATCGGGCACGGTAAACTCCAGCCCATAGGCCCTGGCAACCTGGTTGCCCTGGTCCGATAGCACCGGGTGTTCCAGGGCCAGCTTTTCGGCCAGCGACCAGGACTGGTCCGGCATCTCGGGCGAGACGGCGACCAGCTCCGCGCCGGTGGCGCGGATCTCTCCCAGCACTTGCTGGAACGCCCGAAGCTGAATGTTGCAGTACGAACACCAGCCCCCGCGGTAAAAGCTGAGCACAACCGGCCCGTCGGTCAGATAGCCGGCCAGGGTGCGCGCGTTTCCGGTGGCGTCCGGTAATGCGAAGGCAGGTGCCGGATCGCCGGCCTTCGGCGCGCTGCTGCCGGCGTTGGCCGCCATCAGTTCCTCGATCCCACGGTCAATGGCGTCGTATTCGTCGGCGACCATCTTCTCGCGCCGGGCGGCGGTGTTGGCCTCGAGTTCCTGGCGCAGGGTCATGGGGCGCTCCTTTCGCGGGCGGCGTGTTCCGGGGTGTGCGCCGCCAAGATGGTGGCAGATTGAACCGCCCGGGTCGCAGGCTCTACGTTTTGGCTGGCGTCCGCAAGGCTGGGCAAGGTTTTGGGACAAGTTGCAGGCGCCGGACACCTTGTAGGCGCTGGATGAGCGGCCGCCGAAATCACCTGGCATTACAGGATATGAAGTGACTTTATTCGGAATAATATCAACCAAATCGCATTAATGGATATGCACGCGAACAATATCCGCGCGCATATAATGTGCGAAATCATGCGCGATATCATGTGGATCACTTAGGCGTCAGATGGTCCTTCCTACGCCCGCTTGTGCCTGCGCCCAGTGCTTCGCGCGCGGCGCTCATACGAAGGTGAAGGCATCTTCTTCCAGGTCATTCAGCCGGGTGTGCGCAAAGGTCAGCACGTCGGTCTCGGAGAACACAAACTCCAGGTTTCGGCCGCTCTGCACGGCCAGCGCGGCCAGGTCCTCGAAGCTGTCGATGCCGTCGACGTTGATCTCGACATCATCGCCTGGCAGGCTGAAAAAGAAGAATCGAAAGCCCTCTTCGAAGTCCCGGATGGTATCCAGCCCCCCGTCATAGACGAAGGTGTCCCGGCCCAGGCCGCCCTTCAGCATGTCGTCGCCTGCGCCGCCCTCCAGCCGGTCGCGCCCTAACCCGCCGCTCAGCTTGTCGTTGCCCGCGCCACCCTGCAGGTCATCGCGACCCCAGCCGCCAGATAGCTTGTCGTTGCCGGCATTGCCCAGAAGGTCGTCATCGCCAAAGCCGCCAAATAGCTTATCGTTGCCCAACCCGCCCGATATCAGGTCGTCGCCAAAGCGCCCATTGATGTGGTCGTCATCCGCGCCGCCCCGCACGAAATCGTCGCGAAACGTCGTCCTGAGATCGCCCGAGGCCACCGGCACCTCGGCAACCGTGAAGTTGAAGGTGCTGGTGTCGCCTTCGTCGATCCCGGCATAGCCTTCGCCATCCAGGCCGATCAACGCGCCGGCGTCGATCTCGACCGCATAGCGGGCGTCCGGGTCCAGGTGCGCGGGCGGGGTCACGGTGACGGTTGCCCCCTCGATCGCCACCAGCCGGTGGTCTGACGCGTCGATCTCGGTCACCTCGCCCGTGTCGCGGTTGACGAGGCGCAGCGCCCCCTCGCCCGCCTGCACGGCCTCGGTGAAGGTCAACACCAGTGCCGCGTCGTTCGACACATCGCGGTCATTGTCGCCGGGCGTCGCGTCCAGCAGCCACGGCGCAATGTCGCCGCCGATCTCGACCTCGGCCGGGAAAAACACCGTCTGGCCATTGCTGTCAAAGCCCAGCCGCCCATCGCCGTTGATCCCGAACGAAAAGATCTTGCCGTCCGCGGCGCGCGCGATCAGGGCGTTCGGCCCGGACTGGATCTCGACGATGTCTGGGGCGTCTAACCCCGCGACTTTGACCGGAAAGAAACTGAAATCGCTCTCGGTTGCCGGGTCACCGTCCAGGCCGCCGGTTGGCCCCTCGTCATTCGGCCCCCACAGCCAGACATCACCGTCCTCGGTCAGGGCCGCGCCCCAGCGCGCGCCGCCTTTGACGTCGATCACCCCGGGCGGCAGGGCCGTCAGTTCGATCGGGACCAGCAGGTCCGCCGTGTCGGGATCGAAGGTACCATCGCCCTGATCGGTGCCTTGCAGCAATTGGCCGAACCGCGACTCGCCCCAGCCAAAGACCCGGCCATCGGACGTCACGGCGTAGGAGGTGTTCGTATCGGCCGTGATTGCCACGATATTGTCGGGCAGACCCGCCGCTAGAACCGGGCTCAGCACGCGGGTCATGGGCGAGCCATCGGCCTCTAACCCGTCGGGAGAGCCCAACTGCCCGTCCCGGTTGGTCCCGAAGCCATAGACCTGCCCATCCGCCGTCAGAACCAGCGTGTAGGACGTGCCGCTGGAGATCGCGACCACGGTTTCATCGGCTAGTGCCTCGACCAGGGTCGCGGTCAGCCGCACGTCCCGGTCACCCAGGCCCAGTTGCCCGTTGCTATTGAAGCCCCAAGCATACAGCGCGCCGGTGTTCGAGATGGCGTAGGAAACCCCGTTGCCGTTCTCGATGGCGGCAATGTTGATGTCGTCCAGGGTCGCGATCTTGGTGGGTTGGGCGCGGTTCTCCTCGTCGCCGAGGCCCAAGGGGCCACGGTTGTTGAAACCCCACGACCAGACATCCCCGGTATCGGTTAGAAAGGTCGAATGCAGCTGCCCGGCAGAGATTGAGATGATCGTCTCGGCAAACCCCTCCGGCAGGGTCACGGCACGGGGCTGTTCGATGTTGAAGCCTTCCACCCCGTTGCCAAGTTGACCGAAGAAGTTGGCGCCAGAGGCGAACAGCGTGTTCGTGTCCGCATCCAGAAACAGCGAGAATTGGTTGCCGCTGCTGATCAGGCTGGGCTCGGGCACGGGCGCGCCTTCGTAGAACGCCAGGGCCCGGGGCCGATCCAAGGGATCGCCCAACTCTTCGGAGGCTGCGACCACGGTCTCGCCAACGTCCAGATAATCGCCGTCCCCGTTCAGATCGGTCAGCAACAGCACGCTGTCGGAAGCGGTCAGCGTGATGCGGCCGTCCTCGTCTGCTGCAATCGAGAAGGAAATGGCCGTGTCGACTTCGGGCATCACCCCTGCGCTGGTCCAGATCTGCACGGCCTCTTCGGCCGCATCAATCGATCCGGAGCCGTCGAGGTCGGTCAGCTTCCAAATCTCTTGCGGATCGGCGAAATTCAAAAAGCTATTCACCAGAAGCGAGCCGTCGACGGCTATCGCGTTACCGAATTCAACTGGAACGCCGAAGGTGTTCGTATCGTCGATGAAGCGCGTCACCTCATCGGTCGAGATATCGCCCGACCCGTCGAGATCCTCGATCCGCAGGACCACGTTCGGCTCGCCCCCGGCCGTGTCCGATAGATAGGCCACGTCTCCATCGAAAACGATGTCGAAGGCCGAAGATGTCGGGATGATCGTTGCCAGGTCCAGCCAAAGCCGGGATTCCCCCGCATCCTCGGCGTCGCCGTCACCGTTCAAATCAATGGTGCGGTAGATTGCATCGGCCGGGGCAGAACCTGTACCGGCATTGACGATGTAGATCGCGCCATCCCCACCTTCGTGAACGCCGTTGGGTGTGGGCAGTGAAAAGCCTTCGGCGTTGGCGGTGGAGAACCAGATCTTGGCCTCGCCCGCGTCCTGGGCATCGCCGTCACCGTTGGTATCGATAAGACGGTAAACCGCGTCCGTGCCGCCGTCTCCGACAAAGACAGACTTGTCCGATGCCTGGTGCACGTTCAAGACATTGGTCGTGGGCGACGGCAACTCAGAGGCATTGTCTTCGTCGAAGAATACCGTGATCTCGCCGCTGTCGCGACTATCCCCGTCGCCGTTCAGATCCTGCAGCAACAGTACCTGATCCGTCCGCTGATCACCCAGCAAGACACCCTGAATCGTGCGTGAAGAAATGCGCCCCATCGGCCAGCTCCCGTTCTCGTTTGACGTTCGCTAGCGAGAGCGCTTGCTGCCCATAGGTTGTGTGCTGTCTATGTCCGTTTTTGTAAACTGTTAACTTTCTATGGGTCGTTTCGGCGGACCCACAGAACGACGCGGGTTGTGGTTTTTGCAGGTTCCTGTTTGCGTTCCATCGAGTGGCGAGGGGTCATCGCTGGTGTGTCGGATGGCCATCCGCCTTACCGGGCAGACCGGTTTGGAATGGGATGCTAGGGGCAGCGCCGACAGAATTGCGCGTTCTCAATGCGCCGTCTGGCACCCTGACGCCAAGATGTGAAGCTGGCTGAACGGTTGTGGTCCGGAACGCCGCGCGCTTCGCGCGCTTAATCACCCGTTCTTCTACCGCCTGATGTCCGCCTCAATGCGCTTGCCGATTGACGCATTCACACAGGGTTCTTGCAATAGGACGTTCCCGGTCGTCTTGCGGCTTTGACCGCGTTACGCTTGATTAAATCCAATGGATCAAACCTGAAGGGTAATGGCGATGGGGAACCAGATTAATCTGAACGACTTCATGAACTGGGTTGTCGAGCGCAATCCAGCAGAAGAGGTCTTTCACCAGGCGGCGCACGAAGTGGCCGAGACGGTGGTTCCATTCATCAATGCAAACCCCGTTTATGCCAAGATCAAGGTGCTGGAGCGCATGGCCGAACCGGACCGTATCGTCTCGTTCCGTGTTTCATGGGCGGATGATCAGGGCGAGGTCCAGGTCAATCGTGGCTACCGAGTGCAGTTCAACAATTCGATCGGGCCCTACAAAGGCGGCATTCGGTTTCATCCGAACGTGACGCAAGGCGTTCTAAAGTTCCTCGGCTTCGAGCAGACCTTCAAGAACTCATTGACCGGCCTGCCAATGGGTGGCGGCAAGGGCGGCGCGGACTTCAATCCGAAGGGTCGCAGCCAGCATGAAATCATGCGGTTCTGCCAAAGCTTCATGACCGAGCTCTATCGCCATATCGGCGCCGACATCGACGTGCCCGCGGGTGATATCGGCGTGGGTTCGCGCGAGATCGGCTACATGTTCGGCCAGTTCAAACGCCTGACGAACAGCTTCGAGGGTGTGCTGACCGGTAAGGGCCTGGAATATGGCGGCTCGTTGATGCGGCCGGAGGCCACTGGATATGGCGCCGTCTATTTCCTTGAAAACATGCTGCATCATCGCGGCGATGCGATCGAGGGCAAGACGGCGGCCATCTCCGGTTCGGGCAATGTAGCGCTCCATGCCGCTGAAAAGATCGTGCACCGTGGTGGCAAGCCCGTCACGCTGTCGGATTCGGGCGGCTTTATCCACGACCCCGACGGGCTCACGCATGAAAAGATCGACTGGGTAAAGGAACACAAGAAACAGCGGGGCAACCGGATTTCGGCGTATGTGGATCAGTTCCCTGGTTCCACCTTCCACGAAGGCCAACGTCCCTGGGGTGTCCCGTGCGATGTCGCGCTGCCCTGTGCGACGCAAAATGAGCTGAACGGTGATGAGGCGAAGGCCCTGCTGGGAAATGGCTGCATCGGCGTGTCCGAGGGCGCGAACATGCCCTGTGATTTGAACGCGGTTGCAGCCTTCACCGCTGCGCAGATCCCCTATGCCCCGGGTAAGGCATCGAATGCAGGCGGTGTTGCGATGTCGGGGCTAGAGATGAGCCAGAACTCGGCCCGACTACACCGGGACGAAGAGGACTTGCGCGCTGCTCTTAAGAAGATCATGGCCGACATTCATACCGCCTGCGTTGAACAGGGCGATAACGGTGATCACGTCGACTATGTGAAGGGTGCCAACATCGCGGGCTTCAAAAAAGTGGCAGATGCGATGTTGGCCTTCGGTGTTGTCTGATGGGGCGCAGTCCGGCCGTCGTCCAGGTAAAGGGTATCCGAGACTGAACCGGTGACGGTGAGCGCCAGACGGTGCAGCTTTGTCAATATCTGAAAACGGGATCGGCGTCTCGACCAAACGACGCTACACTAATAACGCAAGTGTCTGGTCGCGCAGAAAAACGCCGTGCAGCCGCGTCAGCAGGCGGCATCGGACCCCGTCGTGGCGAACCTGGCGCTTGCGATCACTTCGTATCAAACCGGGTGTTGTCCCTTTGTTTGGCGACAGCGATAGTTGGGCAATGTCCGAGAGACCTTTGAACTTGCCGTCGTTTAGGGCCCTAACTGCGTTTTGGGCCGCGGCCACGCATGAGCGATTGGTCGACGCCGCCGCGCGTTTGGGCGTGACGGAGTCCGCCATCAGCCACCAGATCAAGCAGTTGGAAGCGGGCTTGCATGTGCAGTTGTTCGATCGCAGCTCGGGCCGACTGCGCCTGACCGCAGTGGGCCAAAGCTATCTGGTGCGGATCGAGCCGGCGTTGAGGGAAATTCAGGCCGCGACCGATGCATTGCAACCGGCCGGGGGGCGGCAGGCGGTGCGCCTAACGCTGCCACCGTCGTTGGCGGCCACCTGGCTGATCCCGCGGCTTGGCCAGTTCGAAGCCGCAGCGCCCGATGTCGAAGTGCAGTTGCTGTTGACGACGCGCATTGCTGACTTGCGCCGAGATCAAGTGGACTTGGCTATTCGCTATGGGCGTGGCGCGTGGGATGGTGTCAACTCCACGCTGTTGTTCCATGACCTCGCGACGCCAGTTGCCGCGCCAGGGCTTTTGCCCGAGGGCGTTCCATTTGACCAATTGCCAACCGGGGTACGGATTATCGTGAATAACGCGATACCTGGCGAATGGGAGGAATGGGCCCGTGCGCGGGGGATGTCTCCGCCCGCGCCCGAAACTGTTGTGGCGCTCGATTCGATTGATCAGGCGTTGCAATTGGCCCTGGCAGGACATGGCCTGGCCATGGGCCGGTCGCCTTATATCGCCGACCGCCTGGCAAGCGGCGAGTTGGTGACGCCCTTTGGGCAGGCAGGTCCAACTGGGGCGGCCTATTTCTTGTGTCAGCCTGCTAACGAGACGCCAGTGGCGGCAGCACGGCGTCTTTCACACTGGTTGAAGGACGCGGCGGCTCAGCTGGAGGGTCCAGGGCCGCGATCTGATCAAGCTTGAATTTTTCTCAAGTCACGCTGAATTCTTCTCATTTGTTTTGGCGGTATCAAGGCGCCAAATCGGGCTCAGTCAACAACGCCCCGGACAGGAGCCAGGACATGAACCAGATTGCCCAGATCACCCGCCATGCCGCGACGGACGTTACCGCCCCGCTGACCTTCATCGTCCCCCAGGACGAAAAGCCCAAGTTCCACAGTCAGGCGCTGACAGGCGGCGCGGTGGAGTTCTTTTTCGATACCGAGGCGCACCCGATTGTGGTGGAAGATCTGCGCGGTCATGCGGACAGCTTTGCCATGGATGGGGCGGGGTTTGCCTTCCGCTCGGCGCCGACGGCGGTGCAGGACCTCTATGACGATGACACCGTCGAAGGGGCATACTTCGACGAGGTCAAGGCGCTGCTGAAGGCCGAGTTTGGGGCCACTCAGGTCGCGATCTTTGATGCGACCCGGCGCTCGGATGGCGGTGCAGGTGCTGCCAACAAGGACGGTAATCGCGGTCCCGCCTCGCGCATCCACGTGGACTATACGGCTAAGAGCGGCCCGCAACGGGCGCACGATGTCCTGGGCGTGGCCGAGTACGAGCGGTTGATGGCTGCCGGCGCGCGCATCGTTCAGGTCAATGTTTGGCGCCCAATTGTCGGTCCTGTCCAGCGCTCACCCCTTGCGTTGGCGGATGCCCGTTCGGTCGCGCCCCTGGATCTGGTGGCAACCGATCAGGTCTTCCCCGACCGCGTGGGCGAGATCTATCACCTCGCCTATAATCCCGCGCAACGTTGGTACTACGCCCCGGAGATGACGGCGGACGAGGTGCTGCTGATCAAGGGCTGGGACAGTGTAGACGATGGGCGCGCGCGGTTTACGCCGCACACGGCCTTCCCGCTGCCGGATCAGGACGGCGCCCCGGCACGCGAAAGCATCGAGGTGCGGGCGTTCGTCGTGATCGAGTGACGCAGATCAGGGTCTGGCCTGGGGACAGCCCCGTGGCGCCTTGTTTCCTCGGCCCGACAAGACCAACGGCACGACAATCAGCGCGGCGACGGCAATGGCTGTTCGCCGTGCTTCCCCGTTCTGGGCCCTTGGCAAAACCGGTCGCGTTGGATGGACCTGTTTGCAAACGGCGCCTGAACCGATCAGAAAGGAGCAAAGACAACAGCGCAGAAGCGCCCGGATCAACGCCGCCAACGGCGAGGGGAGGACAAGCACGTGAACGACATGAGCCAGACCTATGAACGGATTCAGGTGAAGCCGATGACACCCAGCACGGGTGCCGAGATCTTCGGTGTCGACCTGTCATCTCCCCTGGACCCGATGACATTCCGCGAGCTGCATCGTGCGTTTCTATCGCACTGCGTCTTGTTCTTCCGCGATCAGAACTTTGGTCACGACAGCCAGAAGGCGTTTGGACGCCTGTTCGGTGATTTGGCAATTCACCCTGCCATTGCCGCGCCCGAAGGCCACCCTGAGATCGTGCCGATCCATGCCGACGAAAACTCGACCAAGATCGCGGGGGAGCGCTGGCATTCGGATGTGTCCTGCGTCGAGGAACCGCCGCTGGGCTCGGTGCTTTACCTGCACACCGTGCCTGAGATCGGCGGTGATACGCTGTTCTCGAACATGTACGCGGCCTATGACGCCTTGTCCGACCGGATGAAGGCGTATCTGGAAGGCTTGAGCGCGCGGCATGACGGCGAGGAACAGTACCGCGGTCGCTACAGCAATGACGATGCGGGCAAACAGTATCCTGCCTGCGATCATCCGGTGATCCGCACCCATCCCGAGACGAAGCGCAGGTGTCTATTCGTCAATCCGATCTTCACCAAGAGGATCAACGGCCTGCCACGTGCCGAAAGCGATGCGGTCTTGAAGTTCCTGCACGAGCACTGCGCGAAGGAGGACTTCCAGGTGCGTTTCCGCTGGCAGAAGGGATCGGTGGCGTTTTGGGACAATCGGTGTGTCCAGCACCTGGCGCTGTGGGACTACTATCCCCACACACGTTCGGGCTTTAGGGTGACCATCAACGGCGACCGCCCCTACTAGGGCGGCGCGTCTTTCTGTGGGTGGAACCGGGGCGCGGCGCCTGGGCGTTGCAACTTGGCGCATTCCCCGCGAACATCAGCGCTGGAACTAATTGATTGTTTGCCGGGACATCCAGATCCCCGGAAGCCGCCCATCACCCGGAGTGACGAGAAATGAACGACATGTCCTGCTGCGGTCCTGGCTATGCCTCTCCGGCCGAAGCGATGCAGGCACCGCGGGAAAAGCTGCTTTACACGATTGCGATCTATACCGGGACGGGCATCCAGAAGCCCGACTATCTGGTTACCATCGATGCCGATTCGGACAGCCCAACTTATTCTCAGGTGATCTCGCGCCTGGAGATGCCGGGGATTGGCGACGAGCTGCACCATATGGGGTGGAACGCCTGTTCCTCGTGCCATGGCGATGCCTCGATGGAGCGCAAGTACCTGATCGTGCCGGGTGTCCGGTCAACAAACATCCACATCGTCGACACGGGGACGGATCCCAGAAACCCGCGGCTACACAAGGTTATCGACGGCGCCGAGATCAAGGCCAAGACCAACCTCAGCGCGCCCCACACGGTGCATTGCCTTGGCTCGGAGATCATCATCTCGATGTTAGGCGATGCCCAGGGCAACGCGCCGGGCGGCTATCTGCACCTGGACAAGGATTTCAACGTCATCGGGCGTTGGGAAAGCTCGATGGGTGACATCAAGTTCGGCTACGACTTTTGGTACCAGCCGCGCCACAACGTGATGGTCAGCTCGGAATGGGCCGCCCCGAACACCTTCATGCCGGGTTTTGACCTGGAGGAGGTCGGCCACCTGAAGTACGGGCGAGAGATCCATTTCTGGGACTTCAACGCCCGCGAGCCAAAGCAGACGTTCTATCTGGGGGAAGACGGGCTGGTCCCGTTGGAGGTCCGGTTCCACCACGACCCGGCCTCCAGCCATGGCTTTGTCGGCGCCTCCTTGTCGGCCAACATCATCCACTGGTGGAAGGACGCCGACGGCGCCTGGCAGTGGGAAAAGATCATCGACGTCGACAATGAGCCGCACCCCGAGTGGCCCATTCCAGTGCCGGGGGTGATCTCGGTCATTCTGTTATCGATGGACGACCGGTTTCTCTACTTCTGCAACTGGCTGCACGGCGATATCCGCCAGTACAACATCGAGAATCCGCATAATCCGGTCCTGACCGGGCAGGTCTGGATGGGCGGTCTGCTGGGGCGGGCACCGGTGGTGAACGGGTGCAAGATCACCGGTGGCCCGCAGATGATCCAGATGAGCCTGGACGGTAAACGGCTTTACGTCACCACCAGCCTGTTCTCGACATGGGACAATCAGTTCTATCCCGAAATCCGCACGAACGGCGGGGTGATGCTGATGGTGGATTGCGACACCGAGAAGGGCGGCATGGCAATCAACCCCGACTTCATCGTCGACTTCGGAAAGGAGCCAAACGGCCCCAGCCGCTGCCATGAAACGCGCTATCCCGGTGGCGACTGCACATCGGACATCTGGCTGTGAAGACGCGCACCATCACCCTGGCCAACCGCGATGGCCGAACCGTTCGGGTGGATGCGCGCCGCCCGCTGCTGGACAGCCTGCGCGACCAGGGGGTCGACCTTCCCTATGGTTGCAAGTACGGGGGGTGCATCACCTGCGCGGCCAAGCTGATTGACGGCACCGTGGACCAGCGCGCGCAGGTCGCGCTGAACAACCGGCAACTGGCGAACGGCTATGTCATCCTGTGCGTGGCACGGCCCGTCACCGACTGCACGTTCGAGGTTGGCACCGAAAGCCACGACAAGCTTTACCGAAACCCCTGGCTCGACCCGCTGGAGCCGCATGAACTGAAGGCGGACATCGCCGCCCCAGCCCCTGATCCGAACGAGGTCTGACGATGCCCGACGCCGATATCGATCACAAATACCACTACGAGCCCGCTTACCTGGCCGAGATCCTGTCCTCGGTGAAGACCATTGCCATGGTTGGGGCCAGCCCGGACAAGACCAAGTTTTCTTATGGCGTGCTGAGGGTGCTGCACGAGACGGGTTACGATATGGCGCCTGTCAACCCGAACCCCGCAGTGACCGAGATCCGCGGCATACCCGTCTTCAACAGCCTGGAGGAAGTGGATCGGCCGATTGACATGGTGCAGGTCTTCCGCCGCAAGGAGGAATTGAAGGGCATCGCTCAGCAGGCCATCGACGTCGGCGCGAAGGTGCTTTGGGGTCAGATCGGGGTCTACGACGATGAGGCAGCGGAGATGGCGGAGAAGGCCGGCCTAAAGGTTGTGATGGACCGCTGCCCCAAGATCGAGCTGTTCCGGCCGTTCTGGAAGCCGCGGCTGGATCTGCCGATTTAACCTGTTGTCCATGTGCTCTGACTGATCCGAGCAGACGTCAGTCGCAAGTCTACAATCAAGATCTCTCCCGCCCCAGCATGCTTTCTTCTTGTCGTTGGAGAGGCAGGAACCGGGCGGGTTCGATAGGTTCGCTTCGCGGTCCCAGAAGTCTCGCTAATGATTTCATCCGTTCAAGGAGGTCTTCAACCGGATTACCTTCGCAAAGCAGCATTGCGTGGGTGTGTGCTTCACTGCGCCGTTGGCAGCGCGTCGCGACCAGGATGCCGATGAACTGTCGTTCGTGCTCTGAAAGGATTTCGGAACAACAAGGGCATGTCGGACTGTTGAAGATGTAGGTCGAGATCCGGCTGCAACGCATAGATTGCACAGCTTCTAGGATGCTAACGGCAATGCTCGGGGCCGCGCTTTCGGCAAAGCGATTTCGGGCGCGACCAATGGCAACCATCCATGCATGGCTGTCCGGCGACGCGAAGGACATGAAATAGAAACGTGAAATCTCGAGCACTGATCGCTCATCGCCATCTAATCCGGCATCGGTGGCGCTCACTTCCTTTTCAGACGGGGTGCGATCGGGACAGCTTTCTGAGCCGTTTAGCAAAACAACAATCCTCATCGGTGCAGCGCAAAATCGGTTGCAAGTGGGCACGTGGCTACCGTGCTAGACAGGTTTGTCGTTGCTTGGCTCATATTGTTTACCAAAACACTCAGAATATCCAAGGTTATTGAATCCGTTTGCCGTGGTAAATGCGGCCCTCGCGATTCCGTGACGGTATTGTGGCGTCAGCCGCGATGTTTGAGGCGTCACTTGTTGCTTACCGCAGAAGGTCTTTGCGATATCACCTGTGCGTTAGGCTCGGGCGCCGAGGGGGCAGATGGCAAGCAAAACGAAACTTGCAGTCGTCGCGACGGAGTTTCAGAAACCGTCGGAAACCTTCATCCGCGATCATGTGCGGGTGACTCAGCCCGGTGGAACGCTTGTCATCGGGCAACGGACAGACGGTGTTGAGCCGGCGTTGCCGTCACTCTCGGGCCTGGATTTGGGCGCCTTCCCCCCTGCAGGGGAGCCACGTCAATCGCTTGGTCGGCTGCACCGTCTCTGGCGGCGTTACCTGCGCCCAGTCCTGCCGCGGCGGGATCTGGATCGCCTGGTTGCATTCCTGCGCGCGCAAGCGCCAAAAGCTGTCATGGCTGAGTATGGGCCAACCGGCGCGATGGTGGCCCCGGCGGCACAGCTGGCCGAGGTGCCGCTGTTCGTGCACTTTCATGGGTTTGACGCAACGGTCATTCCCAGATTGCCCGGTTGGGCCAGCCGATATCGACGGCTGTTCCAGACGGCGGCAGGTGTGATTGGTCCATCGGCATTCATAACGGACAAACTTCGGGACCTGGGATGCCCTGCGGACAAACTGCATGTCAGCGCCTGTGGGATCGACCCCGACCGTTTTGTCGCCGGTACAAAGGAACCGGGCCGGCTTCTGGCCGTTGGGCGTCTGGTCAACAAGAAGGGCCCCCACCTGACCATCGAAGCGTTTGGCCGGGTTGCCCGTGACTTCCCGCACGCCCATCTCGATCTCATCGGTGGCGGTCCTTTGGCCGAGAAGTGCGCCGGGCTTGTTGCGAAGTTTGGTCTGGACTCTCAGGTCACGCTGCATGGTCCGCAGCCCCATAAGCGCGTGGCCGAGCTGATGGGGCGCACATCGATCTTCCTTCAGCACTCTCTCACCACATGGATGGGAGAGACCGAGGGGCTGCCGGTCTCGGTCCTCGAAGCGATGGCCAGCGAACTGCCGGTCATCGCGACCCGTCACAGCGGCATCGCCGAGGCCGTGCATGACGGTTTGACCGGGGTCCTGGTGGAGGAGCGGGATGTGGATGGCATGGCGAGGGCGATCCGCAACCTGTTGGCCAACCCTGAGATTGGCGATCCTTTGGGGCAGGCGGCTAGGGCGCGGGTGCTGGCGCACTACACGCATGCGCGGATGGGTGCCAATCTCAGACGGATCATGGGGCTGAATTGATCCTTCAGGGTTCGGCCCTTATTCGGGTGCCAGGTTCTCGACGTAATCGATCAGATAGGCCGTCACATCGACCACTTCCGTCAGCATGTGGTCGCGCTGTGCCTGTGCCTCGGCCTTGATCGCGTCGGGGTTGCGGGTGACCAAGCCCTCCAGGTAGCCAAGGGCATCCGGCACAGAGCCGCCGTTGAAGTTCCTCACCAAACCATAACGCGCCTGTTGCTCGTCATTCACGCCGCGCCCGGACTTGGAGACAAAGACCGCGTGGGTGCCCAGACAGGCGGCCTCAGACGCCATGGTAGAGCTTTCGCCGACAACAACGGTCGCTGCTGCCAGCGCGTGGTGGATCTGTTCGACGGGTAGATTGAGGCGGTAGGCCTCGAACGCCGCAGGCAAGGGATGCTCAGAGGAGATGTAGACATCGCCCATCCGACCCAGCAGCTCAATCGCCCGGCGTTTGCCCGACAGCCCCAGGCCCGTCTCGCCGCCATCATGGATAGACTCCCACGCCACGAAGCGCAGCAACGAAAACGGCTTTGCCGGGTCAAGACCATGCGCCGTCAATCTACTGGGATCGACGGTGAAGCGGGCCGGGTGCAGATAGGCCAGTTCGTGATATCCCGCGTAACGCAAATGCTTTGACCCGTAGTCGTGGCGATAGGCGCGCGGCGAGATCCAGGCATCCACCAGGCGGCAGACGATCCAGTTCAGGCGATGGGTGGTTTCGTTGTCATAGAAAACAATCGTTCGGCGCCGCGTCAGGCGACCGGCAAGGGCGATCGATGGCCCCATTAGTCCAAGGATCAGGTCGGGCTGGAATTCTTGAATGGCACGTCGTGTCGAGCTGACCCGCTGCAACAGCTCGCGGGCCAGCATCCACAGACCAGGGCGTTGCTGTGAGATGACCTGATGCGGCAGGTTGAAGGCATCCAACAGATCGGTTGCCACGTCCTTTTCGCGCGAAAGGATCCAGCACTGATGGCCGCGTGCTGTCATCTCCTCGATAAAGTGGCGGAAGAAGTGGACATGCGCCGGGTGCAGAACATCGATCAGCAGGCGCATCCCGGTACCCGTCAGCGGCGGTCCAACATCTGACGAGACGTTACGCCAGCCACCAGGACGGGTCCACCGCGTCGAAGGTTGCATTGGCCATTGGGATCGAAGCCGTGGCAACCGATTGGGCGTCGCGGCGCCGGCAGGTCAAGAAGTTTGCGCCGCGGCGTTTGCGGCGCCCCAGACTGCAGCCCCGGTTCCTGATGGCGCGTTCAACGGTTGGATTGTCCGGCAGACGCTGCGGGCGGTCAGTGATCAATTGCCCGTGCTGATTGGCGACGCGGCCTTGCCTTCTTCGCCAGCGGGCCGTTTTGCCAACGGCCAGACCTTGTTTGTCGAATGGAGTAATGACGGCCTGTTTGTTGAGGGGGAGCCGGCCGCCGGCGCTCCCATGCACCACCGTGCCCGGCTTGACCTTGTGCGCGACCCACCCACCCGCCGGCGGCCGGACCGCGCCCAACGGCCTTGTTCTAGTCGCTGTCGGTAACCCAGGGGCCGTGACACCCTGTGCCAGGCCGATCTGTGCGCTCGAACCCGTGTTGGCAAACAATTCCGCAGCCCCTGGATCTGGTTTGCCGTGCCATGGGCTGGGCGAGTTGGTCCAGATGCGACAGCGCGGCCGAAAGCGCCGGCACCAGCAGGCGGGCCGCAACGGCAGTGGAGACGACACGTCTTAGCGCCGGGACCGCTGCCTGCAGATGGCCCTGGAAGGCCGCGAGCAGCACGTCGAAGCCCTGCGGATATGCGATGATCTGCCCGGCCAAGAGCGCATGGTGCAGGTCCTGAAGCGATAGCGCAACTCGGTCAGGCGGCTGGCCCGCCAATGACGCTCTCAACTGCGCAGCGCATGACAGGTTATGGGCGCCGACGGCAGCCTCGAACGTGCTGACGGTTGCGCCAAGGCGCTGCGCCTCGATGACCGACTAGCGTCCTGTTCCCTTCTGTCCGGCGCGGTGGGCGATGATCTGGAGGATGGGCGTTCCGGTAAGCGCATCCTTGGCGCGCGTGACCTAAGCGCTGATCTCGATCAGGTACGAGGCCAAAGGCCCCGCGGACCATTCGGCGAAGATCTCGGCGATTTCCCGATCCGGCAAGCCCAAGCCGTCGCGGGGCGCGCCATAGACGTCGGCTAGTAGCTGCATGTCGGCATAGTCGATGCCGTTGTGAACCGTTTTGACGAAATGGCCTGCCCCGTCCGGGCCCAACCACGCGGTGCAGGGAGCATCGCCGTACCGTGTGGCGATTGCGCTGAGCATTGGTGCAACGCGGTCCCAGATCTCGGCGGATCCTCTGGCCATCAGGGCCGGGCCATGCCTGGCCCCCTTGGCGCAGCCAAGACACCGACGCCCAGAAAGTGCCGCCCACTGGCAGTCAGGTCGTCGGACCGGCGCCGCGTGTCGTGAAAGTCGGCATTGCCAGCGTCGTTGAGGACGTCGCCCTGATCCAAATGGCCGGCGAGATCATGGAAGGCGCTGTAAGTTGGCGCGCCTGCCGGGACCATCAGCAACACCGGCCCAGGTGCCCCGATCGCGGCCTGCAGCGATTGGGGCTCGGGGTAGGGGACGAACCGTTCAGGCAGGACGCATACCAGTTTGGTTATCCGATCGGGGGAGTGGTCATGGCTGGCCACCCGGAACCCATGGTCCGCCGAATTCAAGGTCTAGTTGGCACACATCCCGTTCAGACCAACAACGCCGATATCCGCCAATTCCGCCACGTCGTCCTCTTTTGAAAGACTGCTATCTATCTGTTCCCACGCTGAGGAACCGGTTCGATGCTGCAAAGGTGTGGGGAACGAGCGCTTGGTGAGTAAGGATATGCCAAGCCGCATCATCGTGATGGGTGTGACCGGATGCGGTAAGTCGACGATTGGCGCGATGTTGGCCGAGGCTACGGTGGCGGCCTTTCTGGATGGCGACGACTATCACCCGCCCGCCAACGTCGCCAAGATGGCGGCGGGCCAGGCATTAAGCGATGCCGATCGCTGGCCCTGGCTTGGTCGGCTGCGCGCGGCCATCGAAGACTGTGTTTCCGAGCATGGCCGGGCGTTGACGGCGTGTTCCGCGTTGCGCCGGGACTACCGCCAGCGCTTGACGGCCAGTTGCCGCCAGCCACCACTGTTTGTGCATCTGGATGGGGGCCCAGAGGCGATCAGGCGGCGCATGTCTGCGCGGGCAGGGCACTACAGCCGTTCTCGCCGCTCGACAGCCAATTGGCCACGCTGGAGCCCCTGTCGCCCGAGGAACATGCTGTCGCCATCGATATCGGCGCAGAGCCCGAGGCCTTGGTGGCCGAGATCCTTCGCAGGCTGGAACGGTCGGGCATGCCCGCGGCCAGCTGACGCTGCCTTTCGACATTTGCCGTCAGCGCGCCAGTTTCGGCGCATGACCGATTTGTTTTCCGCCCAACCGCCCTCGCGCGATGCAGCGCGCCTTCTGATGGCGGACTTCACGCCGCGGATGGGGCGGCGCTATGCCTCGGGCCGCAACTACGACCGAGGGGCCGGGAACCACACGGCGGTGTCGTGTCTCTCGCCCTATGTCCGTCGGCGACTGCTGACCGAAGCGGAGCTGGTCGAAGCCGCGCTGGATGCGCATGGTTTGGACGGGGCCGAGAAATTCATTCAGGAGGTGCTCTGGCGCAGCTATTTCAAGGGTTGGCTGGAGCGTCGGCCCGGCATCTGGGCCAGCTACCGCACTGGGCTGGAGCAGGATCTGATGACCCTGGAATCGGATCGTCGGCTGCGAAAGCGCGTTGATCAGGCCGAGGCCGGCGCCACCGGGGTCGCGTGCTTCGATGCGTGGTCGGAGGAGCTGGTCGAGACGGGCTATCTCCACAACCACGCCCGGATGTGGTTCGCCTCGATCTGGATTTTCACATTGGGGCTACCTTGGCGGATCGGGGCAGATTTCTTCTATCGGCATTTGTTGGACGGTGACCCTGCTTCCAATACGCTCAGTTGGCGTTGGGTGGCCGGGCTGCACACCCGCGGCAAGGTCTATCAGGCCAAGGCCTGGAACATCTCGAAGTTCACCAACCAGCGCTTCACGCCGGCAGAGCGTGATTTGGCGGACCCGGTCGAAGGCTTGGATCACACCGAACCCGAGGGTTTACCGCCGGTCACCCCGGTGCGTCAGGTCACGCCGCCTCGGTTGGGTGTGCCGACCGCCCTGCTGATCACGGAAGAGGATTGCCTGCCCGAGACACTGATCGACCCGGCCTTGGACGTCATTGCCACGGCCACATTGTCCGCCAGCCATCTGCGGTCGGACCGCCCGGTGGCGGAGATCGTGGCCGATTTCGAGCGTGCCGCACTGGCCGATGCCGCGACGCGCATCGGCCATCAGGCGACAGTGCTGCGCGCGCATGACCCTGGCGCCCTGGTTAGTTGGGCCGAGCAGTCTGGCGCCGAGCAGATCGCCACGGCTTACGTTCCCGAAGGTCCACTGCGCGACTGGTTGACCGAACAGGTAATCTCAAAGCTGCAGGACAAGGGCATCGCCTTCTGCGAGATCCGGCGCCCCTGGGATGATGCCGTCTGGAAGTACGCAACGGCCGGGTTCTTCAAAGTGAAACAGCAGATCCCCAAGATCTTGCAGGTCCTGGAAGACGCCTGATCATGCAGGCCGAGTTTATCATCATTGGCGCAGGCATGACGGGGCTTTCCTGTGCGCGCCGTCTGGTAGATGCGGGGCGCAGCGTTGTCGTCCTGGATAAGGGGCGTGGGATTGGCGGCCGCTTGGCGACGCGCCGTACCGACTTTGGCGGCTTCGACCATGGCGCGCAGTACGTGGCGCCGAAGACCGACGGCTTTGCCAATGCATTGGCAGTGATGGCCGCGGACGGGGCGGCAGCAACTTGGACGCTGGATGGCCGCGACGTCTACGTTGGGACGCCCGGCATGAATGCCCTGGCAAAGCACCTGGGTTCGGGAATTTCGATCAGGCAGCAGGCGCTTGTCACGGGGCTGAGCGAGACAGGCGGCGGATGGCAGGTGCAACTGGGTGACGAGGGCCTTTCGCCCGCCTGCGTGGTGATGACCGTACCCGCCCCTCAGGCGATCGACTTGCTGGGCGTTGAGAACCCTATTGCCGACCAGATTTCCGCGGTCGGCATGGTGCCCTCCCTGACCTTGATGGCGGCATTTCAAACCGACGATGCGCCAAGGTTCGTGACCCGTCGCGACCCCGATGACGACCTGGCCTGGATTGCCTTGAACAGCAGCAAGCCGGGCCGGATCGGCGAGGCATGCTGGATTGCTCAGGCAAGTGTCGCCTGGAGCATCGCCCATCTGGAACACCCGAAGGAGGTACTGGCCGAACTCATGCTACCAATGCTGTGCCAGCGGATCGGTCTGGCACCCGACGCTGCGACGTATGCGGCAGGGCACCGCTGGCGATACGCCATGGCAGACCGCCCATTCGGACAAGCCTTCATCAAATCTCAGGACGGCGCGCTCTATGTCGGTGGCGATTGGTGCCTCGGCGCAAGGGTCGAGGATGCCTGGACCAGCGGCGTCAGCATCGCCGACGACATTTTGGCTAACAGGACCGTCTGATGATGTCGGACCCGCGAATTGCGCGCCTTCTGGCGCTGATCGGTGCTGCGCTGCGTCCGCCGCCCGGCGTTGGCCGTATCGTCTTGGCCTTGTCCATGGGGGTGATCTGCCACATGGTCTTCAAGGTTGCCGTGGTGGCCATGGTCGTTGCGATGTTCTTCGGCATGACGGAGAGCCTTGGTCAGGTGCCGTGGCCTTGGGCCATCCTGGCGAACGCGCTGTTGATCCTGCAGTTTCCGCTTGTCCACTCGCTGCTGCTGACGTGTCCCGGGGATCGGCTCCTGAGTCGCCTGATCCCCGGCCCACACGGTCAGACGCTGGCTACGACGACCTATGCCATCATCGCATCGGCGCAGTTACTGGCCTTGTTTGCGCTGTGGACGCCGTCTGGCGTGGTTTGGTTCCAGGCCGAGGGTACGATTTTCTGGGTCATCATCACGGCCTATGCGGCCTCCTGGCTGCTGTTGCTGAAGGCCAGTTTCGATGCGGGGGCCGAGGTGCAATCGGGCGCGCTGGGCTGGATGTCCCTGTTGGCGCGTATCCGGCCGGTTTTCCCCGACATGCCCACGAAGGGGCTTTTTCGCCTCATTCGCCAGCCCATCTACGTCGCCTTCGCGCTGACGCTATGGACAGTGCCGGTATGGACCCCTGACCAATTGGCAATCGCCATCAGCTATACCGCCTACTGCCTGATGGCACCGCGACTGAAGGAGCGTCGATTCCATCGCCGCTATGGCGCGCGGTTCCAGCGCTATCGCCGCCGCGTGCCCTATGCGGTGCCCCGGCCTGTCAGCCGGTCGCCGAAACGCGCCGTCAAGGACCCCCTCGTCTAATCGGTGCCCGTGCGCACGTTTCCGATATCCCGGGCCATGGTCAGCGGGAACTCGGGCGCGTCATAGGCCACCATGTCGTCGAAATGCGCGGCCGCGTCCTCGCGGAACAGATCGCGGGTGATGCCCGACACCAACCGCGGCACTGAGACCTTGAGCGCGTTGATCGACGACCCCGATGGGCCAAAGCTCATGGTCGCCCCGAAGGTGAACAATCGAATGCGTGACAGGCCAGGGGCGTCCTGCGCGGGCTTCGGCAGCAGCTCGAATGTCTTGCCCAGATAGGGGTATCTGGCCAGCCTAGGGTCCTCCTCACCCGCTGCGGGCTGGTACATGTCTGCCCATTGTGCGATCTGCGGCGCCATCGGTGCCAGCAGCGGACAGCCCGCGGGATCGACATCGAAGCCGGTGCCCGCGATCACATGATCCGCAGTGAACGGTCCGTGGGCTGTCTGCAAGACGACTTGCCCATCGCCTGACAGACCCGCACCGGTCCAGTCACAACCACTGTGCAGCGTGACGTTCGGGTGGCGGGTGACGCGCTCCCACGTCTCCGCCGGGAACGCCTCTCGCAGGTTCAGCAGATGGCACATGAACCGCCAGCGGTCGGCATCGTCCAGATCCCCCATATGGCGCAGGAACCCGGTGTAGGAGATGTGCTTGTAGGGCTGAATGCGCTGCAGATCGTGGCGCCGCCAGAACAGGTGAACGTAGCCTGCCCCTGCCTCCAATGCCGTCGCCGCGTTATCGAAAGCGGACGCACCTGCGCCCAGAACAGCCACCGTCTTGCCGACAAGGCGCGTGAAGTCGATCTCCTCGCCCGCATGCTGGCAGCGGTCGCCCGGCAGGTCGCGCAGGAAGCCCGGCATCCACCACTTACCAGTGCTTTCGATCCCGGTAGCCAGGATGACATGGCGGGCATAAAGGGTCTGGGGCCCGTCCGGTGTGGTCAGGCGCACCTGAACCAGATCGGCGCGCGGCTCCAGCGCCGTCACCTCAACGGGCTGTTGTACCGGCAGGTCCAGTACTTTTTCGTACCAGGCCAGGTAGGCACCCCACATCTCCTTGGGGATCTTGCCCAGCGCCCGCCACGCCGTATCGCCGTGCTGCGCCGTGAACCAGCTTTGGAAAGTCAGACTGGGGATGTCCAGATCCGGCCCCGTCGTGAACTTGGGCGAGCGCAGCGTCAGCATCCGGCCATAAGTCTGCCAGGGGCCGCGCTGGTTCGGGGGCGACCTGTCCACGATCAGCACCCGATCCACGCGCTCGCGCATCAACTGGAAGCCCAGCGCCAGACCGCCCTGACCGCCGCCAATGATCAAGACGTTCAGCGCATCGGAGCCATCCGGCGCCGTGCGCGGCTTCACCCAATGCTCAGACGGCCAGGCGATGCGTTGCAGGTCGCTGGCCACCTGCTCTTCCAGTTCTGCCAGTCCGGTGGCAATCTTCAACTTCGCGCTCCAAGTTGCTGCGGTGCGGTAACGGTAGGCGAGGCATAGGGGGCTGACCAGAGCAATGCGGGTTTTTCTGACAGGTGGTACGGGTTTCGTGGGTCTCGCGATGATCGCGCGGTTTCTGGAGCAGGGGGCGGAGGTGATGGCCACAGCGGAAGCCCCGCCACCGGACTGGGCGGTGCGGGCGCTGGGGGACGGCGTCCGGTTCGGCGTGGTCGATGTGCGTGACCGGGCAGGCTTCGGGGATGCCATGGCAGAGTGGCGGCCTGACATCCTGGTGCACGGCGCGGCGCTGACACCGGATGAGGCACGCGAGCGTGCCGGGGGTGCGGCCGACATCTTCGAGATTAACGTGGCCGGAACGGCGACCGCGATCGAGTTGGCCGCCACCCTTGGTGTCCCGCGGGTGATGGCGTTTTCGTCCGGCGCTGCCTATGGGCGAACTCTGGCGGATACGGACGTGTTGGACGAGGTCGAGACGGAGTGCCGCCCGGCAACGCTCTACGCGATTTCGAAACTGGCTGCCGAGCGGGTCGCGCTGCGCCTGGGTGACCTGCACGGTGTCAGCGTCGTGACCCCGCGTCTCTCTGCCGCTTGGGGACCGTGGGAGTATGCGACCACCCATCGCCAGACGCCTTCGCCGGGTTGGCACATAACCGATGCCATCAGCGCGGGTGAACGCCCGACCGTCCCCGCGGGGGCGGCACTGCCGCTGGTCTTCTCCGAAGATGCCGCGGACATGCTGGTGCGGTTGTGTTTTTCGGACCAGGCGCAGGGCGTCTTCAACGTTGGCAGCGCAGAGATGGTCGATCTGCAAGATCTGGCCGATGCTGCGGCCACCGCCAAAGGCATTTCACCGGATGCTACCGAACGGCCCGTCCCTTTGTTTGTCGCCGGGCGCCCGCCGATGCAGTTGGATCGGTTGACCGGGGCAATCGGGCCGCTGAGAAAGACACCGGTGCTAGAGGCGCTGCAGCGAACGCTCGACTGGTTGGCAGGGGTCGCGGAATGATCACAGCATAGCTGCCTGGATTGAGCCACTCTGCGCAGGCTTGGACCAGATGCCGCCCATTTGGGCACCGCTGGAACTGGCCCTCTCAGGATGCAACTATACCGTGAATTTCAGCGATAAGACACTGCGGAAAACCTGCCCGCAAACACGGGATTTCCGCACGTGAATTTCAATGGCGATGCCGGTTCGGCCGACCGCAGATTGCACCGATTCCGGCGGTTGTGCATTATAGTAAACGCTCTCCAAACTCAAAAATATACGAGTAATTTCATAAAGATAAGGCAGCGCTGAAAGTCAAAAACAAGAACCTGCCTTGCTCGAATCAACCTTTCGTGGAACGATTCGCTGCGGGTGATCAGAGGGCAACGGCGCGCCTTTGCACCCACTGACGTCGGGGGGCGAAGACATGCTGACAATTCCTGGGGTTGAAATCACAGTCGTCAAAGAACTGGTGCCGCGTGGCCTGGGGGCTGCCGGCGTTTTGGGCATTGTTGGCTGTGCGGAACGCAGCAATGTGGACGATCCCCTACGCGAAGTCTCATCGTTGTCCGAGTTTCGTGAGCTGTTCGGCGCGGGGTCTGTGGCCTCGATGCCCGAGGTGGAGTTGGCGTTCTCGAACGGCCTGAAAGCACTGGTATGCGCGGCCGTTGATCCCAACGCCGGCTTGGCCGCCGGCGCCGATGCGGCGTTTGACCTCTTCGACGCTGGCGGTGCCACACAGGCCGCCACATTGCGGGTCCGCGCCCGGGCATCCGGCGTTTGGGGCAACGACCTGCACGTGCGCCTGGTCACCAAAGGCGCCGGTGCTGCCAAAAACATCGACGTGCTTGTCTATGCGAACGCCGCCGATGCCCGCGCCAACAAACCGGCCGAGACCTTCCGCAACCTGTCGCCCGACACCACGGATGCGCGGTTCTTCCTGGATGTCGTCAATGCCGAAAGCGGGTTTATCGCGCTGCCCGCAAACGTGCCGCCCTTTGCTGTTGGCGGCTCGATGTCGCCGGCGAACGCGAATGCGACGGCGCCCGCCTCGAAACTGGCGGGCGGGTTCGAGCCGACTGTCGCCGAATTCTCTCTGGCGCTGGAGCGGCTCGAGTCGCAGCGCCAGGTGGACATGGTCATCGCGTCGAACCGGATTGCCGACAACATCACATCGACCGAACTGGCCAGCGCCGTGATCTCTCATTGCGAGCGGATGAGCCGGAAGGCCGCGAACCGCATCGGCCTGGGCCAGATCCCACCGCACGGGACCAGCCGCCCGGACATTCCCGCGGCGGCCGCCATGGCTGCGGCGCTGACATCGGACCGCTTCGTGCTGACAGCGCCTTCCGGCTATGTCGGCGCGGTGGCAGGGCTGCTGTCCAAGCAGTCCTATTTCCAGTCGCCCACGTTCAAGACGCTGCGTGGCATCGCGGCACCGAACTACGACTTCTCGGATGGTGACTTGCGGGCGCTGCTGAACGCCGGTCTGCTGCCGATCGACACGCTGCCGCGCAAAGGGGTCGCCGTGGTCAAGGGCATTGCCACCAGCCAGTATCAGATCAACGTGCAGCGCACGGCGGATCGGGCGGTGCGCACCGTCCAGAACATCGCCATCGACTATGTCGGCCTGCTGAACAACCAGGCCCAGCGCAGTGCGCTGCGCCAGCGGATCGACGAGGCGTTCAATGCCATGACCCGCGAAGGGGCCCTGGTGCCCAGTGCGGACGGTCTGTCGCCGCCCTACGAGGTCGAGGTCACAGCGACCAATGCGGACGCTGCCGCTGGCATTGTCCGGATCGGCATCGCCGTCCGGCCGGTCCGGGCGATCGATTACATCTACGCGACCATCAACGTCCGCGCATTCTGAACATCGCGATCGGGCGGGCGTTCGCCCCTGACAGCCGAGCCCGCCCGCCAGGAAAGGATCAGCCATGCCTAAAATTCTGAGTGCCAACCGCTCGAAGGTCCTTATCGACGGCGAGCCGGTCGAGGGATTGCAGGACATCTCTTTCGTCACGGACCGGCCAACCGCGGACGTCCATGCCATCGGCGAGGCCGAGCGGATCGGGGTGATCTTCGGGTCCACCAAGGTCACCGGTGTGATCAAGGCACGCTCGTCGGTGCCCGCCTTGGACGAGAAACTGCGGACCACCGCGTCCTTCCAGGTCGTTATCTCGACGAATTTCGACGGCGCTGAAGGCGAGGAAGAAAGCGTGATCTCGCTGCAGGAATGCTACGCGCACGGTCGCCGGTTCTCGATGGGTGTCGGCGGTGTGGCCGAGACGCTCTACGATTTTTCCGCTACCCGTGAGGTCGTCGACTGATGAGCCAGGCTGCGCCCATCGAACTGGAACGGCCCGAGGGCTGCTTCCGCCTGCGGCTGCCCGACTGGGGTGGCTGGCTGTCGATGGTCGATGCGGCGTCGCGCGGGGATGCGTCTACCGCGGATGTCGACGTTCTGCTGCGCCGCTGGCTGAGGGCGACGGTCGAGGCGCGCTGGCAGGATGAAGAGGAATTTGCCCCGATCAAGGGGATTGCCGATCTGCCCGCAGAGCTTGCCGATGCGCTGGTGGCGGAGGGGGCCAAGGCGCTGGAGGCGGAGGCCGCGCGCCTGGCCCTTCAACGCTCTGACGATGACGATGGCACGGTGCGCCTGCAGGGCGATGGCATCGATCTGCGGCTGCGGCCCCTGAGCTTTGCCGAGCGAAACGGCGCGCTGCGCCGGGCGTTAAGCCTGCAGAACGGCGAGGCTGCCCTGGACGCCGCGCTCTACGAACAATTGCTGGTCGCACAGTCGACGACACAGGCCAGCGATGGCGCGCGCCTTTCGGTGCAGGATTTGCGTGCGCTTCCGCTGATCGTGGGCGAGGCATTGGTCGCCGCGGCGCGCCAATTGTCCGACCCGCCGGCCGAGACGGAGCTGACCGCCTTTGCAGAGGCTGGCCAGACGCACCCAGATCTGGAACTGGCCGCGCTTTGCTTGGCCTATGGCATCTCACCAGCCGAGGCCGAGGCACTGCCGGCAGCCACGGCCCGGCGCCTGGGCGCTGCCGCGCGTCTTCTGGCGGCATCCGCGCCCAACCCTGGGAAAGCGCAGGAGACCTCTGCGCCGATGCCTGACAACATGACCAAGATCGTGGTGCATGATGGCTGAGTATCGGGTGCAGATCCGTCCCCGGCTGGGCGCCGCCATGTCGCTGGCAAGCGATGGGATCTTCACGCGCTTTGGCGCCGCGATTGAGCGGCGGGGTGGTGAGCGCAGTACCCAAACCGAGCTTGCGGTGAGCGCGGGGATCATGCCGGTCGGCGACACTCTCGCATTCGAACCGGATGCCAAGCGTGCCACGACAGGTCATGACGTGTCGGAACCCCGTCTGACCGATCTGCCAACTTCGGGCGCTGCCGTGCGGCGACAGGCAGGTGCGCGTCGGGGCCATCTGCATCTGGTGGACAAGGCCGAAGCCGAAGCTGACATTCTTGCCCCAATGCGCGCGGAAGACGATGCTGGCGGTGGCGATGCTGGCAATGGCGCCGTGCCTCAGGCGCCTCCTATCGCATCGATCCTGCGAACAGCGGGTGCCACGCTGGATCGTTGGTCCACCCCGGCCATTCCGTCAGAACCAAGCCGCGGGGCTCTCGCCTCCGTGACCCAGGCACAGCCCGAAGCGGCGGCTCCTGTTCCTGGCGCGTCTGGCACGCCCCGGTCGCCCTTGGCGGATTTGGCGGACGCCGTTCAGGCCAGCGCTCGGGCGAAGCAGGCCACGTCCAAATCCCAACCGAACACCGGAACTGCCGTGGATCAGGCCGCCGCGCAAGTTAGCCGGTCTAATCCTATCGGCACCCAAAGCACCGCGGCCCGTCCTTCCAGCGGCACCTCTCACGCCGCAAGCCCACTGGAAAACCGACCCCATCTCGCACCCGGCGCTCAGCCGCGCGATCCCGCGGATGTGCAGCGCCACTTGGCCGAGGTGCTGATGCCGCCCCTGCCCAGTGCCGTGCTAGCCGCCGTGCCATCGACCGCGACACCCGCGGACACCCAGGCGGCCACTGATGAAGAAACCACCTTCGAGTTTGAGATGCGGGTCCGCGCTGCGCTTGAGCGGATCATGGCCGAGGACATGCTGCGCCACGGCCTGACCCAGACGGAGATGCCGTGATGGCCGAGACGGTGCTGATCGGGGATCTGGAGTTGACCGAGGTGCGCGACATCCGCGTCCATCAAACACGCAAGCTGGCGGCTCACGCTATTCCCGGCTGGGATGGCGACCTGATCCAGGACCTTGGCGAGGCATCGGGCCGGATCGAACTGGCCGGCATCGTCACGGGGGAGGATGCCTCCGGCCGGATCGAAGCATTGCGCGGCGCCTTTGCCAGCGCGGAACCGCAGGACTTTGCAGCCTCGGCCGCTGTGGCATCGGATATCGATCAGGTGCTGCCCGAACAATTGGACGTCACCCAATCGGGTCAGGCGGCAGGGGCCTACGGCTTTTCAATGAGCCTGCGCCGCTATGTGCCGCCGCCCCCGCCCACCATCGGCGGGTTCGATGCGGGGTTCCTGTCGGGCCTGTCGGATCTGGAAGGGCAACTGGGCCTGGATCAGGTGGGCGCGCTGGCGGACGCACTGGGCGAGGCGCAGGGCGCACTGAACGCGCTGGGCGAGATCAAAGACTTTATCGAAGACGCCGCTGCTCTGATCGAGGGGGCGGGGGACATCCAGAAACTGTTGGATGCGGCGGGCAAGGTGTTTGCCGCCTCGGACAGCTGAACTTGAACCGGCACCACTGAGGGAAAGGATAGGGCCATGGCCACGGGGACGGAACTCTTCAACAACCTTGATGCGCGGTCGAAGAACATCTCGAACGCGTTGGACGAGCTGAACTCGGTGATCACCGGCGATGTTGGTTTTGACCGGACAACGATCTGGCCGACGACCGATGTCACGGTGACGACCCATGTCGAAACCACCATCCCGACGGCGTTCACAGGCTACACGGTCGTCGACGGGGTCGAGAACGCCATCGACACGCTGTTCGAAGGCCTGCCTGTCGGCAATGCCATCATGTCCGCGTCAGACGAGGTCAAAAAGTTCATGCAGAAGGTGAACACCGAAGTGAATGGCGTGCTGGAGACAGCAGGCCTGAACGATCGTATTCAGGCCTTCAAGGACTTGAACAATGACGCGACTTCGGATCGGACCGCTGCACCCTATGGCTATGTGCCGGCGCTTTTGGGCGTGATCAACGCGGCAGCGAACACGAACCTGGATAGCAAACCGGTGTCGGATGCGTTGAACGCCGTCGAAGGCGCGCTGAATGACGTGGATTCCTACCGGGTATTTGCGACCTATGTCGCCGAGAGCACGGCCTTGCTGCTGAAGTCGCTCGCGGTCGGAGATAAAACGGCGAATGACCGCTGAGGCGCGGATAAGCCTGACGCAAACGCTTTCCGGCGACGAGATACCTGTCCAGGCCCTCCGGCTAGATCGAAGCCTGGACCATCCAGTGGGCCGCACCGAATTGGTGCTGCCCGCGGGTGTCACGCCACCGGAGGCAGGCGCGTCCGTGAAGCTTGCGGCGTCGGTCGCAGGTTCAGACGTCACCTTGCTGACGGGCGATGTCGTCTCGGTCGGCCAGGATGGCGCCGGCGCCCGGTTGAGCGTGCTGGAGCCGATTGGCAGGCTGAACCGTCACGCCCCCTCCTCCAGCTGGAGTGGCGAGACGGCGGGCGGCGTGATCGGGGCGCTCTGCCGTGAGGTGGAGGTGCCGACCGGCACGATGCTGCCTGGCTTGGTGATCCCGCATATGGTGCTGGGCCATTGGGCAAGCCTGCTGGACCATGCGATGCGCCTGGCCCGGTTCAGCGGGGCGGCGCTGGTCTCGGCCGTCGATGGCACTGTGTCGATGATCAGCATGGCCCTGCCCATCCCAGGGGGCGCGGTTGACATCACGCGGGCGGCGGCCAGGGCGGTCGACCGCTCGTCGAAGGTGGCCGCCGCCAAGTCGCGTGTGGTGGGCGCCGGGGCCATGGGGTCCGCCGGTCCGGGCATGACGACTTTGCCATTGCAGGATGCGGCACTGGTCTCGGCCGGGTCGGACGATGCCGGGTGGCGTGCGGGACGCGCCGCGATCCGCATGCTCAGCGATGCCGTGACCGCTCAGCTGGCCGCTGATCAGCGGCTGAACGCGGCGGCGTCGGGCCTGTCCGTTCAGACCCCCTTGCCCGAAGACATCTCGCCCGGCGACGTGGTCATGGTGCCGGATGCCTCCGGTCTGCCGATCCGCCCGGTCCGCGTCGAGCGTGTGGGCATGATGGTCAGCGGCGCGCTGGGCCTGCGCGCCCGCTACGACTTCAGCGATGTGGGGGTCGGCTGATGCAGGATCTGGTCTCGGTCGTGCGCGCCATTGTCCGCTCGGAGCTGGAGGCCCGGCCGCAATCGGGTCTGGGCCGGGTCGAGGCCGTTCACGTGCCCGATGCCGCTGGTCTGAACCAGTACGCCTGTGATGTCGCGCTGCAGGACAGCCAGGCCATCTACGAAAAGGTGCCGCTGTCGACCAGCTATCTGGGTCAGCTGGCGCCACCTGCCGTCGGCGATGTGGTCGTTGTGCAGTTCGCCATGGGCGACCCCGACAATCCCATCATAACCGGGTTTGTCTTCTCGGAAGCCGTCAGCGCGCCCGAAGTGGCGGAGGGCGAGCGCCTGGTGATCGTGCCGCACGAAGCGGGCGAATCCGATCGGATCGAGATGCGCCAGACCGCCGGCACCAACGGCAGCCGGGTCTGGAAGGTCAGCCTGCCCAGCGGACCGGAACTGACCATCACGGACGCTGCCGTCACGGCACAGATCGGCGATTTCCTAATGCAGATCGACCAGGACGGCGGCAAGGCCACGGTTTCGTCAGGTGGCGCGACCGTCGCGCTGGATGGCTCGGGCGAGGTCTCCATCGCCGGAGACACCGACATCAATATCGAGGCGGGGGCCAACCTGGCCATCAAAGCCTCGGGCAATGCAACGATCGAAGCCTTGGGCACCATGGCGCTTAAGGCCGCCAAGATCGACCTGAACTAGAAAGGACGCGCGCGCATGGGGATGCCCGCTGCAAAACAGATGGACCAGATTGTCGGCACCGACACGCACATTGTGATGATCCCGTCGCCGGGCGGTCCTGTGCCAACGCCGCTGCCGCACCCGTTCATGGGGATTATCGATCAGAGCGTGTCCACGGATGTCTTCGTTGGCGGAATGGGTCTGGCCATGCAGGGCTCGAAGGCCACCAACACGCCGCCGCACATCCCCCAGGGCGGGCCTTTCCAATCGCCGCCGTCGAACCAGGGCGAGGTCATGATGGGCTCGGCCACCGTGTTCGTGAACGGCAAGCCCGCCGCGCGAAACGGCGACACCGCCCTGACCTGCAATGACCCGACCGATATGCCCGTGGGCACGGTCGTGGCCGCTGGCACAGTTTTCATCGGGTAGGCCTCATGCTGCGCACTGACCTCGCCCACGACAAACTCAGCGACCTGATGCTGCGCCCCAGCCGGCGGGCAGACAGTGCGCTGCATCTGGACCGGCGGGCGACGGTGGCGGGTTACGATCTGGACCTGGTCAAGGACCGCGATGCCGTGGGCCAGGCGGTCTGGCTGTCTCTGGCCATCCCGCGGGGGGAGCTGACGCAGCTGGGCCATCCGAACTTTGGCAGCCGCCTGCACCTGTTGATCGGCGAGCTGATGACCGAGACGACGCTGACCCGCTCCATCGCCTATATCCGCGAGGCGTTGCGGGGCGATCCGCGGTTCAAGCTGCGCGATATCGTCCTGACCCGGAACGTGGCCGATCCTGGCGCCATCGACGTCGCGATCTCGGTCGATCCGGAGGCAACGCTGGTCTTTGACCTCCAAAGCCTGATCGCCGGGGAAGGAGCACCGCCGTGATTCCCCCCGACGCCAAGCGCCCTTATCAGGAGATTGTCGAGTATCTGCTGCAGCAGCTGTCCGACAGCGGCGTGATCTCGGACATGGCCCCCGGTGGCGTGGCCCGCACGCTGGTCGAGGCGACGGCGCGCGAGTTTTCGGAAACCTATGCCCGGATGAACGCCGTCTATGAGGCGGGCTTCATCGACACGGCGACCGGCAAATCGCTGGACCAGTTGGTGGCGCTGGTCGGGCTGGAACGGATCGACGGGCAGGCGGCGGTCGCTGAACTTCGCCTGATCCGGGACAAACGCATTTCGGCCCGCGTGATTGTGCCCACGGGCACCGAGATTGCCGTGACCCGCGCGGTCGGTGACCGCGTGATCTTCGAAGTTGCGGACAGCTACGAGTTGCGGGAAGGCGAGGCGAGCCTGGTCGTCTCGATCCGCGCGTTGCCTGCGGAGGGTCAGACCCAGGACGATGTGGCCTTGTCCGCCGATGACGCCGCCCTCGGTGCCATTGCCATGTCGCGCCCCATTGCCGGGATCGGTGGCCTGAAACTGGAAGGGCCCAGCGTAGCGTTGGGCGTGCGCGAAAGCGACGAAGACCTGCGGGCCCGGGCCAAGATGGCGATTTCCGCCGCCGGGGGTGGGACCGAAAAGGCCCTGACCGATGCGCTGATGTCGGTGCCCATCGTCAAGGCCGTGCAGTTGCGCGATGCCTCGGACCTGGATCAGGCTGGCAACCCCGTCGTCCCGCCGGGTGAGCTGGAGATTGTGCTGGACGCACCGCAGGATCAACTGGCGATCTATCGTGACCAGATCGCCGAGGCGATCGAGACGCACAAGGGCCCGGGCATCCTGGCGCGTGTCTCCACCACGACGACCAAGACCCTGTCGGGCCAGATCACGATCAAACCGGCCAGCGAGGCCCTGTCCGGCGCGCAGATGCTTAAGCTGATCGATGATTGCGAAGCGATCATCACCGGCGAGGTCGAGGCCCTGCCCATCGGCGGCACCCTGGTCTGGAACCGGGTGCTGGCCAAGCTGATGAATGTCGACAACCTTGCTGACATTGACATGTCGCAGGGCGGCCTGGCGCTGGGTACCGGGACGCCGGGCTTTGCCGATCTCAGCGTCGGACCGTTCGAGCGTATGCTGCTGGGCAAGGGGGGCGAGGCCGTCAACTTCCTGCCGGCAGCGCAGCCGCTGATCTCGTTGGGCCTGACGGTGACGCCGGGCATCAAGGCCCCCGCCGGCGATGTGGCCCAGGCGCTGGAGGATGCGCTGGTCCTGGCCCTGACGGCTTATGTTGACGAGCTGAACACGCCGCCGATTGCGGCAGACCGACAGGTCTCGTTGATCCGGCTGTTGGACATTGTCAACGCGCCCGGCACGCTGGAGGAGCCGGTTCCCGTGCTGGATCTGACCATGGCGCAGCTGGCGGCATTGGACGTGGCCGAACGCTCGGAAGTTACGTTGAAATCGGCCTCCGAAAAGGTGGGCGTCGACGTCAAAGCCATCATCAGCCTGGCCGATCCGCCGGTCACCCTGGTCTGGGAGCCTGAAGGTCCATGACCCTGACCGCTGCTCAGATCCGCGCCCTGGCGCCCGCCCCCGGCTACCGCAAGATCGACCGGTACATGCCCAGCCCCTATCGCCGGGCGCTGGACGACAAGAAGACGCCCATGGCGGCGCTGACCAAGTCCTGGCGCGACGGGCTGAAGCGGGTCGACCACGAGCTGTCGATGGTCCAACGCTCGCGTGCGGTGGCGTTCTTTGGCGATCTGGACGATGGCAGTCGCCTCGGCGCGCTGCATGATCAAACCCCCTGGCCGGAGGAGGATGTCGAAGCGTTCCGCATCCGCCTGGCAGAATTGGCACGCCTTGCCGTGGCCGGGGCAGCAAGTGCGCGGCGCATGCTGTCGCTGATCGGCTTGGCCACCGGCGCCCGTCTGATCGAGGTCGTCCCCGCTAGCAAGGCCGACTACAGCGTCGCCCATGACGGCACCACGCTAAGCGGCACCAAGGGCCAGGGACAGACCCGCGGCTTCTTCGTCAAACCGGGCGAGGATGGCGCCTTCTTCACCGGCGATGTCTTCGACGCGCCCGAGCGGCTGTTCCGCCAGGACGCCCAACTGATCCGCGGCCCCAACTATACCTTCCGCCTTCAGAATGCGGCCGCCGCAGGCATCCCCGACATTCTGGGCAATGGCAGCCGGGACTATCCCTATCCTGTCTTCCGGCTGGAGGCGGGCGAGACCGTCGGGCCGTTGATGCTGATCCAAAGCTTTGACGACCCGCCACTGCGCGCGCCGCGCGCGATTGTCATCAACCGCACCCTGCGCGCGGGTTCGATCCTGGATATCGACGTTGCCGGGATGGCCTGGAACCACGACGAAGGCACGACGACAACCATCGGCCCCTGGCTGCTCAACGGCAAGAAGGAGGCGCTTTACGCGGGCCTGACGGAGGTCGCCGGCTGGCGCAGCCGGTTCGATAACGAACCAGGTGAGCCGGCAGCGGGCTATGCCATGACCCTGCGGGCCAAGGCCGGTCTGGAGTTTGACGGCGCGCTGGATGACCTGATGATCGACAAGGGTGCGATCGCCGCGGACGCTAAGATCCAGATGCCCTCGCTGCTGGGGCAGGGGCGCTCGCTCTGGCGGGTGGTGCGCCTTATGCCGGATCCTGACGGCTCGCGCGATATCATGAATGCCCGGTTCGAGCCGCTTCCCTGGGAGACGAAGCTGAAGATCTCGGCCCGGTGGCTGGGCCGCCGCGCCGGGGAGTTCGCGGTTTACGTGGAAGACAAGTATCTGGATCTCGCCATCAACGGGCCGCTGCCACACCGAGCGGCCTGGCTTGATGCGATGGTCGACCGCTTCAAGCTGGCCGGTACCGTGCGGGTAGCGCCGGCGGTGGGTGAGCTGTTCGCGGGCCAGTCCGAAACCGCGCTTCAGATGACCTTTGAAAGCGGGGCGGAGGTGTCGGCTGAGGTCGATATCGAACCGTGGGGCGAGTTCGAGAGCACGATCAAAATCGAAGACAGCGTGATCATCGCCGATGAGCTGCCGCTGGACTTCGGGGACACCACGGTAGAGCTGTCCGATGCGCTGGAAGTCACTGCGGAACGCCAGGACCTGGTGCTGGAATCGGACGCCCGGGTTGAGGACGCCATCGAGCTGGAGGTCACCGGCGAGACCGCCCTGGAAAGCGGGGTCGAGCTGTCGGATTCGATCGAGCTCACGGTGCTGGTCACCGACAACGACGACGTTCGACCGCCCCGCCCGGGCCCCAGCCCGAACCCGGAAACCGACAGCGACAGGCCCAGCCGCCCGACCCGGCCGCAGTCCCGCACCCTGCGCTTCAACTCTCGGGTGCGCCCCACTTCCAAAGTCACAATTCGAAAATTGCGATCCTGAAAGGAGACCGCCTATGACCCATTCTCATGTAAGCGTCGCCGGCCACATGCAGTTGGCGATCCTTGGTCCCGACGGAGAGATCCTGGAAGCCTACGAAAACCACAACAGCGTTGTGCCGCATGGGCGGGCGCTGTTGTTGTCGGCGTTGCAGGGGCAGACAACCACGCAGAGGTTTGAGCCTTTCCTGGGAGGCGGCGACTTCAAGGCCGAATCCGAAGCAGGCCTGGAACAGCGCGACGTCGTGCGCCTGGAAAACATCGAGCCGTTGCAGGCCCGCCAAAGCGGCAATCGCCTGATCCTGGGGTATCGGGGGATCTCCACGGCCGAGGCCAAGGTCGTCGGTGGCGGGCTGGCAGCGTTCTACAAGCGCAAGGGCTCGGGCCGCACGCTGAACGGTATCTATAACTTCGCCAAGACACGCTCGACCGTCGAGGTGCGCAAGGAAATGCCCTTGATGCTGAGCTTCACCCTGACCGTCGGCTGATCTGCAGGAGGCTGCCATGGCCGATCCGATCCCAATTCCCAGCCGGTTCAGCGATGGCGTGCCGCTGTCGGCACGCCTGCTGAACGCCCTGCAGGAAGAGATCCTGCGCCAGCTTTACACGCATACGCATGAAGGCGGCAATCAGGGCCCGCAGCTGAAGACCGGCGCCTACGAGGACCGATCCGTCACCGAGCCGAAGCTGGCGGATGGTGCGATCTCGGCCCGGACATTGGCCGAGGGGGCGGTGGGGCCCGAGAACCTGGCAGACGACGCGGTCACGCAGCGATCCCTGGCCGACGACGCGGTCGGCAACCGCCACATCGCCGACAACGCCGTGTCCGAGGCGAACCTGGACGCCAATGTGCGGCTGAAGCTGAACCGCCTGGGTGGCGGGGTATCGTCGGCCTCGACCGTGATCTGGCGCGATCCCTGGATCGTCTTTCGCCCGCCGCCATCGGCGCCGCCCCTGGTCGCGACATTTGTCGAACCGGAAAAGGTCTACTGGGTGCCGCCGATGATCGGCCTGGATGACAACGACGCGCCCATTCGGTTGAACCCCCGGGTGATCAACCAAGGCGGTCAGGCCGTCTTGGATTCGTATGACATTTTGGATGGCGACAAGCTGCAGATGCAGGAACCCGTTCTGGCGAAGATCGTGACCCAGTCGGTGCAGATTGCGGGCCAGGAAGTCGGCGCGGTGGGCGCGTTCAGGCTGGCGCCTGGTGCCATGCAGGCGATTGCTAATCTGGGTCTCGGCAGTGGTCCCGCCGAAGCCGCAGAGGAAGACATCTCCGGCGGCTCGCCGACCCGGATGATGATGATGCGGGCGATGACTGCGGCCCCGACATCGGGAACGGGCCGCCGGGATCGGGCCAGCGCCGCCGCCGTGGCGGCCACCGCCAGCGCGCCGCCGCCACAGCCGCTCGCCCTGACGACAAATGGCAAACAGGCTGCCGTCCGCATGACCACCGTGGGCGTGATCGATGAGAACGGCCGCCCCGCCCAGCCGGGCGACGATGGCTCGTTCACCGTGACCTCGGGCTTTCCCGGTAAGGAGGCTTTCACGGCTGACGGCCCCGTAGTCGACTATCGCTCGGTCGGGAACCAGGCTGACAAACAGCGTGCTGCCAAAGGCGGGGCCTTCACACTCTACAATCTGGGCATCGACGCTCAGTACCTGCAGAGGTCTGACACAAAGTTCGACAACGACCTCGAGGAGCAGGCCTTCACGATGCTGCTGAACGGAAACTCGCAGTTTTTCGATCAGAACACCAAGTTTTGGGGGACGAAAAGCTGGTTGCCGGATCTGTTGAACAATCCCCAACTGTTCGGGTCCGGCTATGCCATTTCGGGCGGGCGCAACATCCTCAGTGTCACACGCATTCCCGATGTTGGGAAAAGCGGTTTCACCACTGTGGATGACAACCCAAGTCGCCTGCGGGCAACCGCTGCGGCGTCGACCCAACAGATGGACGGCTGGGTCCGCGTGCGGTTCATCACGCCCTACAAAGATGCGGCCTACGCGGTCAGCGTCACGCCCAGGTCTGCGCCCGGCGGGGCGATCATTGCCCACATCAAGACCAAGACCAAGGAGTACTGCGATCTGGAGTTCCTAACCCTCAGCATGCAGGGCTTCGGCCGGGTCAATAAGCTGAACTTCGATCTGGCGGTCTTTGGCGAGTTGGCCGAGCAGGAATGATCTCGGCCCTGCCGCTTCTGTTGGCGCGGCGTGCCGCGGATGCCGTCGACCAGACGGCGCAGGCGATGGGGCTGTTCACGGCCCCTTGTCGGGCTGAGGTTGGTACCCCCGGGGCGACGCAGGCCGCTTCGGCCGCGGCGGTCGTCTCGTTGGATGCGCTGCACCAGGACGATCAGATCGCCAAGCGCAGCGCGGGCGAGCGGTTGGAGACGCGCTTTCAGGCCGATGTCACGCTGCACCTGATCGGGCCTGACCCGGTGGACCTGTCGGGTGCCCAGCGCCAACCCGCCGATGCGCCGGTGGCGGGCCGCGACCTGATGCTTAGCCTGGTGCTGGATCGGCTGGCGGCATCTGACGAAACCGGCGGGCAAGCCGAGGACATGGCCGACACCCTGGCCGGTGGCCGGCGCCTGGCCGCGCGCTGGCGGCTGGATGCAGTCACCTCCGTCAAGCCCGCGGATGTGGGCGACCGGCAGACCTGGCAGATCTCGGCCTCGTTCATCGGGGTACAGACCCTGACCGAGGTGCCGGCCGAAGGCGGGCATATCCTGCGGATCGAGATGTCGGGCCAGTCGGCAGGTCAGACGCTGGAGGCCCGCATCGATGCCACAGCCGATGCTCTGCCGCTGTCGATGATCACCGGGCTGGGCCCGGATCTGGCCAATCGGCTGGCCGCCGATGGCCTGGTCCAGTTTGCCGATCTGGCCCGCGTGCCCCAGACCGAGATCGACGCCCTTGCCGAGCGGGTCGCCGCCGATGGCACGCCAGAGAACGCCACCCTTAAGCTGATCCACCTGATCCTGACGGTTCGCCGCAACCTGGTGCTGGCGGGCGTCAACAACGCCTTCCTGGACGAGCGTTTCGCCGAACTGCCGCTGTCCGCCGTCTGGGATGGCACCACCTACACGCCGCCGGCCGAAATGCCCCAGGACCAGCGCCAGCGCGTCGAGTTACTGGCCCAGCCGCTGATGCCGTTCCTGCGCCAGCCCGACTGGGACCGCATCACGCTGGGTCAGTTGTCCACTGCTAGGAGCGCGCCATGAACCTTTTCGATGTCGCCAAGGCGGTGCAGGACCTGCAGCTAGCCTATCAGGGCGCCTATGTCGAAGTGCAGCAGCAGGTCTTCATCCTTCAGCAGAGCTTCGGGGTAAAGCTGGGGCAGTACGTCAACCACCCGATGAACCCGCCGGTCGAGCTGGAGATGGCGGTGGATCGCGCCCGCACCGGTGACTGGCTGCTGATCCGCGCAGGAGAAGTCACGCGCCTGACACTGACTGGGCTGGAAGACTGGGTTTTTGAAGACGTCACCCTGACATTGGAGAACCGTCTGACGCGGATGGCCGCCACGCCCACAACCGCGCCGCTGGTCTTTGATCAGCCGGCAACCGGGGGCCAGTTCTACGGCGCGGCGCGCTTCGATCCACCGCGCTTCGTCCAACGGGTGTTGATGCAATCTTCGGTCTTCTCAACCGTCAACATCGTGGCTGACTGGGCGTACCGTCCCTCTTATGCCTATAGTCTGGGCGACGTCAGGGACTTTGTTGTGAACGCAAAAGTCTCGGAGATTGGTGTCATGGCGGTGGCCGATCCCGGCGACAATCTGGACCTGGCTATAGTACAGGAGAACGCGCCCACTGGGCTTAGCGTGTCGACGGCGGACGATCGCCTGCTGCATAGGGCCCCACAGATCCTGGCCTATCAGCAAAACGCTGTGACCCCCGATCTGTCCGACACCTTCAATTCCGCAGCGGAGGAAAGCGATACGATCACCTTGAACCTGATGTCTCAGGCCGACTGCGTGATCTTTTTCAAGCTGGACTACGGCCGCCGCCGCGTGGCGTCGGGCTTTGATCCTGAATTGCCCAAGGAGATCATGCTGTCCCCATGGCAGCCGACATGGCTTTACCCCGTGATCGCCGAAGAGGACGAGATCCAGCGCACGCACTTCCAGGCAAAACTCAGGGCAACCGGACCGGTGCGTCTGGGCCTGGCCGAGGATCTGGGCGATGGCCCCAGTAGCATCGTCGCAGATCCCCGGCTGCGTCTGGTGCAACCCTTCCAGCCAATAGCCACGGCCGAGGCGCAGCCGATGACCCTGCCGGGGGTCTGGCTGGGCCTGATGGAACCGCCCGAGGCGGAGACGCGTCTGACTGTCGAGATGACGAAGTGGGACCCAAAGGCCCGGCAGGTGGGCGAGGCGCTTGCCACGAAGGCCGCCACTTTGCTCCCGGGCCTCAGCAATTACGAGGTCGGGCCCGGCGGGCTGTCGATGGCCTGGATCCCGTTCGAGACGCCACTGGTGAGGGATCCCAAGGATCAGACAATGGTGCACGCCCTGGTCCTCAGCGAGATCGACGGACCCGCGCGACTTGTGGAGTTGTCCCGCCGGAAAGCGCAACTGTCAGCTGCGCTCTATCGCGACGCTGCGCGCTCGGACAGGCTGTCGCCGCGCCGCTTTGGCACGGCCGAAAAGGTGCTGATGTTCGATGTGGGTTGGGACACCCCGGAAGCACCGATTCTATTTGGGATGCGGGGCGTTCGCCGGACGCTGCTGGCAACCAGCGCAGAGACCGATATCGATATCTCAGGACGGACCGCGACGATCCGGTTCGATGCCAAAGCTGCGGCCATTCTGACGGATATCAGCGCAGCGACCCGCACACGGCCCCAGAGTTAAGCAAGCTATTGGCACGGCGCTTGGGCGTTGCTGCCAGCGCTAGATCGTCACCTCGCTGAGCGCATTGCGCATCTCCGTCATGGTGACGGGTTTCGTCAGACGGGGCAGCCGCGCCATGTAGGGCGGCAGGGTGTGCTGTTCGCCGTAACCGGTCACGAACATGAACGGCACCCCATGTTGCAGAAGCTTTTCGGCCACCCGCTCGCTGGTCTGGCCGCGGCCAAGGTTGACGTCCAGGATAGCGAAGGTCGGCATTTCGCTTTCCAACAGCTCCAGGGCGATCCCAAGCGTTGCGGCAACCTCAACGTTCTGGAAGCCATAGGACTCCAGGTCCTGCTGAAGATCTGAGGCGATGACAAAATTGTCCTCGACGATCAGGGTCAGCCCGTCCTTCAGCGCTTGGCTGATCTGTCGGGCCCCATGGTCGGAGTCCTTGATACGCTCGATGGTTGGATCGCCGTCCCTGCGCAGTTTGGCCATTTCCAGAATGCTGCGGGGCAGGGTCAAGCTGACCTGCAGCCCATCGGGCGTGAAGGTCAGTTTGGATGATCCGCCCAATTCATAGGGCACGGCGTTCTTAATCAACGTGGTGCCAAAGCCTGCGCGTTCAGGTGTTTCTATCTTAGGCCCGCCCCGTTCCGCCCAGGTCATCTGGATGCCGTCCTTGACCTCGGCAATCTCGATATCCACGCGCCCATCGGGGACGGACAGCGCGCCATACTTTGCAGCGTTGGTCATCAGTTCGTGGATCATCAGGGCAAAGATCGGCGCCGAATCCGCCCGGATGCTGCGGTTGATCCCCGTGATGCGAAAACGCTCGTGGTTCTCGTCCCGATAGGGTTCGGCTTCCAGGTCGATGATTTGGCGGACCGGCACCGCGGCCTTGGCAGCTCCGGCGCCGATGTCGTGGGCGGCAGCCAAGGCGTGAATGCGCGATTCAAGCGCCTGCGAATAGCTCTCCAGCGAGCCGCCGCTGCGCCGTGCCTGGCGCGAGACCGACTTGACCAGTGACAGGATGTTGCGCACCCGGTGGTTCAATTCGTCGATCATCAGGCGCTGCTGACGGGTCAGATCGGCCATGAACGACCGCCGTTCAGCAGCACTCAGCAACGGCCATAGCTGGCGCAATAGATAGCGGTCCTCGAATGACCAGGGCTTGCAGCGCCCATGCGTCAGCTTGAGGAAGGTGGCGAAGCTGCCGCGCGGGGCCAGACGGGCATTGCCGTCCACGACCTCCAACTGTTGTTCCGAATTGCCTGCCCAGGACACCGCCTGAGCCCGGGGTTCGCGGAACAGGCACAACGCCCGCAGACCCGAATGCACGTTGACCAAGGCGCCTGCGACGCCCTGCAGAAGATGCTCTTCAAGATTCAATCGCTCGACCAGATTGTCGCTTATCAGCGCCTGATCTTCGGACTGGCGCGCATGTTCCACCAGTTCTTCCAGCACCCACTGGTCCGGCACCTTTCCGTGGCTGACCGATTGCGAACCGGTGATCAGCGCGATGCCCTCCACGTCGAATGCCTCGCAGATGGCAGGGCCCAGCGCCTGCATCATGTCGTCAAGCTCGGTCTCGCGTTCCAGCCCGGCCTGCACCTCGGCCTGCAGCGCGTCGATCCATTTCGACAGCTTCACCGCGGCCATCTCGCGCAGCAGGCTCAGCTTCATGGTGAAGACCGGCAGGAAGTTCAGCAGCAGTTGCCGGACCCGTGTCGTCGTGACCCGCGGCTTTTGGTGATGGAACGAGATGATGCCCCACAGTTGGTCGTCCTGCACCAGCGACAGGGTCAGGCTGCCCCCCGATCCCATGTTCTTCATGTACCGCAGGTGGATCTCGGACACACCGCGGGCATGCGCCAGTGACAGGTCCAGTGGCGGCTGATCCGGGTCCGCCGCACGCAGCGCCACGGGCTGTTGTTCGACGTCTGAAATCATGCGGATCGGCACCTTCGTCATGATCTCGCGCACTTGTTCCGGGATGTCCCAGTGCGGGAAGTTCAGACCCAGGAACGGCTCCAGCGACTTGCGCCGTGCCTCTGCAATGACGGCGCCGTTCCATTCGGGATCGAACTTGTAGATCATCACCCGGTCAAACCCGGTGACATGGCGCAGCAGCCGCGTGGTCAGCGACAGCAGCTCTTCCTCGTCCCCGCATTCTTTGATCTGCTCGATCAGAAAGTTCTGTTCGCGCAGGATTTCGACGGCCATGTCGTTGTCCAGCGTGTGCGCCTCGAACTCGACGACCAGGTGATCGCCGGTCAGATAGGCGTGCACCGAATAGGGCATGCGGTCGATTTCGAAGATGCCGGCCAATTGGCGCCGTTCCAAAACGGCGCTGTGGCCGCGGACATTGGAAAGACCGTGCCAAATCTCGCTGCCCAGGAAAGCCGCGGCCTCGGTCCCCAGCACCTCCGCTAGGGGAATGCCGAACAACTCCCCCAGATTTTCGCTGGCATGGGTGATCAGGCTGGTTTGCGTGTTAAAGGCCAGAAGATAGCCGAACGGCTGGATCGTCCCGGGGATGTGGATCGGCTCGCTGGCGCAGGTGTCCAGCGCCGCCTGTAAGGTGTCGCGGCCTACGCCGTCGTGCATAATGGCGCCTCGTCACGGGCTGGCGGGGCCGCGTCCCGGACGGTTTCGCCGGCCAATCCATCAAAGACGGCGCGCGCGCCACGGGCTGCTTCCTCGCGGTCCAGGCCTACGTCGTTCAGGGCGTCGAAGAACCTGGCCAGACGGCCCGACTTGGCATAGTCGCGCCCGGTGCTCAGGTAGGCCTTAGGCCAATCTGGCGGCAAGAAACCGCCCTTCAGCATCATTGCGGCGCCCAGGGCCGCGCCGTTCAGCGCATAGCCAACTCCCCAGGCAAAGCTGTCGGACATGCCGCCACGCGCGGGCGGCGGCGGCGGGGTATGTCCCAAATCGTTGGCCAGGGCGTGCACCCGCTCCCATTCGTCGGCCATTTCGTCCGCACCGCGCAAGGTGGCCGCCGGCATCCCCAATCGAGTGTGCACCGTTGACAATGCCCCTAGGAACCGCCTGTAGGTCTGCGCATCGGCAAAGCCTTCGGCACTGGACCAGGCGGTTTCAGTTTCCTGATGCGCGTGCTGTGTGGCAGCGCGCAGATGCTGGCGGTTGGTTTCGGGTTTGACGATCGTCTGTAGCACGGCGAAGACTCAACTTTAGTTGACACTTGGAGTGTCAACTTATGTTATAATCCTCGGAAATACCACCGTTGCATCAGGGTCTCGACCCGGCCGGTGGAAGCCCTAAGTCCCTAAGTGCCCAAAAAAATAAAACAGCGAGATACACGCCATGGCGCACATCTTGATTATGGAGGACGACGTCGACCAGGCCTACGAACTGTCAAACATGCTGACCGAGGCCGGGCACGACGTCATTTGGCGCAGCAACGCAGCCGACGCCCGCGCTGCACTTGAAACAGAGCGCTTCGATCTATTGATTGCCGATATCTACGTGCACCGTCGGGGCCAACCGCTTCCCGATGGCGGGATTTCCCTGATCGGTTGGATGCGAAACGCCATCGCGGACCCCGTTCGGGCCTGGATGGCCGAGGTGCCCGTCATCGCAATTTCGGGTGCCGTGAACCTTCGTGGCAACGAATACATCCTGAACATTGCCCGCAGCATTGGCGCGACCGCCACGATGGCCAAACCGATTGTAACTGAAGAGCTTTGCGCCCTGGTGTCAGAACAGCTGGTCTGGGGCGAGGCGCGCGCCACAATCTGACAAGCCAGAGGTCGGCACCGCCCGCGTCGCCGACTGCACAATAACTCCTCGCAAAGTCCGGGCTCGGCCACTGGACCTGCCCAACCGTAGCGGATATTCCCCGCCCATGAAGTCGAGCAACAAGAAAGACCAAGGCGACGACCGTGAAAAACGGCTGGCCGACGCGTTGCGCGCGAACCTGAAACGCCGCAAAGCCCAGGCCAAAAGCCGAAAGGCGCCGCCGCCGACACCGGTGGCGAAGTCGGACGACGCCCAGCCTTAGGCGACAGCAGGCAGGCATGGACAGAATTCGGATTACAGGCGGTCGACCGCTCAGGGGCGAGATTGAGATTTCAGGCGCCAAGAACGCCTGTCTGACCCTGATGCCGGCGGTGCTGCTGACCGACGAGCCGCTGACGCTGACAAATGCGCCCCGCCTGGCGGACATCCAGACCATGAGCGATCTGTTGATCTCGCTAGGCTGCGAAGTGTCGGCGCTGCAAGGGGGCAAGGTCCTGGCGCTGTCGGCCGAGAACATCTCGAACCACACGGCCCATTACGACATCGTACGCAAGATGCGCGCCTCGATCCTGGTGCTGGGTCCAATGCTGGCACGCGATGGGCACGCACGGGTCTCGCTGCCCGGCGGCTGTGCAATCGGCGCGCGCCCGGTCGATTTGCACCTGACCGGGCTGGAGCTGATGGGCGCTGAGCTCGAGCTGTCGGACGGCTATGTGAATGCGGCGGCGCCCGGCGGCCTGAAAGGGGCAGTGGTCGAGTTTCCGTTTGTCTCGGTCGGCGCGACCGAGAACCTGATGATGGCGGCGACGCTGGCCCGCGGCACCACCGTGCTGAAGAATGCGGCACGCGAGCCCGAAATCTCGGACCTTGCCGTCTGCCTGAACGCCATGGGCGCGCAGATCACCGGCGCTGGCAGCAGCGAGATCGTCATTGACGGGGTAGACCGTCTGCATGGCGCGACCCACCGTGTGCTGGCCGACCGGGTCGAGATGGGCACCTACATGATCGCGCCCGCCATCGCCGGGGGCGACGTGGTGATCAAAGGCGCGGACCGCGTGCTGGTGGGCGCGCTGGTTGACAGCCTGGATGCCGCGGGCGTGGTGGTCGAGGACGTGCCTGGCGGCCTGCGGGTCCACCGCGCCAACGGTGTGCCTCACGCCGTCGATATCGCGACCGAGCCCTATCCCGGCTTCCCCACCGATCTGCAGGCCCAGTTCATGGCCATGATGTGCATCGCTAAGGGGCAGGCGACGATCTCGGAACAAATCTTCGAGAACCGCTTCATGCACGTGCCCGAGCTTTTGCGCATGGGCGCCCAGATCGAGGTGCAGGGCGGCATCGCCACCGTCTCCGGCGTGCCGGCACTGCGCGGCGCCCCCGTCATGGCCACCGATCTGCGCGCCTCGGTCAGCCTGATCCTGGCGGGCCTCGCCGCCGAGGGCGACACCGTGGTCAGCCGCGTCTATCATCTGGACCGCGGCTATGAGAGGGTCGAGGAAAAGCTCGGCGCCTGCGGGGCCGCGATCGAACGATTTAAGGACGAAGGCTGACCGCCAGATGTCGGACGCCAGATATGAAGACGCCCAGTTCGCGGACCGCCCGCTGAAGATCGCCGCGGCGGATGCCGACGATCTGCAGGTGATCTCGACGTTGGTGCAGGATGCCGTGGGCCTGGCGGCCGATATCGCCTGGCTGCCGCGCCGCCGCCGCTTCGTCATGCTGCTCAACCGCTTCCGCTGGGAAGATCGCGAAGCCGCCGCCCGCGACCGCCGGTCGTTCGAGCGGGTGCGCGCCGCCCTCGTGGCCGAGGATGTCCGCCGCGTGCGCTCGCAGGGCCTGGACCCTAACGACAAGGACACCGTCTACAGCGTGCTCAACCTGGCGTTCGAGCCGGGAGAGGACGGCACCGGCACGATCCATGTCACCCTGGCCGGTGACGGCGAAATGGCTCTGGAAGTCGAGACACTGGACCTGAAGCTCTCCGACCTGACGCGCCCCTGGCAGGCGCGCGGCGCCCCGGATCACGGCGACCCATGACCGTCAGCGACCCCCGCGCCTTTCTGGCCGATCTGTTCCACGCGGCGGTGGCTGCCGCGGACCCGGCGCGCGCCCTCCAGGCCCACATACCCGCCCGGCCCAAGGGGCGCACGGTCGTCGTCGGCGCCGGTAAGGGCGCTGCCCAGCTTGCCTCCGCTTTCGAAGACCTTTGGGATGGCCCGCTCGAAGGCGCCATCGTCACCCGCTACGGCTACGCCTGTCCGACCCGCCAGATCCAGGTGCTGGAGGCCGCGCATCCCGTGCCCGATCCGGCCGGCCTGGCGGCGACAGACCGGCTGATGGCCGCCGTTGCCGACCTCGACCCGGACGATCTGGTCGTGGCACTGGTCTGCGGCGGTGGCTCAGCGCTGTTGCCCGCCCCTCCCCCAGGCCTGTCGCTGGACGATGAAATTGCCGTCAATCAGGCGCTTTTGGCGTCCGGCGCGCCCATCGGTCAGATGAACGCCGTGCGCAAACATGTCAGCCTGATCAAGGGCGGGCGCCTCGCAGCTGCGGCGCATCCGGCGCCGGTGATCTCACTGGTCGTCTCCGACGTCCCGGGCGATGACCCCGCCCTGGTCGCCTCTGGCCCCACCGTGCCCGACCCGACAGGGCGGCAGGCCGCGCTCGACATCGTAGCGCGCTACGGCATGGACCTCCCGCAGCGCGTGCTGGACCATATGACGAGCCCCGAGGCTGCAGCACCCCTGCCCGATGACCCCATCTTCGCCAATCACCGCGTGCAGGTCATCGCCTCCTCCCGAATATCGCTCACTGCCGCCCAGCGAGTGGCCGAAGCGGCGGGCCTCAACGCGGTCATCCTGTCCGATGCGATCGAGGGGGAGGCCCGCGACATTGGCCGCATGCATGGCGCGCTGGCCCGCGAGATCGCCCAAAACGGCGGGCCGTTCAAGCCACCCGTTGTGCTGTTGTCGGGCGGCGAGACGACCGTGACTGTGCGCGCCACCGGGCGCGGCGGGCGCAACGGAGAGCTTGCCTTGGCCCTCGGCCAGGACATTGCGGGGCTTTCGACCGTGACCGCGCTCTCCGCCGATACCGATGGTATCGACGGGACAGAGGACAATGCCGGCGCCTTTGTCGATGGCAGCACCTGGTCACGGTTGGTGGATCGCGGTCTGGACCCGCAGGTGGCATTGGCCCGCAATGACTGCTGGGGAGCGTTCCAGGCGTTGGGCGATCTGTTCGTGACAGGGCCGACAGGGACCAACGTGAACGACTTTCGCGCCATCCTGATTACCGGTTGAGCGCGGTTTAATCTGACTTGGCTGGTGTGGAGGCCATCCTCACGCCTCGCCGTCGGCCGAGCCCGCCCTGGAGCGGGGACGCACCCCCACCGCACATGGCGCGATTTTTTCGCTCCTGCGATCCAGACTGGTTCGCCTCAGCGGCCGCAGAACCATCGCTGGCGCCTCAGAACCCACCGCCCGTCTGCACCGCGCTCAACCAGCGGATCTCCACCGCCAGCGACGCGCCGCGATGGCCAAACACCAGCTCGATCGGTCCGCCGTCCTTGGCCACGAACAGCGCCATGCCCACCACGTGCATGTTGGCAATGCGTGCATGCTCGTCTGCCACGTAAGCAGGCGGCCCATAGCGGGCCACCATCTCCGTCAGGGTTCGGTGAAATTCGCCGCGGGCCAGCAGCACCATCGCCTGATCGCTGAGTGTATCCGACCGTTGACCCAATTGCCGGAACGAGCAATCGAACCGTACCCGTGCGCCCGCCAGCCCGCCGCCTTGGTAAGACAGCTCCAAAGCACCGTCATCCTGGACCCATTCAGACTGCAGGATGCTGGGGCAAAACCGCCCACTGACCCGCACCCGAGCAACGACGGTGTCCAACTGATAGGTTTGCAGGTCGTCATCGGTGGCCGGGGTCAAATCCAGCCGCCGGCGCGCTTCCTCCGGCGAGATGCCCCAGTCCAGGCCCAGCACGGTGCCACCCTGCGTCAGCATTGTGACCGGCTCGTCAGTATGGCGCGCGCCAGGGCGCCGGCATCATCCAGCTTGTAGTAGACGATCTTCTGCGTGGTGCAGAAGTCCTTCACTGTCTGAGCGCGTGTCAGCCACCAGGTGCGCTCTGCCTCAAGCGCATAGACATAGGGTGTTCCGGGCAAGCGCCGCAGCTCAGACTCGGCCTGATAGACCCGAGCGCGAGGGTCAAAGCCGTTTTGGTCGAACCAGGCGTTCAATTCATCCCCGGGTGTGCCGTAGGATGGAATCTGAAACTCCAGGACCGTCAGATCCGCGATCTCGCTCAGATAAGGGGCGCGGCAGGCCCCCAGGGCCAGTATCAGTGCCGCGCACAGTGCTATACGCATCGGGGTTTCTCCCGCCTCTCGTTCCTCGCGGCGACTATTGGCAAAAACCGATTAACCAAGATTGAATCGTGCGGGTTAGTCTGGGCGCCAATGCTCGCCCCGCCGCCCGCGCGCGTTCTCATCGCCCGCGCTGATCTGGCGGGCGGCGGGGCGAGGGAAACGTCTTGTGAGCGGGCCCTGGCCCGCGAACGCCGTTTACTCCGGGACCACGAACTCGGGATCGACCGGCACCTGCAGCGCCGTCGCAATCGCATTGGTCGAGGCTGCCAGCATGATGATTGCCTGCAATTCGGCATACTGAGCATCCGTCATGCCCTTGGCCCGCGCCGCGGCGGTGTGACTGTGCACGCAGTAGGAACAGCCATTGGCGGTCGAGACCGCGATAGATCATCTCGCGCGTCACGGGATCCAGTTCGCCCGGGCTCGCCATAACCGCCTTCACTTGCTCCCAGGTGCGTTTCAGTAACGGCGGATCATGGGCCAGCGCCCGCCAGATATTGTTCACGAAGTCCGAGCCGCGCACCGCCCGGATGTCATCGAACACGGCCTGCGCCTCCGGGCTCAGGTCTTCGTCTGCCAGCATGCTCACTGTCGCCATGGGCACCTCCCAGATCTAGAATTCATAGCCAAACCGCGCCAAATCGGGCGCGAAGGTCCGCTCGATCGTGGCACGCGAGATCGCGTTCAGGACTTCCCGGTAGGGCGGGTGCAGGTTCGCGTTCATGATAGGCAGTTCATCCGGCACACCCAGTCGGGGGGCTAAACCCGCCCAGTCCGCAGATAGGTTTTCGAACCGCAGCACCGTGTCCACGATCTCCCGGCCCTGATCTGTCAGCCAGTATGTTGCTGGGGCCAGTAGGTGCCCGCCGCGGGCAAAACGGGGATCTTCCTCTCTCCACACCAGATCAATCCAGCGGTTGATATCGATCGAGCGATCATCCAACCCCTCGGTGCCCAGGCGCCGACGATGGAAGTAGATCGAGGCGACGCGGTCGAACGGGTTGCGTACCACGGCGAAGCTTAGCCGCCGGGCCCAGTCATCCGCGCCCAGCCGGGCGCACATCTGGGCCGCTGTTTCGTGGGATTTGGGAATGCCCAGCAGGATCTCGATGGACGAGCCCGCGCATTTGTTGATGTGGATGAAGGCGTAGGGGAGCGCGGTGGCGCGCCGCGGCGTGACCGGGCGCGGCACCGTGTCAGGGATCGCCGGATCAATCATGCCCGCCGGCCCGTCATCATCTCGCGTTTCTGGCCAAAGCCTGGACGCCGGGTCACGTCAAACCCAGCGGTGCCCAACGCCCGTCGCACATGGCCTGCCGCCGAGTAGGTGGCGAAGGTCCCGCCCGGGGCTGTGTGCGCGTAGACCTGGGCCAGCAGCGCGTCCCCCCACATCTCGGGGTTCTTCGCGGGCGCAAAGCCGTCCAGGAACCAGGCATCCGCCTTGCCTGTCCATTCAGGCAGTGTCTCGCGGGCATCACCGATCACCAGGCAAAGATCGACGCCCGGCAGGATGTTCGGCGCCCGCCACATCGAGGCGGACGCCGCTTCGGCGGCATCGAGCCGCCGCGCGGCGACAACGCACCCGGCCTCGATCGCGATCTGCCGCCAACGGGCTAGGGCGCGTGCCATATCCTCTGGTGCCAGGGGGAACGCCTCGAAACTGGTGAAGGCCAACCGCGTCCCCGCTGGCGCCACCTGCTGCCAGGCCAGTGCCGCGGCACAAAAGTTCAGCCCCGTACCGAAACCCAGCTCTGCGATCTGGAAATCCCCGCCCTCGGCGAAGCGCGCCATCAGGTCGTTGCCGTCCAGAAAGACGTGCCGCGTCTCGGCCAGGCCATCGCTGCGGGCATAGTAGCTGTCACCATACCGGGGTGAGAGGGGCACCCGATCGGGCCCCCACTCGACCTTTTCGGCGGTGTCCTCTACATCCATGCCGCCATGGAACCCGAAAATCGATCAGGCGCAAGGGCTGCGGCCACCTCGCGGGCCAAGGACATTGCCCCTATCACCACGACCGCTCGACCAGATGTGATCGTGGTGGGCGCCGGCATCTTCGGCCTGTCGATTGCCTGGTCCTGCCGCAAGGCGGGCCTGAGCGTCTGCGTGCTGGAAGGCGGACGCGTCGGCCAGGGTGCCTCCGGCGGCGTGGTGGGTGCCCTGACCCCGCACGCGCCCAGCCGTTGGCGCCCGATGATGGCCTTCCAGTTCCGGGCCTTGCTGGCATTGGCCGACCGGATTGCCGAGATAGAGACCGCCACGGGCCTGCAGACCGGCTATCGCCGCAGCGGCCGTCTGAGCCCGCTGGGCACCCAGAAAGCCCGCGCCAAGGCCGAGGTCGAGGCCGAAGCGGCCCCCACCACCTGGGGCGATGCCGCCCGGTTCGAGGTGCTGGACACAGTTCCCGCCGTTGCCCAAGGCTGGATCGCGCCCGCGGCCGCCAGCCACGGGCTGATCCACGATACCCTGTCGGCCCGGGTCGATCCCCGCGCCTACCTGACAGCACTGGCCACGGGCCTGGCCGACTGTCTGATCGAGGACTGCCCTGTCTCGGCCATCGACCCGGCCGGTGCCGCGGTCGAAACGCCCCAGGGCAGGTTCCAGGCCGGCACCCTGGTCTTGTCGGCAGGCCCGGCGCTGTGGTCGCTGGCGGCGCCCTTCGCCCCGACCCTTGCAGGGGGACGGTCGGTCAAGGGCCAGGCCGCTGTCCTGGGCGTCGACGCCCCCGGGCTACCGGTTGTCTGGCAGGAAGGGCTCTACATCATTCCGCACGGTCAGGGACGGGTGGCGGTGGGCTCGACCTCGGAGAAGCAGTTCGACGACCCCACGGCGACGGATGACCTGTTGGAGGCCGTGCTGACGCGCGCCGCCGCTGCCGTGCCCCACCTGGCCGATGCCCCGGTGTTGGAGCGTTGGGCGGGCCTGCGCCCAAAGCCCCCGGGGCGCGAGCCGGTGGTCGGCCGCGTGCCGGGATTTCCGACGTGTTGGGTGGCGGGTGGTGGCTTCAAGATTGGCTTTGGCATCGCGCACGCGGTGGGCGATGCGGTGGCGGCGGGGATTATCGGCAAGGCGTCGGCTAACCCATTGCCGGACAGCTTTGCCGTGCCTGACGGGTCTGTGTCCGAGACAATAGTGGACGCCAAGGTGAGCCCGGCATGAAGGGTTTGTTAGCGCCCGCCGGAAAGTCACGCCTGAAAGTCACTTGGGATTACAGGACCTGAAGTGACAATATTCCAAATCAAATCACGAAGATCGGGTTAGCGACTGATTAACGCCACAATATCATCTGGGATGTCCTGTCGGACATCATCTGCGATATCACTTCCAATATCACTTATCGCCGGACACGCGCGCCCCGGCCACGCGCGGCCTTGCGCGGGGCGGCGCAACCCGTTCTATTACGCGGCCAACAATAGGGGGAGCGCATGGCCACGAACGTCTCGGATTTCCACATCGCGGTGATGGCCGGCGACGGCATCGGGCCGGAGATCACAGCACCCTGTCTGCCCCTGATCGAGAAGGCCGCGGCACGTGTGGGTGGCCTGGGCTTTCGGTTTACGAACTGTCCGGGCGGGGCGGCATACTACCGGGATCAGGGCGTCTCGATGCCCGAGGCGACGCGCAAAACGGCGGGCGAGGCGGACGCCATCCTGCTGGCGGCCATGGGCCTGCCGTCGGTGCGTCAGCCTGATGGGCGCGAGATCGCGCCGCAACTGGAACTGCGTTTTGAGTACGGGCTGTTCGCGGGGGTCCGCCCGGTGCGCCCGATCCCCGGCGTGCGCCCGACCCTGGCCGATCCGCGCGCCCATGACGTCGACTACGTGATCGTGCGCGAGTCGACCGAGGGGCTGTTTGCCCCCTGGGCTGAGGGCGAGATCATCGAAGATCGCGAGGCGCGCGAGACCCTGGCGCTGACCCGCGCAACGTCCGAAAAGCTTTATGATTTCTGCTTTGACCTGGCCCGCCAACGGGGCGGTGCAAAGAAGGTCACGCACGTCGATAAGGCCAATGTTTTCAGGGCTTTCCACTGGCAGCGTGGCATCTTCGAGGAGCGCGCCGCGGCGCATTCCGACATCGGGTCGGACGCGGTCTATGTCGATGCGTTCGCCATGCACATGGTGCAAAAGCCGTGGACGATCGACGTGGCGGTGACCGAGAACATGTTCGGCGACATCCTGAGCGATCTGGGGGCGGCGCTTATGGGGGGGCTGGGCTATGCGCCGTCGGCCGATATCGGGGCCGAGCACGCGGTGTTCCAGCCTTGCCATGGCTCGGCGCCGGATATCGCGGGCCAGGGGCTGGCCAATCCCACGGCGATGATCCTGTCGGCGGCGATGATGCTGGAATGGCTGGGCGCGCGGCACGCGGCGGCGGAGGCCGTGCAGGCGGGGGGTCTGCTGCGCCGGGCGGTCGAGGCGACGTTCGCTGATGGGGAGGTCGTCACGTGCGAGCTGGGCGGCAGCGCTGGCACGGACGAGGTCTACCGCCTGGTGGGTGCAGCGCTGGACGGGCTGGACGCGTGACACGCGTCGCCGTTGTCGGTGCCGGCTATTTCGGCCAGTTCCACTATGACGCCTGGGCGCGCATGGACGACGTGGAACTGGTGGCGTGCGCGGCACCGGAAGGCGCAAGCGAGGCCGCGGAAAAGTACGCTATTCCAGCAGTGTACGACGATGCCACGGCGATGATTGCGGACACAAAGCCGGACCTGATCGACATCACCTCGCCGCCCGCCACCCACCTGCAGGTGCTGCAGGCAGCCGCGGGCCGGGTGCCCTGGGCGATCTGCCAAAAACCCTTCTGCGGCGGGTTGGAGGGGGGCCGCCAGGCCGTATCCCTGGCCCAATCCGCCGGCCTGCAAATCGCCGTTCACGAGAACTTTCGCTTCCAGCCATGGCACCGCGAGATCAAGCGCCTGCTGGACACCACCACCCTGGGCACCCCCTACCAGGTCAGCTTCCGCCTGCGCCCGGGCGACGGGCAGGGCCCCGACGCCTACCTGTCGCGCCAGCCCTATTTCCAGCAGATGCCGCGCTTTCTGATCCATGAGACCGGCGTCCACTTCGTCGATGTCTTCCGCTACCTGATGGGTGAGGTCAGCGCCGTCTCGGCCCGCTTATCCCGCCTGAACCCCGCCATCGCGGGCGAGGATGCGGGCATCGTTCAATTCGAATTCACCAATGATCAGAGGGGGTTATTCGACGGCAATCGCCTGGCCAGCCATGCTGCCCAGAACCGCCGCCTGACCATGGGCGAGATGGAGATCGACGGCCCCAAGGGCTCGTTGCGCCTGGACGGTGATGGTGGCATCTGGCTGCGCGCCCACGACGCCAACAATTGGACCCGCCACGACTATGGCTGGCCCGATCAGGGCTTTGCCGGCGACTGCGTTTACGCCACCAATCGCGCGGCCCTCGATGCCTTCCGCGCCGGTACCCCGCCGGAAAACGAGGCCAGCGCCTATTTGCGCAATGTCGAAATTGTTGAAGCCATTTATCAACGCGACCGGGAAAGGCGGTGGATTGATGTCAGAGTTGACGCCTGAAGAGATGCGGGCCCGCCTGGTCGGCGCCTGGTCCCTGGCCGTGGCCGAGCTGTTCCGTCCGGACGGCACGGTGATCCCGCTGTTTGGCTCTGCTCCGGTCAGCCGTTTATTCTACACCGACACCGGCGATGTCTCGACACACATCATGCCGGGCGGCGACCCGCCCGATGGCGACCCGCCCTTCGCCTCGCCGCCGGTCAGCCTTTACAGCTATTGCGGCACCTACCGGGTCGAGGACGACAGCGTCTACCACGACATCACCGTGTCCATGAATCCGGGCTGGGTGGGGGCGACGCTGCGGCGCGAGGTATCGTTCGACGGCGAGGATCTGATCCTCACCACAAACGATTCCTATTACCAGGATCTGGAGGGCGTGATCCGCCTGCGCTGGCGCCGCGCCCAGTCGGAACTGGCGGACGAGGCCAGGCAAATCGCGGAAATCAAACAAGGAAGTCAGGGCCGATGAAACCGCTTTTGGGGGCTGTAGCCGACGATTTCACCGGCGCAACGGACCTGGCGAACATGCTGGCCCGGGCGGGCATGCGCACCGTGTTGGCGCTGGGCCGCCCCGCGCCAGATGATCCCATGCCGGAGGCCGAGGCCGTGGTCGTCGCGCTCAAGTCCCGCACCGCGCCCGTCCCGGAAGCGGTCGAGGACAGCCTTGCTTCTTGGCGTTGGCTGGCGGCGGCAGGGGCCGAGCAGTGCTATTTCAAATATTGCTCGACCTTTGACTCGACGCAGCAGGGCAACATCGGGCCAGTGTCTGCGGCGCTGATGGCCGAGACGGAGGCTGATTTTACCGTCTACTGCCCGGCTTTCCCCGAGGCAGGGCGCACGATCTACCAGGGGAATCTGTTTGTTTTTCAACAGCCTCTCAATGAGAGCCCGCTGAAGGACCACCCGCTGACGCCGATGACCGATGCCAATCTGGCCCGCTGGCTGTCGCCGCAATTGGATGGTGCTCAGGTGGGCCTGATCGCCTTTCAGGACGTCGAGGCAGGGGCGGTGGCCATCGGTGCTCGCATGGCCGCGTTGCGCGCCGACGGCGTACGCCACGCCATTGTTGATGCCCTGACGGACGACCACCTGGCCGCGCTGGGCGAGGCCTGCACGGGCATGGCACTGGTCACCGCAGGCTCGGGCCTGGGCCTGGGTCTGCCGGGCAACTTTGCACGTGCCGGACGCTTGGCTGGCGGCCGGGCCGATGCGCTGCCCGCCATTGGTGGGTTGCCGGTGCTGCTGTCTGGGTCCTGCTCCGCAGCGACGAACGCCCAGGTCGCGCGGTGGGAGGCCGATGGCGGCCCCACGCTGCGCCTGGATCCCCTGACCCTGGCGGATGGGTCCTTCGATGCGCAGGCGGCCTGGGATTGGGCACGCGCCCAGCCCGGCGCTGCGCTGATTGCCGCGACCCAGCCACCCGACAAGGTGCGCGAGACGCAGGCCAAGCTGGGCACCGAGAAGGCCGCCGAACTGGTCGAGGCGACGCTGTCCAGCGTGGCCATCATGGCCCGCGACGCCGGTGTGCGGCGCTTCGTGGTCGCGGGCGGCGAAACCTCGGGCGCCGTTGTCTCGGCGCTGGGGGCGGCACGGCTGGCTGTGGGGCCTCAGATCGCGCCGGGCGTGCCCTGGTGCGCCACGCTGGCTGATACCGCGTCTGATACCCCCGCAGCGCTGGCCCTGAAATCCGGTAATTTCGGGGCCGAGACGTTCTTTGCCGATGCCTTGGAGAGTGCACCATGAGCCCGCAATCCGCCGAAGATCAGACCCGCGAACAGATCGCCGTGCTGTCCAAGTCCCTGTTCGAACGGGGCTATAGCTGCGGGTCGTCGGGCAATATCTCGGTCAAGGTTGACGATGGCCTGCTGGTGACGCCGACGAATTCGTGCATGGGCCGGTTGGACCCGGCCCGGATTAGTAAGATCGGCTTTGATGGCGCGCATATCTCGGGCGACAAGCCTTCGAAGGAGCTGTTTTTGCACCTGGCGGTGCTGGACGAACAGCCCAAGATGTCGGCGGTGGTGCACTTGCATTCGCCCTATGCGGTGGCGGTGTCGTGCATGGGCGATCTGGACCCCGAGGATGTCTTCCCCCCGATCACCGCCTACCACGTGATGCGCGTCGGCACGTGCCCGCTGGTGCCCTACTATCCGCCGGGGGACATGAGCCTGGCGGACGGGGTCCGCAAGGTGGCGCGCCATGCGCACGCGATGCTGCTGGCCAATCACGGCCCGGTGGTGGCGGGCCCGTCGCTGGAGGGCGCCGTCTACGCCGCCGAGGAGCTGGAAGAGACGGCCAAGCTGTTGATCATGCTGCGCGGCTCGAAGACCGCGTTCCTGACGCCCGCGCAGGTCGCCGATCTGCACGTGCGATTTCCTGGTTGAGGGCGGGAGTTGGGGCTGGTTTGAGCCCGGGCCTAGCGCCCGTCGCTGAACAGCGGGTCGAGCGTGCTGAACGTGATCTCTCCGCAGTCGATCTCGTTGCCGTCATTCTTGCAGGTCAACCCGGTGATCACCACCGAGGTAACGGCGTCGCACTGGAACTCCTGCCCGCCGCTGCAGCTGCGCCCGGTGCCGTGGGCGCCCGACAACGACGAGACACAGCTGGCCGTGCCGCCGGGGACGTTGACGTCATAGCGGACTTCCACGTGCTCAACCTCGGGCGGGCCGGCATAGGAAAAGCCCATCTCGCAGTCCTCGAAGAAGTCGTCATATCCCAGCACGGTGCCGTAGATGCGCACGTCCGCCGTGGCGGTGCCCAGGCCGGGATAGGGCGTCAGCGGGATGGACAGGCCCTCGCCCAATGTCACCGAAACCGGCCCGCAGGATTCCATGACACCGTCCCGTGCGCAGCTGACATCCAGGACATCGATCAGGCTGATATCCTCACAGGTGTACTCCAAATCGTCGGAATCACGGCAAGTCATTGAGTTATCGGAGCTTTGGCAGATCGCCCGGCCCTTGTCGCCTGCGATCACCCGGAAGATCACGCCCACATCACCGTCATAACCCTGGTGGCTTAATGCGATGTCGCAGCGGTCGAAGAAATCGTTGTATCCGTCCGAGCCGATCGAAACAGTCATGTCGGCCATGGCCGGCGCCGTTGACAGGCCGATGACGACAGTGGCAGCTGCAAGAATGCGTGGCATCGATGTTCTCCCCCTAAGCACTGTGAGTATACCGCGACTAAGCACTTTTCGCGAGTGTTTGGACTATACACTCCGTCCGTGGAGACCGGTATTCAGCTCAAGACGCAACTTAGCGCAAGCGGGGGTAAGCGATCGCCGCGCAAAAGCGCACCGTCCCCCGCGAGCCGGACTGGCTCACCGGTGGGAACGCGTTTGATCAATCGATCGAAGCTAGCGATCAGAGGGGCAGAGCCGTTCGCGTGCCAATGGTCCACCTGCGCCGAAAGCGTAGTGGACCAGTTTTCCAGTACCTTCAGAGCCGTGAGCCGCTCCGGTGGCACGGGCCAAAGCGTCTTTGCCCCTTTCCCGCACGGCCATAGCGCCACGTTCAGGCCCACCACCAGCCAGTCGGGCACGATCTCAGGTTCGGCGGTTGACGCCGCCGCCATCATGGTTCCACAAAAATGCTCCGCGGACAGTACTCGATCCGGCCACTCAAAGCAGAGATCCGGAGATCGTACCTCTGCCACAACCTCAGACAGAGCAATGGCCGGGGCGAAGATCAGTGGCAGGGCCTCGGACAGGGGTCGATCAGGTGCCACGATCAGTGCGGCTTCCAGTCGGGCGTCATGGCGCGCCCAGACCAGCAGTCCAGGATCGGCCCCCATCATCGCAGCCGACCGGGCATTGTCCAAAGCAGCCACACCATTGGGCGCGCGCGCCTCAGTCAGTGGCGGCGGCACGCGAGGCCTATCTAGCGTACCTGTCACCCGCGGATCAGCCCACCACGCCCATGGCGATCAGGTTCTCGGCCACGTCCTTGAACGCGCCGGCCTGCGGGCTGTCGGGGTGCGCGGCGACCAGGGGCGTGCCTTCGTCGCCTGCCAAGCGGATCGACAGGTCCAGCGGGATGCCGCCAAGGAACGGGATGCCAAGCTTCTCGGCCTCGGCCTGTGCGCCGCCATGGCCGAAAATGTGTTCCTCGTGGCCGCACTTAGAGCAGATGTGGGTGGACATGTTCTCGACGACACCCAGCACGGGCGTGTCGGTCTTGCGGAACATGTCCAGCGATTTCCGCACATCCAGCAGGGCGATGTCCTGCGGCGTGGACACGACGACTGCGCCGGTCACTTCGGCCTTCTGGCTAAGCGTCAACTGCACGTCCCCGGTGCCGGGCGGCAGATCCACCAAAAGCACATCTAGACGGCCCCACTGCACCTGGTTCAGCAACTGTTGCAGCGCGCCCATGAGCATTGGGCCGCGCCAGATCACTGCCTCGCCTTCGGGTACCATGAAGCCGATCGACATCGCGGTGACCCCGTGGTTCGACAACGGCATAATCGTACTGCCATCCGGCGAAGAGGGGCGCCCGGAAATGCCCAGCATGTGCGGTTGAGAAGGGCCATAGACGTCGGCATCCAGCAGTCCCACACGTTTGCCAGCGGCCGCCAGGGCGACGGCCAGATTTGCCGTGACGGTCGACTTGCCGACGCCGCCCTTACCCGAAGCGATTGCAACGATGTTGGCGACGCCGGGTATTCGTTTGTCCTCTGGCTCAGTGGGCTTGCGCCGCCCGCGCAGGTTCAGATCAGGTGGCGGCCCCTTGGGCGCGGCTGCAGGGGCCGAGCCGGGCTCGGCGGAATGTGCGGTCAGAACGGCGGTGACGCGGGTAACGCCTGTCAAAGCCTCTACCGCAGCCTGGGCCTGGGCACGCAGTGGCTCTGCCGCCTCACCCAGTGCGGGGTCCACTTCGATCACGAAGCTGACGGCGCCTTCGTTGACGGTGACCGCTTTCGCCATGCCAGCGGCCACGATGTCCTTGCCTGTGCCGGGATCGTCGATGGCCGACAAAGCCGCCAAAACGGCATCGCGGTCTACACTCATGTGCCAGTCTCGATCTCGCCTTCGACCACGTGCTCCATATCCAGGTCCTCGATGGTTAGCACCATGCGTGCCCTCATACGGCCGGTCGGCCCTGCCGCGCGCGCCGCCTTTTCGATTTGCTGCTGCGAAGTGACCCCCACTTCCTTTAGGAACTTGCGCATCGACATGTTGAAGACGTCGTCGTTCATCGCTTGTTTCCTCCGTTCTTGCCGTCTGTGAGTGGGCGCGACCCGACTGATTGTCAAGCGCACCGGACACCACGTCCGGCCAGCAGTTTCTTAGGCAGCTCCACCCCAGGCGCCTTCCGAACCATGCCATATGTAGGCACTGAACTTTCTCATCGAAACCGAACTGCTGTGGGCACAGAAAGATTGCTGTTAGACATGCTGGTCAATTTCTCAGGTAAGAGTTTGCAGTGGGGCGTTTGCGCAGCGCCTTTCCAGGGCATCAGGCCTTTCCGGTGCGACATGGCCAGTCGGTTCGTGGTGGCGTAAGTTCAATGTCCCGCGGCCCTCCACAAAGGCATACGGCAGCCTGGGTCATGGGGTCCGCGGTTAGGCTTACGATCAACGAGTACGGAGTGGACAAGGCGCAAGCATTTCACGTCGTCTTGAATTACCGACAAAAAGAGTCAGGTAAAATCTGAGGTTTTTCAACAGCCTACCATTGACGACCCGCCTTCTTTTGATTAATTCTAATTCCAGCCAAGCGAGTAATCGCCCAGCAAACCAGCAGAACCGGATGTGATCCAGACATCGACCTAACCGCTGCGGCGGGGGACACACCAGGCAGACATCCACGTCGCATCCGGTTTAGCCACATATCCCCATAAAAATCCGAACTGTCGCACACGTCCGCGTGAGGCGCGACGGCTTGCCCGCACAACGACGTTTTCTTTTCGTTGGGCGGGCGCTAGGTCTGGCCCAACGGTAGAGAACTCCGAAAGGTACCCCATGATCCGCTCCCTGTTGCCTGCGACCGTGCTGGCCCTGACCCTGCCCGCGATGCCCGTCCTGGCACAGTCGGACACGCCGACCGAGGCTGAGACCCCCGCCGCCGCAGCGCCGGAGGGGCTTACCACGGTGCCGCAGCAGTACAGCTACGGTCTTGGCCTCCAGATCGCACAGACCCTGCGCAGCCAGGGCATCATGGAGGGGATTGAGGTTGAGGCGTTCCTCCTAGGCCTCGGCGATCTGCTCACCGGCGAGGAACCGCAACTCACGGCCGAGCAGGTACAAACCGCGTACGTCGCCATGCAACAGGTTGAAGCCGAACGGGCACAAGCAGCTGCTGCAGACAACCTGGCCCGCGGCGAGGCGTTCCTGGCCGAAAATGCGTCCGCTGAAGGCATCACCGTGACCGAAAGTGGCCTGCAATACCGCGTGTTGAGCGAGGGTGAAGGCAATAGCCCGGTCGCCACTGATACGGTGCGGGTCCACTACGAGGGCAAGCTGCTGTCCGGCGAGGAATTCGACAGTTCCTATGCTCGCGGAGTGCCCGCGGAATTTGGAGTCACGCAGGTCATCGGTGGGTGGACCGAGGCGCTGCAACTGATGAAGCCGGGCGCCGTCTGGGAAGTGTGGTTGCCGTCCAATCTCGCCTACGGTGAACGTGGTGCGGGCGGCGACATCGGTCCAAACGAAGTGTTGTACTTCAAGATCGAGTTGCTCGAAGTCCTAGGTGGATAGGGCCAGTAGAGGCGGGGATCTTGGATGCGGGACACGATTTCATCGCAGGACGGCACCGGCACCGTTAGCGGCAGCTCAGCTAACCCGGCGCCTGGGACAAAGCGTGAGGATCTGTCTGAAAACGTGCGGCATGCCAATCGACTGACCTGGGCTGTGCTTGCCCTGGTCGTCGCAAAATTCGCCATCTTGCTGGTGGGGGCCGCCTGGTCGAGATTGTCAGACTAAGGCCTCCTGTTCTCGCGGAAGTGTTCGGCCTCGTACCAGCGGCTGTAACGTCTGCGTTTCCTCCGGCGTTGTAGGCTTTTACCGAGCCATGGTGGCAGCAGACGAACAACGTACCGCGTTGTATCCAGTTTCAATTGCAACGCGATGGCGTTTTCTGATCCACAGCATTTAACTTGCGCGTCGAACGAGGGGAGGCGAGCGCCTGATGTCCCGCAGGATCCAGGACCACGGTGGCAGTCTCAACGAAGCAGTCGCATCCTTTGGCGGTGCACCCGGCGACTGGCTAGATCTCTCGACCGGCATCAATCCCCGGCCATATCCGGTTCCTGAACTCCCTCCAGCTTCGTGGACGCGTTTACCCGAGGCGGCGGACATTGCGGCGCTGGAGGCGGCCGCTGCCCGTGCCTATGAAGCCGCACCCGAGGCCCGTGTCTTGGCGGCACCGGGTGCCTCTGCCTTGATTGCTGCTTTGCCGCGCCTGGCACAGCCTGCGCGCGTGGCCATCCCAGGCCCCACCTACAGCGAGCACGCGGCAGCCTTTTGCGCTGCGGGTTGGGAAGTGACTGAGCGTCCGGGCCCTGGCGTGACCGCTACAGCGATCGTCAATCCGAACAATCCCGATGGCCGCCGATGGAGCGCGAGCGAACTGCAAGTTATGGCGCAAGCCATGGACCTGCTGGTTGTTGACGAGAGCTTTATGGATCCCACACCAGCAGATGCCCTGGCACCCTATGCGGGGGAAGAGGGGCTGGTCGTCTTGCGTTCCTTTGGCAAGTTCTACGGTCTGCCCGGCCTTCGCCTTGGGTTCGCGATCACAGGACCACAAACGGCGGCGCGTCTTGGCGCTGCGCTAGGACCTTGGCAAGTATCTGGGGCGGCTGTCCATGTCGGGCAAAAAGCTCTGCAAGATGTTGAGTGGTTGGAGGCGACGCGCCTGCGCCTGGCAGCCGATAGCGCGCGATTGACCAAGGTTGCCAACGCGGCTGGGTGGCAGGCTGTTGGCGGCAGCGATCTTTTTCAGACGTTCGAGACGCCGGATGCCGTCGCGGCACGCGAACGGTTGGCCGCTGCGCGCATCTGGTCGCGGATTTTCCCCTACAGCCGCACTTGGCTTCGGCTGGGCCTGCCGGGAAATGCGGCAGATTGGGCGCGCCTGGAAGGCGCTTTGATCTGATGCTGGCGCTGGCAATGATCCTGGATGCGTTGATTGGGGAGCCACGCGTGCTCTGGTCGCGGGTGCCTCATCCGGTGGTGGCAATCGGTAGACTCATCAATTGGCTCGAACGCCGTCTCAACCGTGGCACGGCGCGTCGGGGGAAGGGCGTCTTGGCGCTTGGCGTGGTTCTCATGGCGGTGCTGCCATTGCCGCTATTGCTGTGGTGGCTGCCCTATGCCTGGCCGCTAGAGGTCGTGGGCGCCGCGATCCTTTTGGCCCACCGCTCTCTGGTTCAGCATGTGGGCGATGTGGCCCGGGGCCTGTCCGCGTCCTTGGAGGAGGGGAGGGCACGCGTCGCGATGATCGTTGGTCGCGACCCCAATCGGTTGGATCAGTCCGGGGTGGCGCGCGCTGCCATCGAGTCGGCGGCCGAGAACTTCTCAGACGGTGTGGTTGCGCCGGCCTTCTGGTTTGCGGTCGCCGGGTTACCGGGCATTGCAGTTTACAAAGCCGTGAATACCGCGGACTCGATGATCGGCTATCTCTCACCGCGCTTCTCCGAGTTTGGTTGGGCGTCGGCTCGGCTGGACGATGCGCTCAACTTGATACCTGCACGCCTGACGGGTGCGCTGTTCTGCATCGTCGGGCTCAGACGCGCTGCATGGAGGATCATGTGGAAGGATGCCGGGCTCCACCGTTCACCCAACGCCGGCTGGCCAGAGGCGGCTCTTGCAGGGTCGCTGGACTTGGCTATTGCGGGCCCTCGGGTCTATCCGGATCGCGTCGTGGACGACCCTTATCTGAATGAGGAGGGGCGGCACGATATAGGCCCTGCTGATATCGAACGGGCGATCCAGCTGCTTTGGCGGGCTTGGGGCTTGATGCTTGCCCTGGCGTTTGTTTCGGTTGCTTGGCTGGTCCTTTGACGTAGTCAGACCTTAGCAAGCCGGTGCGGTGCGGTTCGCAGCGCTATGGCGCGTGCGACACCTATTCCCGATGCGATGATCAGCACTATGCCGATCCAACTCCACATGTCGGGCCAGGTGCCGAAGATCAGGACGCCAAAGACCACCGCCGAGACGATCTCGCAATACGTGAACGGCGCCAAATCCGACGCAGAGGTTTTCGTGAATGCCATGACAATCGCGGTCTGACTCGCGGCGCCGGTCACCCCAAGCGTCGCCAGCAACCATGCCTCGTACGTGGAGATGGGCTGCCAAAGCCAGGGCAGGGCTAACGCGGTCAGGCACATAGCCACAAATGCGCCGTAACACGACGTCACCAGCGGGTCAGCGATCGAGCCCAGCTTGCGGTTGATGATCAATTGGCTGGCGACCAGCACCGCGCAACCGAAAACATAGACAGCGTCCATGCCGATGCCGTCGAAGCTGGGTCTCGCGACGATCAGCACCCCCAGGAACCCACCGACTACACCGGCCCAAGCCGCAAGGCCGACGCGTTCGCCCAGAAGCCAGGGGGCAGCGAGGGTCAATAGGAACGGGTAGGCGTAGAGGATCGCAATCGCATTTGCGAAGTCCAGTGTCCGTGCGCCGGTCACAAAAAATACCGTCGCGGTCACCATGGTAAGACCGCGCACGATCTGTAATCCGGGACGTGGCACAGGCCAAAGGCGGTTCCGCGATAACGTGGCCACCAGTGGGATCATCAGCAGAAAGTAACCCGTGAACCGAAACCAAACGATCAGCAGTGGTGGCATCGTCTCGGAGAGGATTTTCATCACTGCGCCTGATAGCGCAGCGATCGATAGACCGGCGATCAGGAACAGCACGCCGCGAAACGGCATGGTACTCATTGGCGCGACTTCCAATAAATGGGCAATCTGCTCTGTTTTCGTCTCCTGCGCATGTCGTCGGCATACCTTTTCCCGACGCGCGCCGCTATCCGTTGCGCGAATCCAACCACCACCAAACGCTCGATTTTTTCAACGATCTATCGCTAGATAGACGGCCACGGCCGCCTACCTATCTATTGGCTGGCGGCAGCGCAGTCCTTCCGGACGGTAAGCAGGCGAATTTAGCTTAGATGACTGCCATCTCCAGGAACGGCTCGTCGGCAATCACCCGGTCATAACCCAACTCCGACAGGTCCAACGTTTGGTACGCGCCATGGATCAACAGCTCGGACATGCCGCGGCCCATCGCAGGGCTTTGCTGCAGTCCATGCCCTGAAAAGCCGTTCAAGAACATGAAGTTAGAGACATCCGGGTGCGGCCCAATCACCGCGTTGGCGTCCAGTGTATTGAAAGCATAGTGCCCAACCCAAGAATTCACGACCTTGATCCGTTCGAACGCAGGCACACGATTGGCGAGGACCGGCCACAGCTTTTCCTCCCAAACATCGTCCTCATAAGAGAAGTCGTCATAGGCCATCGCCTTGTCTTCGCCGATGGGCGGACAACCGGCCAGAAAGTACCGCCCGTCCGAGCGCATGTGGCAGCCCGATGGGTCAATCGTCAGCGGCAGATCCCGCGAAAGCTTCGTCTCGCAATCGAAGATGAACGTGTAGCGCCGACGCGGTTCCACCGGAATCTCCAACGCCGCCATTTGCGCTGTGACCGCCGCGCGCGGGCCCGAGGCGTTGACGACCGCGCCGCAACCAATCTTTTCGCCGGACTTCAGATTGACCGCCGTGATCCGATCGCCTTCGCGATCCATCGAAACAACTTCGTTGTGAACGTACTCAACGCCGTTCGCCCGTGCCTTGCGTTTGAACCAGTCGAAGACAGTGCCCCCGTCGAAATAGCCCTCGTTCAAAGGATTATGCGAACAAAGTACCACGCCATCCATGTTGTAGAACGGGTACTCCGCCGCGACCTCTTCCGGGGTCATGATCCGCGTGCCGGCCCCTAATCCCGACTGGATCTTTTGGCACTCGATCAGGATATCAGCCAGACGCTGATCCCCGGCCATGTACATGTAACCATAGTCGTGCAGCGCAATCTCGGGCGCTTCTGGATCATGCATGAAGCCCTTGAAGTCCTGGATGAAGTCAACGCCAAACTGACCGATGCGGATGTTGATCTCGTTCGAAAACTGCTGACGGATGCAGGAGTTTGTGTGGCTGGTCGACGCGAATTCGTAGGTCGGATCGCGCTCGACAACCAAGATTCGACCTGAGAAATCAGGGTTCTGGCTGGTCCACCACGCCGTCGAAGATCCCATCATGGCCCCACCCACGATCACCACATCGTAAGTCTGATGCTCAGGTGTGTTGCTCATCCTGCGCTTACTCCTCGTATCCATAATCGCGACGCGCTGCCTCGGCCGAGATGTACCCGCGCGTGACATCTCGCCTGATCATCTCCGGTTCGCGGTCCTTCGGGTTGCCGTAACCAGCGCCACCCGGCAGATCCAATACAGCGATCCGCTCTGCCGGAATGGGTTGAATGCCCTTGCCGCGCATTGGCGTACCGTCGTCCAGGCGCACCACCGTTTTGCCGCCTTCCAAGCCCCCTTCGCGACCCCGCGCCGGGTGGGCAACACGGTCGAACATGGCGGAGAAATCGAACTCGTGCCCGGGCGTCGCGCCGATCTCCATGTGCTGGCCCAGTCCACCGCGATACTGCCCGGCGCCGCCTGAGTCGGGTCGCAGCTCCTTGCGCCAGATGATAATCGGCCCCGTGTGTTCGGTTGCCTCGACAGGCATGGTCATCACACCCGAGGGGAACGCCGTCGCGGACATCCCGTCCAATTCCGGACGCGCGCCCGAACCGCCGCAATTGAACATCAACACAGCAGCATGGCGGGCATCTGGCCCATGATTTCCATCGCGCCGGGGCCGGAAGTACAGCTGGAAATTGCAGAGTGCGCCGCAGCCTTCCGCCGGCACTGTGCCCGGCTGAATCTGATGCAACGCGCCCAGCACGGTGTCCGGGATCATGTGTCCGATGATGTGGCGCAGCGCCACCGGCGCCGGGTCCTGGGCATTCAAGATCGAGCCTTGAGGCGCCGTAATCTGGAACGGCGCCAGGCTGGCGGCGTTGTTGGGGATCTCCGGCGCGATCGCGCATTTCAGCCCGTAACAGGCGTAGGCCTGCGTATAGACATGCGGAACATTGATGCCCTTGCGGCTTTCGCGCGACGTGCCCGCAAAGTCAGCCACGATGTGGTCATCCATCACATCCAGGCGGACCGAGAGTGTGATCGGCTCGTCATAGCCGTCGATCGTCATGGTGTTCGAGGTCGCGCCTTTCGGCAGGGCGGCAATCCGCTCGATCGTGGCGCGGCGAGAATTCTCCAGGATGAAGGTCGACACTTCGCTCAGGTCGGACAGCTGAAACTCGTTCATCATGTCGGAGAGGCGCGCGATGCCGGTCTCGTTGCACGCGGCCAGGGCGTAGATGTCGCCCACCACCTGATCTGCCTCGCGCACGTTCGAGCGCACGACTTTAACCAGGTCGAAGTTCACCTCTCCCGCTCGGGCGAAATGCATGATGGGGATGCGGATACCTTCTTCGTAGACACTTTCGCCGTCTGCGCCGAAACCGCGCCCGCCCACGTCGACGACATGGGCCGTGCAGGCAAAGTAACCGACATGGTTTCCGCCGTAGAAACAAGGTGTTACCACTGTGATGTCATGAAGGTGTCCGGTGCCCAACCAGGGGTCGTTGGTGATGTAGACATCGCCTTCGAGCATGTTTTCGGTGCCGATTTCGCGCATGAAATGCTTCACTGACTCGGCCATGGCATTGACGTGTCCCGGGGTTCCGGTGACCGCCTGGGCCAGCATCAGGCCGTCCAGATCGTAGACACCGGCGGACAGATCGCCTGCCTCCCGCACGCTGGTCGAGAATGCCGTGCGCACCAGTGCCAGGGCCTGCTCCTCGACGACCGCGATCAGGCGGTTCCACATGACCTGCATGGCAATATCGGAATGGGTCACTGTGTCATCTCCCTTCAAGCGGCCATGTCAGCGGATCCAACCGACACCGTTTCCAAGTTTTACGTAACGCCTTGGTCCTATGGAAAACTCAGCACCCGTGGGTACGGTGGGGTCGAACAGCTTTTGCGCCATTGGCCCCGTCGCGTCGGGTTGCAGGGTGAACCTGTCTTCCCAAATGTTGATCGTCGAACCGATCGGAATGTTGGGGTCATCCAAAGTTCTGTCGACTTCGCTTTGGCCGCACCCAGTTAACGACGCCCCCAATAACAGGGCTGACGCAATGAGTAGGGACCGACCTTTCATGCGGTATGATCCTGGGTTTGGATATCAATGCAACCGTCCGCGCGCATGCGCGCGCTGAATCCTGAAGGCACAATAATCGTGGTCTCGCGCTCGGTGATCACAGCTGGGCCCTTAAGCGTCTGGTCGCATGCGAAACTGTCACGATGCAGCACGCCCGCCGTTTGCGTTTCTGCCGTATGCGCGTCGAAAAGGGTGCGTTGGCCTGTCGACGCTGCCGCGCTGGGGCTGCCGGGTGCCGCCACCGGCTCGGCCGGCGTGACGGGAGTCGCACAGCGAACCGACCATGAGGTGATTTCGACATCCAGTCCATGCACAATCCGCGAGAAGAGCGTGCGGTAAGCCTCCTCGAACGTTCGCATATAGGCATCGCGATCGGGCGTTTCCGGCAGGTCGACCGGGATCTCCCACCCTTGGCCGACATATCTGAAATAGCCCTTGATCTCGTAGCTGAGCGGCGCGTCAGGCTCGCAATCGCGCACAAAGTCGGATGCCTCTTTTTTCAATTCTTCCAATACGTTGGAGACGAACTGGGCCGAGAACTCGGACATCCGCATGTAGGTCGAGCGTGTCGCCTCAAAGCTGAACGGCGCCCGTAGAAACCCGATGGCAGAGCCGACACCTGCCCCAGGCGGTACCAGGATGCGCCGGACCCCCAGCTTTTCAGCCAACCGGCCGGCATGGATGGGGGCAGCGCCGCCAAAGGCGATCATTGTGTAGGTGCCCAGATCCTCGCCGTTTTCCACCGCGTGCGCGCGGGCGGCATTGGCCATGGTCTCGTCGACGACTTCGGAAATGGCAAACGCACCAGTCTCGGCATCCATCTCCAGCCTATCTGCCACATGATCGGTAACTGCCTGTCGAGAGGCAGGGACCGACAGCGGCATGGTACCTCCAGCAAAGTCCTCGGGGTCTAACCTACCTAACAATAGATCGGCATCAGTGACGGCTGGATGGGTGCCGCCGCGGTCATAACAGGCGGGGCCTGGTTCGGATCCGGCTGATTCGGGACCGACGCGTACCTGGCGCATCACGTCGACCGAGGCCAGCGAGCCGCCACCGGCGCCGATCTCGACCATATCGATCACCGGGATCGAGATCGGCATGCCCGATCCCTTCTTGAAGCGATAAGATCGCGCGACCTCGAAGACGCGGCTGGTCTTGGGTGTCTGACGTTTGATCAAACAGATCTTGGCCGTCGTCCCGCCCATGTCGAAACTGAGCACGCGGTCCAACCCATGCGCGGATGCGATATGAGCGGCAAAGATCGCGCCGCCCGCAGGCCCGGATTCGACCAAACGCACCGGAAACTCCGCGGCGCTGTCGACGCCGATGATCCCGCCGCCCGAGTGCATCAGATAGACTGGCGCGGCCACGCCCAGATCGCCCAAACGCTCGACCAAACGACCCAGATAGGCGTGCATGACCGGCTTAACATAGGCGTTGGCGCAGACGGTGTTGAACCGCTCGTACTCACGCATCTGGGGCGAGACATCACTGGAAAGCGACAGGCTGACCTGGGGCAGACGGGCGCGCAACACCTCCGCCACCTGGCGCTCGTGCGCCGGGTTTGCATAGGAATGCATAAGGCCCACCGCGATCGAGGTGTAGCCGGTCAACTGGTCCGCCAATGCCTCGACCTCGGCGCGATCCAGCGGTCGCAGCACCTGGCCTTGTGCGCCGATGCGCTCGTTGATCACATGACGGTCTTCGCGCGGGATCAGCGCCTCGGGCAGCCGCAGGTTCAGATCATACTGTTCGAACCGGCTCTCGGTCCGCATTTCGATCACGTCCCGAAAACCCTTGGTGGTGATCAGCGCGGTCTTGGCGCCGCGGCGCTCGATCAGCGCATTTGTGGCCAGTGTGGTCCCATGGATGATGCGACTGATCTGAGCGGGCTGGATACCGGCAGTCGCGCAGATCTGGCCGATGCCGTCGAGGATCGCATCTTCGGGCGCCTGATGGGTTGTCAGCACCTTCAACGATTGGACTTGCCCCGGCCCCTCGAGGACAACATCCGTGAAGGTGCCGCCGATATCGACGCCCAGCCTGAAATCTGCCTGATCCATGTCCGCTCCGCACTGTTCGCTGCCAGGATTAGGCGAAGCATCGGGCCGGGTCCATACGCTGTGGGCCGCGTACGTAACGGTTTGGTAACTATCATGAACTAGATCCAAAGCATGGCGGAGACCCTTTTCGGGTCCTGGGACGAGCGTGCTGATGCAGGTGCGCAACCGTGCCATGCCAGCCCGCAGACCCCGAAACCGTCGATCCCGAGATGGCCGCGCCCGATGGGCCGAGCAAAGGAGGCCTGCAGATGGCTGGCACAGTAAAGATTTGGTGGCACGACGGCGCGGTGATCGACGTCCGCCACCACGACATTCCGGTAGTCAATGAACCGGAATTGGCTTTTGAACTTGTGGGCGTTAGCCAGACGCCGTCGATCAGCGGCGTCGCGCCCGAAGATACCCGTGTAGCAATCATCGAAACGGATGTGGCCATCCGCTACCTGGTGCGCCGTCCGGGCGAGACGGCGTTGGCCGACGGCGACAACAGCAAGCCGATCGCTGCCACAGGCGCCGGCACCGATGCGATCGGCGTGCAGCCAGGCTACACGATCTCGTTCATCGAAATCTGATATCGCGGCGGCGCGCCCGGGCGGTGCCCGGGCACGCCATCTCCGATGTGCTCAGGTTCTGGTGGGTTAAGATTCTGGCAACCATGCTGGCGCTACCAGCAGGTGAGCCGCAAAATGGGGTGCCAGATGATCGATCAAGGACGCCTGCAGGAACTCGTTGATGATTTCGGTGCGGAAGAGGTGCCGGAATTGCTGGCCCTGTTCGTCGCGGAGACCTGGGAAGCGTTGGACCAGTTGGAGACCATGATTTCCGATAGCCCCGACCAGGCGCGCATGGATCAGCTTCACTTCCTGAAGGGTTGTGCCCGCAATCTGGGCGCGAACGATTTCGCCGCGCGCTGCGAGGTGCTGGAAAAATCGAACGGCCCCTTTGATGCACAAACCTATCAGGAGTTGCGCGCGGTATTCGCGCAGGTGGCCGAGTTCCTTGATGCGGGTGAGTTGCGGAAGTCTGCCTGACCAGCCGCCAGTATGATGCCCGGTGCTAGCCGTCGTCAGCTTGGCATTGTGAACAGCAACGCAGACACATCGTCGTCGAACCCATCGGTTTGTGTGTAGGCCTTCATTTCCAGCATCACCTGGTCAAGCACCTCACGCTCGGCCATGCCCCAATGTCGGTTCAGAATGTCGGCGAGGCCTTCATTTTCCAAAAGCTGACCGTGCGGTGACTCACATTCCACGATCCCGTCTGAGAACGTCATGAAGCGATCGCCGGGCGCCAGGTGCACCACCTGCGTCTCGTAGCTCATGTCGGGCATCAGCCCTACCGGCGGGCCCCCATCGCCAATAAACTCGATCTCGCCGGTCGCGCGTATGATCGCGGGGTTTGGGTGTGCCGCCTGGCAGTACCGCACCAGTCCCGTGGTCAGATTGACGTCCGCGTACAGCATCGTGAAGTACTGGTCGTTGTCGGCATCGTCTTGGACGCGATGGTTCAGATCGGTCATCACGGCCGCGGGATCGCGCGGGCGAAAAATGCCGTCGCCGCACATGGTCACGCCGATGTTTTCGCCGAGCTGCTGTGAATTGAAGAAGTTGGAAAGACGCATCGTCAGCAGTGCCGAAGACACCCCATGGCCGGAGACATCGATAGAATAGGCCACCACCCGGTCGTGTGATACGCGAAAGTAGCCCAACAGATCGCCGCCGACGTGCCCTGCGGGGCAGTAAGCGACACCGATCGGCACCGGCCCGCACTTTCCCTGTCGTTCAGGGATCAGCGCCTGTTGCAGCCGGGCAGCGGCGCGCAGGTCACGGTCGATCGATTCGTAGAGTGTGTTCAGACGGTCGAATGCCTCTGTGATGCGGTCGTTCTTGTCGACGAGGTCATCCTGCATCGCCAGCAGACGCTCGCCGGCGCGCAGACGCGCCTTCATCTCGTTGCTGTCGGTCGGTTTGGACAAAAAGTCATCGGCGCCGGCATCCAGTCCGACGGCAATATCTTCCTTTTCTGTCTTTGAGGTCAGCAGAATGAAATAGGTGTAGGTCTCGGCTTCCTTGGCGCGGATCGCCTTGCAGAACTCGACCCCCGACATCTTGGGCATCACCCAGTCGCTGATGATGATGTCAAAGTGCTCGGCCTCCGCCATGGCCAGTGCCTCGGCACCGTCGGCGGCCTCGCTCGTCTCAAATTCCCATTTGCGCAGCAGCAGCGAGAGCATTTTACGCTGCGCCGTGGAATCATCCACGACCAAGACGCGCCGCTTGCGCAGGGCCTTGTCAAACTCGGCTGTCGACGACTGCTCCTGGGGGGGCTCGTCTGCGATCTCGGCATTTGCAGACATGTGGATCAGCCCTGAAACATTTTCTCGAGCCGGAGCACATTGCACCCCTCGCGCCGTTCATACGCGACGGCGTCCATCTGGGTCAGGATCAACATCCAGCCGAACCCCCCTTCTGGCAAATTCTCGAAATCGTCGGGGTCAAAGTCGGCTTTCCCATCGGGCATCGTGTTGTCCGGCAGGGGCTTGCCTTCGTCGATCAGCACGACCTCGTAGCGATCGTCACGAATGGCGACGTTGGCAAAGATCGGGCGGCCTTCGGCGCCGTCATAGGCATGTTCGACGATGTTGTTCAGTGCCTCCGCCACGCAAAGGCGCACCAGATCAACCGTGTCCACATCCGACCCGGGACGTTCGCCGCAAAGCTTGCCCACCTCCTCGGCCAGGTCCGCCACGTTTTGAAACGAGCTTTGGATGGTAAAGCGGGCGCAATCGCCCTGGGGCTGCAGGTTTGGCATGCCGTCCGTCCCCTTACGACGCCGTCAGTCGATGGGCGGGATCATGCGCACCTAGCGCCGCCGCCACGTTGGCATGGATCCGGAAAATCATCTCCATGCGCGTCAGCTTGAAGACGTGCTGCAGCGTTGGCGCCATCCCGCACAGCTCGAACCGGCGATCGCGTCCGCACAGCTTCAGCAGGCCCACCAGCGTGCCGATGCCCGAGCTATCGATGAAGCTGACGGGTGCCAGATCCACGATCCAGACATCGCCCCCTTTGGCCAGCGCCTCCCGGGCCTGGTTGCGAAACTCGGTCGACACGGCCGCGTCCAGACGCGCCTTAGTCGGACGAAGGACATGGGCGTGCCCGTGGTCTTCGATGGTCAGATACATCGCATAGCGCCCTGCTAATTGGTCTGTCCGTGACCCTAGCGCCAATTAGTGACCGAGTTCTTGCCAACGGAGTTGATGAAACGGGCGCCCTATTGCCGGGCAATTCGGCGCATCACCAGGGGCGTAAAGTACATAGGAAACTGATAAAGCGCCACGAAAAGCGCGAAGACCGCGTCGCCCGGCACTGACGCCAGAGCCAAGGCCGCGTTTCGGTTGCCCATGATCAGCGCGGCCGCCCCGCCGGTCGAAGTGCCGGCGGCTTTGCGGATGGCCGGGAAGGCCGCGATCTGGACGCCCAGATTGGCCAGAATCGCCATACCCAAGAGGCCAAGGGTAAAGCCCGGCGACTGGATCATGGTCTGCAGAAGCCCTTCGAACAGTGGAAACAAGAACACGACCAGTATGATCGCGGGCAGCCCGTCCAGGCTAACCCCATGCCGGTCGATCCGGGCAGGTCCTAAGAGGCGGCGCGCCATAACTGCGCCAACGGACCCGATTCCGATGACCAGGGCCAGGCGCCAGGCCATGTCGGCCGCGTCGATGGGCATCGCCTCGCCCAGCAGCAGGCGCGCGACGGCGGGCATGGTTATCGGGGCTGCCAGCGACGACAGGACCGTTAGCTCGATGGCGAAGGCCGCATCAAAACCCAGGATCAGGCAGAACGCGGCGGCTGAGCCCAATGCCGGCGCCGCAAAGGTGTAGACCAGCGAGTCGACGTGGCTCTGCGGCAGGCCCAGCTTCGTGGCCAACGCCCAAGCCCCTGCCGGCATCACGCCCACCAAGAGGGCCGAGATCACCAGATTGCGAGCCATGCGGCGGGGCCCCATGGCCCGACGCACAACGCCCAACAGATCGATGCGCGACATCGACAGCGCATAGAGCAGCGTGACCCAGAAGGCGAGCGTCCCCTGCAGCAGGGCGCCCGGCCCGGGGATCAGCAGGGCCGCGATAACGCCGAAGGCAAGCACCCATTGGGCACGGGCTCCCGCCCAGGCAAGGGCGCCCAGGATCACGGGCTGGCCGGGCCAGTTCCCCTCTCATTGCGGCTGTGGTCGAAACGGCCCACCGCAAAGGGGGACAGGTCGATATTGGGCCGCCGCCCCCCGATCAGGTCAGCGATCAGGCGTCCGGTCTTGGGGCCCGTGGTCAGGCCCACATGCTGGGCGCCAAAGGCAAAGTGGATCTGCGGCGCCTTGGGAGACGGGCCGATGAAGGGCAGGCTATCGATGGTCGAGGGCCGGTGGCCCAGCCAGCGGTGCTCTTGCTGCCATTCCAGGTCGGGGTAGAGGTCGCGGATCCTCTGGTGCACCAGCCGATAGGGCGCCTCGGAGGGGCCGGCCTCCAGCCCCCCGAACTCGACCTGCCCGGCGCAGCGCAGGCCTTGGCTCATAGGCGTCATGACGAATTTGGCATCCGAGACCATCAACGGGCAGGAGGGGCGCCGGTTCGCGCCCTCGAAGACGATATGATAGCCGCGCTCGGCCTCAAGCCCCGGGTCGTGGCCCAGGCGTTTGGCCAGTTTTGTCGACCATGCACCGCCCGCCAGGACAACCTTGTCGAAGCAGTGGGTCTCTCCGCAGGTGACTTCCGCGGCGCCTTCGGTTGGACGGATGTCGGCGACCTCACCCTGGATAAAGCTGCCCCCGTTCTGTTGGAAGTAGCCGAAGAGGGCAGCCAAGTAGTTGCCCGGGCTGGTGACCCAACCGTTACCGGGAAAGGCGGCGGCAAAGGTGTAGTCGGGGCCCAGGCCGGGGGCCTCGTCCTCCAGGCGCGCGCGGTCCCATTCCTCGGGGATCAGGCCGTAGGCGTCACGGATCTCGTTGCCCAGCTTGTCGCCGGCGAAGTCGGCCCGCGTCCGGTAGAGGTAGGTGTAGGGTCCTTCATCGATGAACGCCTCGGCGGGCGTGCCGTTCGAGATTGCCCGGTGCTGGTCCAATGTGTCGCCGCAGATGTCCGAGAGGCCCGCGGCCGTGCGTTCGACATCTGCGCGGGTTGCGCGTTTCAGGAATGGGATTAGCCAGGGGATTAGGCGGGGCAGATAGCTCCAGCGCAGATGCAGCGGCCCCAGCGGGTCGAACAGCATCTTGGGCGCCTTCTTCAACAGGCCGGGAACGGGGACCGGGACCAGGGCGGTGCCCGCCAGAACACCGGCGTTGCCGAACGACGTCTGGTCCGGGCTGCCCGGATTGTGCCGATCGAACAAGGTGACGCGATGGCCGTCGCGGCGCAGCCATTCCGCCGTTGAGACGCCGACGATGCCGGCCCCCACGACCCCGATATCCAGCCCGCTCATTGGATCACCTCCGAGATCAGGACCATGCCCAATGCGAGCACGCTCAGCACCATGACGTGGTCGCGGTAGCGCCGCCCCGTGACCAGCCCGCGCACCAGCATGACCACGGCCACCATCAGCACGCCGAGGGCGGCGGCCCGGAGCGGGGTGTCGAAGAGGGCGCTCACTGCAAGCCCCCCTTTGCCGGGCCAAAGGGCCGAGGCACGGCCCGCCCGCCCACCCCCGCGCCCCGGCCCGTAGGCCCGGCAAAGGGGGGCAGGGGTAGAAGTGGTGCAAGAAGCGGCGGACGAAGCGGCAGGCTCATGCCACCCACTCGCTGACCGGCGCTTCGGCCTCCTGCAGGGGTTGGGCGATCACATCGACCAGCGTTGGCCCGTCATGGGCCAGCGCGGCGGTCAGGGCTGCGTCCAGATCGCGCGGATCCTCGACCTGCCAGGAACGGATCCCGAAGGCGGCCGCCACGGCGGCATGGTCCGTGCGGTTGAAGTCGACGGAGAAATACCGCGCGCCAAAGCCAGATTTCTGGCCCGCCTTGATCCAGCCGTAGACGCTGTTCGAGAAGACGATGGTGGTGATGGGCAGATTGTAGCGGGTGATGGTCTCAAACTCGCCGACCGACATGCCGAAGGAACCATCGCCCATGGCGCAGATCACCTTCGCCTCGGGCCGTGCCACGGCAGCCCCGATGGAGGCGCCCAGCGCATAGCCCAGCGCCCCGTGCGCGCGGTTGGTGATGAAGTGCCGCCCCGGCTGGCGGATCGTCCAGTAGGCCGAGAAATAGGGGCAGGGGGTGCCCGGGTCCGCGCAGACCACGGTGTCGTCGTTCGTCAACCGGTTAAGCGCGTCGATCACGCGCTCGGGCTTGATGGGGGTGGCCACGCTATCGGCCAGGGGGCGTAAGCCGGCCTCCTTCGCGGTGCGTGCCTCGGCGGCGCGGGCAGCACCGTTGAAGGTCTTCGAGGCGCCTTCCAGGTGGGGCAACAGCTCCTCCAGACAGCAGCGCACATCGCCGAGCAGGTAGTGCGGCGTGCGGTAGCTGGCGCCGATCACAGCAGGATCGCTGTCGATGTGCAGGATGTTGGCCGTCGGCGGGGGAGAGCGCCAACGCTCGGTCGTCACGGACCCCGCCCGGCAGCCGATGAACAGCACGCAATCCGACGCATCGACCAGGGCCCGTGTCCCTGCCCGCCCGCCATTCGATCCCACGACCCCCACGGCATTGGCGTGGGTCTCCGGTATTGCGCCCTGGCCGCTAACGGTGGTGGCAACCGGCAGGTCTAATGTCTCGGCGATCTTCTGCAGCACAGCTTCAGCCCCGGACAGGACCACCCCGCCGCCACAGATCACCACCGGGTTCTCGGCGTTCAGCAACTGGGCCGCGAAGGCCGCCACGTCCGCCTCGCGGTCGGACATCATGCCGGGATTGGCCGGGAACTGGCCAAAGGTGGCGTCGCCCCAGATCTCCTCCTCCGGGACGGGAGCTTTCTGAACATCGAAGGGCAGCGCCAAGTGCGCGGACCCCGGCCGGCCGCTCGTCATCTCGCGAAAGGCGCGGCGCACGGTGCGGGGCAGGGCGCCCGCCTGGTCCAGGACGGCGTTCCACTTGGTGAGGGGGCGAAACAGCGCCTCCTGATCCAACTCGGTCAGCGGGAAGCGCCCGGCGGAGGTCGTGGCCACATCGGTGGTGATCGCCAGGATCGGCACCGAGGATTCGTTCGCCTCGACCAAGCCCGGCGCGATATAGGTGGCACCGCCGCCCGAAGGTCCCTCGCAGATGCCCACCCGCCCGGTCAGCCGGGCATAGGCATCGGCCATGTAGGCCGCATGGCGTTCGTCCCGGGTCAGGATGTGGCTCATGTCGTGGTCCAGCCGCGCCAGCGCGTCGTAGAAGGGCAGCGACGTGTCCCCGCAGAGCCCGAAGATATGGCGCACCCCATGCGCTTCGAGCAGGCGCACCATCGCCTCGGCCCCGGTCGATTGGTTCGTGCTGTCCATAGATCCCTCCCGGCGCGGGCAGGCTTGCGCGCGCAGCTTTGGGTGTCAAGCGGCGCCCGGCGGTGTCATTGCGGCGTCGCCTTCGCCAATGGGCGCGCTAGCTATTTGGACGAAAACAATCACGCAGGGGATTGGCATGCAGGTGGAATTTGCGCGCGTGGCACGGGCGACGGCGGGTCTGGCGGCGGCGGCTGTGATCAGCTTTGCGATCAGTGCTGGCGCCCAGACCAACGCACCGTTGGATGCTGCCGCCTCGGACCCCCGTGTGATGGGCTGGATGCAGGGATTTCCGCCGCCGCCGGACAAGCTGATCACCCAGCCTGATGCCAACTATTTCAGCTTTCCCAAGCTGCGGTGGTCGGTTTGTCACTTGCGCGAGTTTTTGCCGACCGAGCAGATCAGCCGCGGACTGGAGGCGCCGATTCCACTAGACCGGTTGCCACCCGATCAGATGGCCGCGACCGCCGCCGAGATCGATGCGCTGAGCTTTCAGCCGATGGGCGGGGACGCGCTAACGCCTGCGCCGATGACCTGGGCTGAGTCGCTCTTGGCGAACTACACGGATGGCCTGCTGATCCTGCATCGCGGCCAGGTGGTCTACGAATACTATGCGGGATGTCTGGCCGAGGACGGCAAGCATGCGGCGATGTCGATGACCAAGTCGGTGACCGGATTGTTGGCGCAGATCCTGATCGCCGAAGGCGCGCTGGACGAGACCGCGCTGGTGGCCGATATCATCCCCGAGATTGCGGGCAGTGCCTTTGCCAGCGCCACGGTGCGCCAGGTGATGGACATGACCACGGGGGTGCAATTTTCCGAGGATTACTCTGACCCCAATGCCGATATCTGGCTCTACTCGGCGGCGGCCAGCCCCCTGCCCAAGGCCGAGGGCTATCAGGGCCCCAATGGCTACTTTCAGTATCTGCAGCAGGTGGCGCCGGACGGCACGCACGGTGCCGAGTTCCATTACAAGACCATCAATTCGGATATGCTGGGTTGGATCGTCTCGCGGGTGGCGGGCAGGCCTGTCAGCCAACTCGCGTCCGAGCGGTTGTGGCGTCCGATGGGGGCCGAGCAGGACGCCTACATGACCGTCGACGGCTTGGGCGTGCCCTTCGCCGGGGGCGGGCTGACGGCAGGGCTGCGCGATCTGGGACGGCTGGGCCTGGCGGTGCTGAACGGCGGCATGGTGGGGGAGCGGCGCCTTTTCCCGGCGGAGGTGACGGCGCGCATCCGCGCTGGCGGCGACAAGGCCAAGTTCGGCGACGGTTTCCCGACCCTGGCGGGCGGCAGCTATACCAGCCAGTGGTGGGTGCTGCACAATGCCCACGGTGCCTTTGCCGCCCGCGGCGTGCATGGCCAGACAATCTACATCGACCCGACCGCCGAGATGGTGCTGGTACGCTTCGCATCCTTTCCGCGGGCGCAAAACGGGTTGATCGACCCGACCTCGCTGCCGGCCTATCAGGCGGTGGCGGAGTATTTGATGACGCGGTAGCGGGTGGCGGCGTTGCGGGGACGGATGTTTCTTTCCGCGCCCCTACCCGCGGGAGACGTCGATATCCGGGGCATCCTCGGCCTTCATGCCAACCACATGGTAGCCGCAATCGACATGGTGGCACTCGCCCGTCACCCCGGTCGATAGATCCGACAGCAGATACAAGCCGGACTTGCCGATATCGGCCTGGCTGACATTCCGGCGCAGCGGCGCGTTCAGCTCGTTCCACTTCAGAATGTAGCGAAAATCCCCGATGCCTGAGGCCGCAAGCGTCTTGATCGGACCGGCGCTGAGCGCGTTCACCCGGATGTCCTTCGGGCCCAGGTCCATCGCCAGATAGCGCACGCTGGTCTCCAAGGCGGCCTTGGCCACGCCCATCACGTTGTAGTGGGGCATTACCTTCTCTGCGCCGTAATAGGTCAGCGTCAGCATCGCGCCGCCGTCGGTCATCAGCTTCTCGGCCCGCTGCGCGACGGCCGTGAACGAATAGCACGAGATGTTCATCGACATGGCGAAGTTCTCGGCCGAGGTGTCGACATAGCGCCCCTTCAGCTCGGCCTTGTCGGCATAGGCGATCGCGTGCAGCAGAAAGTCCAGCTTGCCCCACTTCGCCTCGACCTCGGCGAAGACCGCATCGATCGAGGCGGCATCCGTGACGTCGCAGGGCATCACCATGTCCGACCCGACCGAGGCTGCCAGCGGCTCGACCCGCTTCTTCAGCGCGTCGCCCTGGTATGTGAATGCCAGCTCGGCCCCCTGGTCGCTGCACGCCTGCGCGATACCCCAGGCGATAGACTTGTCGTTGGCCACCCCCATCACGAGGCCCTTCTTGCCCGACATCAGCCCGTCTGCCATATCACGCCCTCCTGGCGCCGTGTCCCTTGCTCTCGGGGCGTTTAGGTTAAATTAGGGGGCCAAGCAAGCCGATGCACAGGGATGTGGGGCAGCGCGCGCTGCGGCCCCATCCAAGGCCCCATCCAAGGCCCCACCCACGGGCCCGAACAGGAGATAGACGATGGCGATGGTCAGCGAAGCAACGCGCCGGACCGGGATTTTTGCGGGCGATGACCCCTATGCGCTGGCCAATGAATGGCTGGCCGAGGCCGAAAAGTTCGAGCCTCAGGACGCCAATGCCGTGGCGCTGGCCACCGTGGACAAATCCGGCCTGCCCAATGTGCGCATGGTCCTGTTGAAGGAGATCGAGGACAGCCAGACCAAGGGCGGCTTCGTCTTCTACACCAACTTTGAAAGCGCCAAGGGCCGCGAGTTGGAAGGCCAGATGCAGGCCGCCATGGTGCTGCACTGGAAATCGCTGAACCGTCAGCTGAGGCTGCGCGGCGCGGTCGAGAAGGTCAGCGCCAAGCAGGCGGACGCCTATTACAACAGCCGCGCCTACCAAAGCCGGATCGGTGCCTGGGCGTCCAAACAGTCGCGCCCGCTGGCTTCGCGCCGGGCGCTGATGGCCGAGGTCGCGAAATTGGCCGCTAAGCACCCGGTCAAGCCGCCGCGCCCGGCGCACTGGGGCGGGCTGCGTATTCGCCCGACCGAGATTGAGTTCTGGGCGGACGGCGATTACCGCCTGCACGACCGGTTCCGCTGGACCCGGATGAAGGCCGACAGCACGGCCTGGACGGTGCAGCGGCTGAACCCGTAATTGGCGCTGGCCGCGACCGAGCTGGAGGGCGCATCTCGATAGGTCGGTCGGATGTGGTCTCAGAAGGCTAGGTGCCATTTGAACGCCTGGCACTATCGTCATCGCGCCCTCCTGGAGGTCGGGCGCGGTTGGCTTAAACTGAACCGAAACATCTACAGGCTCTCTGGATCTTACCGATAAGAGTGCTGGACGCGACCGAGTTGGAGGGCGCATCTCGATAGGTCAGCCGGGCAAGATCTCATACGGCTCGACGCCATTTGAACGCCTGGCACTAACGTTAATGCGCCCTTCTGGGGGAGGTCGGGCGCGGCCCGGCTGCGCCGGGCGGGCCATGGCCATATCTATGACCGCTACAGGGTTCCGCTGACGCCTCTCGTGCCCGTCGTCTGCGGCCAGGGGTCTTCGAAGGCATGGCCCGCCTTCCAGAGCGCGACTTCCTCGTCCGTGCAGAAACACTCTCGCAAGGCGTCGGCGAAAATCTCCAACCCGTCCTGGTCGCCGATCACCGTGACCCGGCAATGACGGTCGCCGAACTCGGGGGACGTCCCCTCTAGCCGCCGCAGCAATTCTTCGCGCTCCTTGGGGGAGAGGTTCAGGCTCTCGTCCTCCAGCGCCGCGATCTTCCAATAGTTGAGGATGCCCAGTCCGACACTGCCGGCCGTTTGGTTCCACAGCAATTGCAGGTGGTCGCGGGTTGGCAGCCAGAAGAACCCCTTACTGCGGTAGATGCCCTCGCCCAGGTAGTGGTTATAGACATCCCACAGCCGCTGGGGGTGCATGGGTCGAGAGTCCGAGATGACGATGCTGTCGATCCGGTAGTCCGCTGCGCTGGCCATCGAGCTGGTGCCGTGGGTCTGGTCCCATTCGGTCGGCTCGGCGCCCAGCGTTGCCACGCGCCCATGGTCATAGGGCGGCATCGCCAGCAGATCGCCCAGCTTCACGTTGCCCCACTGCATGCCCATGATGTCCGCGCCGGGATTGATGGGATGAATGGCCTCGGCCACGTTGCGCAGGCGCTCCATGGGCACGCGGTCCATCTTGCTCAGCAGGATGCGGTTGGCGAACATGATCTGTTCGGCCATCAGATTGGCGATGCCCCGGGTGTTGGCAGCCAGGTTGGCCGAGGCGTCCGGCACAATGGCACGGCCCAGATCGTGATCTTCAGCCAAGGTGACGGTGTCAACCACTGTGATGAAGCCGTGCAGGCGGACGGCGTCGTTGTCCCGGATCGCTTGCAGCAGGGGCCAGGGATGCGTGCTGCCGGAGGTTTCGATGACGATATGGGTGGCGCCGTTGGCCTGGAAGCGCGTGATGGCATCGGCGAACTGGGCCAGGCCGTCCGGGCCGCTGATGCTGCCCGCGGGGATCGAGGCGAACAAGGCATCGCGGCGCGAGATCACCTCGCTGGTGTCCAGCAACCGGCCGTCGACGTCCAGCTCGCTCATCTCGTTGACGATGACAGCCAGGCGGATGTCCTCGCCGCCCTTGGTCAAATCGCGGGCCTGGGCCAGCAGGCTTTGCAACAGGGTCGTTTTCCCAGAGCCCAGGAAGCCGTTCAGGATGGTGATGGGCAGGGGCGTGGTGAGAGGTGCGTCGCCGATTGTCACGGTGGTCACGGTGGTCACGGGCGGGGACCCCTGTGCGTGCGCTGACAGGATGCGGGCGTCAGCCTCAAGGCATCGGACCTTACTGGCTCAGCTTCTGTTCGGCTTCGCGGAACCATTCCAGTGTGCGTTGGTGATGCGCCTCGCCCCACTGGTCGATGAATTTCTTGGTGGCGTAGTCGCGCGCATTTTGCAGCGCCTCGATCCGCTCGGCCACGTATGCGGGCGTCAGCGGTATGCCGCACTTTTCGGTGATGCAGTGCTCCCACTCTTCATAGGTTTTGGGGATCATCGGATCATTCCTTTGCCGCGCGCGGTGTGTGCCCGTGCCATGGGGCGGTCGTTACAACATAACGATGGACAGGCAAAGGCTTTCGGAGGGTGGGCCAGACGCGTGGCACGTGTCGACTTGGCCGAAACACGCTTGGCATACGTTTGTCATACGCAAATCATACGCCGATCATACAGCGGTTTCGACAGCGCCATTTTGGACGGTGCCATCGCGGACGGGCGCAGCCGGCGCCCGCCCACCCACCCCGCCGGCCGCGCCCGTCCGGGCCCAGACGTCGACTTCGGACTGCGCGGTTGGCATACGCAAGTCATACGTAAGTCATACGTGGATCATACGAAGTATCGAGCAGCGCCAGGGCAGTGAAATGGTGCGGTCGAGAAGACTCGATTCTCCAAAAATCCTGATAAGTACTAAAAAATAAGGCAAAAAGGGGGAGTGTCACACACGCTTTTGTGCGTTTTTGTGTGACGTTTTGGATGTGAATAGAAGTATTGTAAATAATCCTTGATCATTTTTTCCAGATGAACCGCTCATACTTGACTTTTTTAGAGTGTTCAGCTATACAGATCATAGTCCGCGCAAGAAATGCGGTGGTTTTCCCTTCCAGAATGGTTGTTGAAGATCAAATTTCGGGGGCAGGTATGCCCAAAGACTTTTTTGTGTCAGTCGCAGACATTCAAAACGCGACAAGTTTCGGGCTGTATCGTTTGAGGGCGCTTTTCGCTGACGCTCCGCCCAGCGTTGCGGCTCCGATACCAGAACGCGGGGCTGCGCCTCGCCTCTATCGACTGAGCGACGTGATTTCACTGCTTCGCAGCCATCGAAAATGGTCTGCTGACTTGGAAAGTGCGCTCATCCACCATTTGCAATCAAAGGAATTTTCAGATGCCTGACAAAACAAAATTTGAGCAAGGGCAGGAAATGCTCGTTACGCTCATCACACCAGAGCAACGTGACTCCACAGAAAACGCCATCACCCGTCTTCGTGTTGAATGGGCGAAGATGTACGGAGATCGCCTGCCGTCACTGTTGACCGAGCATCTTGCCGTCGAGGCAGCGGCTCACCCGGAAATCATTGCCGCCGGGCACAACCTTGGCCCTGAGAGCGACGAAGAGTTCCGCAGCGTTGCGAAGGAGGTCGCCGAGGGGCAGCCGCTGGTTCAGCGTGCGTTGGATGTAGCTGACGCTCAGTTGAAGGCCGATATCCGCGCCGAGAAACTGGCGGAGATCCCACCCACGGTGAAGATGCAGATGGCGCGCGAAGGCGTTCTGAATGCCCGTCTCGAAGCTCAAGTGCAAGCCGAACTGGACGCTCGCCATGACAACCGTACACCCTGAGGCGGGCTCTCAGGCGCTCGCTGACGCGAGGCATGAAGCCTTTGCGCAAAAGTTGGCGGCTGGCGACCCGCTGAATTCGTGGGCGGATACCGCTGATCCAGATCATCGACCGTCTCTGGCATCAGCGAAGGCGTCGGGTTGGCGTGTTGCTCACCGTCCGGAAGTACGCGCGCGCGTAGAGTGGCTGCAATGTCTGGCTCGCCCAGATCCGCAACGCATCGACAAGGACGCTGCCAGCCTGCTTCGCGAGATTGCAAGTGTCCTACGCGAAACGGCTGATGCATTCGATTTCCTTCCACTGCAAAAGCGCGCCAATTTTCGTGCGATCTGCGCGAAGAACCTCGCGAGATTGGATAAGCTACAAGAACCCCCACAGGCAAAGCCAGAGCAACAGCGAACAGAGATTTTCGACCGTATCCACGAGTGCACATGTCCGACCTGACAAAACAACAATTCGTCGAACGCGAGGTTGTGTGGCTGCTGGAAGGTTGCCTTGCCGATCTACGCGCAGCGGCGGCAGACCCACGCAGTGTGAAGTACGAGGCCCTTCTGGCAACCTGCGAAACCGCATCGAACCTGATCGCGCGCTTTGCCTCACTGAGCGTCGTGCAGGACGAGCCGGAAGCCGCGCGTAGCGCGCCAGAAGTCCCGTTGGAGAAATTCGTTCTCTTAGCGGAGATCCTCAGCTTGGAGCGAACACAATGCCCCCATTGCGATGGATGGCGACGCAGTGAGTAAAGACGCAAACATGCCGCGCTTTCCGGCGGCATGGCGTTGTGCGGACCAGACCGCCTGAGCAGAGGCGAAGACGGCTGGAATGATGGGGACGCGGCCTTGCCGGTTTGCTTACGCTGCGTCCCTCCACACACACGAGATCCCGCTACGCAAGGCGCGCACGTGGTGGGTGTTGAAAGCAGCGCCAGTAACCCGGTCTGACCCGACCTTTGCAAAGGACCAAACCTATGAAGACCTAAAATGTTGAAATCGTTATCTCGAACCGAGCAGTCTCGCTTGCACATCGCGGCCCTACAGGCATTGGGCCAAGATGGATCACCACCAAAGAACGCAGAGAACGCGTCAGCAGCGGCATTAGCCGATGCCGTCGCTCACTACGCCGGTCGTCTCGACTTCCCGCTCTGGACGCTTCTACGCGCCTCAGACGCGGTCATGGCTGAGATCTACCGTCAACATGGTGCAGACGATGCGCCGATAGCGTTTGATATTCCATCTCTTCGCGCTGCGCTGACGATGGAGACCCGTGAAGCGATCATGGTTGCCCGCCTCTGCGGTGCAATGCAATTCACGGAAAACGGCAAGACACTCTGGAAGAACACCGACGGGCCGGTCGATCTTGTGACCTTTGAACCGGATCTGCTCGACGGCTACACTTGAAGACAGTTTGGGGCGGATTTCTTCCGCCCCTCACTTCCATTCCGCAATTAAGATGCATGACCAGCAGGAGGCAATGCCCGCCTCAGCTATCATGTTGATTATACACGAATTCAATTCGTAAAACAATCAGCATTGGAAATACAGTAATGAATAAACCAAGACTTGTCGTCGATAATACACTCAATATCGATGATCTTCCGTCAAATCCTCGCGACGCTCAACTATACAATTTCTTGGAGCGCGCTCACAAGCAGGGCGTAAGCCTAGCTGAGAAAACCGTGCTAATTGAGGCAATCACCTTGCATACAAAGGTTGGCAAGCGTGACCTGAACCGTATCTGGAAAAAAGTTGAGAAGGTCGCAAAGTCAAAGCAACGTAGCAACAATCTGGATGACGGCCCGGCGTTCTATCCTTACGTAAACGAGTGGAACTTTTCTGATCTCGTCGAACATGGCTGGAAGCGCGTTCTGTCCGCAAACGAGAGAAACCCCTTCCTGTTCCAACTTGCGGGCGAGATGGTGCGAGTCCTGACCGATGAGTTGGGCGTTGCACGCATTGAGATCATTAATCAGCGCCAGTTTGCCCACGCTCTGAATTCGGTCTCCAAGTGGACCCATGTGCGTCGCAACGGCGATGAGGAGTTCTTTCGCGGTGTTCATGCGCCTAATGAAGTTGTCGATCACATATTTAATGGCCCTCGCGACGCGCTCTTACCGTTGCGCCGCTTAGTTACAGTACCGACCTATACACGCGCCAAGCGTCTGACCCCACAGGGCTATGCAGAGGGTATCTACTATGCGCCGCTCAAAGGCCTAAGCGTCCCGGTTGTCCCGCCTAAGCCGTCTGATAACGAAGTCACCGATGCCGTTGGCCTCTTCGCCGATGTCCTCGGTGACTTCCCGCTTGATGGACTCACCCGCGCTGAGTTTCTTGACAAGCTAAAAGGCGGTAAACCAGTGCCGTCGTTTTCGCACGCGGTGTCCTACATGCTGTCGAGCATCTGCCGCGATCTGATCGATGGGCCTGTTCCGGGTCACTTGGCACGCAAAGACAAGCCCCGCTCAGGCGCTACTCTGCTGATGTCAGTGGCAGAGTACATCGCTACTCCGCAGCCATGTTCACCGCAGACGCTGCCGTACAACGAAGACGAAGTGCGCAAGACCCTGATCGGAATCTTCGGTGCGGGATCTCCGTACGTCCTGTTCGATAATTTGAAGAGTGGCGTGGAGATCGAGTCCGATGCGTTGGCTGTTGGTCTCACCTCATATCCATCCTTTAAGGGGCGCTTGCTGGGCACCAACGTCATCCAGACCATGCCCGCGAACTGCGTCTTTGGTTTCACTGGAAATCGCTCTGCGTTGTCTCCGCAATTGGCAGAACGCATGCTGTTGATCGATGTGGACCCGAAGATGGAAAACCCGAGCGAACGCCATCCGTCCAGTTTCAAGCACAACTTGGCATCGTACGTCCCGGCTCACGCCGGGAAACTGCTGTGGTGCCTACTGATGCTGGTGCAAAACTGGATTGCAAAGGGCTGCCCTGAGTGGACCGGCATTCCGCTGGGAGGTTTCGAGCGTCATGCGGCTGTGGTCGGTGGCATCTTGGACGCAGCGGGCATCAAGGGCTTCATGACCAACCGTGAAAAGCTCGCCGCCTTGGTCAAAACCGACGATCCCGTGAACGATCTTATGGACGCTCTGATCGCAGAGTATGTCGCATCGAAGGGCAACGTCATCTTCAAGGTCGGCGGAACGGACATCAAGCCGCCAGCGCCATACGAAAACTGCCGCGTCGTTTCGATATCCGACGTTTTGAACGAAGCTCAGATCGCATTGGATAAGTTTGGTTACACGACCACAAGCGAGGGTGAGATCTTCTATGCGCCTGCCGCCAATCGTAAAATTGCACAACGTTTCGCCAACTTAGTTGGCACCGTTCGTGAAACCATAGCTGATGGAGAGGTCCCAGATGGTCGATGGCGCTTGGCTGAGGTGCCAGACGTTCCGCGCAAGATCGGCAACCTATATCGCCTTGAGTTCGTTGAACAGCCAGCTAAGGCTGAAACCAGGCCCACAGAACCACGCCGCAGCCGTCGCAATAGAAAGTTCTGATCACCCTGCGCTCACCCCGCGTAGCGGGGCAGGCGCTGGTGCAGGGTCATTCACGCATTGCGCCAACCGCAGGACTTGGGTGGAGGGTTTCCATTCGTCCGTGCCTGTGAGGCAGTTTTCGGCGTTCATCGTACGCCGCATGGGTTGCAGGGCTTTTGCCTTCGGGTCCTGCATCCACCCTGCTTCACTCCTGCACCTGCGCTTATCGATCTGATTTCGCGTTCTTTTTCGGCACAATGGGTGCAGGGTGGTAGGTTGTTTGGATACTATGGAGCATCGCGAAACTGTTTTATTGGCCATGGAGAAAGTAATTTTCTGTCAGAGCATTCGGGCTGACAGACTTGCACCCAGCCCCCTTCACCCTGCTGCCGCAAAAGTCGGGAAATTACTCGCGACCGCGCCAGCAGCGGCCTCATGCGCGTCCTTCGTGGAAGAAAAAAAGTTAGCCTAGAAGACCGTTATCACGAGTTTGCATTCTTGTTTTTGCGAGATTGCGAGCCTTTGCTGGCCCGCGTGCGTTACCCGCTTGTCAGCGTTCCGGTGCGTTTCCCTCCCACTTCGCCAGTGCGGCGTTCGCAGCCTCGGGAGTATCCCGTATCCGTAGGACAGCTTGTCGAGAGAGACCGGCTTCGCGAGCAATTTCAGATATCGTTCGTTGCTGACTGAGCATGTCTTGTACGCGATCAAAGATCACCCGGTCATAACTTGGTTTCTTGCCACGGTACTTGCGCTTCCGATCTGGGGATCGCAGGGCATGATCGATGCCAGCCTTGCGCGCTTCTCGCTTTGCCGTCGCGTCAGCATCAGCAAGCGCGGCCATGAATGCCAGCATGGCATCACGTGCTGCTTTCGCAGTGGGGTCTGGCAACTCGCAATCGGGCTTGAATTCCATTCGATTGATTACCGTGCAGACCGTAACCCCCCGGCGATTGAATTCCTCAATTGTCGTCTTCACATCAGCATAGTTGCGCCCAAGCCGATCCACCCAGCGGACGACCAACGTGTCTCCCTTGCGCAGGAGGTCCGGTAAACGCCTACCTTGGTTGCGTTCAGCAAGCTTTGTGCTGACGCCAGACACGCCATGGTCGGTCACGACGTTTTCGGCCTCAATCTCAAACCCCGCCCCGCGCGCCTGCGTAAGCTGATGATCCGATGTCTGTTCAGCGGTGGATACCCGCACATACAGAACCGTCTTCGAATTTTCGTCCATAATGCCCTCTCGTGTCCGTACGCCTTATGTCCGATTATAATCGTCCGTATAAATGATTCGCAATCCTTACGGACATTCGCTTTGGTCGATTTCTGAGTGTCCGCTACCGTTTAGCCTTACGGACAAATTGTTCCTCGATTGGTCCCGTAAAAGAGCTGATCAGAGACACAGCTCAAAGACAGCAAGGGCAAGCGCCATAAGGAGTCCGGTACCTTTTGGGGGAGTATACCCCGGGGTGGGCCGGGCAGGACAGTACCTGCTCACTAAGGCCAACAAGAAAATTGAAAACGTGAGCCTCGCCGTAATTTTGTAGAACATTTAATGAACATCTGCTAACGACTTGTGCCCTTCGGCTTGCTGAACCGAGACTGCAAAACAGATTGGCGCAACAGACCTGATGTCATATCCTCAACAAGAGAAATTGGTAAATGACGATTGGGTCGGAGAATTGCCAGACACGCAAGGTACACTATTTGCAGATCGCTTTCTCGGGAAGTATGCGGGCGCGATCATGGCAGATCCTACCAACGCGTTGGTAGAGCTTGTCGCAAACTCTTGGGATGCATACGCCACCGAAGTCAGTATCGTTTGGCCAGAAACAAAATCTGACGCACTTTTCTCGATCCGCGACAACGGGTCTGGAATGACTAACGATGAGTTCTCTCTTCGCTGGCGTACTCTCGATTACGATAGAACCAAGCATCAAGGCAGCATTGCAAATCCGCCAGAGGGCATAGAGAACGCGCGTCCGAGACGAGTGTACGGCAACAACGGGCGTGGTCGGCACGCTGCTTTTCACTTCTCGTCGCCATACCGTGTTTTGACAACCAAGGATGGTCAACGGTGCCAATTCGAGGTCACACAGGGAACATCGAACCCAATTGAGATTGAACTTCTGGAAGAAAGTTCGGGTGACTTCCCCAGTGGTACTGAAATCATGGCGCTGCACCCAGTTGGTAGCGCTCTGTCCCCAGAAGACGTAAGAGCATTGCTGAGCACAAGATTTCTGCTCGATCCACAATTCTCGGTTGATGTGAATGGTGTCGCTGTAACGTTCGCTGATGTGCCGCCCGGACAAATCAAAGAAGTCGCAGTCGAAGTCGCCGACTATGGTACCGCCAACCTCAGGGTTATGGACTCTTCGCGAGCAGACCGAACGTCGAAGCAGCACGGAATCGCTTGGTGGGTGAACCGGCGGTTGGTTGGTGAAGCAAGCTGGACAGCGTTTTCCGACCGACTGATTGATGGACGGACCGAGGAGGCGAAGCGTTTTTCCTTCATCGTTGAGACGGACTTCCTCACTCCGGAGGACATCCTTCCTGATTGGTCCGCGTTTCGCGAAGATCGAGCACAATGGAAGACAACCAAGTCCGTTGTTCATGACCAAATTCGAACAGAACTGTCGGAACTGCTGAACGTCAAGCGCAAGCAGACGCGGACTCAAATCTTAGCGACCCATGCACAAGCCGTTCACGCACTTCCGAAGCTAAGTCAGGATCGCTGGAATGGAATGCTTGATGAGTTGATTGAGCGGTGTCCCACGTTGGGCGAAGCGCAACTCGATCAGGTTATGGGAATATTGGCGAACCTCGAACTTGCGCAATCCCAATATAGCCTTCTGGCGAAGCTACATGAGCTTTCTCCAAACGACTTAGACTCTTGGAATGGCCTACTCGAAGAATGGTCCGTTAAGTCCGCGAAGGAGGCATTGGATGAAGTTTCACGCAGGTTGAAGCTGATCGAAGAAATCCGAATTAAGACCAGTTCAACGGACACGAAGGAAGTCCAGGAACTGAAACCGCTTTTTGGAGAAGCGCTTTGGATCTTCGGTCCACAGTTTGAAAGCATTGAATTCACTTCAAACAAGGGCATGACGCGGGTGATCCGAGAACTGTTCGGAGTTGAGGATTCTGGTTCACGACAACGCCCTGACTTTGCAATCCTGCCAGACAGCACGGTCGGTTTCTACGACCGCCCATCGTTTGATGAAGAACACAACCAAGATGGTTGCGATACCTTGATCATCGTCGAATTGAAGAAGCCCGGCGTACCGCTTGGTGGTGACGAGAAGAAGCAGGTCTGGGGCTACATCAAGGAACTTCGCGAGAAAGGGCACATCTCGACCGACACTCGGGTTACTGGTTTTCTCCTAGGTGATGAGATTGAGCCGCAAGAAGGCGATCCCGAACGGCATGGGGACCGGACGATCATCCGTCCGATGCTCTATGCGACTTTCATCGGCCAGGCTGAGAAACGGATGATGAACCTACACGAACGCTTGGCAGAAGCGCCATTCTTAAACCGCAATGCACAGCAATCCGTTTCTGCGCAAAGTCAACTACTTACAGAAGCTCCAATAGCCTGAATGCTGGGGACCCATCAGACGAACCAGTTCGCGCTGGACGCAGACGGATATGGAAGCTGCATTACTGCTGTCACATGGAAGACGTACAAACGTGACATCGGAGCATCATCGGCAAATCAACACCTTCAGACCTGCAATTCAAATTGGCGTCTAATTGAAAGTAATGAAGTCCTTCAAATACGGTGAAATGATGCATCATTCTTCACGCCTCAACCAATCTAAAACGATGTATAAAACTTGCTAAGAACTCTCTTAATAGATCCTCCGTCGCCTCGCGCACATATATTCGAACCAATTGGACTCGGCTCGTTGGCATCCTATGTCGAGGCATATAGTAAATATACTCGCGTCGACCTCTTTTGCTGCGACCTAGAAAATCGCTACCCTGAAGCGCACGAACTTTTTCGTTACGATGTCATTGGGATATCGTGCAAGTTGGGAAGTCTGAGCTTTATTGAGAGTATTTATGCAGCCTGCCAAAGCTCCAAAAATAGTAAGCCTTTGATTTTCGGAAACCTTTTGGCTACGTACGCACACAAAGAGATGGCTCAACTGTTTCCCTTTGCTTTTTTTGTTGTAGGTGACGGTGAAGAACCGCTTCTCCGAATTGTCCGTCATGTAGAGAATGGGAATGACGCGTCCAGACTTGTTTCTCTAACAAGATCAGACCCGAACATACACCACCCGCTTCACGGGAAGGAAAAGAACGTCGTCCCGAGCAAGACTGACATAAATTCACTTCAGCAGCCAAGACGCTCCAACATCGGTATTCTGACTGCGATGAGCGCTCAAATCCAGATCGAGGGAAGCAGAGGATGCTCATGGAACAAGTGCAGTTTTTGCTCAATACCGGGCACAATGCCAGACGGTTGGGCTCCGATCGATGAAGAGTCAATAATCCAACAGATCGTTGAAATCTCTCAATCCGGCGCAGGCTACCCGCACTTCACTGACTCGGATTTCTTTGGCAACGACCCAATGCGGGCAACTAGGCTTGCATTACGTATTTCAGAGGAAAAACGACTTGGCAGAATCAACCCTGAAATGGAATTCTATTTCAATCTACTGACCACCAGTATCTTGGGTGGATTCAACGTAAGAAAAGAAGACTGCGCAGTAGCATTGATGGCTTGGAAAGATGCCGGTTTGACAGAAGTCTTCATCGGGATCGAATCTGGTAGCAAAAAGCAAATTCAAAGATATCAGAAAGCGTCAACTCGCATCAAAAACCTCGCTGCCATTCAAATGGCGCGTCAACTAGGTTTGTCTTTGGATATCGGCTTTATAATGTTCGACCATGCCAGTTCTCTTGAGGAATTGAGTGAAAACTTGAATTTTATCCATTCAGCCAATTTGGATTATCATCCGTCAAGATTAACGCATCCAATGCGTTTGCAGATGGGAACTGATGTGGTGGCAAGCTTCGACGGACAACTTGGAGACCTAGATATAGATTCACTTAGTTTTTCGTATGCATTTCAGGATCCGACAATCGCCAAAATAGTTGCAATGCTGATCGACGTAAATCATCACTTCAGTTGTTGGACTGAACAGCAGCAAGCAGTATTTCACAGTAGCGATGCCAATAACACGGAGAAATTTGAGGCCAAATATCGCTTAGGCAAATTCCGCAAAATAGAGCTCAGTTTTCTTAAATCACTGGCAGAGAGTCCAGCAACTGTCTATTGTCCTCACGCGGAGACCAATTTGGTCGAGCAATTGGAGCAAGTGACACTTCCTTGATCAACTGTGAAGCCTAGCTCTCTCTCACGCATCGAAACCCAACACCGTCATCACGCCCCTGATCGCTAAAGAAGTACCTTCTCGCAGAGCGAGCATTTCTTGGTCGCACGCTCCATGACCCTCCTCTCATTACCTTCAGTCCCTTGGGTTCATCTGAAACATAAGCGGACTGATCTTCGGGAGCCGCGTAACCGTCCGGTGTGACCGCTAGAGACGGTAGCCTCCGGAGACTTCGAGAATTTGCCCGGTTACGAACTCCGCATCGTCGCTTGCCAGGAACCTGACAGCTTTGGCGATGTCTTCCGGTCTCCCGATGCGTCCA
>JBCCML010000012.1:0-102498 GCA_039026375.1 Pseudomonadota bacterium
GGTCCATGCTGCACCCGGAGATGGTCAAGGGCGGCTATGACGAACGCTTTTCGGCCGCGACGGCAGCCGCAGGCGGTACGGTTGGTATTATCATCCCGCCGTCCATCATCTTCATCGTCTACGGGTTCTTGATGAATCTGCCGATCTCGGACTTGTTCGTAGCGGGCATTCTGCCCGGTGCACTGATGGTCTTCGGCATGCAGTTTGCCTGCTGGGTCATCTGCCGCCTCAACGGCTGGGGCTACCTGATCCCTCTTCAGCTGAACCGCGTACTCAAAACTGCCTTTGGCGCCTGGTTGGGTTTCTTTGCCATCGGCCTTGTGCTGTGGGGCATCTACACCGGCAAATTCTCGCCGACAGAAGCGGCGGGGGTCACCGTCGGCTTCTGCATCATTGCGGGCCTGCTCAGCTGGTTGGTGAGCCGTGTCCTGAGGATCCGCGAAGACAAGGAGTGGCACGAAAAGAGCTATGCCGAAATGCTGGTGGTCGAGGGCTTCACGATCCCCGAGATCCCTGGGATTGTCATGCGCTCGGCTCAGATAACAGGAATCCTGGCGCCGCTGATCGCAATCTCGGTGGTCATGCAGCAGATCCTGTCGCTGCTGGGCGCGCAGCAGGTGATCGGCGACTTTGTCACCTCGATGGGCGGCTACCATGCGGTACTGTTCTCAGCGATGCTGATCGTTTTCGTCTCTGGTATGGTGCTGGAAAGCTTGCCAGTCACCATCATCCTCGCGCCGATCCTGGCACCGATTGCGGCGAGCGTTGGCGTCGACCCCGTCCACTTCTCGGTGATCTTCCTTGTGGGCGCATCCATCGGCTTTATTACACCGCCCTATGGCCTGAACCTATACGTGGCATCTGGCGTGACCGGTGTCCCCTACTTCAGACTGCTTCGGTACACGTTCCCGTATCTCTTCGCGTTGATCAGCGTTTGGATTGTGGTGTCGCTGACGCCAGAGCTTGCGTTGTTCTTGTTACCCGATCGGTAAGGGGACTCGATGAAGGATGACATGCCGACCGACCAGCCAGGACAGATCCCAACAAATCTGCGCTTGCTGGTCGTTTTGGAGCATGTTGCAAGACTAGGGGAACCGGTTCTACCTGCGGTCCTGGCAGACATCACCGGTCTGCCGAAGCCCACTATCCACCGCCTGCTGGCGACAGCGGAGGCCGAGGGCCTGCTGCAGCGGGACGTAGATGGACGCAAATACGGGCCGGGTCAGCGACTCAGGTCATTGGCGGCGAACACCCTGTCTTCGCAGCGTGTGCGTACCGAGAGGCTGATGATCATGAAGATGTTGGCAGCCCGAGTTGGCGAAACCTGCAACCTGGCCGCCCCTGGACGCTATGGGATGACCTATCTGGACCGGGTCGAGACTCATTGGCCCCTGCAGATCAAGCTGCCCGTTGGCACCCAAGTGCCCTTCCATTGCACGGCAAGTGGGAAAATGTACCTGTCATCTTTGAGGACGGAAAAGCTCTCCCGCCTCCTAAGTGCCCTGGAACTCGAGAGGCAAACCGCAAAGACCACAGTTGAGCCAGACGCATTGCAGGCCGAACTCGCTCAGATCCGAGAGCGCGGGCATTCAACGGACAATGAGGAGTTTATGGACGGCATGGTCGCGATCGCGGTCCCTATCCTCGACGATCAGGGAAGGTTGCTGACCACTTTGTCCATCCATGCTCCGCTGCAGCGTCACAGCGTCCAAAGCCTGACAGAGAGTCTGCCCGACCTCCGGTCTTCTGCGGACGCCTTAGAGCAACTCATCTAAGGCACCGGCAACGCGACATACCTAGCCTGTAGACCATTGTGTCCAGAAGCCGCATGAAGCGCGCGAAGGCAGCTAGGGATACATCTACCCGGGTTAGACCGGCTCGCCGGAACGCGGAAGCGATCAAGCGCGCTTCAATCCGTCTCTCTAGAGGATATTGAATGCAGCGCGGATCTGTCTGTCTTGCTTGGGGCTCAGGTAGGTGGGGTGATGCTCGGCCAGTATCTCAACAGCGCGGGCCCTGGCGCGGGTCCAGGCATCCTGCGCGCCGTTCTCAGCCCAATTCCTAGGCTCCTCACGGTCGGCAAGCCGGGGATAAAAATAGTCCCGCTCCATCGCCCGATGGGTGTGCTGGCCACTCAGGAAGTGCCCTTCGCCCAGCACCGCCTCGCAGACCGCATCGAACCCCAGGGTCTCTTGCGTGACCTCAATCCCCCTCAGGGCTCGGTAAGTGTGGGCATGCATCTCGTCGTCCAACACGAACGCCTCGAAACTGGCACCCAGCAACGACGCTGTCATGCCGGAGCTTTCGTAGATCAGGTTCCCCCCTGCCAGCGCGGCAGCCAGCGAGGTCAGCCCCTTCTCCATGCCGTACTGGGCATCGATCGCCTTGGCATCGGTCATCGAGCACGCCACGCCCGAGGGCAGCCCAAGCCAGTTTGACAGCTGAGCCGAGGCCGCATTCAGCAGAGCCGTCTCGCCCCCACCGCCGGAGAAGGCGCCCGTGCGGAGATCAATGACCAGCGGCCAGTTCGAGAACACCATCGGATAGCCGGGCTGGATGGCGTGCACCATGACCAGGCTGGCCAGCGTCTCGGCCAATGACTGCGCTAGAAAGCCGGCCAGGGTTGCTGGCGCAGTTGCCCCTGCCTGGGCAGCGGTGATGCACGAGATCGGGATGTTGTGCTGGATACAGGCATAGACGACGTCTACCGCATCCTCGCCATAGCGCATCGGCGATATGACGGGGCTGATATGCGCCTTCAGGAACGGGCGTCCCGCAAACGCGCCGGGGCCGCCAGCGACGATATCCAGCATCTCCACGATCGGTGCCACATGTTCGGCCAAGGTGAAGGAGGTCGCCACCGGCTTGGTGGTGTTGCGTACCAGTGCGTAGGCCGTGTTCACGTCCAGGTCATAGACATCCGGCACATCGGTCGCCACGCAGCATCGCGTAAACCAAGCAACGTTACTCAGCGTATCCTGCAGGCGGGTAAAGTCGTGCAAATCGGCCAGGGTAGAGGGGCGGTAGAGGCCTGTCTGCATATCCAGCGTCTGCACCGCCGCGCCCCCGGTGCCGAAGTAGACGCGTTGCCCTCCCACCTCGATCGACCGGGTGGGATCACGCCCATGCAGCGTGAACTGTCGCGCAGCGCTGGCCATCGCCTCCCGAACCAAGGAGGTGGGCATCCGCACCCGACCGTTGCCATCGCTAACGGCACCGGCAGCCAACAGATCGGCGGTCAGGCGATCCGGCACCTCGCCCATCCCAAGCTCCGCCAACAGACGGCAGGCAGTGTCATAGATCTGGGCAAGCTCCGCCTCGGACAGCGGGCGATAGGCGCCACCTATCTGCCCTGGGGGGCACGGGTCGACCACAGGCTTAGCCGCCCGCAGGGCAATGCGCCCCTTTCGTCCCCCAGATCTGGCCTGTCTGCCCACAGTGTCCCCCATTTGACCCGGTGCGCAGATGATCACGGCGGGCGTGGCCCGGCAATCCCACGCCCCGCCTGCACGAAAAGATCGAAACGGATGTGCGAAGGGATCGAACCTGTGCCATTGGCCCTTGATCCAAAGCTCACAGTCGGTGCCTATCGACCGGTTGCAAGATGGGGGCTGGCATGAAGTCGCGCACAAAGGTCGTGGTCATCGGGGGCGGCATCGCCGGGTGCTCGACGCTCTACCACCTGACGCAGGAGGGCTGGTCCGATGTGGTGCTGGTTGAACGGGACGAGTTGACAAGCGGCACCACCTGGCACTCCGCCGCCCAGGTCACGAACTTCGGCATGAACCAGACGATGGTCGGGCTGAAGAGCCATTCGATCCGACTGTACCAAGAACTGGCGAACGACCCCGATTACCCGATCAACTACCACCATGGCGACGGCGGCATCCGCATGGCCAATACGCCCGAGCAGATGCAGGGCTATCACCACTTTGCCTCAATGGCGCGGGGGATGGATGTCAACTTTGAAGTCATCGACGCCGAAGAATGCGCGCGGCGGCATCCGCTGATTTCGACAGATAATCTGATCGGCGGGCTTTGGGATCCGATGGATGGTGACATCGACCCCGCGCAACTGTGCCAGGCACTGGCGCGGCGCGCCCGCAAGGCGGGGGCAGAGGTCTACCGCCACACGCCCGTGACCGGCCTGACCCAGCGCGCAGACGACACCTGGACCGTACACACCACCAAAGGCGACATCGACACAGACATCGTGGTTAACGCCTGCGGCTACCGCGTGAACGAGGTGGGCGCCATGATGGGCGTGCACCATCCCGTCGCCTCGATGGAGCATCAGTACTTCGTCACCGAGGAGATCCCCGCCATCCGCGAGGCGGGCCATCGCATGCCGCTGATCCGCTGCCCGATCAGCGACTATTACTGCCGCCAAGAGAAGTACGGACTATTGGTCGGCTTCTACGAACAGGCCTGCCGGACCTGGGGCATGGACGGGATCGACCCGAACTTCACCAATGCCCTCTGCCCGGACGATCTGGACCGGGTGACCGACGTGCTGGAGGGGGCCTTCGCCCGCATGCCTGCCCTGACGGAGGTTGGCATCCACACCATCGTCAACGGGCCGATCACTTACACGATCGACGGGGCACCGCTGGTTGGGCCCATCCCCGGCAAGCGCAACGCCTTTTGCATCATCGGGCTGCGCGCGGGCCTGGGCGAAGGCGGTGGGCACGGCTGGCTACTGGCCCAGCAAATCGTACATGGCGAGGCCTGCTATGACACTTGGGTGCTGGACCCCCGACGCTTCACCGGCCATGCCAATGTCGAATTGACCGCGCTTAAGGCGATCGAGGATTATCAGAACGAGTTCCGCTTTCACTTTCCCCATGAACACCGCCCGGCTGGGCGACCGGCCAAGACGACACCGCTGACCCCAATCCTGGCCGCCGAAGGCGCCGAGTTTACCGTCGTCAACGGGTGGGAGCGCGTCGACTACATCAAGCCCGCGCCGGATTTTCACCCGTCGCTCAGCTTCGACTTTGACGAAGCGTTCCAGGTGGTGGCCGAGGAGGTCCGCGCCGTGCAGACGGCAGTCGGTCTCTGCGAAGTGAACGGCTTCAATCGGTTCGAGATCACGGGCAATGACCGGCATGCGTTTCTCGATCGTATGTTCTGCGGCCGGGTGACCAAGCGGGAGGGCCGCGTTGGCCTGGGCTACCTTTTGAACCACCACGGCATGCTGAAGGGCGAGGCGACAGTGGCAAACCTGCCCGCCTCCGACCGCGGACCAGACCGCGTCTGGTATGGCTCGGCTGCGGCCAGCGAGTTCCACGACATGGATTGGCTGATAGCGCACTTGCGCCCGGGGGAGGACGTGACGGTTCGCTCTCTGACCAACGATCAGACGATCCTGGTGCTGGCCGGTCCGAAGGCACGGGCTGTGCTGTCGGAAGTCGCGCGTGGTGACTGGTCGGCCGAGGGCTTCCCCTGGCTCAGCGTGCGGGAGTGCTTCATCGGTCACGCCCCAGCGACGGTCATGGGCGTCAGCTTCTCGGGCGAGTTGGCCTACGAGATCCATGTGCCGAACCCGTCCGTTTACGCCGCGTATCTGGCGCTGCGTGCAGCAGGTAAGGCGCATGGGATGCGCCTGTTCGGGGCACGGGCAGTGGAGTCGATGCGGATGGAGAAGGGCTTCCTGCACTGGAAGTCCGACATTCTGACCGAGTTTGATCCGTTCGAAACGGGGCTGGATCGCTTTGTGACCATGCAGAAGCCCGAGTTCATCGGGCAGGAGGCCCTAGTGCGCCGACAGGAGGTTGGTCTGCGGCGAAAACTGGTGACGTTGGAGGTTGGGACTGATCGCGGCCCCGCGCATGGCGGCGCCTCGCTGATGCAGGATGGCGGCGTCGTTGGGACGGTTACGTCCGGCGACTGGGGACACCGGTTGGGCAAGAACCTGGCTTACGCGTTCGTGCTGCCCGATCTGGCGGGTGCGGGAACTCAGCTATCGCTGGACCGTTGTGGCGAAATGCTGCCGACCACGGTGATCCCGCCCTGCCCCTATGATCCCGCTCATAGCCTGATGCGGCGGTAGGGCGCGCTCCTATCCAACTACAGTAAAAGGAAAAGCCCACCCGAAAGCCGGATGGGCCCTATGGCTTGTCAAGACGGCTTGAGTGCCGGTTACTCTTCCTGCTGCCGCTGAGAGAACTCGGTCTGACCCCCTGAGGCGAGGATCCCGGCCTGTGCGACCCAGTCGTCGCGGCTGACACGGCCCTTGAAGCCTTCCAGGTTCTCATCGACCCAGGCGACTTCGTCCGGGGACCAGGCCGCGATCTGATCGAAGTGGTAAAATCCCAGTGAGTTACACAACTCAGCCAGCTTGGGCCCAACGCCCTTGATCAGTGTCAGGTCATCGCCCTGACCGTCCCGCGCGGCACCCAGTGCTTCAGGGCGGGTGCCGACGTCTGCGGGCGCAGTCTCGGCCATCGGTTCAGGCGCGGGTGCGGGTGCAGGTCCTGGCGCAGGAGCGGGCGCGACGGCAGGTGCATTGCCGCGGGCTGCAGCGGCCTCTTCAGGCGAGATCTTTGAGCCAGGTGCACGCGGAGCAGCAGTTGCTGGTGCCGGGGTTCCCATGCCACCACGCGCAGCGGCAGCGTCTTGCGGGCTCATCCTTTTGCGCGTCACTGCAACGCCATCCGGTGCCGGAGCATCGGGTTCGGGGATCAGTGTCGCCGACGGGCAGAAGTGCGGCACCAATCGCATGCCCCCAAAGAAGAGGCCAAGTACCGCGATGAGGCTAAGCCCATACGGTATCCAGGACTGGCTGAGGATGTAGGCCATAAAGCCCGTCACCACCATCACGCCTGCGATGGTCACTGTCGTGCACATCCAGCCACTGCGTTCGTCGTAGTTGCTGGATAGGTTCTGTGTCAGGTACGACCAGCGTTGGGTATCGCTCTCTCTGGACAAGCTCATCGGTCAGGGTCCTCCTCGTCAACGCGGCCGCCCTGGCCGGTGTCCGTCTTTAGCAGTGACGCCGGACAAACGCCTGTTGCCCGAGGCCGGTCTCAGTGTGGCGACAGCGCCGGAGCCGGCGCTGTCTGAATCGCCGGCACCAGCTTTAGCAGATGGGCGATGTTCTTCGCAAAGATCCGTGCGTGGGCGAGTGGCCGGGCATGGACCAATTGCTTGTTCATGTACGCTTCAAAGGTAAGGCGCTGGACGTCGATGTCATGGCAAATCGACACGAAACGCTCGCGACGATCGTCATCGCGGTACCAGGTCTTCTGCATCATGCCGAGAACCTTGAACACTTGTCCATGCTCCTTCATGAAGCGCTTGCGGGCGGTGGCCAGAGCTTTGGCCCGCCCCGTCTCCAGCGCCGCGGCTGTCGCTTCGGCTGCGTACTGACCCCCGATCATCGCGTAATAGATCCCCTCGCCCGAGGCAGGCGCCACGACGCCCGCTGCATCACCGGCCAACACAACGTCGCGCGCATTGTCCCAGTTCTTCAGGGGTTGCAATGGGATCGGCGCGCCTTCCTTGCGGATGGTCCGGCAATTGGCCAGACCCGATGTCCGGCGCAGATCAGCGGTGGCGGCTTTCAAGTCGACCTCGCGATGAGCCGAGCCAAGGCCGACCGACGCTTGCGGTCCGTGCGGGAACACCCAGCCGTAGAAGTCCGGGCTGATCTTGCCGTCATAGATAACGTCACAGCGCTCGGGATCGTAGCCGCCCTGAGCTTCCGGCGCCTCGATGATCTCGTGATAGGCGATGACAAATGGGATGGTGTCGCCGCCGTCCACCTCCTGCCGGGCGACATTCGAGCGAGCGCCGTCTGCGCCGATCACATATCTAGTGGCCAGTTCGTGGCTGCCGCCGTCCTTGTCACGATAGAGGACCGAGGCGCGCCCCTCGCTGTCCCGCTCGATCCGGGTGAAAGTTCCGGTGAACCGGTCAGCGCCCGCGTCTGCCGCCCGGTTGCGCAGGTATTCATCGAAATGCTCGCGGTCGACCATGCCGACAAAGCCGTTCTCGATGGCGATATCGACCATGTTGGCGGTGGGCGAGACCATGCGTGCTGTGCTGATCTTGGCGACCAGTTGTTCGTCGGGAATGTCGAAATCCCGTATCAGACGGGGTGGTATGGCGCCGCCGCAAGGCTTGATCCGGCCCGCCTTGTCCAACATGGCGACCTTGGCTCCGGAGCGCGCCAGGTGATCGGCCGCAGTGGCTCCGGCGGGTCCGCCTCCGACGACAACGACATCATAGCGCATGGGTTTTACTCCGCTGGAATGGACAGGGCCGGCTGCGCGGCCTGTTGGCTGACCGCACCGGCCGCGATGCGGGCCAAGACGGCGGCGATTAGGAAAAGCACGCCCTCAAAGGCGAAGACGGCCCCGTAGGCTTGGGCAAGGTCGGGCAGTTGGCTGCGCAGCACGTCTAGCGCTGCGGCGCCAAACGCGGCACCTAGGGCAAAGCCCATGGACTGCGCGGCGCCAAAGACTCCCATGCGTGTGCCCTCGCGGGCGGCGCTGCCTTGGCGGGTCCCGGTGGAGGCAAGCCCCATCATCATCCCGATGGCCGCCACCGCGAAGACGCCGTTGCAAAAGCCCAACGCCATGACGTTCACGGTCAATGGCCACGTCTCGGCCGACAATCCGCCCATGGCCAGTGCCAGCAGGCAAAGGCCCGAACCGATGCAACCCGTGATCATGAAGGTCCGCGTAAAGCGCGCCCCGGTGATCAGGCCCATGGCGAACACGATGATCATACCGATCAATGCGCCTGCATGCATGGTACCGCCCAGCGCGGTGGACTGGCCCACGGTCATGCCGAAGACATGGCCGCCATAGGGCTCCAGGATCAGATCTTGCGTGTTATAGGCCAGCATCGCCACGAAGACGAACAGCGTGAAGAGCCGCGCCTGACGGTCCTGCCACACGTCACGCGCCGCTTGGGCAAAGCTTCCTTGGCGGCGGGGTTGTTCCGGTTGGGTGTCAAGCGCCCGGCGCTCGACCCCGATGAGGGCCACGACCGTCAGCAGGACGGCGATTACTGCGATGGCGGCAGCGACCGTTACCAGACGCTCACCAGAATAGGGGTCCAACACCTGACCAATGGTAATGCCGGAAGCCGCGAGCCCCGCAATCATCAGGATCCAGACAAGGCTGCCCGCCGCTGTCTTACGCTCCGGGGCCACATGGGCGGCCAACATCGCGAGGAGATTGGTGGCCGAGGCGCCAAGGCCCAGGCCCACAGCGGCAAAGGCAAAGACACCCAGGAATAGGCCGGGCCAGAATGCCGTCTCCATCCAGGCGGTGGCGGCAGCCGCACCAACGGTGCCGGCGGCCAGAACAGCCATGCCCCCTATGATCCACGGGGTGCGCGCCCGGCCCTGGTCGGCGCCATGGCCCCATTTCGGGCGCAGCAACTGGAAGCCGTGGTACAGCCCTATCAACACAGCGGGGATCATGGCCAGCAGCGCCAGCTCGACGATCATCACGCGGTTGATCGTGGCCGTACACAGCACCACCACCGCGCCCAGCGCAGTCTGCACGAGGCCAATGCGCACAATCGATAACCAAGACAGCGTTGCGGGCGCGCTCATGCCATTCCTCCCAGCGCAAAGGCGGAGATCATCATGCCGGAGACGTAGAGGACGATGCCGGTGCCGTTGTACCAGGGCGCGCGGCCCTTGGGGTCGGCCAGCAGGCGTTGCATCAGCAGCGCTTGGGCCAGCAGGACGCCAGCGACGCCCAGCGCGTGCCAGTTCTGCCCCCAGACCAGCAGGCAGGCGATGACCGCGACCTGGGGCAGGCCCATGACCCAGCAGGCCAGCCGCGCGGCGCGGTCGGGCCCCAGGGCTACGGGCAGCGAGTTCAGGCCCATCTGGCGGTCACCCTCCAGCGCCTTAAAGTCGTTCAGCGTCATGATGCCATGGGCGCCAACACCGTAGAGCAGCGCGATCACCAGGACCTCGATGGACGGTGCGCCACCTGCCAGGACGGCCGCGCCCGTGATCCAGGGCAGCGATTCGTAGGACAGCCCGCAAACCCCTGGCCCCCACCAGCCCGATCGTTTCAGCCGGATCGGCTCGGCCGAATAGGCCCAGGCCGCGGCCACGGCGACGACAGTGGCACCAAACCCCCACGGCCCCAGCAGCCATCCGACGCCCAGGCCCAGACCCGTCATTGCCAGCGCGATCCACAGCCCCCAGCGCCCCGGCAAGCGGCCCGAGGGTATGGGCCGGTGTGGTTCGTTGATCGCGTCGACATGGCGGTCGCACCAGTCGTTGGCCGCCTGGCTCATGGCGCAGACGATCGGTCCCGCCAGGATCACGCCCAACAGCGCCAGTCCCGGCCGGTCCCACAGAGACACGCCCGAGGAGACCGCCCCGCACAGATATGCCCACATCGGGGGGAACCAAGTGACGGGCTTCAATACCTCCAGCATGGCTGAAGGACGCGGCAGGCCGCCACCAGCTCTCGTCACGTGCGTTGTCATGATGTCAATAAAGCATGACGCATTTGCGAATCAAAGTGTAAATTAAACAGTACACAAATGGACGCGAAATAATCTTGCGCGTCTGTTTAGAACGCGATATGCGCCCTGTCAGCGCGTATTTTTACCGCCAGATGCAAAATATTTCCAACATCCTTGACGGGGTGTCTGCCCGGCACATCTTGGAGCAAGTTGGAGAGACCGAGCGAGCGGTAAAAGGACACCAAGCCACAGTCTTGAAGGTCAATCGACGGGGTTCAAAAATGGCATACAACGTTCTCATCCTGGGCGCCTCCTACGGCTCGCTTCTCGGCACGAAGTTGCTGATGGCCGGCCATAACGTCACCCTGGTTTGCCGCGCCCAAACCGCCGCCCTGATCAATGCCGAAGGCACCGAGGTGCGGATCAAGCTTCGGGACGAGGATCAGCACCGCGCCATCCGCTCTGACGCGCAACCCGGCACCCTGACCGCGCTAGCTCCAGAGGATGTGAATCCCGCGGATTACGACCTTGTCGGCCTTGCCATGCAAGAGCCGCAGTACGCCCATCACAGCCTCCTGACGCTGATGATCAAGATTGCCGAAGCGCGCGTGCCCTGCCTGTCGATTATGAACATGCCGCCGCTGGCTTACCTGCGTCGCATCCCCGGCCTCGACGCCGATGCGCTGCAGGGCGCCTTCACCAACGCCATGGTGTGGGAACGGTTCGACCCCGAACTGGTCACCCTCTGCTCCCCGGATCCGCAGGCCTTCCGCCCGCCGGAAGAGGGCGCAAACGTCTTGCACGTGGGCCTGCCCACGAATTTCAAAGCGAACGACTTCTCCGACCCCGTCCACAGCGCCATGCTGAACCAACTGGCCGATGACGTTGCCGCGGTAACGCTGGACGGCAAGGACGTACCAGTGAAGTTGCGCGTTTCCAAATCGGTCTTCGTGCCGCTGGCAAAATGGTCGATGCTGCTGACCGGAAACTACCGCTGCGTGACCGAGGGCGGCGCTCAACCCATCCGGGACGCGGTCCACGGTGATCTGGAGCAAAGCCGCGCAATCTATGAACACGTCGATGCGATCGCCCGCCGGCTGGGGGCCGACGCCGCCGATCAGGTGCCGTTCGAAAAGTATGCCCGCGCCGCTGAAAGCCTGCTCAAGCCGTCGTCCGCTGGCCGTGCCATCGAAGCCGGCGCCCCGGTGATCGAGCGCGTTGACAAGCTGGTCCAACTGATCGCCGCGACGCTCGACATGCAACACCCCGCGATCAACGCGACCGTCGCAACCGTCGATAAACGTTTGGCATCGAACAACAGCGCTGCCGCCTGAACCCAAAGCGCCCAACACAGAAAGAGAGGAGCGTCCAATGCCAGGTTTCAAAGGTCTCGCCGTACCCGGCCCGACGAACATGCCCTTCCAGATCCGTCAGGCCATGGACGTCGCGCTGGAAGATCACCGGGCACCGGACTTTCCGGACTTCACGCTCCCCTTGCTGGCCGACTTGAAAAAGGTTTTCAAAACCGAGACCGGGCATGTTTTCGTATTCCCAGGCTCGGGCACCGGCGGCTGGGAGTCGGCAATCGCTAATACACTATCCCCGGGCGACAAGGTTTTGGCCTCGGTCTTCGGTCAGTTTTCCTTCCTCTGGGTCGACATGTGCCAGCGCTTCGGGCTGGAAGTGGACGCCATCGATGTCGAGTGGGGCCGTGGCGCGCCGCTGGCTGAGTATCGCGCCAAGCTCGCCGCCGACAAAGAACACAAGATCAAGGCTGTCCTGGTCTGCCAGAACGAAACCGCGACCGGCGTCACCTCGGACGTGGCTGGCGTGCGCGCCATCCTGGACGATCTGGGCCACCCTGCCCTGCTGTTCATGGATGGTGTCAGCTCGATCGCTTCCATCGACTTTCAGATGGATACGTGGGGCGTGGACGTTGCCGTTTCTGGCAGCCAAAAGGGCTTCATGCTGCCCACGGGCCTGGCCATCGTTGGCGTCAGCCAAAAGGCCATGGAGATGCGGCCGACAGCGCAGCTGCCGCGCTGCTTCTTCTCCTATGACGACATGGAGAAGACGAACGCCCAGGGCTATTTCCCTTATACACCGGCCACGACGCTGCTGCGGGGCCTGCGTGCCTCGATCGACATGCTGATGGACGAGGGGCTGGAGAACGTCTTTGACCGTCACCATCGCCTGGCCGAGGGCGTCCGCCGTGCCGTCAGCGCGTGGGGCCTGCGGACTTGCGCCCAGGACGGTTTCCACTCCGACACCGTGACCGCCATCCTGGTCCCGGAAGGCTTTGACGCGAACGAGGTAATTCGCACCGCCTACCATCGCTATGACCTGTCACTGGGCGCTGGCCTCAGCAAGGTTGCCGGCAAAGTGTTCCGCATCGGCCATCTGGGCTGGATGAACGAGATCATGGTGATGCAGTCGTTGGGCGGGGCCGAGATGGCGATGCGCGATGCAGGCATCCCGTTCCAGGCCGGGGCCGGTGTTGGCGCCGCGGTCGAGTACTACACCGCCACGCGTCCATCGCTGCAGCTGGCTGCTCAGTAAGGCTGCGCTTACGCGGCCTGCCAGTGGCGGGCCGCGTGCAATGACTTCAAGGCTCGGGCTTCGACGGTTACATGTCGAGCCCGGGCCTTTATTTTGGTTAAATTGGCGTTAGGGACGCAACGCACGCTGGTGCGCTGTCAGCTTGCACTACGCTTGTCATATGTTTGGCATACGCTTGGCATACGCATGTCATACCGCCCAAAAAGTCGGCTAGGGCCGTCGTTTTTCACGCAACAGGGTCAGGACAGCGACTCCGTGACCCACCGATGCAAGGCTGCGATCGAGTGTTCCGAATTGATGCCGGTTCCTGTCGGGATAACCAGCGGGCCGGGTTTGTAACCCTTTGATCCCAAACCTTTCTGGACCTCCTTCACCAGGGCCAGATCCTCGGCAAAGGTCGTATCGCGGTCCAAGTCGATCACTTCCTGAAGCTGATCGTCCACGACGCCGTCTTTGTTGAACCAGCCCCGATGAACGAAAGTATCGTCATGCGAAACCGGTCGCCAATAGTAGGTGTTAATCATCCCTGAAGGATAAATTTGAAGGCTGAACAGTGGGAACAAGTAAAACGATCCATAGTCCGAGCCTGACGTGTCGTACCACGCCCCGTCGCCGTCGGCCGCCTTGGCGGCGTGGTTCAAACAGCGTCCCATGCCAAAAGGCTGGATGTCGTAGCTGCGTGGCTCGATGATACCGTTGGAAAACGCCTTGTGGCAGTGCCCACAATGGTAACACTCGTTGTAATTTTCTACTGCAACCAACCAGTTACAGAATTCCTGGGCGCGGTGCTCGTGGGCAAAAACACGCTCCTCAATGTCAGGGCACAGCGCCATGGCCGCTGCGCGAACGCCCGGAAACTGGGTGTCCATGTCGTCCGCCTGGTCGTCGAAGTTCACAAAAACAAAGCCAAGGAATACTTCGACTTTTACTTGGGTCAGGCAAATGCGCGCGCGTTCGAAACCCGCCATCTGGCGCGTAGCAGGGGCAGCACGCAGGCCGCCATCCTGCTCATAGGTCCAGGCATGGTAGGGGCAGACAAATACACGCGTCCGCCCTGAGTCCTGCACCAGCGTGTGCCCACGGTGCTGGCATACATTGTAGAAGCAACGGATCTTACCGGCCTTGCCGCGGCTCACGAATAGACGCTCTCCCAGCAGTTCAAACGCCAGGTAATCGCCCTGCTCCGGGATCTGACTTTGGTGGCAAACGTAGTGCCAGGCACGATCAAAGATGCGATCGCAGGTGCGCCGGTACATCTCGGGATCCGTGTAGTAACGGCCGTCAAGCGCTTGAATTGGCAGCATTTCGTTCATGCGAACACCCTTACCCGGTACGCGGCAGACGGGGTGGATCTTCGTAGATCCCGCGCGTTTGCCGACGGGCGTGAAACTCTTCGATTCGCGCCCTTGCGGTCTCGCCTGCCCGCGCCACGCATGTCGCAATCAGGCCTTCAAGAAGGGCCGTAATCGCAACATTGGAGACAAAGAACTGCGGCGTATGGGTCGGACCCGACAACGTCTGTGTTGCCAACCGGGTCAGCGGTGACGCCGGGCTATCGGTGATGCCCAGGACCTCTGCCCCCTGATCCAGGGCTTGCTGAGCGCCCGCCAGCGTTTCGCTGCGATACGGCTGGAACGTCATGGCAATCAGCAAGTCACCCGGCCCAAGCCATTGAATATCATCAGTTTCTACGGAAGCACGGCTGGGAATGGCACGGACATGACCAAACGCCATGCGAGCCACATAGGCAAACTGGCTGGCCAAGCTGTCGGCGGCGCCAAGACCCAAGACCATGACCTGCCCTGCACCCAGCAAACGGTCCGCAGCCGCATCCATCGCGCCCGGATCATTCCGCGTCCAGAGGTCCTCCAAGTTGGTCATTGTTGCGGCAGCAAGCCCGGCAATAAGCTCGGAAGTGCCGCCCTCCGCCTCCAGCCGCTGCAGAAACCGGGCCCGCTCGGCAAACCCGCCCAAAGCACCGGTTACAACAAAATCGCGAAACCGTTCGCGCAGTTCTTCATAGCCTTCAAACCCGATCGCCTGCGCGAGACGGACCAGCGTGTTTGGGTGCACCTCTGCCCGCGCGGCCAACGCCCTCATCGAGTTCACGCCCACCTCGCGCGGCTGGTCGATAATGAACCGCGCCGCTAGCCGAAGCTGCGGTGACAGCTCCGGATGGGCTTCAGTCAGGGCCTGGAGCACATCCTCTGCAGTAGTCGGAGTGATCGGCATGTGTCATTCCCATTGACTTTGGTTCATTTGTACCAATAGCTACGGCAAGACGAACGACGCTGCAATAGGATTCGAAAGGCGCGTGCCATGGACCAGGCGAAGGTCGTGATCATCGGAGGCGGCGTGATGGGCTGCTCGCTGGCCTATCACCTCTGCAAGGAGGGATGGACGGATGTCATTCTGCTTGAGAAGGCGGAGCTGACAAGCGGGTCAACTTGGCACGCAGCTGGGCAGATCACCCATTCGGTTAGCCACTATGGGCTGGCGAAGATGGCCTCCTATGGCACTGATTTGTATCCACAATTGGAGGCGGAGACGGGGCAGTCTGCCACCTGGCACGGCTGCGGCTCACTGCGCGTGGCCTATGAGGACGCGGAGGTCGACTGGCTGCACTACACGTTGTCCGTTGGTCGTGGCCTAGGCCACGAGATGGAGATTGTGGGGCCGGACCGGATCGCCGAGCTTCACCCCTTCTACAACCTCGATGGAATCAAGGCGGCGCTGCACACGCCCCATGACGGGCACGTGGACCCGGCTGGGGTGAGCATTGCCATGGCCGCAGGGGCCCGCCAAATGGGCGCCAAAGTGATCCGCCGCAACCAGGCCACAGGGATCACGATCGAGCCTGGCGGCGAATACACCGTCCACACCGAAAAGGGCGATATCCGCGCAGAGATCGTGGTGAATGCGGGCGGCACCTATGCCCGACAGATCGGCCAGTGGGTAGGCCTAGACCTGCCGATCGCCAACCTTCTGCACCACTATCTGATCACGGACCCAGTGCCGGAGTTCCAAGACTTGGAGAGAGAACTCCCGGTTATCCGCGACGACCGCGAAGTCTCCGGCTACATCCGGATGGAGCAGAAATCGGGCCTCATCGGCATCTACGAGAAGGCAAACGCCGCGACCATCTGGGACGACGGCACGCCTTGGGAGGCCGAGAACGAGCTGTTTGACCCGGATTATGACCGGATCATGCCGTGGCTGGAAAACTCGATGGAGCGGATGCCGATCCTGGCAGAACTTGGAATCAAGCGCGTGGTCCATGGCGCCATCACGCACCCGCCGGACGGCAACATGATGCTGGGTCCCTCGGGGCTGCGGAATTTCTGGTGTTGCTGTGGGTCCCAGGTCGGGATCGCCTGGGGGCCTGGCGCCGGCAAATACCTCGCGCAGTGGATGGTGCACGGCGCTGCTGACATCTCGATGGCGACCTTCGACCCCCGCCGCTTCGGTGCCAAGATCGACGAAGAGTACCGGATCGAGAAGGCGAAGGAGGACTACCTGCTTCGCCACGAGATCCCCTTCCCGCATCTCGACCGGCCGGGCTGCCGCCCTAGCCACTCCAAGACCTCGCCGTTGTACGGTGTTCTGAGAGACAAAGGTGCCGTCTACCAGGACGTCTACGGCTGGGAGCGGCCCTATTGGTACGCCACCGGCGATGTGGCCCAGGAGCATATCCATGCGTTCCGTCGGTCGGCCCTGCACGAGGTACTGCGCGCCGAGGTGAACGGACTGCGGACGCATGCCGGCATCGCGGACCTCACGGCATTCTCAAAACTCGAAGTCTTCGGCCCTGACACGATCGCCTATTTAGAGCGGGTTTCGTCCAACAAACTGCCAAAGAAGGTTGGATCGGTGAGCCTAACCTATCTGGTCAATCCGAACGGGCGTCTCGAGGGTGAGGCGACCTTTGTGAAACTCGCGAATGACCGGTTCTACATCGTTTATGCCGCCGCAAAGGAAGCATCGCTGCTGGACTGGATGAAGGAGCAGGCCGGGTACGATGACGTTACGTTCGACAACGTTTCTGAGGACCGGGGCGTTATCATGCTAGCTGGCCCGGCGGCGCGCGCGATCCTTGCCCAAACCACGCAAGCTGCCCTGGACAACAAGTCGTTCCGCTGGCTCTCGACTCAGCACATCACGGTGGCGGGCGTCGAGGATGTCCGCGCGATGCGGGTCACCTACACCGGGGAGCTTGGTTGGGAGTTGCACGTCCCCATGGAGGGCATGCTCAAGGTGTACGAGGGACTGGTCGCCGCCGGTGGGTCCGGACTGGTTCATGTCGGTTCCGCCTGCCTGAACGCGATGCGCATGGAGAAGGCGTATAAATCGGGCCACGAGATCACCAACGAAGTTACTCTGATTGAAGCAGGCCTGGAGCGTTTCACCCGGAACGAAGGCTTCCAGGGGGTTGAGGCCTCGCTTGCACCTGCGGAGAAGTGGGTTGTGGCACTGCTGCAGTTAGAAGAGCCAGTAGGTGTCGATGCCGACCCGCTGGGCTCCGAGGCGGTCTGGCAAGGTGACCGTGTCGTTGGTTCGGTCACCTCTGGTGGTTACGGCTATGGAGTCGGTGCGTACCTCGCTTGGGCCTACGTGAACCCCGCGGTCGCGGCACCTGAGACCGAACTAACGGTCATGGTCCTCGGACATCCACGATCGGCAAGGGTCATGAACGGCGCAACTTGGGACCCCGAGAATGCGCGGCCTCGCCAGGACCTGCTGGTAGAAGCTGCCGAGTAAGCCTTGCACTAGCCTAGCGGGCACGTCAGTGTCCGCGGCATGCAGGGGCAGTTCGACGTCGACTGGTGGAAAGATGCACCGCGGCAGAGGGACGACGGTGTTGCCTGGGTCAAGATAGGGCGCAGGAAGACTTGTCCAGTAGTGCTGATCCACGGCGTTGGATTGCGCGCAGAAAGCTGGATGCGAGTCGGGCGCGGTCTGGCCTTGCGCCACCGTGTTCTCATGGTGGACATGCCGGGGCACGGCGATAGCGAGCCGCTCGGCCCAAACCCCACACTGGCAGATTTCTCTGACCGGATCGCGGGCTTCATTTCAACGCTTGACCAACCAACCGTCATCGCCGGGCATTCGATGGGGGCCCTGATTGTTTTGGACCTAGCGATCAGACATCCGTCCCTGGTGGCCGCTTGTATGCCCTGCAACGCAGTTTATCGGCGATCGCCAGAAGCTAGCCAGGCTGTGAAGGCACGGGCCGAATCGTTAGCGGCCGGCGGCGGCATGGACATCTTGGCACCGTTGCAAAGATGGTTTCCAGATGATGGCGCCTACGAAGACGAGCGAGCAGCCTGTCAGCGCTGGCTGGAGAGGTCGGATCTGACAAACTACGCCGCCGCCTACCGCGTTTTTGCTGCGGAGGATGGACCTTCAGATGAGACATTCAGGAACCTGAGTTGCCCGATGACCTACCTAACCGGTGCGCTCGAGCCGAACTCGACCCCGGCGATGTCCGAGGCAATGGCAAAACTGACGCCAGATGCAGAGGCAGCCATCATTCCAAGTTCGCACCACATGACCCCGATGACCCATTCTGTTGCTGTCACTAAGGCGCTTCTGCGTCTAATTGACCGCGCCGGCCTGTCGAGCCCTGCTGGACGGCGCCAGCACCCTACGGCACGGTATCTGGTTTAGTCACGGGAGGGGGTTATGAAGTTCTCGCTGTTCGCGCACATGGACCGGTCGCACCCGGATGAAACGCACGAGCAACTTTATCAGGATTTCATTGGCCTATGCCGCCTGGCGGACCAGGGCGGGATGCACGCGATCTGGACCGGCGAGCACCATGGGATGGATTTTACAATCACGCCCAATCCATTTCTAAGCCTGATTGACATTGCGCATCACACACAGAGTGTACGTCTAGGCACCGGCACTATCGTCGCGCCCTTTTGGCATCCGATCAAACTGGCAGGGGAAGCGGCGATGGCCGATCTGCTTACGGGCGGGCGGCTGGATTTGGGCATCGCCCGGGGCGCATACTCTTATGAATACGAACGTCTGCACCCAGGCCTAGAGGCATGGGAGGCAGGCCAGCGCCTGCGCGAGATGGTCCCACTGTTACACGGCCTTTGGCAGGGCGATTGCGCACATAAGGGCGAGTTCTGGTCGTTCCCGGAGACAACGCCCCAACCGCGCCCTGTTCAAGAAGGCGGGCCGCCTGTTTGGATAGCTGCACGCGACCCCAATAGCCACCTCTTTGCCGTGTCCAATCGCTGCAACGTGCAGGTGACACCGTTGTGGCAAGGCTGGGAGGAGATAGAGAGCCTGATGACGCGGTTCAACGTGGCCGTTGACGAAGCGGGCGTTGCCCGACCGAAGATAATGCTGCTCCACCACACTTATGTGGCCGCGGACGGGGACGAAGCGGACCAAGCTGCCGAAGCCCTGAGCGAATTCTTCTGCAATTTCGGCGCTTGGTTCCAGAACAAGCGCCGCGTCGCCCAGGGGCGCATCGACCCACTAAGCGATGAAGAGATGGCAGCCAACGCTATGATGGCGCCGGGAAAGCTACGTCAAGACCTGACGGTGGGCACTGCGGCAGAGGTCATCGAGCGTTTGAAACGCGTGGAGGACTTAGGCTACGATGAGTTTGCAGTTTGGTTGGACAATGGGATGGCGCCAGAAACGAAGCGTGTGGTGCTGTCCAGGTTCATGGATGAGGTGATGCCAGCGTTTGTTTAAGCATGGCCGGCCAAATGGCTGGCGGCGGCGCGCGCGATGACCTGCTCCTCCTTCGTCGGGATCACTAGGACACGTGCACGACTAAGTTCTGCTGAGATTATTGTTGTACCTTCCGCGTTTCGACCGTGATCTAGCTCGATGCCAAGCCATTGAAGTCCGTCGCAAACACGCGCGCGTATGTCGGGCGATCGCTCGCCGACCCCGCCGCAGAAGACCAACGCATCCAAACCGCCGAGGGCAGCAGCGGATGCGCCAAGCTCTCTTCTTATCCTGAAGACGTAATAGTCGATTGCCTCTTCGGCCTCTCGCGTCCGCGCCGCCAGAAGTGTCCGCATGTCATTCGACAAGCCGGAAAGCCCAAGCAATCCGGAGCGTCGGTACAAGAGGTCCGATATAGCGTCGGCATCCATGCCCTCTTGCTCCATGAGGTAGAGGATCACGCCGGGGTCCAGCTGCCCACACCGCGTTCCCATCGGTAGGCCGTCCAAGGCTGAAAAACCCATTGTCGAACTGATCGAACGGCCATCCAGCATTGCGCACATGGAGGCGCCATTACCCAGATGGGCAACGACAACTCTGCCTGCCGCCAGATGCGGGGCCATACTGCGCAGATGGCCGGAGACATAGTCGTAGCTTAGACCATGAAATCCGTAGCGACGAACGCCCTTATCGTAGAACGATCGCGGCAGCGCAAACGCGTCGTTGACCCAAGGATGGCTGCGGTGGAAGGCCGTATCGAAGCACGCGACCTGCTTTGCATTCGGAAACTGCGACATGGCAGCATGGACGCCAGCAAGATTATGTGGCTGGTGCAGTGGCGCGAACGGTGTCAGCTCTGAAATCGCGTCGATCACTCGGCCATCTACTACGACGGGATCGGTGAACTTTGCGCCGCCATGCACAATCCGGTGCCCAATCGCGGCGATCTCTTGACCTTCGATTGCAGGTACGATCGCTTTCAGCATTACACGAACCGCCGCTTCGTGATCCGGCGCCGCACCGGCACCCAAGGTGTAACTGGCATCTTCATGGCCGACGCGGCTAACTGACAGCACTGGGTCATCGCCGATCCGTTCGACCGATCCCGTCAAGAGCTCTTGCGGCTCTAGGTCAGCACTGAAAACCCCGAACTTCAGCGACGAAGACCCAGCATTGAATGTCAAGATTCGCATTCAAGCCTCTGCTTTGCGGTGTATTCCCACAGAATTGCCGTCACATAACGTGTTGGGCAGGTCAATCTGGCGCTGCTTCTGCGCCATGGGTCACGGCGGGTTGGTACCGTTCCCGCCTTGGCGCTTGCAAGCGATCACGAAAACAGGCTACCACCCGCTCGGGCAGGTGGCCGAGTGGTCGAAGGCGCTCCCCTGCTAAGGGAGTAGGCCCCAAAAGGGTCTCGTGGGTTCGAATCCCATCCTGCCCGCCACTTCCTTAATCGGCACTGTAATCCGCACTTTTGAACGGGCGTGAAATGATTGATCGTGGCTCAATCAGGTGGGGCATTGGCTGAAGCTCCAATAGGCATGCCTTTCGCTAAAGTACGCGCAACAACTTAGGCCAAAGCCGATCATTTTCTCGGCTAGCGCCATGAAGAGCGGGATACTCAGTATCGCAAACGGGGTGCCGAGGCTTGTGGATGTGCCGAGGTAGGCCGACGGGTTCGCTTCAGGCAGAGCGGCCCGGAGTGTAGGCCGTGCTGAGATGTCAGAACTCGAGGCAGCCATCACCGCAAGCAGGACCACGCCAACCGCCGAAAACCCCGTCAGGTGATGAGCAAGCATGCCAAGGGCGGATCCCATCATGCCATGGACAATGGGAGCGATCAGCCCGTAACGGATGTGAGCGTATGCGACCTTGCGCAGTTTGGACAACCGCGCCCAAGCTTCCATTCCCATTATGAGCATCAGAACCGAGAGCAACCCACGGAAAAGCGGCTCGTAGAAACGAGCGTAGACCTGGTCGGCACGCGCGAAGAAGTAGATCAACAGCCCCAAGGCCAGTGCGGAGATCGCCGGGCTGCGGGGGGTATCTATCAGGATGCCTGGAACAAGGTCTGAGTTGCCGGAGCCGAAGCCAACAACCGAGACTGTCGCAGCACCTCCGCCGGGCGCGGCCGCGGCGGTCCTTCTTGCAGCACTCATCCGGGCAAGTACGATCACCGCTACAGGGTGGCGACGTCCATGAAAGGGTAGAGGGCGCCAATGAAGCCCTCTTAGAAAATTCCCTCATCATCCAGCATGGTCACACCCGCTGCCAGGATGGACGCGGAGACGGCACCGAATAGTCCGGCCGTCGCCATACCGTCCATCCACGCGATGCCGAGCTGGCGCGCAAGGCTGAGGCCACCTACAAGACAATCGCAACGCCCAGCGCAGCGGCAAACATCGAAGGCACCGCCAAGGCGGACAGATCGGCTTCTCGAACCGAGGTCCCCGCTCCAAGGCCGACCTTGAGGTGCAATAGAAACACGATGAACTTGTAGACCGGCGACGGCACCTCGAAGTGACTGCCCAAGGCCGCGAAGAGCATCCCGCCCAAGAGAAAGGCAAGCGTAGGCTTTTGAAACTGCTCGACGACGGTCGAGCGAATCTGTCCAAGAATGTCCATCGTTCAATCCAAGCTTCGCTCTGATCCGGGGAAAATCGACAACCTGAACTATCACGGCCTTAGGTATTGACGCGAAGTGGCGCACGACGGAAAACTGACACTGGCAGCAGAGCGACTGAATCTGTCGCAATCTGCCCTGTCCACTAAGATCAAGCAGGTCGAAGATCGGATGGGCATCAGTTATCCGGACGTGTCGGCCGATCATTGAAGCAGAGCGAGATCGGCCACATTGCGCTGGACCACGCCGACAGGTTCTTCAGTTTGGGTGAAGAATTGCTTGCCGGTAGCGCGCGGAACGTGCAGCCGCTGAAGGTGGGCGCACTCTCCACCCTTTCGCGGAACGTTCAACTTAGCTTTCTACGCCCCATCATCGCTGCAGGCGATGTCGAACTTGTGCTGAAATCCGGTATCAACCACCTGCTTTTCGACCAGTTGCAATCTCTGGCATCGGATGTGGTGCTTACGACAGAGCCACCGCCCAGCAGCGCTGGATACCGGGTCCATCGGATTGCAGAACAGCCGGTCAGCGTTCATGGCGTGCCAGAACTTAGGGGCACCCAACTTTCAGGGCGCTTCTTCTGAGCGAGCCCGTCATCCTGCCGACGGAGAGCTCGATCGAGCAGGGTTTTGAGAGCCTCGCCATAGGGTTGGAGATTGCGCCGAAAGTCCTGGCCAGCGTGGACGAAATGGCAATGGTACGTCTGCTGGCGCGGGAGGGAGCTGGACTAGCGCTTGCACCCTCGGTTGTCTTGGCCGGCGAGATCAGTGCCGGGCACTTGGTGACGGCCAAGTTCGATCTTCGAATTGTCGAGGCATTCTATGCGTTACACACCCACCAGAGTTTCCCCCATCCGCCGCTGGCCGGCTTGCTTAACCATTGGATCAACCAGTTATTGGTCGGACGTCTTGGCGTCATGCAGCTGACACCTATCGTCGCCTGCGCAAGAGCAGACAGGCGGCGCCGGTGTTTCTGCCGATCAATAATAGGCTTCATCAGAACGGCATTGGGTGCTGGCGATGCGCTGCGTCCAGATCGGCCAAGGCGTCCGCACTCAACTCCAAGTCGCGCCCCTTCGCGATGTGATCCAACTGGTCCACCGTCGTGGCGCCGAAGATCGGGATCACCGGGAACGGTCGCTGAAGACAGAACGACATGGCCATGTGCACCGGGTCGATCGCGTGCTTTCTGGCAACGTCGAGATAGGCACGCACGGCGGCATCCAGTCGGGCAGAGTTTCGCGGGGACCCGCCGCCGATCTGATGTCTCGATCCTTGTGGCAAGGCACCATCCAGATACTTACCCGTCACAAAGCCAGTCGCTAATGGCGAGAACGCCAGCAGCGTGACGTCCTCGTTGTGGCCCAACTCTGCCATGTCCGCGTCATAGGGCATCCGGCAGAGATAGGAGTATTCATTCTGGATTGAGGCGATGCGCGGGCCGCCTGTTCGTTCGCCAGACGCAAGCCATTGCGACGTACCCCAGGCGCTTTCGTTCGACAGACCGAACGCACGGATCTTACCTTCTGTGACCAAGTCGGCCAGGGCGCCCATCACGTCGTCTATGTGCTGGATCGTGGTTGCCCGATCCTGCTTGGACGGATCAAAGCCCCAGATCTGCCGAAAGTGGTAGGATCCGCGGTTGGGCCAGTGCAACTGGTAGAGATCGATGTAATCGGTCTGCAGCCGCCGTAGCGACCCTTCACAAGCCGCCTTGATCAGGGCGCCATCGACAAGCTGACCTTCCCGGACAAACGAACGGTTCTCTCCAGCGCACTTCGTCGCCAGAATGTAGTCACCGCGTCGCGCGCTGTGAGCATTCCAGCGCCCGATGATCGCTTCTGTATTGCCCACCGTCTCCTTGCGAACAGGGTTCACGGGGTACATTTCGGCTGTATCCAGAAAGTCGATCTGGTAGTCGAGGCTGGCGTCCAACTGCCGGAACGCATCCACCTCGTCGGTGTTGGTCCCAAACGTCATCGTTCCTAAACAGAACGCGCTCACGTCGATCCCCGTACGACCAAGCTGCGTGCGCTTCATGGTGGTGTCCCCCGTCTTCGATGTTCATAGCTTAGGTTGGCCGCTCAAGCGATGACGGTGCCACCCCGAGCGAGTTATCTGTTCTGATCATTGCTGGCTTGGATCAGTCCTCGGCATCTTCTTGGTCTTCATCGTCGCCGACCACAAGGTCGGCGGCGCCGCTGACGACGGCCCCGGTGACGTCAACAGTTGTCTCGACAGCGGTCCCAGCAACCCCCACCGCGGTGTCCACGACAGTGTAGGCGATGCAGCCCGAGAGCGCGGTTGATAGAGCAAGGGCAAAGGCGAACTTGGGCATTACGTTCCTCTCGTCAGCCGCCACCCTCGAATGGCTTAATCGTTCGGGGCGCGAAGTTCCATCGCCAGTGCATGAACGCCGTCCGCAAACTCATCCGCCAAGCACCTGTTCACGGCCCGCTGCCTGGCAAGTCGGCTTTGGCCAGTGAAGCTGTCCGAAATCATGCGCACCCGGAAATGCGTCTCACCCCCTTCGCGCCATCCACCGTGACCGCGGTGCTGCTCGCTTTCATCGATCACTTCCAGGCTCTCCGGCGCGAAGACCTGCGTCAACTTCGACTGAATTCGATCGGCCATTGTCATGGAAGTTCTTCGCCCTTCATTGCCTGTTGTCGAATTGTGCGTATCCGGTAGAATCGTCGGCCCGCATTTCTATGTAGGATGTCATGTCGCAACGACGGCCATTCGAATACGACATCTCCGTAACGGCGGACAAGGCCCGGCGTGCGCGGTCGCGTGGGATGACGGGATCGTTCGACAGCTCGACCAAGACGTGCCAGTGGCCTGGATGCAGCGCAGCCGGCGTCTATCGCGCGCCCGTATCGCCAGAAAAATTGGACGAATTCAACTGGTATTGCCTTGAGCATGTCCGCGCAGTGAACAAGTCCTGGAACTTCTTCGCAGGATGGACCGAGGAAGAACTGGAAGCGCAGAATAAAGCCGACCGGACCTGGGAGCGACCGACCTGGACATTAAAGGATGGGCCAAAGGTGACCGCACAGAACTGGCCGCATTCCGAGGGTCAAGCATGGGCCCGTTGGGGGTTCAACGACCCGCTGGATGTCTTGGGTGATGCCGCTACGCAGAACCCGGGGCGAACCGAAGGTGCGCCAAAACGCCGGTTTCGCCGATTGGCACGGGACGAACAGCGGGCGATGGATACGCTTGGACTGCCCCACGAGGTCGAGAACCTGGGAGATGTCAGGGCCCGGTATCGCGAGTTGGTCAAAGATCTGCACCCGGACATGAATGGCGGCGGACGTGACGACGAGGCCAGGCTGACCCGTGTCATTCGGGCCTGGGACATCTTGAAGAAAAGCAAGAGCTTCCGCGAGTAGTGGTGGGGCGCCACGCGCTCCCAGTCGAGATTGACGCTGCCTTCAACGTCTCCGCAGCCCACCCACCCGCGCGCGGCGCCCCGATCGCACCTAGCTGCGCAATGATCTGGCGAATGCGGCGGCGTCTGCAAGGCGCTTCGCGTCGATGCCTGTGACGAAGCCCAAGTCTGCAAGGCGGGCGGCCACAGCTTCCGTCGCGACGTTACCTTTAGCACCCGGTGCATAGGGGCATCCGCCAAGCCCGCCAGCTGCTGCGTCAAAGACCCGAAGGCCTTTCTCCAGACTGACCTCGATGTTCTCCAACGCGCGACCATTCGTATCGTGGTAGTGCCCGGCCAGGCGTTCTGGCGGCAGGACGTCCAGAACGGCATCCAGCATAGCAGCGATCTTGTCCGGCGTGCCGGCCCCGATTGTGTCGCCCAGACTGAGCTCCTCACAACCCGCGTCCGCCAAAGCGCGCGCAACTTTTGCTGTCGCGCTTGGGTCGATGGGTCCGTCATAGGGGCAGGCAACGGCACAGCTGACATAGCCACGCACGGGAATGCCATCCGCCAAAGCGGCGTGAATGATGGGAATCGCTCGTTCTAGCGCCTCCTCCATGGAAGAATTGACATTTGCACGACTAAAGCCGTCGGAGGCTGAGCCGAAGACACCTACAGCCTCGACCTGGGCATCCTTGGCCCGTTCGTAGCCTTTCAGGTTCGGGCAAATGGCCGTGTACGACACGCCGGCATGGCGTGAGATCCCAGCCATCACATCGGCACCATCGGCCATCTGTGGCACCCATTTCGGGCTGACAAAACTGGCGACCTCGATCTTGGTGAACCCACATTGGCTGAGCTGGTTCACTAGGCGGATCTTGTCTTGCGTGGGGATGGCGCGGGCCTCGTTCTGCAGCCCGTCGCGCGCCGCCATCTCCCAGATTGTAACGTGTTCAGCCATCGGTTGTCGCCGGTTCCAGGCGTACCAGGATCGCACCTTCGTCGATCTGGTCGCCCAATCTTGCGTTGACCTCCGCCACCTGGCCATCGCGGGGCGCGCTGAGCGTGTGCTCCATCTTCATCGCCTCCATAACCACCAGCGCATCGCCCTTGGCAACCTGAGATCCCGGCAGAACGTACACAGCCTTGATGGCGCCGGTCATCGGGGCGGCGATGTCATCGCCGGCTGTCTGTTCTTCGGTCTCAATGGCCAGAGGGTCAGGCAACCCGAACGTGAATGCTCCACAGTCGAAGAACACCGTCAGCGCACGGTCATGCCGTATCGCAGTGACCTTCTGGCGGCGGCCGTCAAGCTCGACGGTCAGCTTTGGCATCGGGCCCCAGATCCATATCTCGCGCTCTTCGCCGCCAATCTCGACGTGGAAATGGGTTGGGCCCAAGGTCTGGACAGGGATCTGCAGGCGTTCCCCGGCTGCCTCGATCAAGGCAAACTGACGGGCGTTGCCCCAAAGCCGCCAGCCGATCAGGCGGCCCCAGAGGTCTTCATTGTTCAGAGGGTCCAAGATCCGCAGCGCGGCGACCGCGGCGATCATGCGCGCCTCGGGCGGCTCCGTCAGAGGTGCAGTCAGATGGTCCAGGTCACGGGCGATCAACCCGGTGTCCACATCTCCGTCAGAGAGACCGTGATGCCGGGCCAGCGCCGCCAGGAAGGCCACATTGGTGACAGTTCCGGCGACCTGCGTTGCAGCCAACGCATAGCGCAACCGGCTCAACGCCTCACCCCGGGTCGCCCCGTGGACAATGACCTTGGCGATCATGGGATCGTAGAAGGGGGTAATCCGGTCACCAGAACGCACCCCCGTATCGCAGCGCGCAAAGTCAGGTAGCGAAAGGTGCGCCAGCTGCCCCGTGGCGGGCAGGAAGTTTCGGCTGGCATCCTCGGCGTAGATCCGAGCTTCGAACGCATGACCGTCGATGGCCAGATCCCCTTGAGCGACCGGCAGCGGGGCACCGGCGGCCACCCGCAACTGCCATTCCACCAGGTCGTGGCCCGTGATGGCTTCCGTCACGGGGTGTTCGACCTGAAGGCGGGTGTTCATCTCCATGAAGTAAAAGCGACCCGGGTCTAACCCGTCCGATGCATCCACGATGAACTCGACCGTGCCAGCGCCCTTGTAGCCGATCGCCTCGGCGGCGCGGACGGCCGCCTGGCCCATGGCGTCCCGCATCTCTGGTGTCATGCCGGGGGCGGGGGCCTCCTCGATGACCTTCTGATGGCGGCGCTGCAGTGAACAGTCACGCTCGAAGAGATGCACGGCGCGGGCACCGTCAGCGAAGACCTGCACCTCGATATGCCGCGGCTTGGCGACGTACTTCTCAATCAGGCAGTGGTCATTGCCGAACGCCGCCAGCGCTTCGCGTTTGGCCGAGGTCAGCGCGGCATCGAAGTCCGCCCGCCCATCGACACGGCGCATGCCCTTTCCACCGCCGCCCGCACTTGCCTTGATCAAGACCGGATAGCCGATCGTGTCGGCCTGCGCTGCCAGAAACGCCGGGTCCTGATCAGGCCCGTGATAGCCGGGAACGACGGAGACGCCCGCGTCCTCCATCAGGCGCTTCGCGGCGTCCTTCAGGCCCATCTTGCGGATCGCATCTGCAGAGGGGCCAATGAAGGTAAGTCCTGCTGCCTCGACGGCCTCGACAAAATCAGGATTCTCCGAGAGGAAGCCATAGCCTGGATGGATTGCCTGGGCGCCGGTCGACAGTGCGGCGTCGATCAGGGCGTCGATCTTCAGATAGCTCTCTCGGGCGGGGGCGGGACCGATATGGACCGCCTCGTCGGCAATCTCGACATGCAGCGCCTGCGCGTCAGCGTCCGAATAAACCGCGACAGTTCGCACACCCATCCGTCGAGCCGTCTTGATGACCCTGCAGGCGATCTCGCCGCGGTTGGCTATGAGGATCTTGGAGAACATCAGTCGCGTAACCTCTCACGGACAAAGTCCGGCAAAGGCCATGCTTCCCGATCCATCCCGGTAATTGGTCCCGGGCGTTGCCCACGCCAGGCATAGGACCAAAGATCCCGGTGAAGGGTGATCTCAAGCCTGGCGAGCCCTTCGTCGATCACCTCCTTTTTCTCATCGATTAAGGCTTCTAGCTCTTGTTCGGCCGTAGCGGACTTGACCGCACGGTTGAAGTCCGAGCGCTGAAAGATACCAGTAATGCGCTTGATCAAGTCTCGACCCCACGCGGTTGCCATCCAAAGCAGGACCGCGCCGATCACTTCGCTACTCGCATTCAGTCCCCAAAGCAGGATATCTCCGAGACTGGGTAGGCCCCATCCCTTGTGCTCGCGCTCTGCCCGCAATGCGAGGCGAAGGCCATGAAACTGCTGGGAAAAGTCATGGCGCAGGCGCCGGGCAAACGGCGATCGCTCAAAGTCCGATCGACCGGCCCAGACCTGCAACTTGGGGCGCGAGAGAAAGCCCTTCTGGTTGGCCTTCATGAAATCCGCAAAGTCGCAGATGATCTCGTAGTCCTCTGGCTCCTGCCCGTGGTGGATGAGGTAGATCGGTATCTCGACATCTGAGGTCAGCGTGAACTCGGGCACTTGGTCCCAAGCAGAATCCAGGACACCGCGAATAGACGACCCAAGGGAGTTTAGACGATCCTTCATCTCACTTCCTGACCACCCAGCAGGCGATCATGCGCCGGTTCGATATGAGGATTTCGGAGGACATACTAACACCAGCCCTCGCGTCGACCACCAGAGTAGTGACGAGCCAAGTCGATCTCCGTCATGATTTGCGATGCACTGCGGCCGTCGATGAACATCGATGCCAAGTGGCGTCCATAGCGATCTGAACCAGTCAAAACGACTTTGACTTCGTCAGCAGTCCAGATCCGCCAGCGCAATGCCCATGTTGCCTTTGTCCCAGACCAAAACTCGGAAAAGCACTTGGGCGAATAAACCTCTGGCGCATCGAAGCCTGTCAAGCGTGCCTTGATTAATCGGATTCCGCCGCAGTGCAGTCTTACAGTGTCTCCATCTGTGACGCTGGTGACACGACAGCCATCTCCACCAAGGTACACGCTTCGCGCCAACGAGTATGTTTCGCGCCCATAGATGAAGGTGGCTGCAAACGCCGCAAGCATCAAGGGTCCTCGCCAGATTCTTAGAATACTCTGGTGCTTTCGGGCAGGCTTCTCCCACCAGCGGTTAGGGCGCACGGTGATCCTGCCCCTCTTATCTGTCCGGATCACTTTGATCTTTGGCTTACGCGTCATGGTTCACATCCTGAACACGCCAAAGTGGAAGTCGGGGATCGGGGCGTTTAGCGCTGCCGACAGCGACAGCCCCAGCACGTCTCGGGTCTTGCGCGGGTCAATCACGCCGTCGTCCCAGAGGCGGGCCGACGCGTAGAGGCAGTGTGACTGGCGGTCGAATTGGGCGATGATCGGGTCCTTGATCGCGCGCTCGTCTTCATCGGTGAACGTGCCACCGCGGGCTTCGACCTGGTCTTTCTTCACTGTGGCGAGCACGCCTGCCGCCTGCTCGCCGCCCATGATCGAGATCCGCGCGTTCGGCCAAGACCACAAGAACCGCGGCTGGAAGCCACGCCCGCACATGCCGTAGTTGCCCGCCCCGAAGCTACCCCCGATCATCATGGTCACCTTGGGCACCTGCGCGCAGCTGACCGCGTGGACCATCTTGGCGCCGTGCTTGGCGATGCCCTCAGCCTCGTACTTGCGGCCAACCATGTAGCCCGTGACGTTCTGCAGGAAGACCAGCGGGATCTTACGCTGGCAGCAAAGCTCGATGAAGTGTGCGGCCTTCACGGAGCTTTCCGAGTAGATCACCCCGTTGTTGCCCAGGATCCCACACGGAATGCCGTGAACATGCGCAAATCCTGTGACCAGCGTGGTCCCGAAGCGGGCCTTGAACTCATCAAAACGCGAGCCGTCGACTACGCGGGCGATGACCTCACGCACGTCGTAGGGTTTGCGCCAGTCTACGGGAACCACGCCCATGATCTCGTCGGGATCGTAGGCCGGCGGCTCGGGCGCCTGCATCTGAACATCAACCCGCTTCTCGCGGTTCAGGCCCGCCACGATCTGGCGCGTGATGGCGAGCGCGTGGGCGTCATTCTCGGCCCGGTGATCCACCACGCCCGAGAGGCGTGAGTGGACATCCGCGCCGCCCAACTCCTCGGCGGTCACGACTTCGCCGATGGCGGCCTTTACCAGGGGGGGACCGGCCAGGAAGATCGTCCCCTGGTCGCGCACGATAACGCTCTCATCGCACATCGCGGGCACGTAGGCCCCACCGGCCGTGCACGAGCCCATGACCACGGCGATCTGCGGGATACCGGCCGCGGACATGCGCGCCTGATTGTAGAACTCGCGCCCGAAATGGTCACGGTCTGGGAAGATCTCGTCCTGCTGGGGCAGGTTCCCGCCCCCCGAGTCGACCAGGTAGATGCACGGGAGGTTGTTCTCCATCCCCACCTCCTGCGCGCGGAGGTGTTTCTTGACCGTCATCGGGTAGTAGGTGCCGCCCTTCACGGTGGCGTCATTGCAGATGATCAGGCACTCGCGGCCCGAGACGCGGCCAACGCCCGTGATGATGCCCGCCCCGGGGCAGTCGCCGTCGTGCATGTCGTGCGCAGCAACGGACCCCAATTCCAGGAACGGTGTGCCGGGATCCAGCAGGTTCTCGACCCGATCGCGAGGCAGCATCTTCCCGCGCCCCTCGTGCCGGGCCCTGGCGCGCGCCCCGCCACCTTCCCGGGCCGCGGCAACTGCATCGCTGACTTCTTGCAACGCGGCCTGCATGGCGGTTCGATTAGCGGCAAAACCGTCGCTGCGGGGAGAGATTTGGCTTGTGAGAACGCCCATGGTGATATCCGAACGTGTGCGCGCCGTTGTTGGCGCGGCCAACTTGGTAACATCGGGTTTGACGGAAGCAAATGCCCGGTCGATGAACGCGCACGGGCAACAGCGTCGCGAAAACGTCGGAACGACCTGTTACGACCTGTTACGACCTTAGATAGACGAAATGAACGACACCAGCAGAGGTTGACGATGACGACATTGGCGCCCTTCGATGCCCCAGGGACCTTCTACAAGGGCAATCTGCACACCCACTCGACAAACTCTGACGGGGCGCTGGCGCCAGACATCGTTTGTAAGCGCTACGCCGCTGAAGGCTATGATTTCATATGCCTCTCAGACCACTTGGTCGGTCTTTATGACTATCCAATCTCCGACACGACCACCTGCCGGGGCGCTGGTTTCACAACCATTCTGGGCGCGGAAGTACACTCCGGCGCGCTCAGCAATGGCGAGATCTGGCATCTGCTGGCCGTGGGGCTGCCAACGGACTTCGCACCGCCTGATGCGCCTGACTTCGATGCGGCCAAAGCGCCGGAGCCCGCCGCCTCGTTGGCAAGGCGTTGCCGCGATGCCGGCGCCTTTGTCGCCATTGCGCATCCGGAGTGGTTCAATATGACCCTGGACGATGCCCGCCAGATCGACGCGGCCCATGCCGTCGAGATCTATAACCACGGCTGTGAGATCGAGACGGATCGCGGAAACGGTACGGCAATTCTGGACCAACTGCTCCAAGAAAACCGCAGGATGACGGCCATCGCCACAGATGACGCCCACTTCAAAGGACCGGATCACTTCGGGGGTTGGGTGATGGTCAAGGCGGCGGCGAACGAGCCAGACCTGCTGCTGTCGGCATTGAAGGCAGGCCACCATTACTCCTCGCAAGGCCCCCTGATCCATCACATGGCTTACGATGGAGAGCGCGTGACAATCTCCTGTTCTCCAGCGGAAACCGTCATTGCCCTGGGCGCAGGCGCTGCGGGACGCCAAGTCTATGGACGCGGGCTGTCCCATGCCGAGTTTGACGTCACCAGGTTCCGGCAAGGCGGCTGGCTGCGCCTGGTCGTGGTGGATCAATTCGGGCGCAAAGCCTGGTCAAATCCTGTCTGGCTGGATTGATTGCGCACCTTGTCACCACGCCGGGGTTCGGTATGGTCGGGCGACGCCAGACGGGATGAGCGATGTTCGACGAGATGTCAGGCAGCGGGGATGCGATACGTTCGCCCTATGCCCGAATTGCCGATTGGATTGATGCCGTTGGCGTCGAACGTCTGCAACAGCGGTCCGCCGAGGCGGAAGCCATCTTCCGGCGGATTGGCATCACTTTCGCGGTATACGGTGAAGGTGGCGATCCGGAGCGGCTGATCCCCTTTGATCTGGTGCCAAGGGTGTTTTCCGCCCTGGAATGGCAGCACCTGGATCGCGGTATCCGGCAGCGCGCACGGGCGCTGAATGCCTTTCTCTACGACGTTTACCACCGCGGCGAGATCATGAAGGCCGGCATCGTTCCGGAGCATCTAGTCTACAGGAATGCGGCTTTCGTGCCCGCAATGGTCGGGGTCGAGCCGCCCGGCAGGGTCTATAGCCATATCGTGGGCATCGACATAGTGCGGACCGGCGAAAGCTCGTTCCAAGTCCTTGAAGACAACTGCCGCACACCTTCTGGCGTCTCCTATATGCTGGAGAACCGCGAGATCATGATGCGCATGTTCCCGGACTTGTTTGCGGGCGGTGGTGTCCAGCCGGTTGATGGGTACGCCGACGAGTTACTGCGCACGCTGAAAGAGGTCGCGCCGCCTGCCTGCAAGGGCGAGCCGAACATCGTCGTGCTGACCCCGGGTTCGTTCAACTCGGCGTATTACGAGCACTCTTTCCTGGCGGATCTGATGGGTGTGCCGCTGGTCGAGGCAGGGGACCTTTTCGTCGATGAGGGCCGCGTCTGGATGCGCACGACGCGCGGGCCCAGCCTGGTCGATGTCATCTACCGCCGGATCGACGATGACTACATCGATCCGCTCGCGTTCCGGCCGGAATCGCTGTTGGGCGTGCCGGGCCTGTTCGACGTCTACCGCTCGGGCGGGGTCACCTTGTGCTCCGCGCCCGGTGCTGGCGTGGCAGATGACAAGGCGATCTATGTCTTCGTGCCCGAAATGATCCGCTTCTACCTGGGCGAGACCCCAATTCTGGAGAATGTGCCAACTTGGCGCTGCGCCTTAGGCGACGAGTGCGCCCATGTCTTGGACAATCTGGAAGATGTGGTCGTCAAGGAAGTTCATGGCTCGGGCGGATACGGCATGCTGATCGGACCCAAGGCCACGGCGGAGGAACGCACCGCCTACGCCGAACGCATCCGCAAAAGCCCCAGCGAATTCATCGCGCAGCCGACGCTGGATCTGTCTACGGTGCCCTCCCTGGGCCCGGACGGGGTCGGACCACGCCACGTTGACTTGCGCCCCTATTGCCTGGTGGGCAGCCAGATGCGACTGGTCCCGGGCGGCCTGACACGGGTGGCGCTGCGGCAGGGATCGCTGGTGGTCAACTCCAGCCAGGGCGGCGGTGTAAAAGACACCTGGGTGCTGGCCTCATGACCGAGCGGTTGTTGCTCTCGCGCACAGCGGCGGACCTCTATTGGTTGGCACGCTATGTCGAGCGGGCGGACTCGACCGCCCGGCTGATCGAGATGGGCAGCCGTATGGCGATGATCCCAGGACGGCGTTCAACGCAGGAATGGCGATCCGTTGCGGCAGCGGCAGGATGCCTCGACCGGTTCGAAGATCCGGACGGGATCACCGAGGCAGCGATTGTCCGCACCCTGATCCTGGACAACGAGAACCCATCATCGATCCGCGCCTGCCTTGAGCGTGCGCGGGCGAACGGGCGATCGGTGCGCACGGCGCTGACCATTCAGCTTTGGGAAGTCTTGAACGACGGCTGGCGAAAGCTGGAGCTGATGGACCCGACCGAGGCGCTGCGCGATCTGTCAGGCGTCTTGGATTGGGTCAAGCTGCGCGGCTCGGCCATACGGGGGGCATCGACCTCCACGATGCTGCGCGATGACAACTATGTCTTCCTGGGTCTGGGCGGTTATGTCGAACGCGCCGACATGACCCTGCGGCTCCTGGATGTGAAATCCTACGTGCTGCTGCCAGAGATGGATGTGGTCGGCGGGGGGCGCGATCATCACCAGTGGACATCCGTGTTACACGCAACTGGGGCTGTTCGGACCTACCACCACCTTTACCACGCTGACTACAGCCCCTGGAACATCGCAGACTTTCTAATCCTGAGCAGCAAGTTCCCCCGCTCGGCCGCCTTCAGCTACGCCAAGATCCTGCGCTGTCTGGAGCTGCTGTCAGAGACGCATAACGGCGAGGAACATGCCTGCCACCGCACCGCCCGTGATATGGTCGTCCGACTGAAGGCGCTGAAAATGGGTGAGATCTTTCGCGACGGTCTCAGCGAATTTGTACGTGGCTCGATCAGCACGACCCAGCGGCTGAACAGCGAAATCTACGAGGCGTATCACTTCTGATGTTGCTATCGGTCCGACATACGACGCGCCAGGAATATGCACCTGCGGCCGCCACTGCGGCCTTCCGGCTAAAGCTCTGCCCGCCAAACACCTCGGCGCAAAAGCTGATCGACTGGCAGGTTCGGGTCAACGGCAATGCCGTCTCACCGCTGTTGACCGATGCGTTAGGCAACCGGGTTGCGCTTTGGCATGCACATGTCGAAACCGCATTGATCGAGATTGTTGCAGAGGGTCAGATACAGACAACGGATGTCTCCGGCGTGTTGGCCGGTATCAGCGAAGCCGCGCGACCGCAGATGTGTTTGCGCCAAACCCCACTGACGATGCCGGACGAAAAACTCCAGTCCCTTGCCCAGGAGGTTGATGGCGACAACCCGCTGGCAAAGCTGCATGCCTTGTCCGAGGCGATCCACGCGGCCATCGACTACCGCCCCGGCGCGACCACCCCCGCGACATCCGCCGCCGAGGCAGCCGCAATCGGCGCAGGCGTCTGCCAGGACCATGCTCACATCTTCATCGCCTGCTGTCGGGCGCTGGAGATACCCGCGCGCTACGTTGCCGGCTATCTGGCGGACTTCGACGGAGAACTTCGGGTCGGCGAACAAACCCACGCCTGGGCCGAGGCGCATGTGCCCGGGCTGGGCTGGGTCGGCTTCGATGTCACGAACCAGCTTTGCCCGACCGACGCCTACATTCGCCTGGCCGCAGGACTGGACGCGGACGATGCGGCTCTGGTGCGCGGAGTCGTCGGGGGACAGGCCGACCAGAAGCTGTCGGTCGATGTGCTGATCGAACAATCCCAATCACAGTCTCAGGCCTGAGGCAGCCATGACGTATTGCGTCGCGCTGAAACTGGATGCGGGGGTGCTGATGCTGTCCGACACGCGGACAAACGCCGGTGTCGACCACGTCTCGCGCTATCGAAAGTCGTTCACATGGTCCCAACCGGGCGAGCGCGCGATCTGCCTGATGACGGCAGGCAGCCTGTCGATCACGCAAGGTATCCTGACTGCGATCGGTGAGGGATTGCAGCGCGCCTCCGCCGGTGAGAGCGTCGAGACGATCATGAACGCCAAGTCCATGTACCGGGTCGCGCAGATCGTCGGCGAGATGATGGCGGAACAGCAGGGGCGCCACCGGACAAACCTGTTGAACCAAGGGGTTTCGGCCGAGGCGACAGTGCTAGTCTGTGGGCAACGGGCGGGCGGCAGCCACAGGGCGTTCATGGTCTACAGCCCAGGCAACTTCATCGAAGCCACCGAAGATACGCCGTTCCTGCAAGCTGGTGAATTCAAGTACGGCAAACCGATCCTGGACCGGGTAATCACGCCCAAGACCAGCATCTCCGATGGACTGAAGGCGCTGTTCCTGTCCATGGATGCCACGCTCAGGTCTAACCTGTCGGTCGGGATGCCATTGGATTTGGCGGTGCTGCCCGCGAACGACATGCGGTTCTCGTTGTTGCGCCGGATCGAGGCGACCGACACCGACTGGGCAGCGATGTCTAGTGGTTGGGCCGGGGCGCTGAAGACCTGCTTCGGCACTTTGCCGGATGTCGACATGCTGGGCACGGACGACTAGCGCTCAGCGGCTCGGCTCCGGACGAGTCTCGTGCTTTGTCGTGGTCTTAGACAGGGCGGCCAAGACCCAAAGGACGCCAAGCCCCAGCGACAGAATCGCGTTCCAGCCAGCCATCGAGATGCCGAGGAAGTCCCAGGCCACCTCGTCACAGCGCACCAGGCTGGCGCTCTCCAATTGCGCCAACAGGTCCTCGGTGGACAGTTCCGCCGGATTGGCGCCGCCGGAACAGGTGCCAGGCCCTGTCCATAGCCCCTGTTCCACCCCCACATGATAGATTCCGATCGCGGCGCTAATGCCAACCGCCAGGGCGCCCAAGGCGGCCAGCGGGCGGCGCATGCGCCACATTACCGTCATCGCCAAAACCGAGATCGACACTGCTGCCAGATGAGGCCAGCGTTGCCAGATGCACATCACGCAGGGATCGAGCCCGCCAATATACTGAAACGCCAAGGCGCCCAACAGCAGGCCGAGGGATCCAAGCCCCGCCAGAAGGATGCGACCGTAGACGCTCATACGATAGTCTTAGCGCACCTGACGCGCCCCGCTCAATCGCAATCGACCGCTACGTCGTTGGGGCGGGTGGTCACATGCCCAGCCAGCCTTTGATCAGACTGGCCAGCGTGGCTCCGGCAAAAACAAGGGTCGCGATCCAGGCGGTGCCAAGGATCCCGCCGATACCCACCAAGATCCCATCTCGCTGCAGCAGACCCATCGAGATCAGGACAACGGCAAAGCCGGGTACGGTATTGGTTCCGGGCATGGGGACCAGGATCGAGGCGCTGAAGGCCAGCAACGCAACTCCGACAAGCTGATCAATCGGGGGACGGGTCAGCGCACCCAGCCTGGGGCTGCTGAACGCCTCGATTCGTCGCAGCCAGGGGCCAGCCAGTCTGGACAAATCGCCAAGTGATGCGGTCGAAACCGCGCGGCCGCGCAGTTTCTCGGGAAGCCAAGGGACGCGGCGTCCAAACAGGATCTGCGCCGACACGAACAGCAGCGGCAGGGCCACGATCTGGGGGATACCGTACAAAAACGGGATGCAGCAGGGCAGCGCCAGGATCAAAAGAAAGAGGCCAAAGGCACGCTCGTGCAGTTGATCCAGGATCCAGCCCAGGGTTACGCGCTCGCCCGGAGCGTCGGCGGCCAGTTGAGCAAGCCGGGCAGAGATCGCCAGTTCCGCAGAACCTTCCGCACTCATGATCAACTCTCCGCCGCGCAAACTATCCTTGGCCCTGGGTTCTGCCATTCTGGCCCGGCTCCGGTTAACAGGGCTTAGCGTCCCATGAAAGGGGGGCGTCAAGAGGTGCCTGACTGGTTTCAAAGGGCCCGTTGACCCCGAGGTGGCGCCGACTATAGTGCGCCCGCGGCCCGGATGGCGGAATTGGTAGACGCAGCGGATTCAAAATCCGCCGGTGGTAACACCTTGAGAGTTCGAGTCTCTCTCCGGGCACCAACACAGCTCACTCTTAATCGCCACCAAATGACAAGAGAATTGGACCTGGCGTCCAATCCGGACTCAGTCCAACCTCTCGACACCCAATACATACTTATTAGGAACCTCGGTCTGCTGGGCTCTGGACAATGGACGATCGGTCGGCGCCCACAGTGCGGGATCGGACCTAAGCGCAAGCATTTGCCTCGAAGGTCTGGGGTTACGCGTCGGCAGCCACTGAGACCATCGAGCTTACAGACACCTGCGTGAACGATCAGGCTCAAAAGCCAGCGCCCAGACTGAAGAAGGGCCTTTCATCCACTAGTCCTCAAACTAGACGACTGAGAATGGAAAGGTCAGATTCTGCTGATCTTCGAGAGGGATAATGGAGCGGTTTCTATCCGCCACACACACCCTTTCGCCCCAACTTTGCGACCCAACGATCCGATTGCTCTGCACCCCGGTCCAGCGCGCTTTGACGTTCACTCGGTCCGATGTTTCAAGGTGAAGACCATTGGGCTGGCCAACCGAGGGGGGATCAGCCGCATAGCGCCAGCCAGCGCGGTCACAAGGCCGGGAATGCGCACCATCCCGGCGATAGGGCCGGGCTGGCGGGCGCGGAAGACTGGATCTGTACGCAACCGGTCAAGGAAGGCTGCCATCACCCCACGCCGAAAGCGCACTGCCAACCCGTTCGTCGCGGCCAGCCGGGCGATCCGGCCTGCCGTTACGAAGTTCACGCTGTCCCAGACCCGCTGCTGTCGACGGATTTGGGCGCGGGCGATATGCCGAGTGGCCTGGGGCGCGAACGGGATCAAGAGGATGCCAAGATGCGGCTCGTAAGGAAAGGCATAGTTCGGGCACAGGTGGATCATCGTGCCCCCTGGTGCCAGAACGCAGGCCAGTGCCGCCATTGCAGAGTCCAGCGATTGGACGTGCTCGACCACGTTGACCGAGAAGATCAGATCGAACCGGCCATGATCCTCGGGTGTCAGCGCCTCGGCACCAATTGGCAGGATCGCCGAATCCTCCTGGTCTGACAGCGCAGCCCCGAGACGGCCCATGAAGTCAAAGCCTGCTGCAGCCCCCGGCTCGATCCCGGTGGTGTCATATCCGACGCTGCTCAAAAAGGCGGTGAGAATGCCGACCCCGCTGCCGATCTCCAGGATCCGGGGGGTTTTGCCGTCGATGGTTGGGGCAATCAGGTCTAGTCCGACACGGGCCTCGTTCAGATAAGTCTCCAGATAGGCCTTTAGGGTTTCCGCGTCTTCGCCCGGTCCCGGGCCCGCAGCGGTCCGAGCGACCGCCGCACAGTCAATGCGCGTCAGCATCGTCTCCAGCCGGTCCGCCAGCGAAGCGGTCATGGTTTGGGCTCCGGATCCGTCGCTTGCTTAGGACGGGGCAGAAACGCAGCCAAAAGCCCGCCCAGCAGAATGCCAAGGATGCTACTGGCTGAGACCAGCGCCCCCAGCGCCACACCGGTCTCGGGCACTGCGCCAAAGGCGCCGAAAAGCGCACCGAAACTGGCCTCGCGCACACCGAGCCCGCCGACCGACGCGGGCACCATGGTGATGATCCAAACCAGCGGCACGACGATCAGATATTGCCAGAGCGGGGCATCCAAGCCGATCTGGCGCCCCATCAGCCAAGCCGCCAGGATCGCAAGTCCATGGATCATCAACGAGCTTAGCACCGCGATCACCGCTAGCCGGGGGCGGCGGAAGGTCTGGCGAAGCTGCGCGAGACTGTCAGCGGTGCCTGCGGCCAGCCGACCCCACCGGCCAGGCCCCGCCAGGCGGGCCAGCCCCCGTTCTGCCGGACCCAGCACCAGTACCAGAAGCGGCAGCGCAGCAAGTCCCAGGGCAACAGTGGTCATCGCGGGACCCGCACCCCCGTAGAGGCCCAGCAAGATCACGCCCGGCACGGCCACCAGACCAATCGACAGAAGGCCGTAGAGCCTGTCGGCAAGCGTTGAGGAGACGATCTGGGCCAAGCTTGCGCGCCCGCGCGCAGCCAGCATCGCACCCCGTACCAGATCGCCGCCTTGCCCGGACGGCAGGCCGAGCGCCACAAGCATTGATAGGCAGGTCAGGCGCAGTACTTCCACCCATGCCAGAGCGCCACCAACCGCGATCAGGATGAGATGCCAGCGGGCCGCTGCCATCGGCAAGCCCGCAAACATCAACAAGCTGGCGAGTGCCAGGGTTTTCCATTCAATCGCAGTGGCTGTGCCAAACAGCGCGTCCAGGTCTAGAACCAGCGCCAGAACGGCAATGATCAGGACTGCCGCCCCCAGGCGGAGCGGCAGGGCCCACCGCACCATCGGTTTCCCTCAGCCCCCTTTGCGGGCGCGACGCCGGGCGTAGTAGTCGCCCGGCCCTGCGACCGTGTCGTTACCATAGCCCAAGAGCTTGCGCACATCGTCGGGTAGCGCATCCCCCGCTGCACCCAGTGCCGCAGGCAAATCGATCGGTTGGCGGATGAAGGGCAACGTGTAGACGTGATTGACGGCCCGCCGAACGTCAGCCGAGCGGTTCGCGCCGCCCGAATGGTAGACCATGCAGTCCAGCACTAGAAAACTGCCAGACGGCACAGTCACGGGCGCGGCGATCTCTGCCAGAAGCGCATCCGAGGGGAACGCTTCCTGGCGATGCGTACCGGGTGCAACCAGGGTCGCGCCATTCTCGGCGGTAAACGGCTCGATGCAGTAGAGTGCGTTGATCGCCAACGGCCGTGAGGCAGTGAAGTGTTGATAGGGCAGATCTCGGTGCCACGCCACCTGATTGTAGGGTCCACTTGGCGGGTTCGAGACACCGTTCTGCTGGTTCAGAATAAAAGCGCCGGCGCCATGTGCGCCGCGAAACACGCGTTCCGCCAGGGCCAGCACCATTGGGGTCTGGGCGAGCGCCAAGAAGGCCGGATCATACAGCAACGGCGCGCGGATGGTGTTGTGATCATCGATGGCGCGCAAGGCCTCGGTGCCACCATAGCGCGCGGCCTGTTCGTCAAAAGCGCGGTCGAAGGCCTGAGCTAGAGCGGTTTGACCGGCTTGGTCCAACCCGGCATCGAAGTGGGTGTAACCGTTCAAGCTCAGCCTTTCGAGATGGGCTGCAGCCGCATCTGCAGGTGCGATCTGTTCATTGACCCCATAGCGTGGCGCCGGTTCCATGGCGGCCCTCCCTGACGGTTGTTTCTGTCCGCCCCTTTGCGCGTCCTGCGCAATACCAACGCCTGTGGCCCGCAGGTAGCCGCCGGTCCAGTTCGCGCGAGGCTCTAGCATGCAATGACATCGTTGAACACGACAGGGCGATGGCCTGCGGCCCGCAGCCGCGCGGCCAGCGTGGGCTGCGCGCGGGGATGGGTTGCGATCAGGATTGCATCTGGCTTGGCAACCTCTGTCAGCAGGCGCACCGGGCGGTCCAGCGCCCGGGCCCCCGCCAGACTATCAACCAGAAGCGTACGCACCCGCTCCCAGGTTTGGGGGGCGTAGCAGCGGATCAAGGCCGCCATCTCGCCCGCGCCGAACACATCGACCGTGCCGGTACCGGCCAGACGGGTCTGCAGTAGCGCATCCAGCCCTTGCCAGGCCGATAGATAAACCGTCGGGTTGGCCGGCGCTGTCTCTGCGATGTCCACACTTTTCGCCCTGGTTTCACCGGCATCCCGGTGCACCAGCACGGCGATCTGAAACCCGGCCAATCCAGGGGGCGCAGTGTCACAAGTGCTTATCACCAGACCAGCCGCCGCCGCCGCATGGGACAATGCTGTGGGCGTGAACGTATGGATATGGTCCAGAAAGACCAGCTCCAGATTGGGTGGCTCTGCCGCGGGGCAGACCAGCAAGATCCGCCCACCGGGCGCCAACTGGCGCTGGGCGGCCTGCAGGAAGGCCGCAGGGTCGGCGGCATGTTCGATCACGTTGATCGCGTAAATCAGGTCATAGGGCTGTTTGGGCGGTGCCAGATCTTCGACAAAGCCATGGACGATGGTGATCTGATCCGCGCCGGGCCGCGCAGCAAGTTGTGCTGCGGCCTCCAGGCCCAGACAGCGGGTCTCAGGCCAGGCCTCTGCCAGACCTGCCAGCGTCTGACCGGACCCACAGCCGATCTCCAGCACGCGCGCGGGCAATGGCCCGGACCAGGCACGGATCAGATCGGTATAGGCTTGGTTTCGGCTGGCATCAGCGGCACATGGATCGGCCCCAAGGTCATAGGCGCCATCATCGAACCGGCGGACATGTGCGGCGTCCGGGGGATCGACGTGGGCGACCGCTCCGCACCCAGTGCACCAGACTTTGGCCAGCGGCTCGGGCCAGATCCGCCCATCGCTCAACATGGCCTGGGCGGGGTGCGGGTGCGGCAGGGTGACCAGCCGGCTGCCGCAGAACCGGCAGCTATTCATGCTGTGTCTGCTGAATCGAAGGCGACCTCGGCTACGCCAACCCCAGTCAGGCCATACCCGTTGGCATTGTAGAACAGCAGCGTGCGCCCCCCGGCCTGGACAAGAGCTGGGTAGCAACTGGCCCGGTCTTCCCATTGTGCGCCGCCTGGTCCCATCAGGTCCGAACTGACCCGCCGAAAGGCGGCGGTGGCAGGCTCCTGGACCGAAAGCCCAATCGTGTATTCCGCCCGGCGGATGGCATACAGCATCCAGGTGCGCCCGCCCGCCTGCCAGAGCCAAGGGCGCGATAGCCCATACTCGCCGGGCTCCAAGCCGACCACCGTCTCGCCCGTCGGGCGCCAATCGATCCCATCGGTCCCTGTCGCGCGCGTCAGCACATGCTGCATCGCCGCCTCGTCAGTGCCGCCCGCCCTGCTGGTGCCGTAATACAGAGCCCAAGGCTCATCACCCGACGGCACCACCACGAACGGGTAGCTGAGCGTGAAGGGATCGAAGCGGCTGCGGTCAATCAAGGGACCTTCGAAGATCCGTTCGAACCGCAACCCCTGTCCGTCGCGTGCGACGGCCAGCCCGATCGCATTGCGAAAGGGGACGTCGGCCGCCTTGCTCCAACCCATATAGTAAAGTCTGATCTCGTCACCGACTTGGTGCACCGATCCGATCGAGATCCCCCTGTCGTCGAAAGCCCCAAGCCCACCCGGCCTCAGGCAAGGTTGCGGCGATACAGCCAGCACACGCAGTGGATCGACGGGGTCTAGATCGATAAAGCCCACCTGGCCGCGGCCCTGGGCATCGCGCGCCACCAGATAGACCCGCAGCCGGTCGGGCGACAGCAGCAGTGGTGCCGGATAAGCTGCGTGCGATACCATCCAATCCGGCCCCATCTCAGCCCCGAAAACCCGGCCCAATCGGCGAATGATGGGTGGCTGGGCTGTCATGGCTGATCCTCAGGCGTCTTATCGAAAACAGGCCCAATGGCCTGTTGCTTTCGATCTGGCGCCGTGCGGCCGCGTTCACCCCCCCGCCTTCGTATCTTTGCACAGGAGAGGCTGGCGGAGGTTGAGCAGGTGTACTGGATAAGGGGCGAACGCAGCAAAACGCTTCTCAGATCCCGCGCAACCGCGAGCTGGACACTCTGGAAAGCTTGGCGGGCTCAGCCGATAACACACCCTCGTCAGCGACATCCTTGGTGATCAGTGCGCCCGAGCCGATGACGCATCGCTCGCCGATGCTGATGTGATCGTTCGTGGTTGCGTTCACCCCCATAAAGGTGCGTGCCCCGACGCTCACCCCGCCCGAGATCACCACATGGCTGGAGATGAAGGCGAAATCACCGATTTGGGCATGGTGGCCGATATGATTACCGCTCCACAGCGTGACGCCATTTCCGATCCGGGCGAAGGGCTGGATCGTGTTGTCCTCGAGCAAGAAGACGTTCCAGCCGATGTCGAGATCGGCAAAGGTGGTGGCACGTGACGAGACATAGGAGGCAAGCGTGTACCCCTTGTCACGGAAGGCCAGGCACTTCTCCATGCGCAGCTTATTCAGCCCGGAATAGCCAACGGCGACGAAGCCGTCATAATCGACGGGGGGGTAATGCTCGGCCACGTCCTCGAAGGCGACAACCGGGCGCCCGCATAGCGTCTTGGCCCCCAGATGGTCGCGATCGACGGCAAAGGCCGCCACGTCGCGGGGGCTGTCCGTATCGAAATAGGCGAACGCCACTTCTGCCAATTCGCCCGCACCAAAGATCACGACCGGTCTGGTCTGATCTGCCATTCTGCTCTCCTCATCTTGCGCGGTTACCGCCTGACACGCCCGGGCGATCTTGACGCACGCTCAGCTTACCCAACGGGTTCGCGATAGACATAGCAGGTGCATTCGTAGAGCCCGTAGTCGTTGCGCAGGCTGAAATGGTGCGAGAGATGCGTGGTGATCAGGTCGACCAGATCGCCCGGCGCTGGATGGAACAGCGTCTCGGCCTTCCAATCGACCGCGTGCGACATCACGTTAAAGGCCAATCCGCGGCGGCACTTGCGAAAGACCGCCAGCGTCAGCCGGGCCAGATAATCCAGCATTTCGGTCTCGGACAGTGTTTCTCGCCGGGTGAAGATGCCGTTCAGGACCGCATAATCGTACTCTGGCAGGGCACTGTCGTCTTGCAGCACATCCAGGCAATGCACCGTCACGCCCGGATGGGCTTGGCGCGTCGCTTCGGCAAAAGCAGGTGAGAGATCGAGCCCCTCATAGGCGACCGCCGGGCTATCCATCCCATCCAAGTACGTCCTGAAGGCGCCCAGCCCACAGCCGAAATCCAGGATGCTGACCGGTTCTCGCTCATGTGCGAACAAGCCCCGCATGACGCCATAGCGCGTCTGGGCGCTGGCCGCGTTCTTCCAGTCGACGGCACGGGCGCCGGTACCATGTGTCTCGAGGCAGCGTTCGTAATGCGCAACGATGGCGCGGTAGCCGTCACGACGTTCTTCCCGGTTCAGCAGGGTTCCGTCCCCGGTCATCGGGCGCGGGCCCGTTCGGGGACAACCTCGGCGTCGGCAGGGATGCCTTCAGGAGTTTCTTCGGCTGCAGGCGCTTCGGCTGCAGGCACTTCCGAAATGCCTATCCTGGCGGCACTCTCCCGCAGCACTGATCTGCCACGATAGATCTCGCGCACTGTGGTCCGCGGCCGCTGTTTCACCTCGATGAAGATCTTGGCGATGTAAATCGCCATAACCCCATTAAAGAACAACAGGATACCACCGACCATCAGAACCGCTGCCATAACCGAGGCCCAACCCTCGGATGCGATCCCCAGCCCCAGCTTCAGCCAGACCAGATACAGGATGAACAACATCGCAAGCGCGCTGAGCACCACCCCCGCGACCGAGATGAACATCAGCGGGCGAACGGAAAAAGCAGTGACTGCGTTGACGAACAGGTAGACCAGCTTTGACGGTGAATAGGTCGTCGGGCTGCGGTCTAGTTTTTCGACCCGGTGGGGCAGTTGGACAAAGCCCACCATGTGCCAGATGCCGGCCAGGAAAACCTCTCGCTCTCCGTATTCCAGCATTGCGTCCAGGTAGCGCCGGGACATCAGCCGCGCCGTGACCACGTTGCGCGGAAAGTCCGCGCCCGAGAACGTGTTGAGGGTGCGGTAGAAGATCCAGCTACCCAAACGATAGAGCGGCCCGCGCTTTGTCGCCGTCTGCACGCCGTAGACAACGTCGCAGTCCTTCTCCTGCATCAACGCGTAGAAGTCGGCGATCCATTCGGGCTCTTCCTCGAGGTCGCTGTCGCATAGGAAGATGTAATCGCCACTCGCCTCGGCCATGCCTTCCAAAAGCGCCTTGTGCTGACCAAAGTTGCGGGCCAGATCGACCACGACCACGTTCGGATCCTGCTCAGCTAAGCCCCGGGCGACTGCCAGCGCATTATCCGGCGACCCGTCGTGGACCAGCACGATTTCGTAGTCTGCCGTGATGGGCGTGATCGCGGTCCGGGCGCGTCGACAGAACTCTTCGACGTAGCGCTCGCTGCGATAGAGCGATGTGACAAGTGAGATCCGCATATCAGAGGGCTTTCTAACCTGTCTGCATCGGTCAGACGTCGTGATCGCAAGGCGGCCGAACCACCGAGACTTCTAAATTTGCTTCCATCAAAATCGTCACGCCCCCAGGACATCTTCCCCGCCGGCGCTTCAAACCAAGAACAGAGGTCGCATGGGGCTGTTTTGCTGTCAAGTTAAGCGCCCATATCCTGACATTCGTCGATGGCATTGAAATGGCAACAAGCCCCACTCAAATCCGACCTTCACAACGCTAAGTCTATCCGGACTATGAAGTGCGCTCGGCCAGTCCGATCGGCCCGTTCGCGGATTTCAAGTGGTCCCGCGCCACCGGACCCAGGCGCATGAGCAGATCCAGCGCACTGACACCGTGGGTAAACTCGGCCCCGCCCTGATCGTATTCGGGATAGCCCGTGTAATCCGCGTAATGCAGCCCAAGGCCCGCCCGCGCGAAGGCGTCCGGGTCGATGTAGGACCGGGCCGCCGGACCGGAGAGATAGTCGCTTGCGCCGCGGGCCAGGCATATCTCGATCAATCGCGCGCCGGGGTCAGCCGTGGTTCGCGCCAAATCCGAGCTTTCCCCGAGCGGTGTTGTGATCCCCAGCCAGCCGGCCATCACGCCAAGAAACAACCGATTGACCGTTGACAGATGATCCATGCCGGCGGCTTGGGTATAAAGTGCCTCCAGCTTCGGGCCATAATCGCGCCAGTAGGGCGCCTTGCCGTAAGCGTGGCGCAACGTCTGGAAATGCTTCGACGCCCAGCCAGCATCCGAGATGCGGACCTCGTCGATGCGCACATCGTAGCGGCCCTTGGTCTCGACCGGGATGGTCAGCCATTTCGCTGCCCCACCGACGATCACCTTATTGCGGTTGCGCCAGTCGCGCCGTGTGAACTGCACCTCGTCGAACAGCACGAATTCATCGGCTGCGTTCATCAGGTCGAAATAGCCCTTCCAGGGAATGTAGTTCGACTGGAGAATGACGATCGTCCGGGCCATGCGGCGGCTTCAGCTATGCACGAGTGCCGGGATCACCCGGTGCAACGTTTCGATCACGTGGTCCTGCTGATCGCTTGGCAGGCCCGGATAGAATGGCAGGCTGATCGTCTGTCCGCCCCAGCGCATCGCCACGGGGCAGGCAGCGGCGACATCCGGATAACGGGCCGCATAATAGCCCATCGCTGGCAAGGCGCGATAGTTTACGGTCACCGAGATGCCGGCTTCATTCAACTGAGCAATTGCGCGGTCACGCAGACCGTCTTGCCCGTCGCCCACCCCAATGGTGAAAAGATGCCAGGCATTGACGCAATCTGGTGCATCGGCGGGCATCCGCAGATCCAGCCCTGCGAGGCCGTTGCGATAGCGCGCAGCCATCGCCGCGCGCCGGGGCAGGAGGGCGTCGATGCGGTCAATCTGGGGCGAAAGCAGCGCTGCCAGCAGATCCGGCAGGTTCGCCTTGGTCCCCAGCCGGTGCATGTCCCAGTGATTATAGACCCCACCGGCGAAGCGGTCAGCGGCAATTGCGCTCATGCCGTGGAGGCGTGTCTCGCGCAGGGTCGCAGAAAGACCGGCGTCCCGGCAGATCACCGCGCCTCCCTCGCCGCAGGTGACGTTCTTGGTGGCATAAAAGGAAAAGACCGCCGCGTCGGAATAGGCGCCTGGGCGCGTGCCTCGAATCTGGCCTTCAAAGCAGTGGGCGCAATCCTCGATCAGGGCGATCTTTTGACCGGGGGCCGTGGCATCCAACGCCCTGCGCATCGCTTGCATGTCAACCATCTGGCCATAGAGATGGACGGGGATGACCGCGCGGGTGCGCGGGGTAACCGCGGCAGCCACGGCCTCCGGGGTGACGAGCAGGGTCTCCGGGTCAACATCGACCATTACGGTCCGGGCACCGAGCAATTCACCCACATTCGCTGAGGCGATGAAGGTCATGGCCGGTACGACGATTTCGTCTCCTGGTCGTATGCCCAGCGCCAGCAGCACCGCCAGCGCCCCATTTGTCCAACTGTTGACGAGAAGCGCGTGCTCGACCCCGAAATAGGTCCGCAATCGCTCTTCGACACCGCCGGCTACCTTGCCCGTGGTCAAGAAGGGAGAGCCCAGCACATCGGCTACGGCGCCCGCATCGTCCGAGCTGAGCCCATGGCGGTAGAAGTCAACTTTCATCAGCGTTCTGTCCTGCTCTGGTGTGATTCACGGTGCCGTCCCGAACCCTCGACCAACTGCCTTTGCGCGGTTGGGTAGCAAAAGCCTTGGAAAGCCTTGTGTTGCGCGCCGCTCATGCGAACCGTGCAAAATCCAGGCTATCAATGATGCCCGGCAGCGCGTCATCAAAGACCTTTTGGGGTGCCCAGCCAAGTCTGCGCAGCTCTGTATCGTCCAGGCTATAGCGGACATCCTGGCCCGAACGGTCAGCGACCTCGGTCCAGGCCTCAGCCTAATCGACCCCCAGATGGGCCGCAATCCGGCGCAGCACCTCGATGTTCTGCAACTCGGTCCCGCTGCCGATATTGTAGATCTGCTGGTGCGTACCCCGTTCGAGCAGCGCGAGGAGAGCGGACACGGTGTCGTCCACATGTAGCCATGACCGGACATAGCGCCCGTCCCCGTGAAGGATGGCAGGCAGACCACGTTTCATGCGCCAAGCGCTTTTGGGGATCAGCTTTTCGGGGTACTGGTGCGCGCCGTAATTGTTCGTCGGCCGGGCAATGATCCAATCAACGTCATAGGTCCGCCCCCAACTCATCACCAGCATGTCTGCCGCAGCCTTTGTGGCAGCGTAAGGGTTCGATGGGATCAGCCGGTCCGTGGAACGATGCGCGCCCTCGAGGATGTCACCATAGACCTCGTCGGTCGAGATCTGCACCAGCAGCGGGCGTTCCGGTGCCTGTTTGAAACGGATCAACTCCAACAAGTTCTGGGTCCCCAGAAAGTTTGTTTGACAAAACTTGCGGTTCGAGGTGATCGCGTTGTCAACATGACTTTCGGCGGCAAAATGCACGACCGCATCGCATTCCGGCAGAAAGTCCAGTTCCGCGACATCCGCCTCGATGAAGCGGTAGTTCGGCTGGGCCGCGAATTCGGCCATTACTTTCAGGTCGGCTGCGTAGCTGATCTTGTCGACATTCTTGACAAAACAGCCCAGGTCCAACGCTTGGCGCACGAAGTGCTTGCCAATGAAGCCGAGCCCCCCGGTGACTAGAATGATATCGGATTTGCGAATGGTTTAGCCCCCCGGCGGTCTCAAATATGATTAATACGCCTTTAGGCGATACATGATCGCCCAGCAATCTCAGTTACCAAGTAGGGGCGCCGCGGCGAGTTGCCCTTCCAAACTGTCCCTGCGGGTTCCCGACCCAGGCGTTCTGTGCTTCACAGCGGGGATGCTGGGCTGCTGCACGACCCAAGATCTCCATCGAGGTCTTGGGGGTCGAGACGGGGGTTAGAGAACGATGGCAGAGCGCAGCAATGCAGCGGTCGGGCCACCCATTGACCCTTCACCCGCCTGGGTCGCGCGCTGGGCCGGGCCGCTTGCCCTGCTGGTGCTGGTTGCTGCGTTGATCGCGGCATTCCTGATCAAAGCCGATACCCTGCTGACCGGGTTCGATGGCGGCTACATGCGCGATCTGGCCCGCAGACAGATGGCATGGGGTCTGCCGCCCGGCGTCTTTGGGCCGGATCACATGATGGGCCTGGGCGATCTGGGATTCACCACGAATTTCCAGCTTTTCCCAGCCTTTCTGGCGGGCTCGCCCTTCGGCACCAGCGATCTGGCAAAAGCAGTGACATATACGATCGTTTTTCTGGAGATTTCGGGCGCCGTCTATCTGTTGGGCCGCAGACTTGCACTCGGCCCCGTCGCGGCCTGGCTGGCCGCGCTGAGCCTTCCGCTCTTGGCGCTCCCGCTTTTCGAGGCGGGAGCGCTCTATCCGATATACGCGTTGGTACCGCAGATGATGACAACGGTTGCGGTGACCACGTTGATGGGCTGGGCCTTTGTTGGGATTGGGCGCCAAGGTCTGGTGTTGCCGCTGGTGGTGTTTTTTGCAGGCCTTCTGCATCTGATCTTCTCAGCCATCGTCGTCGTGATCCTGGCGTTGCCGGTCATGCTGCTCTACGCGGTTGCGGGGCTGGTGACGGCCGCCGGGGCGCGCGAGCGCTGGCTGAAGGCCGGCGCCCTGGCAATGGGCATTGGCATCATGTTGGCGGGACCAGTCTGGTTCCTGCTGGGGCTGGCGATGAACACAGCCCCATCCTTCTTTGCCGCCGAACTTTGCAGTGACCGCGCCAGCCTGCTGTTCTCGACTATACTGTTCCATGGCAATCTCTTCACCCTGGCAGGGCCCGGCCTTGCGGGACTGGCGATCGCGGGCGCTATTCTGACGCTGGTCCAGCGCGACGCCGGATCCCCTGCCCGCCGGGCGCTGGCGCTGGGATTGCTGATCTTCATCATTCTGCTGATCGCCCTGTGGGCCATGACGATGCTGTCGAACTGGTGGGCGGGGCCGTCACCGCTTTACTTCGAGTTCTATGCGGCCCCCCTCTACGCGATCTTCGCAGCCCACATGTTGGCCTGGATAGCACACCAGACGAGAGCTCGAGGATGGCCATGGATCGCTCAGCGGCTGGTGCGCTTGCCAGAGCGGTGGCAAATTGACCACCCGTCCATGCCTCGGGTCCTGCATCTGATCCTCAATCGGGCTGTAGCCATAGCCCCCCGCACGGGCGTGACGCTGGGCGCCGCCGCCTTGGCGCTGGGCTTTGCCGCCTTCACCAAGACTCCGGCAAACACCTTTCCCTATCCGCCGGCGCAAACTTCCCTAACCCAGGCATTGGCCGCAGATCTAGCGCTGAACCCTGACGCGGAGTTTCGCGGGCGAGTCGCGACCCTAACCGGCCAGACGCTCGCGGACCCGGTGCGCTGGGTCGATCTGCACTACCACGACCTTGCCTTGGGCGGCGCGTTCGGAAACCCCCATCGCCTCGTCGGGCTGACGCACTTCGGGATCCCAACGCTCTTTCCGTACACATCCAGTCTCTCGCCTGGGATCTATGCCATCGCATCGCGGCTGTTGGCCCTGCCCGGGGACCGGCAGACGCGTTCGACGCTGACGATGCGACGCTACAATCCCAGGATCTTGGCCATGCTGGGGGTCGCCGCCGTGATCATCGACGCACCCCTCGCCGGGGTCTCCCAGATCGCCAGTCCGACGAACAACGATGTCGCGCTCTTTGCTTATCAGGTTCCAGAGCCCAACCGGGGTAACTACGCGCCAGCGCGCATAGCCAGCGGCCAGGATGCGGCGACGATCCTGGCAGCCATGGCCGCAAACGATTTCGATCCTCGGGCGGTTGCCTATGTCGACCTGCCTGCAGATCTGCCCGGCATCACGTCCCAGACCCCGCTTGCCCCGCTCTTGAGCGCCCGATTGAGGGTCACACGCAAGGGCTGGCATGTCACGGCGGATAGTCCAGGCCGGGCGCTTCTGCTGCTGCCTGTCGAGTTCTCGGCCTGTTTGAGCGCCACGGCCACCAGTGGCGCCCCTCGCCTCGTCCGCACCAATCTGGTTCTGACCGGGGTGCTGTTCGAAGGTCGGCTGGACATGAAACTGACCCATCGCCACGGGCCCCTAACCAACCCGTTCTGCCGGCTGCAGGACCGGGCAGCGTTCAAGTCCCTGGGGTTGGACACCCTGCCTGCTCCTGAATGGGTCGGACGCGTCACCGAGGAGTAAGCCCGCGCTCCGCAGGGTCGCGTGCACAGTGACCCGTGACCGTCGACAGCAAATCCCCGTCGTTTGCCGTCATCGCTGTGACTGCGGGCACCCGCGTACACAAGGTGCGAAATGCTGGGTAGCGACGAGAGGTTCCCGAGAGCGCTGGGGTGGCTGCCCCCGAGCGAGCGATCAGGATTGAGGCGGAGCGTAGGAAGCCGTCTCAAATTCTTTGGCCGTTACCTGGACCGTTACCCGAAGACCCGTTGTCTACATCGGCTTGCGCCGACTCCTCTCGTCGCTGTGATGATAATCGCGCTAAACTGGCTCCGCGTCATTGGCTGAGAGTCGCATTGTTTGTTGTCCATGTGTCTCACGTAGACACAATCTCGACATTACACATCCTACGCAGGCATCCGTTCGCATAGGCGATTCTACTGATGGTTGGGGATGCAAATTATCGGTATCGTAGAATTCATGAAGGTACCATCATACCGTCTTAGGCCGACCAACAACGACATCGCTGGCTGCATTGAAAGCTGGCGGGAGGCACGACGGGACCTTCACGATGTGCTCCCGGTCGCGGGTGATTTCTCCAACTCATACTTCCGGACGTCCTCGTACCGAGTCGACAACATTGTCTTCTCTAAGACACGGATGCGTAACCTCATTCTGCAACGCCGAGACCGTCATCTGCACGACGACGAAAGCAGCTTCCTGCGCGTTCGACTGTTCGAGACCGACGGTGCCGTCAACCTATCGGATGGCACACCGATCAAGACCAACCGCGGGCAGATTTCCGTCCTGGACTATTCGCGGGCATCCGACATGGTGACCACGGATATGTTGCAGATCGGGGTCTATGTCCCCCACGCTGCAATCGGGTACGACACCCGCAAACACCCGACAGACATCTGCTTTAACGCTGGGACATCCGCAGCCCGCATTCTAGCGAATGCCATCCGCTCGTATTACGCGGAACTACACGAACTGGACGTTGATCATGCCGCGCAGGTTGCGTCCAGCTTCACCGGCATGCTCGCCGGGCTGGTGGATGGGGGTGCGATGTCCCATGACGAACGGTCTGTTCGGCGCGCGCGTGTCAACGCCATGTGCAACTTTCTCGAGCATCAGTTGAAGGATCCCAGCCTCAGCATATCGGCCCTGGAAAAAAGCTTCGGCGCATCGCGTGCCACGATCTTCCGGGACTTCTCCGATTACGGGGGCGTTGGGAAATACATCCAAGCCCGCCGGCTGGAACGGGCGTTCTCTGAACTGTCCGACGCATCCCCCCGCCGCGGCGTCGTGACGAGCGTGGCGGAAGCCTGGGGCTTTACGTCTTCGGCGCACTTCAACCGTTTGTTCCGGGCCCGGTACGGATTCTCGCCGGGCTCTGCCGTCGGTCTGCGTGCCCAGAAAGCGGAAGAGCTGCAAGCGAGTGACGCCCAACAGCCTGAAGGGTCAGCTGATATGCAGGGTGACGCGGGAACATTGCGGGGGTGGTTGGATACGCTTTAATCGGCGGTTTCCTTCTGACTTGGCTGAGGCCATGGCCAGCGAAAAAACACCTGGAACCGGTCTGTAGCTAGATCTCGATCAGTGGGCGCCCCTCAGCGCCTGGAACGTCCATATCGTCCCAGTAGGGCGCCAAGCAGGACCAAAAATCATAGATGTCCGCGGAGTTGTGTCCGCTGCCCTGAAGGATACCCTTCAGCTTTTTGGCCATGGCAAGATCAACCGGTGCATCCTGCAACGCGATGCAAGCTTCGTCGACGCACGCGCGAAGCTGAGGCAGATCGCGCAGCAGATCAAAGCTGTAGCGGTTCCCGTCAATCGCGCGGTGGTGGCCGGGCCCGGCCTCTTCCCCCTTGAAGACAACCACGCTGTAGGGGAACGAGATCTGGTAGACAGGAGATAGCCCTTGCGCTGCAAAGTATGTCTCTGCCGCGCGCGCCGGCCCCCTGGCGTGGTGAAAAAAGTCGTCGATCACCATGACCCCGCCATCGACCAAACGGGGGTAAAAGAACTCCAGCGCATCCAAAACCGGATCGTAAAGGTCCAGATCGACATGGACAAAGGCGTAGCTATCCGGCGATTCAAACTGTTCCAAGCTGTCCTTTAGGAAGCCTGGGACGACCCGGACCGTGTCTGCCAGACCGCGCTGACGGACCTCCGCCTCGAAGCGTTTCTTCAGATCCCCTGCATTGCGATCAGCGCCATAGTCACCTTTGCGGAAGTACGCATTGTCGTGCTTTGGGTCAGGCGCCGGCAGTCCAACAAAGCTGTCGAACGCGTAGAGGTGCCTGCCAAGGCGCTCGGCATGTTGCGCCAGAAACAATGACATCCCACCCAGGGCCACGCCGCATTCCGCGAAGGCACCGGCAAGCTGATCGCCACGCTCCCGAAGGATCTTCCCATACAGGATCTGCCCCCACGGAAACGGCGGATGCAGGGATAGGTTGGCCAGGTCGGCGGCCAACTTACAGTCGGGGTCGTCCGGATAGCGCTCGGGTATCGATTGAAAGAGTTGATAGGGCCAGGACATTCGAAACCCACCGCGGTCACCATTTCACAGACAAAGGGATATTCAGACCGCCCGTGGATCTCAACCGCGGTCCAGCAAAGCCCCCCGGTATCGACGCCCGCGATCAGACAAAGACGAAGTCATCCGTGCCGACCATGTCGGCTGTCGTGCCTTCCAGGAACACCGTGTAGACGTCCGCTGGCCCATCCGGCGCCTGGATGACCGTGACCAGGGTGCCGAACGCGCCCTGGTATTCGATCTCCGTTGCCGACCACGTGGCCTCACCCTCGTAGGGCAGATGGAACATCAAGACGTCGTCGCCATCCTGATCAAAGTCCATGACCCGGTCGGGGCCGTTCGCACTGCTTTCCTCCGGGGCTGCCCATTCGAACGTGTCATTGCCGCCGCCACCCCAGACCTGGTCGCCACGGTCGTTACCGGCACCGCCCATCCCTGGCCGGATCGTGTCGTCCCCATCGTTGCCGAAGATTATGTCTTGGCCCTTGCCGCCGGAAAGCGTGTTGCCGCCGATCCCGTCGCTGCCGACGATAACGTCGTTAAAAATGGTGCCGATGATGTTCTCGACGTTCTTGAACGTGTCGCCCCAGCTTTCGCCGCTGAAGCCCATCCCGATCTTCAGGTTAACATTGATGGCGGAGCCTGCCGCCGAATAGTCGACAGTATCGATACCAGAGCCGCCGTCGAAATCGTCGGCCCCCAGACCCCCGATCATCAGGTCATTCCCGGTACCCCCGAACAAATCGTCGTCACCGATACCGCCATTCAACCAGTCATCATCAGCGCCGCCATACAACTTGTCGTCCCCGCCATTGCCGAACAGGACGTCGTTGTTGCCGTTGCCAAACATGTTGTCCGAGAACGCATCACCCACGAACCAATCCTTGCCGCTGACACCGATGAAGTAGGACTTCCAGCCCGGATCCTCGTAGTACCCACCCCAGTGCGTGGCATAGTAGTAGTACGGATTTGCCCATGGCAGGATGGGCGCGAAGCTGCTGGTCTGAAAGCTGAGCATGGTCTCTCTCCTGTCCGTGTGTCTAGACAAGAGCCTGCTCCAGCCGGCTGTTACTTTCTGTAGCAGCCGCTACACAAACCACTGATAAAATTGGGATTTTCTGTAGCAGCTGTTACAAACTAGCCGTACTTGCCGGCGCAATCTCCTCCGCGCCAATGAAAGCGCCGCTACCATTCCGACCGATGGCTTGGGCGCCGAACTGGGCCCAGATGACACGGGACGACAGGCCGAAACACGGGGGGTCGACAACGTGCAGAGTGCCTGCCTCGATGATGGCAGCGATCGTTTTCCCCAGACAGCGCGTAGCAGCGTTGGTAAGGCTGGGCCCATGTCCAACGCGCAACCAACCGTTCATGGTCTGACCATAACGCCCCAACGTCTAGACGAGATCATTGCGCGCAACGTGGTGCTGTTGCGGCGAGGGCTGGATCTGGAAGCACGGTTCAACTCGGCAGCAGACGCACAGGAAGCTGCACGAGCCCAGGCAGAGGCGGCGCGTGCGGCCAAAGGCGAACAGCCGCCCCATGTACCAACCGATGAGGAAACGGCATGGGATGCCTATCACGACCGCGCACTGACGCGGATCGCCAGTGCACATGTCGACGTACTCGACCAGTTCGGTCTGGACCCGCGAAAATCTGTGCTGTTCCAGCAGTATCCCGAACTGATGATGCAGGCCTGTGACCCACAGGTCCCGGTGCTCTATTCGCCCAGATTTCGGTGTTTCACGTTGATGGAGACATGGGGCGCAGCACAGCGCAGCATCGCGCACTGTCCCAGTACGGGTAAAGAACTGCCCGGCGATCTATCGGATGCGTGGTTCGACCTGACGGACGACTTGATGGGAACGGATGACTGGCAATCCGGCGATGTCCGTGCCCGCCTGGGCGATGACCACTTCACTGAGCAATGGTGGATCAAGCGCGGGCTGTAGAGCGTGCGACCCCACTGGACCGCGCCAGTGCTGGACCCCACTGCCACCTGCGGTCAATCTGCCCTGCGCGCCGGTTCTATACGTCGGCGAAGGTCACTCCTATACAGGAGTTGGGAGAGCCCCAAGAACGTAGCAGCCGAGGATCGGGACACGTCAGAATGACCGCAAGAATCAAGGAGCGTCGCCATCTCGACTGACAATTGGGGCGAACACGCACGCATCGGTACCTTCATCGTCGGTGCCGAGGCAGTGCCAGAGGCCGAATGGTGGGCGATGGCCCCGCCCGGTGTCTCGATCCATGCGGCCCGGATCTCGGCCAAGGCACCCTGGGCAAGCTGGACCGATGACGGCCGCGATGTGGTTCTGGCCCCGGACATGGCACACGGTGCGGCGCAACTGGCGTCGCTCGCCCCCTCGGCCGTCGTCGTCGCCCATACCTCCAGCAGCATCGTCGGCGGGCCAGGCTGGGACCACGCCGTCACGGCCAAGCTGGTCGAGATCCTGCCGGAGAACTGCGCAATTACGACCAACGGCGTCGACTGCATCGGCGCGTTGTCTGCTAGCGGGGTCAGCGCCCCGTTTGTGGTGTTTCCGCCCTGGTTTGGCGATGCCATCAACGCGCGCGGCCTGGAATACTTGGCGGCGCTGGGTGTCCGCGCGTCGGGCCATATCCGGCAGATCCCAGCCAAGAAATGGCAACATCTGCGGCCTGAGGAGCTCTACGGCGCCTTCATGCACGTCGAACAGCGCACAGACATGCTGTTCGACCAGATCGTTCAGGCATGCCCCGCAGAGGCGGACGGTGTGTTGATCGTGGGCACAGGTGTGCGCTGTGTCGGCATCATCGCGGCCCTGGAGACGGCCTTGGGCCGACCGGTCGTAACCGCCAATCAGGCCAGCCTGTGGCGGTGTTTGGGGTTGGCAGGCGTGGATGCTGCGATTTCAGGCTATGGCACGCTGTTCGCCAAATCTAGTGTTCCGGCGGACCCGCGATAGGCACCCACCCCCTAGGTGCGGTCCCGAAAACCCTGCGACTAAACCCTCACCCAGTAACGGCCAAAACGCCCAAGTTCAGCGTTCGGCCGCGTCCAGCCGGGCGGCAGGGCTGCCCGCCGGTTGATCGTCCCCCGCGATGACCAGCTTGTCTTCGCCAACTTTCGGGGCCGCGGCTTCCTGCACGGCGACCGGCCGTGGCCGCTCTACCTGGACCTTCGCCCGGCGAAACACCAGCACGGCCCGATGCACTTCGCGCGGGCGGGCAAAGAAGCTGGCCTTCTCCTCCACCGGGATCAGATCCGTGCGCAGATACTCCCAGCCGCCACTGGATTCTTCGGCGATCAGTTCCTGCATCGCGGCGGCAACACGATCGGTACGGGTCTTGGCGCCTTTGTGACGGCGCGCCTTCTCCGGAGCCGCAACGCATTTATACTCGTAGGACATGGCACTCTCCCCCGGACGGTACGGGCCCGCTGGCCCTTTCCCCGGTTTCACCAGAAGCCTGCCCCTGACGCAAGGTTCAAGCACGCGCGCAACCAGAATTTAACGACGTTGTGGGCACACCCGGGTCATGAGTTTCATGCGCTTTTCCGCGGCGCCGGCCGGCCGCCTAAACGACCGTACGATCCCGTGGGCGATCTTCGGGGAACGCGAAGAGGTGCCCGACGGGTTGGAGGACAGCGCCCTGGCCGGGGTCAACCTGGCGCAGATCGCCTCCAGCCCCGGCGCGCCGATGTTCGAACCGGAATCGCTTTTTGGCGCCCACATGGCGGGCCGCGAGGTCGAGATTGACCCCAAGGCGCCCGTCGTCGTCTTTGTGCACGGCTTTCAATGCGAGCCGCGCCGCCCGATCGTTGCCCGCACAAACAGCGACAACCCCCACCGGGCGATCTTTCATTTCGATGAAACCCCCGACGGACCCGGCTCCCGCGAAGAAAAGCGCCGTCACATCACGCCGTGGTTCGCCCGCGGAATGCTGGCAAAGGGCCGCGGCAAGCCCGAGGACTGCACCGGGCTGGCGGTCGGCTATTCCTACGCCTCCTATGGTGGGGTGCCCGACCCGTTCCTGCCCCGCTACTGGGACCGGCTTACAAGCCAGATGGGACTGGCGTGGAACCTGCGCGCACCGCCATCGGCGTATGTGAAAGCCTATCGCGATGCCGAAATGGCCGGGTTCGGCCTGGCGGCGGTGCTGACGCAGTTGCGCGCCAAACTGGATCACGAGGGGCTATACGACAAACCCATCGACCTGTTTTGCCACTCGCTGGGGGCCCGAACGGTGCTGTCGGCGTTGGCCCTGATCGCGCAGCGCTGGCCCAACGACACCACGCTGGCCCGCATCGACCGGGTCCTGATGCTGGGTGGCGCCTGCTACTGGGGGCAGGCCGCCTATGCGCTGGCCAATATCACCTTTGCCGGGCTGGAAAAGCGGCCGCAATTCTACAACTTCACATCCAGTTCTGATGACGTGCTGGCCTATCTGGGCGGACGGGCAACGCCGACCTCCGCCGCGACCGAAGCAATCGAAGATCTCAGTCTGGAGGATCCCAAGCAACTGCAGTTGCTGAAACGGGGCCGGACCATCGGGCGGCACGGCAAACCGCCCCATGCGCTGTACGAGTTTTTCGGCGACGACTATCCCGATTGGATCGACATCCCGCTGGACAGCGCACGCGTCGCCAGATGGGGACGGTTATACGGGTTTAACCTGCGCGGGCGCCGGCGGTTTTCGTTGGGCGACCACTTCCTGCAGTACACGCACCCTGGTAATTGGAAGCTGTACCGGGCCATCCTGCATGAGCGTGACGGCTGGAACACCGTCGATTTGCACGATGACTTTACGATCTAGCAGCCGCCTAGGATCGGCCCCGCGGCCTATTCGCCCCCAGACTACTCGATGCCCAGCTTGGACTTGACCAGCTGCTGCACGGCCTGCGGGTTCGCCTTGCCCTGCGTGGCTTTCATCACCTGACCGACGAACCAGCCCGCCATGGTGGGCTTGGCCTTGGCCTGCTCGACCTTGTCGGGATTGGCAGCCAGCACCTCGTCCACCGCGGCTTCGATGGCACCGGTATCCGTGACCTGCTTCATGCCGCGGGATTCGACGATCTCGGCCGGGTCGCCGCCCTCGGCCCAGACGATCTCGAACAGCTCCTTGCCGATCTTGCCGGAAATGTCGCCCTTACCGATCAGATCGATAATGCCGCCGATCTGGGCGGCGGAGATTGGGCTGTCGGTGACGCCCAAGCCTTCCTTGTTCAGGCGACCGAACAGTTCGTTGATCACCCAGTTAGCGGCCTGCTTACCGTCGCGGCCCGCCGCCACTTCCTCGAAGAAGGCGGCATTCTCGACCTCGGCCGTCAGCACGCCAGCGTCATACTCGGTCATCCCATAATCAGCGACAAAGCGTGACTTCTTGGCGTCCGGCAGTTCGGGCAGCCCGGCGGCGATGTCATCGACCCAGGCCTGCTCGATCTCCAGCGGCAGAAGGTCCGGATCGGGGAAATAGCGGTAATCGTGCGCCTCTTCCTTCGAGCGCATGGACCGCGTCTCGTTCTTGTTCGGATCGTAGAGGCGGGTCTCCTGATCCACGGTGCCGCCATCTTCGATGATGCCGATCTGGCGACGTGCCTCGACCTCGATGGCTGCCATGATGAAGCGCATCGAGTTCATGTTCTTGATCTCGCAGCGCGTGCCCAGGTGGCTGAAATCGCCGCTTTCGCGGAACTTCTCATAATCGCCCACCCGGCAGACGCTGACGTTGACGTCCGCGCGCAGGCTGCCCTCCTGCATGTTGCCATCGCAGGTGCCCAGGTAGCGCACGATCTGGCGGATTTTGCGCACGTATTCTGCGGCCTCTTCGGGGCCGCGAATGTCGGGGCGGCTGACAATCTCCATCAGCGCGGTGCCGGACCGGTTCAGATCCACAAAGCTCATGGCCGGGTCCATGTCGTGCACGGACTTGCCGGCGTCTTGCTCCAGGTGGATACGCTCGATCCGGACGCGGCGGGCAACGCCCGGCTCCATGTCGACGATGACCTCTCCCTCGCCCACCACCGGGTGCTTGAACTGGCTGATCTGATAGCCCTGCGGCAGATCGGGGTAAAAGTAGTTCTTGCGGTCGAACCGGCTCCACAGGTTGATTTGGGCACGCAGGCCCAAGCCGGTGCGCACCGCCTGTTCGACGCAATGGGCGTTGATCACCGGCAGCATGCCGGGCATCGCCGCATCGACCAACGAGACATGGGTGTTCGGCTCGGCCCCGAACGCGGTCGACGCGCCCGAAAACAGCTTGGACTGGCTGGCCACTTGGGCATGCACCTCCATGCCGATCACCAGCTCCCAGTCGTCCTTGACGCCGGCAATGCGCTTGGGCTCGGGCTCGCGATAGTCCAGGTGGTCGTCCAGCATGTCGAATCCTCCGGGGTTCCACGGGGGTGATAGGTCCGCGCCGGACACGTGACAAGTCCGCCAAGGTGGGTTTAGCTGCCAGAAAGCTGGGGGAGCACGTCATGCGGGCCATCATCATCGCAAGCTGGATCGTCCTGAGCGCGGGGGTTGGCGCGGCGATCACGGCCGGGCCTGCCAAGGCGGACGTGCTGCAACTGATCGTCGAGACGGGCGAGATCCGCCTGGGCGTGCGTGCCGATGCGCCGCCCTTCTCCTACCTGGACCCCGAGCGCGGCTATCGCGGGCTGGCCGTCGACATCTGCGTCGAGGTGGCCGCCCGAATGGCCCTGACGCTGGAAACGACGATAAAACCGGTGTTTGTCGAGCAATCGGCCAAGTCGCGCTTCCCCGCGCTGATCCAGGGCGAGACCGACCTGCACTGCGGCCCCGCCACGGCCACCCTGGCGCGGCGCGACATGGTAGATTTCTCGATCCTCTACTTCGTTGACGGCGTCTCGCTGGCCGGGCTGCCCGGCGCCTATACCGCCCTGTTTGAGCGGGGCGGCGGGCGCATCGGCGTGCTGGAGGGCACCACCGCCGTCGCCATCATCGAAGATCTGGTCCAACGCAACGACCTGGCCGCCGAGATCATCCCCTACCCCTCGCATGCGTCAGGGTTGGAGGCGCTGGACCGCGAAGAGGTTCAGCTTTACGCGGGCGACCAGGCGATCCTGCTGTTCATGCTGTCGGCCACCTTCCCGGAGGCGCCCTATTTCGTCCAGGACGAGGTGCTGAGCTTCGAGCCCTACGCCCTGGTGATGCGCCGGGGCGCGTCGGACCTGCGCCTGGCCGTGGACCGGGCGCTGAGCGCGATCATCACCGACGGGGTGATCTACACGCTGATCCGGCGCTCGTTCGGCGACTTTCCCTTGCCGCCCGAGGCGCTGGCAGCCTACGAGATCGTGGCGCTGCCCGAATAGGCTGCGGCAACCCGCAAACCCCGATCAAGGAGCCACAATGGCCGTCAAACGCATGGTTTTGGAACTGGGCATGGGCACCTCGCTGACCCAGGAAAACTGGACCGATGCCGCCTGCCGCGCGGTGCGCGACGCGATCTGGCACAACTCGGTGACCGTGGCCGATGCCTTCGGCGTCGGGCGCGACGACATGCTGATCGAGGCGGTGATCGGCGCGGGCGACCCGGCCGCCGTCGACACCCAGGCGGTCGCCGCCGTCTTCCCCTATGGCAAGGTCAGCGTGCGCGTCGAACAGGGCGGCATGTCGATCCCCAAGGACAGTGGCGGACACACCATCATGGCCAACGCCGCGATCATCGTCTCGTTGGATCTGCCGGAGGACGCGTAATGGCCGAGATGAAACGCATCATTCTGGAGATGGGCTTCGGCACCGATCTGCACGGCGAGGACTATACCAAGGCCGCCAAACGCGCGGTGCGCGATGCGATGTATCACTCGTCGCTGGGGCTGTTCTCGACCTGCGGGATCGACCCCGCGACCATGCAGATCGAGCTGACGATCGCCGCCCAGGACCCGGACGCCGTGGACCTGCAAGCGGTTGCCGCCGAAATGCCCTATGGCCAGGTGACGCCTAAGGTCGTGCATGGGGGCCTGAACGTCGCCGACCACTTGGGCAAGGGTCAGACGATCACGGTCAACGCCGGCATCCTGGTGCGCATCCCCGTCTGAGATCGACGCGGCAGAGCATGCCGCTCAGACCGGCCCGGACCGCAAGATCCGGGCTGCCAGCCCGTTCGCCCGGCGTTATGAGGCCCCGAAAGGAAGGGGCCCCATGACCGGCAAACCAGAAAGCGCTCCCAATAAAGCACCGAACATGACCCCTAACAGTACTGCTAACATGACCGTGCGCCTTTGGGCGCTGCTGATCCTGTTGTCACTGCTCTGGGGCGGGTCGTTCTTGTTCGTCGGCATCGCCGTGGCCGAATTGCCGCCCCTGTCCATCGTGCTCCTGCGCGTCGCGTTGGCGGCGGCGGCACTGTGGGCGTTCCTGATCCTGACGGGTCAGCGCATGCCGGCCAACTGGGTCATCTGGGGCGCCTTTCTGGGCATGGGACTTCTGAACAACGTGATCCCCTTCACCCTGATCGTCTGGGGCCAGACCCAGATCGCGTCAGGCCTCGCATCGATCCTGAACGCCATGACGCCGATCTTCACGGTGCTGGTCGCGCACATGCTGACCGCGGACGAGCGGCTGACCGGCGCCAAGGCGGCGGGCGTCGCCCTGGGCCTGGCAGGGGTTATCGTGATGATTGGGTGGGAGGTGTTGTCGGGCCTGGGCACCGCCCTCTGGGCACAGATCGCGGTGCTGGGCGCCGCCGTCTCCTATGCCTTTGCCGGGATCTTCGGGCGGCGGTTCCGGGCGCTAGGCGTCAGCCCGGTCCAAACCGCCGCCGGGCAGGTCACAGCCTCGGCCCTGTTGCTGCTGCCCGTCACCCTGGCCGTCGAGCAACCCTGGGCGCTGCCGCTGCCCGGGGCCGGGACCTGGGGCGCGGTCATTGCGCTGGCGATCCTGTCCACCGCGATGGCCTATGTCCTCTACTTTCGGATCCTGGCGGCTGCGGGGGCCACCAACCTGCTGCTGGTGACGTTCCTGATCCCGCCATCCGCCATCCTGATGGGCTGGGCGGTCCTGGACGAGCGGCTGCAGGTGCAGCATCTGGCGGGCCTGGCCCTTATCCTGGCCGGTCTGGCCGTGATCGACGGGCGGCTCTTTCGGCGTAGAACCCGGTCGCAGGGTCAGCCCGCCAGGTAGGCCGCCAACAGGTTAAAGCTGACCAGGGCCACGGCGGTCGAGACCAGGATCGCGCCCGACACCAGCCCCGGGCGCACCTCGTAGCGCGTGGCCAGCAGAAAGACGTTGTTGGCGACCGGCAGGGCCGCCAGCAGCACGCCCGCCTGCACCAGTGCCGCGTCGAGTTCCAGCCAATAGCCCATGACCAGCAGCACCAGCACCGGATGGATGGCCAGCTTGATCACGGTCAGCACCGACAGCTCACCCAGCGAGCCCCTCAGCGGTTGGCCGTAAAGCGTCACCCCGATGGAGAACAGCGCCGTCGGCACCGCCGCCCCACCCAGCACCACGAGGAAGTCATCGACAACCGTGGGCAGCGCTAGGCCACTGGCCGACAGGCCCAGGCCGATGAACAGCGACAGCAGGAACGGGCTGGTGATCGCTGCCCCGATGGCCCGGGCAAAGGCGCTGATCGGTGTCCTGCCGGTCTGCGCGGTGAACTCGATGGCCGCGATGACGGCGGGGACCACCAGCATGAAGTCGACGATGATCGCCATGGCAACCGGGGCCGTCGCCGCCGCACCCGCCACGCCGATGACCAGGGTGATGCCCAGATACCCGACATTGCCGTGCGCCGCAGTGGCCGCCTGGATCACCGCCGCCTTGGCGGGGCTGCCCAGCGCGCGGGCCACCAGCGCGGTCGCCACGAACACCGCAAACGAGGCCGCGGCCCACCCGGCCAAAAAGCCCACGTCCAGCATGTCGGCCAGGGGCAGCGAGCCCAGCTTGCGGATCAGCAGCGCCGGCAGCGCGAACCACAGCACAAAGGCGTTCAGCGCCGGCGCCGTGCTAGTGCCCGCCACGCCCCAGCGCGCCGCGGCCAGCCCGCAGGCGATCAGCGCAAAGAACGGCAGCGTGACGGCGATGGTCCCGCTCATCGGCGCCCCAACTGCCTGGTCACGGGACCGCGCCCACGCGGCCTACTCGGTGCCCTGCTCTTCGCGGCGAATGGTGTCCAGCTTCTTCTGATAACCCGACTGGATGATGTCGACCGCCACCAGCACCGCAATCGAGAAATAGAACGTGGTCTTGGACATCGGTTCGACCGGGTAGCCGAACAGGTGGATCGCCAGCGCCGCGTCATGGGCGGCATGCGAGGCCGCGACCCCCGCCTCGCCCAACAGCACGACGCCGACGATCAGCAGGATGAAGAGGCCCAGCACCTCGTATTTGCGGTTACGTTTGATGAAGTCGCTGACCGTGTCGGCCAGCACCAGCATCGCCACGCCCGAGGCGACGATTGCCACTACCAGCACTGGGATCACCTTGGTGATGGCCAGCGCCGACAAGATCGAGTCGAACGAGAAGATCGCGTTCATCAGCACGATCATGAAGATCACCTGCCCCGCGGTCTTCGGCGTCTTGTCATGCGCCTTGGTCGGGTCCTCCAACTCCAGCAGGTGTTTGATCTCCTTGACGGCCGTGTACATGATGAAGGCCCCGCCAAACAGGAACACCACGGTCGAGAAGTTGACCCCGCCGGTGATCACCCCCTCCCAGCCAAAGACGTAGAAGGGTGCGGCCAACGCCTCGATCAGGAACAGCATGATCACCAGCAGCACGACCCGCAGCCCCAGGGCCATCAGGATGCCGTTGCGCCGCACGCTGGATTGCACCTCCTTGGGCGCGCGCTGACTTTCGATGGAAATGTAGAGCAGATTGTCGAACCCAAGCACCGCCTGCAGAAACAGCAGTACGAACAGGTTGAACAGGTTCTCCAGCGTAAAGAGATCGGCCATGGCACGCCCTCGGTTATGAAAACTCCCCCGATCCAGGCGTACCGGGGGCGGGCGGCTATCTCAAGGCGTCAAAACCCGTTCTGGTGTTCCGGGCGACAGGGCGTCATTCAAAGACCGAGGCATCTCCCCGACCCATGGGGTCGTCGCCAAAGCGATTGGGCCCTTCGCCGCCGCGGGTGGCCAGCCAGACGATCAACAGGATGTAAAGCGCCAGCCCCACCAATCCGCCGATAACCAGCAAGATGCCACTACTGCTGCCGAACGGGTCCGAGAGGAAGAAGTCGTCAATGCCCCCGCCGACGAAGAAGGCGCCAACCACAATGGGCACGGCTGCCAGGGGCAGAGTCTGCCACCAGCCCGATCGGTCTGTGTCGTGCAGGCGCCGCGCCGTCACAGCCAGTACAGGCACCAGATTGGCATAGTCCCAGATCGTCGCGGCCAACGGGACTATCAGGTCCAGACCAACCCCAACGGCCACATAGAACAGCATGTACCACCAAAATTCGGACCGGATGGCCCGGCCCTTGAAGTCCGCGTACTTGCTGTAGACGGTCTTGATAGATGTCCCGATATCCATAGCGCCCCCCAAGCACGCATTTCGCGACGGCAATGGTGCCGAAACTGGTCGTGCTTTCCAAGCGCCATGACCTATGGAAGTGGGTCGAAAATCGCGCGATTGGGGGTATCCGGCCTCAATCGAAGACCGACGTGTCAGTGGCGCCCGTTGGGTCGTCACCAAACCTGTTGGGTCCGTCGATGCCGCGGGAGGCCCACCACACAATCAACAGGATCAGCGCGATGAGCATGACACCAAGGCACAAGGGAATCAGAAAGAACAGAGAGTGGTTCATCAGATCCGCACCGAAATCTGCCCCGCCGGTCTGACCAAGGTCGTAGACGAAGTACCAGAGCGGCAGCACCGATACAAAGGGCACCGCCTGCCACCACCCCGTTCGGTTGGTGTCGTGCAGGCGCCTGGAGCCGACCGCCAGGGACGGGATGAACGTTGCCGTCATCCAAAGACTGTTCAGATCCTCGGAGACGATGGAGACTGGAATGCTGACGATGATGTTCACGAACAGCATGAACCACCAGAACTCCGACCGTGTGGCGCGGCCAGAGAACACAAAGTACTTGCGGAAGCATGTTTTGATCGACTGGCCCAGCGTCATCGAAATCCCCTTACGGCAATCTGCGGTTCAGCCTGCCCTAACGCCAGTCTGCTGCCAAGCAGGCTGACGGTTATGGGGGACCTCAGTTCACCCGGCCCCATCAATCGAAGATGTTGGGCGCGCTCGCCCCCCTTGGGTCCTCGCCAAACCGGTTGCTGCCCTGGGTGCCCGGTGTCACCCACCAATAGATCAACAGAACCAGGGTCAACCCCAACACGACGCCTCCGGCGATCAGCACGATCCCATGCAACGAGGTGACAAGATCTGGGCTCAGCGCAAACGCCTGATCGCCCAACACCCACACGCTCAGCGCGAAGACGGGCAGGCTCACCAGGGGCAGCGCCTGCCACCAGCCGGACCTGCCCATGTCATGCAATCGGCGCGCGCCGGCGGACAGGCACGGGATCACCGTCACCACGTTCCAGGTATCGCTGGCAATCACCGACGTCAGGGACAGGGGCACGCTGATCAGGACGTTCCGGAACAGCATGAACCACCAGAACTCGGACCGTGTCGCCCGGCCCGAAAAGACGAAGTACTTGCGAAAGCACGTGATGATCGATTGGCCCAGCGTCATTGCACGTTCCCGCATCGCACATTCCCGACAGAGTTCCAGCGGTGACGTATGTGTCCTTGCTGGATCTTAGGCCGCCTGTGGGGTCCAGGCCCGGTCGCGAACCGGCAGGTGCACAATGGCCGAGAAGATTCCCAGCGCGATCGCCGTCCACCAGATGGCGTCGTAGTTGCCGAACGCCTCGTAGGCCTTGCCGCCCATCCAGATGCCGATGAAGCTGCCGACCTGGTGGCTGAGGAACACGAACCCGTAAAGCGTGCCCATGTGCTTTGGCCCGAACATGGTGGCGACCAGCCCGCTGGTCAGGGGCACCGTGGTCAGCCACAAGAGGCCCATGGCGAACGAGAAGACCAGCACGCTGGTGGGCGTGATCGGCAGGCTGATGAAGGCAAAGATCACCACAGCCCTCAGCGCATAGATCGCCGACAGGATGTAGGGTTTGGGATAACGTGCGCCCATCGGCCCCACGATCAGGGTGCCGACGAAGTTCGCGAACCCCACGATCGACAGGGTCAGGGCGCCAAGGGCTGCGGCCGACAGCTCCAGGCTGATATCAATCCCCAACCCCTCCAACGAAAAGGCCTGCAACACGCCGTCGGCGTCCATAAACGGGGCGCAGACCTCGGCCACAAACGCCGGGAAGTGCGAGGCGATGAAGGCCACGTGAAAGCCGCAGACGAAAAAGCCCATAGTCAGCAGCAGATAGGACGAATGGCCAAAGGCGCGGCGCAGCAGCGCGCCGGTGGCCAGGTCGTCCGAGGCAGCGGCATTGGCAGCCGGCATCTCGGCCTTCAGCAGCGGGATGCACAGCGCCATCGGCGCCAGCAGCGCGGTCATGATCAGCATGGTCATCTGCCAGCCATAGGCAACGACCAGCATGCCCGCGATGAAGGGCAGCGTCATCTGCCCGATCGAGCCAAAGGCGGCCGTCAGGGCCAGCGCCTGGCTGCGCTTTTCTTCGGGCGTGGCGCGGCCAACCACAGACAGGATCAGGCCGAACGCCGTGCCCGACACACCCAGCCCGACCAGGAGGCCTGGCCCCGCATGCATCATCCAGGGCGTATAGCCGTAGACGCCCAGCAGCATGCCGCCCAGGTACAGCCAGAAACCCAGCCACAGCGCGCGGCGGTCGCCATACCGGTCCGCGATCCAGCCAAACAGCGGCTGGCCCAGCCCCCAGACGATGTTGCTCAGCGCCATCGACAGCGAGAACACCTCGCGCGACCACTGGAACGTGTCCGAGATCGGGTCCAGCATCACCCCGAAGATCGAGCGGATGCCAAAGCTGAGCGACAGAACCACCGCCCCCGCGGCGATGATAACGGTGGTGTTGGACAGACGGCTCATGCGCGACACTCCCTATGGGAGATCACCATAGACCGCAGCCGTCGCCCGCCACAAACCACAATCCGTGACCGAGTCGATCACACGCCGTGCTGGCAGGGAATTTCGCATCCGCCCGGGCTGCTACATGGCCAACCCGGCCACCGGCTGAGAGCGATCACCGGATAATGCGGAGGACTCTCTCCGGGCGCTCCCCTGGCGCTCCCCGGATGCGCGCCCCAAAGCATCAGACCCCGCAGGACCAGACCCCGCAACCGCCAGGCGGCGGTACCGGCCGCCGCCCGCTGGTACCTTCCCGAATTAACCGGCTTTAGCCCGTGCGCTGACAGGCCGACGCATAGACCTGCCCGTTCTGATAGCGTTGCGTCAGCGCCATCTGCCCTGGGCCGTTCATGTTCGAGGTGAACTGAAATTGCGCGACGCCGCCCTGCATGCCGCCCTGGCTTCGCCCGGTCAGTTGGAACGCCCTCCCCTGAACCTGCCAGTTCGCCTGAAACTGCATCGGGAACTGCCCCGCGCTGCCCATGTCGACGCCCTGACCTTGGGCGGTGCCATTCTGGTAAAGGACCATGTTGAAGCTGCCGCCGATCGCGTTGGCGGGCTGGCCCGGGGCAGTGTTCTGAAAGCCCCACTCGCAGTACCACTGCCCCACGAGGCTGGCCTGCTGCTGGCCTTGCGGAAACTGCTGCTGGCCCGGCTGGCCTTGCGGGAATTGCTGCTGGCCCGGTTGGCCTTGCGGGAACTGCTGTTGGCCTGGCTGGCCTTGCGGGAACTGCTGACCCTGTTGAGCCCAGGGGTTCTGCTGCTGGCCCGGTTGTCCTTGTGGGAACTGCTGCTGACCCGGCTGGCCCTGCGGGAACTGCTGCTGCTGGCCCTGCTGACCCCAAGGGTTCTGCTGACCTTGTTGGCCCTGTTGACCCCACTGGCTCTGCGCCAATGCGGATCCTGCCATCGCTGCCACCAACGCAGCGCCCCAAATCCATTTGCGCATCCTACGTCTCCCTCGCCATCGCACCCCTGCTTTGATCGAAGGGTATCATGGGATTGCAGCAACGCCATAGCGTCGTTACGGTCGCGCCAATCCCGACAGCAGAGAGACAGCCATGACTACGGGGCCGATGCAACGCTATCGGGCGCTGATCAACCAGGGCGAGATCCACGCAGATCCCGCCCAACGTTTGGCCGTGGAAAAGCTGCAAATTCTGCACATGCGCCTGGCCGACTATAACCCGGCGCAAGGCAAGCAGGTGCAACGCGGCTGGTTCGGCTGGGTCAAGGGCTCACCGCAAAAGGTGATCGCGTTGACGGGGTTCTATGTGTTCGGCGGCGTCGGGCGGGGCAAGTCGATGCTGATGGACCTGTTCTATGACGGCGCGCCGGTGACGCCCAAGCGCCGCGTCCACTTCCACGCCTTCATGCAAGAGGTCCAGGTCGGCATCCAGATCGCCCGCGAATCGAACGTGACCGATCCAATCAAGACCGTGGCGGACGAGGTGGCCGAGGGCGCGACGCTGCTCTGCTTTGACGAATTTCAGGTCACGGATATCGCGGACGCCATGATCCTGGGCCGCCTGTTCGAAGCGCTCTTCGACCATGGGGTCGTGGTGGTGGCTACCTCGAACCGGCCGCCGGATGACCTCTACAAGGACGGGCTGAACCGCCAGGTTTTTCTGCCCTTCATCGCCATGCTGAAGGAACGACTGGACGTCCACGAACTGGAAAGCGAGACCGACTATCGCCAGGGGCGCGAAGAGGGCGAGGCCGTCTATTTCAGCCCGCTGGGCGCCCCGGCACGCGCCGCCATGGATGCGGCCTGGGACGAGGTGACGGGCGGCGACCCCGGCACGGCGCTGACCATCTCGATCCGCGGACGGCGGATTGTGATCCGCCAAGCCGCCGAGGAGGTGGGCCGCGCCAGCTTCGCCGACCTCTGCGAGGCACCGCTGGGCCCGGCGGACTATCTGGCCATCGCCGAACAATTCGCCACGTTCTTCCTGGACGACGTGCCGGTGCTAAGCCGTGCGCGCAACAACGAGGCCAAGCGTTTCGTGACCCTGATCGACACGTTCTACGAGGCAAAGACCCGGTTCTATTGCTCGGCCGCGGCCGAGCCCGAGGATCTTTACGTGACAGGCGCGGGCAGCTTCGAATTTGCGCGCACCGCCTCGCGGCTCGAGGAGATGCAGGCCGCCTCCTGGCCAGATGGCGGGGATGGCGGGGAGGCCTGAGAGAGAGCGCCCTGACGCGGATCCTAAACGGCTACCTCACGGGTTCTTAAACAGCCTCCTAAACAGGCTTCCTAACCCGATAGAAACCATGTTCGCGCTAGGCCTTCGCCGCCTGATCAACAGGTTTGCTGCGAACAGTTTCTCGATTGGTTTCTCGAAAGGTTCCGCATGGCGCAGGCGCTTCGCATCGACCCCGCCGATGCCCGCAAGATGCAGCGGGCACAGATCATAAAGCTGGCCAAGGCAAGCAGCTTTGCCGAGGTCGCTGAACTGGCATTTCACTGGATTAGCGAAAACCCCGAAGACTACGAGATCCTGCGGTACTTGTGCGATGCCTGCCTGTTGTCGGGCTATCTGGACGAGGCGGAGCGGCTATACCAGCACGGCCTTCAGGCGGAAGGCAGCACGTTCTACCTCAGCGGCCTCGGGCTGGTTGCCGCCGCCCGCGGCGATCGCAAAACGGCCGAGGCACAGTACCGCGCCGCCGTCCGACAAGACACCGGGGATGTCCGCGCCTGGATGGAGCTGTCCGCCATCCACAAATTCACACGCGATGACGCGCTGCTGCTTAAACTACGCCGGGCGCTCAAGCGCCGCGACTTCAGCCAGATGCAGCGCGCCGTCCTGCACTACTGCATGTGCAAGGCGATGAACGATCTGGAGAAGTGGGACCAGGCCTGGCACCATGCGTCGGAAGGCGCCCGGCTGGACGCGGTCACCTTCGACCCGGAGTTTCAACGCAGATGGGCCGCCGAGCTGGAGGAGACCTTCGACGCCGAACTGCTGCGCCCCCAGCCCAACCGAGGCCTGCCCACAGACCAGCCCATGTTCATCGTGGGCTCGCCGCGTTCTGGCACGACGTTGGCCGAGCGGATCCTGACCGCCACCGGCGAGGTCACACCGCTGGGCGAGCTGCCCACGGTCCCTCAAATCATGAATGCCGCGCGCCAAGACGACTATGCCCGCGGTCACCGAACCGGCCAGCAGGGGTGGGTCCGGCGCTGGCGGCCGGAGGCATTCACCCAAGCCGCGCAGTTCTATCTGGATGACGTCAAGCGACGGACCGGCGGCGAAATGGCCCGCTACGTCGTCGACAAGCTGCCAGGCAATCTAGGCAGCCTTGGCCACATCTCGCTGATGTTTCCCAACGCCCGGATCATCCGGATGCATCGCAATCCGCTGGACACCTGCACCTCGCTATACCTCGGGCGCTTTGGCACTGGGCACAGCTACACCCGCCGGGTCGACTGGCTGGCCCTGGTCTGGACAACCCAGCAGCGCGTGGCGGACAAGCTGACCCAGATCATCCCCAACCCGGTACTGGATGTGCACTACGAAGACCTTGCCACCGACCCCGAAGGTCAGGGCCGGCGCATCTACGAATTTGCCGGGCTGGACTGGTCATCGGATGTCTTGGCCGAGGGAGGCGGCGGCAACTATGCGTCGATCACGCGGTCACAACACGCCGTGCGCGGCAAGATCAACACCGGTGCTGTGGGCCGGTGGAAGCGGTACCGCAACAAGATCGGCCCCCTGGCCGAAGCGCTGGGCATCGACATCTCGGCAGAGGTATAGCCGCGCCCGGGGGAGGAGGGGGTGTGCCTCAACGCCCACTCAGAGACCCACGCACGCACCCAACAATGTCACCTGGAATTAGGTGATATGAAGTGACTATATTCGGAATAATGTCACCCATATCGCATTCGTGGACATCCAAACGGACAATATCCACCGCTACGTCATCTGGAATGTCCACAGCGAAATCACCGGCGAAATCACGCGACAAGTCACCCGCCGACTCACTTGCCAAATCACCTCACAGCCCGGACGCCCGGACCCCTCAGCTTTCCGGTTCGTAGACCCGCGCCGACAGCTTTTCGTCCGGGTCGATCGACGGGATCGCCGACAGCAAACAGCGCGTATAATCGTGCGTCGGATTGGCGAACAACTGGCGCGTCGGCGCCTGCTCCATGATCTTGCCGTGATACATCACCGCCACATGGTCGCAGACATGCGCCACCACGCTTAGATCATGGCTGATGAACAGGAAGGTCAAATCCAGGTCGCGCTGCAAGCTTTTCAAAAGATTGAGAATATCCGCCTGGATCGAGACATCCAGCGCCGCCACCGCCTCGTCGGCCACCACGAATTTCGGCCCGCAGACCAGCGCCCGAGCGATCGAGATCCGCTGGCGCTGTCCGCCCGAAAAGGCATGGGGAAAGCGGCGCAAATGCTCCAGGTTCAGCCGGCACTTCGCGGCAATCTCGCGGACCCGCTCGTCGGTTTCCTCGCGCGAACTTGTCAGGCCCATCACCTCCAGCGGCTCGGCGATGATGTCGCGCACGGTCATGCGCGGGCTCAGCGCCGCATAGGGGTCCTGAAAGATCAGCTGGGCCCGGCTGCGATAGTCGCGCAGCTGTCTTTTCCCAATGTCGCCAACGTCATAGGCCACTTCACCATCGTCATAGGTGATGGTGCCGCCGCTGATCGGCGCGGCCCGCAGCATGGCCCGGCCAAGGGTGGTCTTGCCTGATCCGCTCTCTCCCACCAGGCCGAAGAAGCTGCCCTTTTCAATCTGCAGGCTGACATGGTCGACCGCCTTCAACACCGGGGGCGTGCCGAACAAGCTGCGCCCCAGCGGAAAGTGGATCGACACGTCGTCGACAGTGATCAGGGGCCGGCTCATGCGCGCACCGGCACGTCTTCGGGGAAGAGCGCTGCGAAATGGCCGGGCGATACCTCGGTCATCGGCGGCACTTCGCGTTCATAGCGCGATCCCGGCACGTGATTGGGGTTGCGGGTGTGGAAAACGCAGCCCGATGGGCGTTCCAGCGGGCTGGGAATGTCGCCCGGAATGGGCGTCAGCGGCGCGTCCAAATCGTCCAGTTTGGGCAGCGCGTTGATCAGGCCCTGGGTATAGGCGTGGGCGGGGTGGCGGATCACATCGCGCACCGGCCCACTTTCCAGAATGCGGCCCAGATACATCACCGCGACGCGGTCCGCGGTCTGCGCAATCACGCCCAGATCGTGGGTGATGAACAGGATGCCCATGCCAAATTCAGCCACCAGATCTTTCATCAAATCAATGACTTGAGCCTGGATGGTCACGTCCAAGGCGGTCGTCGGCTCGTCCGCGATCAACAGCTTTGGCCCCGTCGACAGCGCCATGGCGATCATCGCGCGCTGACGCATCCCGCCCGACAGCTCGAACGCATACTGGTCGATCCGTTTATCGGGATCCTTGATGCCCACGCGGTCAAGCATGTCGATCGAGTGCCGCTTGGCCCGGCGCTTGTCCATGTCGGTGTGCAACAGCAGTTGCTCGACCATCTGGTCGCCGATGGTGATGGCGGGCGCGAAACTGGCCATAGGTTCCTGGAAGATCATGCTGATCGCCCCGCCGCGGACCTGGATCATGTCGCGCTCGCGTTTGAGGGACAGCACCTCCAGCGGCGGCTTATCGGGGACCTGCAGGGTGATACGGCTGGCCGGATCGTAGGCGGTGTTGCGCCCGTTCAGCTGCATCAGCGACTTGGCGGTGACCGACTTTCCCGAGCCGGATTCCCCAACCAAGCCAAGCACTTCGCCAGGGGCGATGTCAAAGCTGACGTTCTCGACCGCGGTGATCAGCCCCTCGTCCGTCTTGAACCGGATGGTCAGATCGCGCACGGACAGCAGGGGGGCCGTCTGGGGCATGCTCATCGTTTGTCCCCATAGGGGTCGGCGGCGTCACGCAGGCCGTCGCCCACGAAGACGAAGGCCAGGACCAGCACGACGAAGAAAACGGCGGGGATCGCCTCCCACTGATAGTTCATCAGGACGTCCGCTTCTGAGACGTTCTTGAGCATCACGCCCAGCGAGTTGACGGGGTCCTTCAGGCCCAGGCCGATGAAGCTGAGCGCGGTTTCAGACAGCACCATGTACGGGAATGAAATCACCAAATCGACGATGATGTACGAGGTGAAGCTGGGCAGCAGGTGACGTCGGATGACATGGCTGGCCGAGGCGCCGCATAGCTGGGCGGCCAGCACGTATTCCTGGCTGCGTTCTGCCAATAGGTGAGTTCTTATGCGACGCGCGAGCGTGGGCCAGCCGATTAAGCCAAGTATCGATGCAATCACGAAGAACCGCGTTTCAGCAGTCATACTTGGTGCATACTCGAACAGGATTGCCGATATCGCCATGAATAGCGGGATCGCGGGAACTGTTCGGATGGCGTCTGTGATCATCTGGATGACGCTATCGATCCAGCCGCCGAAATAGCCCGATATCCCGCCGATAATCAGCGCCAGAACGAAGGCGATCAGCACACTGAGCGTCCCCACCGCCATCGATGTCCAGATGGCATGGAGGGTTCGGCTGAACAGATCCTTGCCCTCGCCGTCGGTGCCGAACAGGTGCACGAAGCCGTCGTCGATGCCGAATACGTGGGTCGAGAAGGTGATACCGTCCCACTTCATGTCGAAGGTCTCGCCTGGCAGGTCGACCTCGAACGCAAGGTAGCTGTACTGCCATCCCTGCACCCAGAACTGGATGTAGCGGCGGGTTTCGATGTCGACGACCGGCGTGCGCCTCAGCGTCGCCATGTCCAGTTCCATCTTCACGCCGTGCAGGAACGGGCGCGCCGAACAGCCGTTGTGGTCGCAGAACATGGGCATCTGCGGGGCGCCGTTCAGATAGCCCTTATCGCGGCCAGCGATTGTCGGGTCGTAGGGCGAGAGGAACGGCGCGAAGAAGCCCGCCAGGATCAGCACGAACAGCACACAGGCCGCCACCATGGCGGTGCGGTTCTTGCGGAAGCGCGCGCGGACCAGCTGGCCCTGACTGGCGGTAAAATAGGCTTCCTTGGCGCGGTCGCGGGCCTTTTCGGCCTTCCCTTGGGGGGCGGTGAGGCCCGCGGAAGGCTCGGTGGTGGTGGTCATGGCCGCCCCTCCCTACCCGATCAGGCCGCGGCGGACGCGCGGGTCGAACAGCGCCAGCGCGATATCCGTGATGAAGTTGATGAACACGATCGAGGCGGTCAGCAGGAAGATGATCGCCCCCGCCAATTGCTGGTCATTCGACCGCGCCAGCGCCTCGTAGAGCAGCGCGCCTGCCTCGGTCAGCACCAGGATCAGCGCAACAACTGGCAGCTCGTTGAAGATCCGATTGAGGTCAAACCCCAGCGAGTTGATCACCGGCCCCATCGCGTGCCGCGCCGGATAGCGCCACAAAAGCCGCCGCCCGGTAATGCCCCGCGCCGCGGCCGCCGTGACGTAGAGCTTGCCCACCTCGTCCAGCATCAGCGCGCGCACCGTCTGCAGCGCAAAGGCCGTCGCCGACCAGCCCAGTACGAAGATCGGCAACCAGGCCCGACTGATGAAATCGACGAATTTGTCCCAGTTCCAGGGCGCGTTTCGGAACTCGGCCGAGAAGATCCCCACCAACAGCGTATCGAAGTACGACGCCACCAAGATCAGCAGGATCAGCGCCAGCAGAAAGTTCGGGATCGCCAGACCCAGATAGCTGACAAAGCGCAGCGAGTTGTTGAAGAACGGGCTGTGTGAGGCCGCGGCATAGATACCGACTGGCACCGCGATCGCATAAGCCAGCAGCAGCGCCGCCAGACAAAGGCCCAATGAAATCCAAAACTTATCGGCCAGCAGATCGTTGATGCTGACCCGCAGGATACAGCTGTCGCCAAAGTCCCCGCGGAAGAACACGTTGCCCATCCAGCTGCCCCAACGCACCAGGAAGGGCTGGTCCAGACCCAGCCGCACCCGCTCGGCGTCGATGTCTGCCTGGGTGATCTGGCTGCCCTGGGTGTTCTTGAAGGCGACGTAGCGTTCGGCGCAGTCGGCGGGCACCATCTCCATCAGCGAGAAGACGATCAGCGACACCGTCATCAGCGTCACGATGGCCATGAAGGCCCGTGTCAGAGCGAACTGCAGAAAGCGCACGCTGGATCCCCTCTATGATCCCCCGCTCACGGTGCGGGCAGCTTCACGCCATGTCAATCGGCGTTTCGCACGTGCAAAAAAGTTGGGGCGGACCGAAGCCCGCCCCAAGATCGTCACTCGTCCAACCACCACTGGGTGCCCCGGTAGGGGTACGTGCGGTAGTACTCGTAGGACCAGGTTTTGAACTCGGTGAAGTTCTGCAGCTCGTTCTTGGCGTAGATTGGGTTCGGCGCCGAAACTGTGCCGATGAACAGCAATTGCTCGGCCATGGTGCCAGCCAGCTTTTCACCCAGGGCTGCCTGCGCGTCCGAGCCCGGAACGGCCTGTTGGAACGCTTCGATATCCGAGATCATGTCCGTGGCCCAAGCCGGTGGCTCGATGCCTTCGGTCCCGCCAGAATCGACCCAAGAGGCCCAGAGCATGCCAACGCGGCTGCCGAAATAGTTCTCGTAGGGAGGCACCCACAGCTCGTTATTACCCAACACGATGGCAACGGGCTGACCCTTTTGCCACATGATGACGTCCAGCTGGTTGGCCGACTGAGCCGAGCGATACTCGTCAGGTGTGACCTCTTTGACCTGGGTCGCGATGCCCACATCCGCCCAATTCTGGCCGACGAACTCGACAACCGCTTGGCTGATGCCTTGGGTCGAGAACTGGATGTTCAGGGTCAGTGACTCGCCATTCGGCAGTTCGCGGAAGCCGTCACCGTCGGTGTCGACCATGCCGATTGCATCCAGCAGCGCCTTGGCCTGGTCCGGATCGTAGTCGGTCATGTGGCTCAGCCACTTTTCGTCAACGAACTCCGGCTTCGGCGAGAAGCCGATGTACTGCTGGGGGCTGCCCAAGCCGAAGAAGACGGTTTCGTTCAACTCGGATCGGTTCATGGCCATGGACATTGCCTGACGGAACCGAACATCGCTGAAGACAGCGCGCTTGCCTTCGTCTTCCGAGGTGACGTTAAAGCCAAAGACCGGCATGGCCACGGTAGGTTTCAGGAAGATGCGGTAGCCGCCCGATTCCTGGCCTTCCAGCAGCTGAGGCGCCGATGGCAGCTGAACGGACTGCGACTTGTAATCAACCTCGCCGTTGACCAGCTTCAGGATCCGCACCTCGTTTTCGTTGATGTAGACCTCGTTCTGACGCGAGATGTACGGCAGCTGATTGCCGGCCGTATCGACCTGGTGGAAGTAGGGGTTGGCCACCAGCGTCCGGCCTTCGGTCGTGTCGGTGATATAGATGTGGCTTTCCAGGGTCGGCTGGGTCGCATAGGGCAGCGTCGCCGCCAGGGCCGCATCCCGCAGCATCGGCGTCGGCGTGTCCGTCCAGTCCGACTGGCCGAAATAGAAGTTCACCAGCGCGTAGCCGTTCTCAAAACCCAGGGCCTGTGCCTTGGCGTCGGCATCGTCGCTGATTGCCGGGTGATAGGCGCCCAGGAAGTGCTTGGGCTGGAAGGGCTGGCTGTAGCTGTTGGCAAAGTGCGCCAGGAAGCCGGGCTTGGGCGCGGCCATTTCGAAGCGGACTTCGGTGTCGGAGACGACGACGACGTTCATCTTCTCGCCGCCAGCCAGCAAGAAGTCCTTGGGCTTGGCGATGACGTTTTCGTCGAAATTGAGATTATCGTACCAGAACTTGACGTCATGGGCGGTGAACGGCGCGCCATCCGACCATTTGTGACCTTCGCGCAGGAAGAAGGTCAGATGAGTGAAATCATCGTTCCAGGTCCACCCTTTAGCAATATTGGGGACGATCGCGTTCAGGTCATCCGAGAAGCGCACGAAGTTGACGTGCCGGATCGACAGGAAGTCCGAAGTGCCGGCTTCCGTGGCGTTCGACAGCGCGTCCAGCGTGCCGCCGTACTGGCCGATCGAGTCGTAGGGCACGACGACCAGCGGCTCGGCCGGCAGACGCTCGGACAGCGGGGGCAGATCGGGGTTGCCCTGGATCTCGCCGTTCAGCCCGGCGATTTCAGGGTTTTCCTGGAAGGTCAGCGTGCAGCTGGCCGCTTCCTGGAACTCGGAAAGTTCATACTGCTGCGGGTAGGCGCCGGCGGCGACGCCCTGCATGTCGCCCAACGTAATGGGCGGGCAGTCGGCCGCGTGTGCGCCGGCGGCAAAGCACAGGCTTGCCGCAGTCGCCAGTAATAGTCGTTTCATGGGTACACCCCCTGGTGAGATTGCTCTGAAGATCGGTACATCGGCTCCACAACGGATTTGTGTCAGCAGCAGGGTCGCAGAGTCAAACTGCCCGAGGCAGCAATGGCGAAGAAATTAACCTAATTCCGCGGGTCGGACCCCCGGGGTGGCAAGATCGAAGTGGACCAGGCGGTGTAATCCTCGCCGGCCCGGCACCAGCGCTGGTCGTCGGGGGTGGCCACGTAATCCCATTTGGGCGGGGTGCCGACACCGTGGGCCCGGCGGATCAAAAGGCGGCGGGCGATGGACAGGTCGATCTGGGCGCGCAGGTCGGCGGGATCCCAGATGGTGAGAAGTTCGGATTTCAGGGCGTCGAGGATGTCCACGTGGGCCGGATCGTTGGCCAAATCCTGTAATTCGTTGGGGTCTTTAGTGATATCGTATAACTGTGCGGGGTGCTCTTCGCCCCATATCAATTTCATCGCCCCCCGCCGGACCATGAACACCGGTGCCGCCAACCCATCCGACATCACTTCGGACACGGCAGAATCGTCCGGTCCTGTCCCCCCAGACAGTGCGGGCGACAGATCCCGGCCCTCCATTGGCTCGACGGCAGTGTCAGCGCAGCCCGCCAGCGACATCAGCGTGGGCGCCAGATCCATCAGCGTGACGTTTTCTGCGCGCGCAGCCGTGGCGACACCTGGCCCTGCGAAGATCATTGGCACCCGGGCGGACCACTCGTAGAAATGGCGTTTGAACCAGATCCCGCGCTCGCCGAGCATTTCGCCGTGGTCACCCAGAATGATCACGATGGTGTCGTCTTGCAGTCCGGCGCGGGCCAGCACCCCCATCAGGCGCCCAACCTGGTCATCCACGTAGGATACCGAGCCCAGATAGGCCCGTCGCGCCCGTCGCACGGTCTCGTCCGGGAAATCCTTGTCGAGGGCGTGGCGGTCGAAAATGTACTGAGTTAGCGGGTCCCGCGCCTGCGAGGGCATGCGCCCCACGGTTGGCAAAGGGATCGGCGTATCAGCATAGCGCTCCCAATGCTCGGTCTGGCAGTAATAGGGATCATGGGGGTGCGTCAGCGAGACAAACAAGCAAAATGGTTGCGCAGGGGCGCGGGCAATGTCCCACAGATGCTGCTCCGCCTGGAAAACGGCCAATTCGTCATAGTCCAGCTGCACAGTGCGCTCGGCGATCCCGCAAGAGGTGACGGCCCGGTCATCCGATCGGTTCTTCTCATCCCGGGTCTCCAGGTTTTCGGTCCAAGTGAAATCGCCGGGATAAATGTCTGTGGTCAGGCGATGCTCGAACCCGTGCAGCTGATCGGCCCCGACGAAGTGCATCTTGCCAGATAGCGCCGTGCGGTAACCGGCTGCACGCAGGTAATGCGCAAACGTAGGGATAGTAGAGGGCAGCTCTGCCCCGTTGTCATAAGCCCCAATCCTGCTGGCCAGCCGACCCGTCATCATCGACATACGGGACGGCCCGCAGAGGGGATAAGAACAGTAGGAGTTCTGGAAAACGGTGCCCTGGGCCGCCAGCGCATCCATATGGGGCGTTTTGGCCAACGGGTTACCATACGCGCTAAGCACGGTTGAGGTCAGCTGATCGGCTTGGATCATAAGGAAATTTGGACGGGTCATCGGGGCACTCGCTGGATATGTCTGTCCGCACAGTGCCGCGGCCCCGCAGCTTTGTCATGAGCCGAGTATTCCGCGGCCTTAGCGACGCAAACGAAAAGGGCGCACCGATGGCACGCCCCTCCCGACTTATGAATGGCCTCAGATCAGGCGACGTCGAACCGATCCGCCATCATCACCTTGTTCCAGGCGGCAATGAAGTCGTTCACAAACTTCTCGCCAGCGTCAGCCTGGGCGTAGACCTCGGCCAAAGCACGCAGCTGAGAATTCGATCCGAAGACCAGATCGACCCGAGTGCCGGTCCATTTCACGTCACTTGTGGCACGGTCCACACCCTGGAACGTCTCGGCACCGGGATCGGCTTTCCACTCGACGCCCATGTCCAGCAGGTTGACGAAGAAGTCGTTCGTCAACTGCCCGGCACGGTCCGTCAGTACGCCATGGCTAGATCCGCCAGCGTTCGCGCCCAGGGCACGCATGCCACCAACCAGCACGGTCATTTCCGGCCCGGTCAACGTGATCAGCTGGGCCTTGTCGACCAACAGTTCTTCCGCAGAGACGTTGAACTCTCCGGAAAGGTAGTTCCGGAAACCGTCGGCCAGCGGCTCCAGAGGCGCGAAGCTTTCGGCATCGGTCTGTTCATCCACGGCGTCGCCACGGCCCGGCGTAAATGGCACGGTGACGTCGTGGCCGGCATCCTTGGCCGCCTTCTCAACGGCGGCGCAGCCGCCTAGCACAATCAAGTCAGCCATTGAGACTGGCTTGCCGAAAGCTGTTCGCACACCTTCCAGCGCGCTCAGCACCTTGGCCAACTGCGCCGGATCGTTTGCTTCCCAGTCCTTCTGCGGGGCCAAACGCACGCGGGCACCATTGGCACCGCCGCGCTTGTCCGATCCACGGTAGGTGGAGGCGGACGCCCAAGCGGCCATGACCAATTCCTGCACTGACAGGCCGGTGGTCAGGATATGCTCCTTCAGCGCCGCGATTTCATCGGCTGACGGCACATACTCGGGTGCTGGGACAGGATCCTGCCAGATCAGGTCCTCCTCCGGAACTTCATCGCCCAGGTAGCGGACCTTCGGCCCCATGTCTCGGTGCAGAAGTTTGAACCAGGCCCGAGCAAAGGCGTCCTGAAACTTCTCGTGGTTGTCGCGGAAGTCTTCCGAGATCTTGCGGTAAGCTGGATCTTCGCGCAGGGCGATGTCCGCTGTGGACATAAAGATCGGCACCTTCTTCGAAGGATCTGCCGCGTCGGGGGCCATGTCCTCTTCCGCCAGGTTTTCCGGCGTCCAGACCCAGGCACCAGCCGGGCTCTTCTCCAGCTTCCAGTCGTACTTCAGCAGGACGTCGAAATACTTGTCATCCCAAGCCGTCGGGTTCGGCGTCCAGGCGCCTTCCAGGCCCGAGGTGATGGTGTCACCGCCCTTGCCCGACTTGTAGGACGACATCCAGCCAAAGCCCTGTGCCTCGATGGCAGCGCCTTCCGGCTCGGTCCCAACGTGGGCCGGGTTGCCCGCACCGTGCATCTTGCCAAACGTGTGGCCACCGGCGACCAAAGCCACCGTTTCCTCATCGTTCATGGCCATCCGGGCGAAGGTCACGCGGATGTCGTGCGCCGACCCGTGCGGGTTCGGGTTCCCGTCCGGACCTTCCGGATTGACGTAGATCAGCCCCATGTGAACGGCGCCCAGCGGGTTTTCCAGCATGGAGGCACCCGCATCAGCACTGGTGAGGTTACGCTCGCCCGAATAGCGGCTGTTCGGGTTACCCGACGGGGCCAGCCACTCGGTCTCGGCACCCCAGTTGGTGTCCTCCTCGGGCTCCCAGACGTCCTCGCGCCCGCCACCGAACCCAAACGTCTTACCGCCCATCGACTCGATGGCGACATTGCCAGCCAGCACCAGCAGATCCGCCCAGGAAATCGAGTTGCCGTACTTCTGCTTGATCGGCCACAGCAGGCGGCGGGCCTTGTCCAGGTTGCCGTTATCCGGCCAGGAGTTTAGCGGCGCAAAGCGCTGCATGCCCGTGCCAGCGCCACCCCGGCCGTCGCCGGTCCGATAGGTGCCAGCGGCGTGCCAGGTCATCCGGATGAAAAGGCCTCCATAGTGACCGTAGTCGGCCGGCCACCAGTCCTGGCTGTCTGTCATCAGCGCCGTCAGGTCCTGTTTCAGCGCCTTCAGGTCAAGCTTCTTGAATGCCTCGGCATAGTTGAAGTCCGGGTTCATCGGGTTCCCGGCGGCCGGGTTCTGATGCAGGATCTTCAAGTTAAGTTGGTTGGGCCACCAGTCGCGGTTACCACGCCCGCCAAATCCAGTGTGAATCACGGGACATTTGATATCGCCGTCCATCGTTGCTCCCTACAGGTTGCTGCGTTCTACCGCCGACGGGCGACTCACCCTGACCGACAGTTTAGAATTGATCTCGTTCCAAACTAGCGTCCACAGCGGCCGAGGTGAATGCCAAACTTGTGATGTTTTTGGCATGTGAAAGATGACCGTCGCAGCGCCGTCCATAATTTATCTAGAAGCTGGTCCTTCCAAGGCCACTGCACCAAACACGGGCGCTTTGCCTGCGAAACAATGACACTGGCGCCGCCTGTTAGGGGGCTCTAAAGTACCGATGCACTACGACCCAAGCTGACCAAGCTAGCCAGAGGCCGCCATGGCAGATGTGAACCGGGGCAACCGCCCGCTGTCCCCCCACCTTACGATCTATCGCCCACAGATCACTTCGGGCTTATCGATCTTCCATCGGGTGACCGGTGTGGCGCTGACTTTGGGCATGACTCTGGTAGTTTGCTGGCTGTTGGCTGCGGCAACGTCGGACCAAATGTTTGCATTCGTCGACGGCCTTCTAACCAGTTGGTTGGGCTATCTTGTGCTGCTTGGATCGACCTGGGCGCTGGCTTATCACCTGCTAAACGGGGTGCGTCACCTGGTTTGGGACATGGGCTACGGGTTCGACTTGGACAATGTGACGTGGTCGGGGCTGGCCGTATTGGCGGGCTCCGGCGTTCTGACGGCCCTGGTTTGGGCCGTGATCTGGTATCTGGGCTGAGGGATTAGGGATGAGCTACCGAACCCCGTTCATCACCGCGCGCGGACACGGCTCGGCCGGGTCTGGCACGCACCATTGGTGGCAAATGCGCGTCTCTTCGGTCGCACTGACGCCACTGACAATGATCGCGATATGGCCGTTTGCCATGAACCTGGGCGAAGGGCGCGAGGCGGTGTTGGCCGCCTATGCCAACCCGTTCAACGCGATCGTCGCCGTCCTCTTTCTGGCCGTGGGCTTTCATCATTTGATGCAGGGTCTACAAACGGTGATCGAGGACTATATCCACCAAAAGGCATGGCGGACCGGGCTGCTTCTGGGCAACCAGATGTTCTGCGCCGCTGTCGGCCTTGCGGGTGTCTTCGCAGTACTGAAGATCGCATTCACGAATTGAGCGACAAGGGAACGAGATGGCTGCCTACGAGTTCATCGACCACAAGTATGACGTAGTCGTGGTCGGCGCCGGTGGCGCCGGTCTGCGCGCCACGCTGGGCATGGCCGAGCAAGGCCTGAAAACCGCATGCGTCACGAAAGTATTCCCCACCCGGTCGCACACAGTTGCGGCCCAGGGGGGCATCGCGGCCAGCCTTAAGAATATGGGGCCCGACGATTGGCAGTGGCACATGTACGACACCGTGAAGGGGTCGGACTGGCTGGGTGACATGGATGCGATGGAGTATCTGGCCCGCGAGGCACCTGCTGCAGTGATCGAGCTGGAGCACTACGGTGTCCCCTTTTCGCGGACCGAAGAAGGCAAGATCTACCAGCGTCCTTTCGGTGGCCACACGACCGAGTTTGGCGAAGGCCCCCCGGTACAGCGCACCTGTGCGGCCGCCGACCGGACCGGCCACGCCATTCTGCATACGCTTTACGGCCAATCGTTGAAGCAGAACGCCGAGTTCTTCATTGAGTACTTCGCGACCGATCTGATCATGTCGGATGACGGCCAGTGCCAGGGGATCATTGCCTGGAAGCTGGACGATGGCACGATGCACCGGTTCAGTGCGAAGATGGTGGTTCTGGCGACCGGCGGGTACGGGCGCGCCTATTTCTCGGCGACCTCGGCGCACACGTGTACGGGTGACGGTAACGGCATGGTCGCCCGCGCTGGTCTGCCGTTGCAGGATATGGAGTTTGTGCAGTTCCACCCCACCGGCATCTATGGCGCCGGCTGCCTGATCACCGAAGGTGCCCGGGGCGAGGGCGGTTATCTGACAAATGCCGAGGGCGAGCGGTTCATGGAGCGCTATGCGCCGACCTATAAGGATCTGGCCTCCCGCGACGTGGTCAGCCGCTGCATGACGATGGAGATCCGCGATGGTCGTGGTGTTGGCCGCGACGGCGATCACATCCACCTGAACCTGAACCACTTGCCGCCCGATGTCCTGGCCAAGCGCCTGCCCGGTATCTCGGAAAGCGCGCGCATCTTCGCAGGGGTCGACGTGACCCGCGAGCCCATCCCGGTGCTGCCGACTGTGCACTACAATATGGGCGGGATTGCGTGCAATTACTGGGGCGAAGTTGTCGACCACAACGACGGCTCGGACACCATGGTGCCGGGCTTGATGGCGGCAGGCGAAGCCGCCTGTGCCAGCGTTCATGGGGCGAACAGGCTGGGCTCTAACTCGCTGACGGACTTGGTGGTCTTCGGCCGCGCCTGCGCAATCAAGGCAGGCGAGATCGTCGATCCCGACAGCCCGACTCCGGATATGAACCGCATTTCGGTCGAGCGCGCGATGGATCGGTTCGACGGCCTGCGACACGCCCAGGGTGCGGCGGCCACAGCGGACATCCGTGCCAGCCTGCAGAAAGCGATGCAGGAGGACGCTGCTGTGTTCCGCACCTCAGCCACGCTGAAGGAAGGCTGCGACAAGGTCAGCGAGGTCTACAAGCAGTTCGACGACGTCGCCGTCACAGATCGCTCCCTTGTCTGGAACTCGGACCTTATGGAGACGCTGGAGCTGTCCAACCTGCTGCCGAACGCGCTTGCGACCGTCTATTCAGCCGAAGCACGTAAGGAGAGCCGCGGGGCCCACGCGCACGAGGACTACCCCGACCGCGATGACGAGAACTGGCGCAAGCACTCGCTGGCGTGGATCAATGGTGAAGTCAAAATCGACTATCGCGCCGTCGTGCTTGACCCGCTGACGCCACACAACAGCGGCGGTATCGACCCGGCGAAGATCGCCCCGAAGGCGCGTGTTTACTGACATGCCTGCCGGCGCCCAGGCTTGGGCGCCGCCTTTGACTTGTCGCACCTGATATGAGCCGTTGGTGCCCTCCCGGTGAGCGTGACGCGGAAGAGATTGCCGCTATTCTGGAGCAGCGGGCTCAGAAATCCGTCGACTACATGCGGGACCTGGCGGCACGGGATAATGACCGGACGTGCCCGATCTGTGGTTATAGGGGTCGGTTCTCACCACATAAGCACAAGCCCGACATTCTGTGCCCTAGCTGTGATTCCCGTCCGCGCCATCGGCTGCTGAAATTGTGGATGGACCGCCAGATGCAGCTGCCTGCGAGGGCCAAAGTGGTTCATTTCGCGGCAGAAGCGTGGGTCCGCACTGAATTCGACCGCCGTGGGGCCGCATATCAGACCGCTGATATCAACGAAAAATTCGAACTCCGGTTGGATCTTACCGCCATGGATCTGCCGAACGAGTCATACGACATGCTGCTGGCCAACCATGTGCTGGAGCACGTGGACGATGAAGCCGCCTTTGCCGAGATCTTTCGTGTTTTGAAACCGGGCGGCCAGGCCGTGATCACGGTCCCGATGATCGAGGGTTTCGATCGCACCTATGAAGACCCTGCCCTGACAACGCCCGCGCTTCGCCAACGCCACTATGGCGATGCTGATCATCTACGCTGGTACGGCCGAGATATTCGCGAACGATTTGCCCGCCCCGGCTTCCGGATGTCCGAGTTTACCGCGCTGGAGCCCGACGCCGCCCGCTATGCCCTGCAGCGTGGCGAGAAGATCTTTATCGGGACCAAACCGTGAAACCCCGGATCCTGATCATCGGCTTCAACAAATGCGGGACGACGTCGCTGGCTTTCCTGCTGCGAAAGGCAAACATTGCCACACTGCATTATCGTGATCGGGCCGGTGGGCGCATCCTGCCTCGGATGCTTGCCAGCAACTTCAGCCTGGGCCGGCCGTTGCTATCGGGGATGGATGACTACACCGCGTTCTGTGACATGGCGATGACCACGCCGCGTTTGGCATTCGAAGGTTGTCGGCTGTTCCGCCAATTCGACGCAACCTATCCTGATGCGTATTTCATCCTGAACACGCGCCCAGTCGATGATTGGATTCGCTCACGACTTAGGCATCGCCAGGGCAAATTCGCCCAGCAATACGCCGCGGCCCTTCACTGTACGCCGGAAGATCTGCCCCAGATCTGGCGAGAAGAAATGCAGGCCCACACCGCAGAGGTGCGCGAGCATTTCCGCGGCCGAACAGATCGCTTTTTGGAATTTGACATCGCCAATGACAGCCCAGAAAGACTGGCCCAGCTACTGGCGTCAGAATATCGCGTGGACACGCGCTACTGGCGCCGTTTGAATGCGACGGAACGCCCGATGGAAAATGGAAATGCCGCGCACAGTTCCAGCGGCATGGTACGCGCCGGAGTAGAGAATGGTTGAGCTGACGCTTCCCAAGAATTCGCGGATTACAAAGGGCCGTACATGGCCCAAGCCGCACGGCGCTACACGTCTGAAAACGTTCAGAATTTATCGTTGGGACCCGGACACGGGCGAAAACCCGCGTGTCGACACGTACTTTGTGGATCTCGACACCTGTGGGCCGATGATCCTGGACGCGATCATCAAGATCAAGAACGAGATCGACCCCACGCTGACGTTCCGACGCTCGTGCCGCGAGGGTATTTGCGGCTCGTGCGCCATGAACATCGACGGGATCAACACGCTGGCCTGCACTTACGGGATTGACGAGGTCAAAGGCGACGTCAAGATCTACCCCCTGCCGCACATGCCGGTCGTGAAGGACCTGATCCCCGACCTGACGCACTTCTACGCGCAGCACGCCTCGATCATGCCGTGGCTGGAGACAAAAAGCCCCGAGCCTGGGACGGAATGGCGCCAAGCCATCGAGGACCGCGAAAAGCTGGACGGCCTGTACGAATGCGTGATGTGCGCCTCGTGCTCGACCTCGTGCCCAAGCTACTGGTGGAACGGCGATCGCTATCTGGGCCCAGCGGCCCTGCTGCACGCCTATCGATGGCTGATCGACAGTCGCGATGAGGCCACGGGAGAGCGTTTAGACTTCCTGGAAGACCCGTTCCGCCTGTACCGCTGCCACACGATCATGAACTGCGCGAAGACCTGTCCCAAGGGTCTGAACCCCGCCAAGGCCATCGCGGAGATCAAGAAAATGATGATCGAGCGTCAGGTCTGATCAGGCCGGATCTGGCCACCACCAAGACCCGCGTAGTCCCTCACCTTCACTCTCCTTCATCTGGCGCCGCGGCGTGCATGAAGGAACGTGAAGCTTTTCCCGGGCCGGTGAAGTTTCGCGGTCAGCCAAGGCCGCCGAAGGAAGGTGAAGGAAAAATTTCGTCAATGAAGTTTCGTGCAGTGGAACGGTATGGCGCGCGCCCTGCGATGCCTGGCAGTAAGCTGTCGCTGACCCGCTCTGTCGCCCGCCGCTACCGGGCCAGCATTGCCTCCACCAGTTCTTGGACGGCCAGCGCCTCCTCAGTTGTGGCCAGCGGATGCGGCTGCCCGGCCATGCACGCGGCCAGCCCATCCAGCTGCGCCTTCAGGCTGACCGCGCGGGGATCGTCCGGCGCGGGATAGACCTCGGCGAACGGGCCGCCATCGGACATGGACAACAGGTGGAATTCGGCCACGCGATAGGAACGGTCAGTGCCCTTGATTGTCATCTCTTGCCGGTCGGGTTGCAAACCCCCACAGGTCCCGAAGACCGAGACCGGGATGCCATCGGCATTTTCCAGCCGCGCGGCGATCGCCGTCTCACACAACGCAGGGTCAGACGGGTAGCTCGCCCGCGCCCATTTCAGGGTCAACGGGCCGAGACAGCGGGCCGAGAAGAACAGGAAGTGCGAGATCACCTCTCGCGTATAGCCGCCCTCGTCGGCAAAGCGCAGCCAGTCAGCCTCGACCTGCCAGTCGCGCGGCCACTTCGGGTAGGTGACCACGATGTCGATGCCCTCGGGCGCACCCATGCCCGCATCACCCGTAATCGTCGCCAGGGCCTGCCCGGCAGCCTGAGTGAAGTTCACCGCGGCCGCCACGCCAGCCGCCTGCAGCCGGGTGACCAGATCCCGGCTTTCCGCCACGTCGACCCCTAGCGGCTTCTCCAGGAAGACGGCCTTGCCCGCCGCGGCCGCCGCCAGGGCATAGGCTTTCCGCGGCACCGGTGGACAGGCCAGGTAGACCACGTCGCAATCGGCGATCACGGCCTCAGGCGAGGGGGCGATATGGCTGCCAGGTACCATCTGGGCCGCGGCCTGGCAGGCGGCATCAGACGGATCCCAAAGCGGTCCGGGCGCGAACTGGGCATGGCGGCCCATATGCTCCAGCAACCGCCGGCCCATGATCCCAAGGCCGATAATGCCTGCGCGGTGCTGCGTGCTCATGCTGTGCGTCCCTTCCCTAACTGCCCTGCCCTGCCCTGTCCTGCCATGCTCTGCCCAGATTGGCATGTTCCGGAGCTGGGATTGGGTCTACCCTGTCGCGGGGCGTGGGCAAAGGCCCGGGCGCAGGGAGTGGGACGTTTCCAATGCAGATGATCGATGCCCAGGCGGTCCACGCGCACCTGCCCTATGCGCGCCTGATCCCGGCCCTGATCCAGGCGCACCGTGCCGACGTGGATGCGCGGATGGAAACGGTGTTCGATCAGCCATCCTCTGGGGACGGGGACGGTGTGGACAACTTCCTGGTGCTGCCCGCCTGGCAGCGGGGGCGCGCCCTGGGGGCCAAGCTAGCAACCGTGTTCCCCGAGAACGAGAGGAACGGGTCAGGCCTGCCCTCGATCCACGCAGTAGTCGTGCTGTTTGATGGGGCGGATGGGCGCCCGCTGGGTGTGATTGATGGCACGGCCCTGACGGTGCGCAAGACCGCCGCCGATAGCGGGATGGGCGCCACCTGGTTGGCGCCAGCACAGGCGGAGCGCCTGTTGATGGTGGGCGCGGGGGCCATGGCGCCGCATCTGATTCAAGCGCATCTGACGGCGCGGCCAACGATCCGGGAAGTCGCGATCTGGAACCGCAGCCCCGAGCGGGCCAAATCACTGGGGGGCACGTTGAATATCCCAGGCGTTTCAGTCACCGCCATCGACGATCTTGAGGCGGCGGCCTGCCGGGCGGATGTGATCAGCTGCGCCACCATGGCGACCGACCCCTTGATCCGGGGCGCCTGGTTGAAACCTGGCACGCATCTGGATCTGGTGGGCAGTTTCCGGCCCGACATGCTCGAATGCGACGCGGTTGCCCTGGTCACGGGATCGATCTTTGTCGACAGCCGGTGGATGGCGCTGGAAAAGGGCGGCGAGATCCAGGCAGCGCTGGCCAGCGGGCAGATCACCCCGGACGCAGTGCTTGCCGATGCCTTTCAGTTGGCGCAGGGCAAGCATCCCGGTCGCCGGACTGCCGATGAGATCACCGTCTACAAGAACGGCGGCGGCGGCCATCTGGACGTGATGGTCGCCCAAATCCTGCTGGACGCCGTCAACGCCACAGTGAACGCCGCAGACTGAACCCGCTTAGGCGGTGGCCTTGTCGACCGCGATGGCCAGCTTGTCCACCAGTTCACCGATCTGCGCGTCTGTGATGATGAAGGGCGGGGCCAACAGCACATGGTCGCCGCGCTTGCCATCGATGGTGCCCGGCATCGGATAGCAGATCAGGCCAGCCTCCAGCGCTGCCTTCTTCAGGGTCGCCGCCACGGCCTTTTCAGCCGGGAAGGGTTGCTTGGTCTCGCGATCGGCCACGAACTCCAACGCCCGGAACAGACCGCGGCCCCTGATATCGCCCACATGGGCGTGCTGGCCAAAGCGTTCGCGCAAGGCGGCCGTCAGCTTCTCGCCCTGGGCGTGGCAGCGCGCGACCAGCCCACCCGTCTCTCCAGTGCTGGATCCCGTCATCTTGCCCATCACCGCCAGACCCGCAGCACATGCGGTCGGGTGGCCGATATAGGTGTGACCATGCTGGAAGAAGCCCGTGCCCTGCTCGATCGTCTGGTAGACGTGGTCGCGGCAGATCATGGCGCCGATCGGCTGATAGCCGCCGCCCAGCCCCTTGGCGATGCAGACGATGTCGGGGACCACGCCGTCCTCCTGGCAGGCAAAGAGGTGTCCCGTGCGCCCCATGCCGCACATCACCTCGTCCAGGATCAACAGCACCCCGTGGCGGTCGCAGATCTCGCGGATGCGCTGCAGGTAGCTGGGCGGGCCGTGGATGGCACCGGCCGTGGCACCGCCCACCGTCTCTGCGATAAAGGCGATGACGGTCTCGGGGCCCAGGCGCTGCAGCTCCTCCTCCAGCTTGTCGGCCATGCGCAGCGCGAAGGCTTCGTCATCCTCGCCCTCGTCCTGCAAGCGGTAGGCGAACGGTGGATCGATGTGGGCGACGTCGATCAACAGCGGCTCGAACTGCGCGCGGCGCCACGGGCTGCCACCGGCCGCCAGCGCGCCCAGCGTGTTGCCGTGATAGCTGCGCTTGCGGGCGATCAGCTTGGTGCGCTGCGGTTGGCCGTTCTCCAGATGGTACTGGCGTGCCAGCTTCAGCGCGGCCTCGACCGCCTCGGACCCACCGGAGACGAAGTAGACGTGTTCCAGATCGCCGGGCGCCCGGTCGGACAGGACACTGGCCAATTGCTCGGCCGGTTCCGACGTGAAGAATCCGGTGTGGGCGAAAGCGATGTCGTCCAGCTGCGCTTTGATCGCGGCGATCACGTCTGGATCACCATGCCCGATCGAGGAAACCGCCGCCCCGGAAGAGCCGTCCAGATAGGTCTTGCCCGTCTTGTCGGTCAGGTAGACCCCGTTGCCGGACGCGACCGTGGGCAGGTTCGTCCGCATGTGGCGGGGAAAGACGTGACTGGGGGAGTTCGGGCTGGGCTCTCGGCTTCCGTCGGCGGCCATGGTAGTCCTCCTGCGGCTGGGATGTGCCAAGGTTGGCCCGGCGTCGAGGAAAGCGCAATGCATCAAATCAGCGTACGGGTCTATTACGAGGACACCGATTTCGGCGGCGTGGTCTACTATGCCAACTACCTGAAATTCCTGGAGCGTGGCCGGACCGAGGCATTGCGGGATTTGGGCGTTGACCAGATCGCGTTGAAGGAGGCGGGCACCGTTTTTGTCGTACGCCGGGTCGAGGCGGACTACTTCGCGCCCGCCAGATTCGACGATGTGCTGGTGGTCGAGACGCGGGCCGATTGGGTCAAGGGTGCCTCAGCCTGCATGGCTCAGCGCATCCTGCGCGATGGCCACGTGCTGCTGGATGCCAAGATCACCATTGCCGCGATGACACTGGAAGGTCGCCCCACGCGGTTGCCAGCGGACGTGCGGGCCGGGCTGGCCGCAATGGGTGGGGATTAATGGCGTTAGGTCCTTGCGGACCCCTTGGGCGCTTCTGATTCCCTGCTTTCAAAGGGGCACAGCACATGCGCCCTCCAGGTCGCGTCACCGCCAGCGCTTCGACGCCCCAATTGACACCATCAGCGACGGAGAGACGTGCATTTCTCGTGCAGACGATCAGAAATTCTTGAACGCCGCCAAGGTGCACACGATGTCAAACGTCAAAGCGAATGGTCGCATTTTGCTGCGGGATCGCGCATAAAGGGCTCGGAGGCGCAAAAGAGTCGCGAAACGCGGCCGAGCGCGTCCATCGAGCAGGACAGGACAGGTCGGTGAGATGATCACGCTGGCAGGCATAGGAATGGGCGCCCTGGTGGTGGCCCAGGCGGCAACCGGCGATGCGGGCCCGGTCGTTGCGGATCTGGAAAGTATTACGGGCGGTGGTCCCGTTGCGGTCCCGGGCGAAGCGCCGGACTTTTCGGTCATGGGCATGTTCCTGCAGGCGACTTTCGTCGTGCAGGCGGTTATGATCATCCTGGTGCTGGGCTCGTTCTGGTCCTGGGCCATCATCATCGAGAAGTGGTTCGTGTTCTCGCGGCTGCGCGGTCAGGCCTCGCGTTTCGAGGACGGCTTCTGGTCGGGTCAGCCGCTGGATGATCTGTTCGACCGTGTCTCGGGCAAGGCACGGGCTCCGATCGAGCGGGTCTTCGTGGCCGGCATGACCGAATGGCGCAAAAGCTTTGGGGATAGCGGACTGATGCCCGGCACGCAGCAGCGCGTCGATCGGGCGATGAACGTGGCCATTGCGCGGGAATCCGAAAAGATCAACAGCCGCCTGACCTTCCTGGCCTCGGTCGGGTCGGTTGCGCCGTTCGTGGGCTTGTTCGGGACGGTCTGGGGGATCAAGCACTCGTTCGAGTCGATCGCCACGCAGCAGAACACTAACCTGGCCGTGGTCGCCCCCGGCATAGCCGAGGCGCTGTTGGCCACAGCCTTGGGCCTATTGGCGGCGATCCCGGCGGTGATGGCCTATAACCGGCTGATCGGCGAGGCTGAAAGCCTGACCGGCGCGCTGGAGAACTTTGCGGACGAGTTTTCAACCATCCTGGCCCGCCAGATTGATCGCCGCGGCCCGAAGGGCGAGGCCGCCTGATGGGGGCGTCGCTGCAGCCCCGCTCTGGCAGTGGCGGCAACCGGCGCCGCCGGCGTGGCGGGGCACGCCCGATGTCCGAGATCAACGTCACGCCATTTGTGGACGTGATGCTGGTGTTGCTGATCATCTTCATGGTGGCAGCGCCACTGCTGACGACCGGCGTACCGCTGGACCTGCCCAAGACCAATGCCGCGGCCCTGCCGACGCAAGAGGATGAGCCCCTGGTGCTGAGCATCGATGCCGACGGCGTTATCTATCTGCAGCGCGAACCCCAGGCGATTGACAGCTTGCAGGAGAAGCTGACGGCCATCCGCGAGGCGCGCGGACAGGACGGCGACCGCGTCTTCTTCCGCGCGGACAACACGCTGACCCATGGCTATGTGCAGCGGGTGCTGGCGATCCTGCAGAACGCGAACTTCCGGCGGATCAGCTTCATCCACGACCAGCCGAGGGCGGAATAGCGTATGCGCACGGGCGCCACGATATCAGGCGGGCTGCACGCCGCCCTGGTCGTCGCGGCGGTGGTCGGCTTTGACTGGTTCAAGGCCGCCGAGCCCATGCCTTTTACCGTCACCGAAATCGAGATGGTAGACGGCCAGGATTTCGAAGCCGCCCTTTCCACGGCCCCGATTGTCCAATCCGAAGGCCCGGCGGATCTGGCCCCCCCGGCGGACGGGACCAGCGTGCCCGAGACGCCAGATCAGCTGACCGATCTGGCGGCACCCGACGAGCTGCCGGTATTGACCGAGGCGGAGGCGCCCGACGAGACGCCGGAACGCCCGATCATCCAGCGTCGCCCCCCGCCGACCCCGGTACCGACCGAGCCCGAGCTGCCCTCGATCGCCGAGATCCCCTCTCCCGATCCGCTGGACCGCCAGGCCGCCGCCCCCGAAAGCCCCGCTGCGACGGAACCGGTGATGCCCTTGCAATCGCTGGCCCCGCCGACACCGGCCGATAAACCGCAGGCGCCCCCCCAGATCGAGCCAGAGCCCGAACCGGTCGAGGAAACGCCGGAGGCACCGCAAACGCCCGACCCGGAAGCCGTGGCCGAAAGCGAGCCGGAGCCGCAACCCGAACAGGAACCAGAACCCGAAGCAACTGCGGAAGCGCAACCCGAAGCGCCGCAGGGTCCAGCCCCGCAGGAGGCAGCGATCCCCGTGGCACGCGATGCCGAACTGGCAGCCGCCGCCCGGGCCGCACGCGCGGCCGAGGAAGCGCAGCGCCGCCAACAGCAGCCCGACCCTCAGGAGCAGCCAACGCCCAACCAGCAGGCGGGAGGTTCGCAATCCGAGTTTGCGGCGCGTCTGACCCGGGGCGAGCGCAATGCGTTGCGCCTCGCTATCAAGCCTTATTATGTCTACGCGGGCGACCAATCCGACCGGTCACTGCAGGTAATTATCCGGGTCCGCCTGAACCAGGATGGCTCGCTGAACGGCAAGCCCGAACAACGCAGCGCCGAGGGCGGCAATACTGCCTCGCAACGGGCGCTTTTCCAGGCAGGTCGTCGGGCGCTGATCCGGGCCGCCGCGGCGGGCGAGTTCCAACGCCTGCCCGCAGATAAGTACCAACGCTGGAAAGTGCTGAACTTCCGCTTTTCAGTCACGGGTTTGGAGAGGATGTCATGATCACGATCAGCCGGGCCCTTATGGCCCTTGTGCTTGCTGTCACCGCTGCTGCGTGGACGCTGATACCGACCGCCCAGGGGCAGGAGATCGATGGTGAGCCGCTGATCGACATTTCGGACCCCAACTTTGCCCCGGTCCCGATCGCCATCGCGACCTTCCTGGCACCGGACGATCTGGGACCAAGGGCATCAGAGATCCGTGCGATTGTCGAAGCGAACCTGGAACGCTCGGGCCTGTTTCAGATTGTGCCCCGCACCGCGCATATCGCCCAGGTCACCGACTTTGACCGAGTGCCTCAGTTCGCGGACTGGCGTGCGATCAATGCGGCTGTGCTGGTCACGGGCCAGGTTGCGCAGGCCGATGACGGGCGTCTGGTCGCCCAGTTCCGGGTTTTCGACACGGGCGCCGAAGAGCAGCTGTCCGGCAAAGAGATATTGGCCGATCCCGCCGACTGGCGCCGGGTGGGCCACCAGATCTCGGATGGGGTCTACATGCCCATCACCGGCGAAGGCCCTTACTTCGACAGCCGTGTGGTGTTCGTCCAAGAATCAGGACCCAAAGGGGATCGCCAGAAGCGCCTTGCGTTGATGGACCAGGACGGCGCCAATGTGACCTTTCTGACCGGCAATGCCGGGCTGGTGCTGGGGCCGGTCTTCTCACCCAATGGGCAGGAGATCCTCTACATCTCGTACAATTCCGGGGCGCCCGAGGTGTTCCTGATGAATATCGAGACGAACCAGCAAGAGCGGCTGGGATCGTTCCCGGGCATGACGTTCTCGCCCCAATTCTCGCCCAGCGGGACCGAGGTTGTGTTCTCGCTGTCAATCAATGGCAACACCGATCTCTATGCCATGAATCTCAGCAACCGCAGCCGGCGGCGGCTGACGCGCAGCCCCGGGATCGAGACATCGCCCTCTTACAGCCCGGATGGTAGCCAGATCGTCTTTGAAAGCGACCGCTCGGGCCGCCAGCAGCTTTACGTGATGTCGGCGTTTGGGGGCGAGGGGCGGCGGGTCAGCTTTGGCCAGGGATCCTACGGCACCCCGATCTGGTCGCCAAAGGGGGATCTGATCGCCTTCACCAAAATCATCGGCGGACGTTTTCACATCGGTGTGATGCGGCCCGATGGCTCGGATGAGCGATTGTTGTCCACCAGCTTCCTGGACGAAGGTCCAACATTCGCCCCGAACGGGCGGGTGCTGATGTTCTACCGGGAGACGCCAGGGGCACAGGGCGCGGCGCAGATCATGTCGATCGACGTTACAGGCCGAAACCTGCGGCGGGTGTCCACGCCGGGCGCGGCGTCGGATCCGTCGTGGTCGCCGCTGCGCAACTAGAAGAGGCGGCCGCCCCCGGCCTTGCACGTGCTGGGGCTGGCTGAAATACTCCGCGGGGGATGTCCTCCGGGGGGAGACAAGTGAGACAGGCTAGGAGAGACCCGCCATGAAGCTCATTACCGCATTTGTCGTTGCGGCGGCGCTGGCTGCAGCCGGCTGCGCCTCGGAAGAAACAGCGCCTGTTGCCACTGGCGGTGGCGGCCCGGTCAACCCCGGCGGCCCGGCGCCGAACACGGTCGAGTACTTCAACCAGGTTGTGGGCGACCGGGTGTTCTTCGATACAGCGCGGCACGATCTGACCCCGATGGCGCGGGCGACTCTGCAACGCCAGGCACAATGGATTCAGTCGAACCCCGGCTCGTCGGTCACCATCGAAGGGCACGCCGACGAGCGCGGCACCAGGCAATACAATCTGGCTCTGGGGGCGCGACGGGCCAATTCGGTGCGCCAGTTCCTGATTGGCCAGGGCATTGATGCCACCCGCCTGCGCGCTGTGACCTTCGGCAAAGAACGTCCCGTGGCCCTGGGGTCGGACGAATCCAGCTGGAGCCAGAACCGCCGCGGCGTCAGTGTCGTGGTGGGTGCGCCCACCAGCTGACGCGCCGGATCAACACTGCACAGGCGCCACAAGAGGCGCCTGTGCCCCGCAGATCACCGACAGGAGGCCGCCCATGTTGACCCTTACTGGACTTCGCCCCATGTGGCGCCTTGCGGCTGTGGGGACAGTCTGGGCACTGCTGATCAGCCCGGCTGCCGTGGCACAGACCTGGCAGGGCAGCTCGTCGCCTGAAGATCTGCGCTATCGCCTGGATATACTGGACGCTGAACTGGCCGACATCCGGGCGCGCCTCGGCGTCGCAGGCGCCACGGGCGCCGGGACAACCCAGCGAGCACCAGTGGCAGGCGGCGATCTGTCCGCGATCGAAGGTGAGCTTCGCCGCCTGACCGCCGAGGTCGAGCGCATGCAGGCCCAAATCGCGCGCATCCAGGAAGACGCGACCCGGCGTTTTGGCGATATCGAGTTTCGCCTAACCGAGCTGGAGGGTGGCGATCTTAGCCAATTGGGACAGACCCCGCAGGTGGGCGGTTTGGCCCCGGGCATCGCGCCGGCAGGATCGGGCGCCAGCGTGCAGGTGGCGGCAACTTCGGTCAGCGAGCAGGGCGACTTCGACCGTGCCGTGAACGACGTCCAGCAGGGGCGCTTTGACCAGGCCGAGGACGGGCTGATCCGCTTCCTCGGGAGCTATCCGAACAGCCCCCTGACCGGCGATGCGTTCTATTGGCTGGGCGAAAGCCGGTTCGTCCGCGGCGCCTTTGCCGAGGCGGCCAAGGCATATCTGGACGGCTATCAGACCATGCCGCAGGGTCCACGCGCGCCGCACAATCTGTTCAAGCTTGGCGTGGCGCTGGGACGTCTGGGCCAATTGAACGAGGCCTGTACAACACTGCGGCAGGTGCGGGCTCAGTTCCCCAGTGCACCCGACGGATTGGTCGGCCAAGCGGATGCCGAGGCTGACCGCCTGACCTGTGGATGATCCTCTACTTTCTGCCCTAGCCGCCGCGCGCCAAGAACTGCAAAGCCTGCCTGCGGGTGGCAACATCGGCATCGCGGTTTCGGGCGGCAGCGATTCGACGGCGTTGCTGCACCTGGCGTTAGAGCACCTTCGTGGTCGGCTTCAGGCGGCCACCATTGATCATGGGCTGCGACCGGAATCGGCTGATGAATCCGCCCAAGTCGCCGAAAACTGCCAGACCCTCGATCTCAAGCACACCATTGTGAAGCTGGCAGGTCTGGAAGGTGGGCCCAATCTGCAAGCGCGCGCGCGCAATGCCCGGTATGACGCGCTGACCAATTGGGCGCGGCAGCGCGGTCTCAGCACGGTCCTGTTGGGCCACACCATGGACGACCAGGCCGAGACAGTGCTGATGCGCCTGGCACGTGGGTCGGGCGCCTCTGGTCTGGCGGGAATGGAGGCAGCCACCGAACGTCACGGCATCCGCTGGGTGCGTCCCTTGCTGGGCGTGCGGCGTGCGGCGCTGCGTGATTGGCTAACCGCGCAGGGGGTCCCCTGGATCGACGATCCCAGCAATGACGACCTGCAGTTCGGCCGGATCAAGGCGCGCAAGGCACTGGAGTCGCTGTGTGATCTGGGCATCAGTGTTGAGGGGCTAGCCACCACCGCCAACGTGTTGCGCAGCCAGGCCCAGGTGCTGGATCAGGCAGCGGACAGCCTTCTGGCCCAGGCGAACCTTCCGGCACCCCAAGGCACCGTCTGCTTTGATCGCCAGGCCCTAGCCCGGGCGCCGCAGGACACAGCCCTGCGGGTGCTGGCCACTGTTCTGTGCGATATCGGTGGCAACCCTTACCGGCCCCGGCACCGGTCTCTCGCGCCCCTCTACGACCGGATCTGCAGTGCCGAACTGTTCCGCGCCAGCCTGGCTGGCTGTCTGATCGACACAAAACGCAATGCCGCGCAGGTCCACATCGAACCCGAACCTGCGGCATCAGCGACGCGATAGGCATGGCTTTCGCCCTTAACTCGCGCTAAGTCGCCCCTATCTATCCTTGCAGGTGGGGTATAGGCCCCCGCAGGCATGATCATAAAGGATGCCAGCCTTGGGTAATGCAAAAAACCTCGTTTTCTGGGGGATCTTGATCCTCTTGATGGTGACGCTGTTCAGCGTTCTGCAAGACGGTTCAAACGGCGGACGCAGCGCTAAACTGAAATATTCCGAGTTCATGCAGATGGTTGAGCGCGGCGATGTTCAGCGCGTGAACATCGACGGCGAAAACGTTGAAGTACGCACCTCTGACGGCCGCCGCTACACTACCGTGCGCCCGTTTGACGCCGACATCACCAAAGACCTGATCGACCAGGGGGTCGAGGTAGAGGTCGAGCCGCAGGAGCGCGGCTTCCTGTCGATGCTGTCCTTCTATCTGCTGCCGATGCTACTGCTGATCGGCTTCTGGTTCTTCATGTTGAACCGAATGCAGGGCGGCGGTCGCGGTGCCATGGGCTTCGGTAAATCCAAGGCCAAGCTGCTGACCGAACGTTCGGGCAAGGTGACGTTTGACGACGTTGCCGGGATCGACGAAGCCAAGGAAGAGCTGGAAGAAATCGTCGAATTTCTGAAGGATCCGCAGAAGTACTCCCGCCTGGGCGGCAAAATTCCCAAGGGCGCGCTGCTGGTGGGCCCCCCGGGTACGGGTAAGACGCTGCTGGCCCGCGCGATCGCGGGTGAAGCGGGCGTGCCGTTCTTCACGATTTCGGGCTCGGACTTTGTTGAGATGTTCGTCGGTGTGGGCGCATCCCGTGTCCGCGACATGTTCGAGCAGGCCAAGAAGAACGCGCCCTGCATCGTCTTCATCGACGAGATTGACGCGGTCGGTCGCCACCGCGGCGCCGGCTATGGCGGCGGCAACGACGAGCGGGAACAGACGCTGAACCAGTTGCTGGTCGAAATGGACGGGTTCGAGGCAAACGAAGGCGTGATCCTGATCGCCGCGACCAACCGCCCGGACGTGTTGGACCCGGCGCTGCTGCGTCCCGGCCGCTTTGACCGCCAGGTTGTAGTCACCAATCCCGACATCAAGGGCCGCGAAAAGATCCTGCAGGTTCATGCGCGCAAGGTGCCGCTGGCCCCCAACGTCAACCTGCGCAACATCGCGCGCTCGACGCCGGGCTTCTCAGGCGCCGACCTTGCCAACCTGGTGAACGAAGCGGCCCTGGCCGCGGCCCGGGCTGACAAGCGCCTCGTCACCATGGACGACTTCGAATTCGCCAAAGACAAGGTCATGATGGGCTCCGAGCGGCGCTCGATGGTCATGACCGACGAGGAGAAGGAGAAGACGGCCTATCACGAAGCGGGCCACGCACTGGTGGGTTGGTATGTGCCGCAGCACGACCCGATCTATAAGGCTACGATCATCCCGCGCGGCCGTGCGCTGGGTCTGGTGATGTCGGTGCCGGAGCGGGACAGCTATTCGACGTCCAAGACCAAGTACACCTCGCAACTTGCCATGGCGATGGCAGGTAAAGCGGCCGAGGAGATCAAGTACGGCGAAGACAATGTCACCTCTGGCCCGGTCTCGGATATCCAACAGGTATCGAAGATCGCCCGCGCCATGGTCACGCGCTTCGGCATGTCGGACAAGGTCGGCAACATCGACTACTCGACCGAGCAGGAAAGCTTCCTGGGATCGTTCAACGCGGGCACGGCGCAGATTTCGCCGGAAACCCAGCAGAACATCGAGGCCGAAGTCCGTCGTCTGATCGACGAGGCCTATGGCACGGCGCGTGGCATCCTGACCGATAAATCGGACGAGTTCGAGCGGTTGGCGCAGGCCCTGCTAGAGTACGAGACGCTGACCCACGACGAAATCTCGAAGGTCATTAAAGGTGAGCCCCTGGACCGGTCGGATGACGATACCACACCGACACCCAGCGACACGGGCGGCAGCCTGGCGGCCATCCCGAAGGCGGGCAAACCGCGCCGTGGCGATGGCGAGCCCGACCCAGGCATGGAGCCCCAGCCGAACTGAGACACTGAGGAACCAAGAGGCCGGGCCAGCGCCCGGCCTTTTTCATTGAACGGGCCCGTTTGGGCGTGGAGATACCCGTCAGTCCAGATCCTCAATGTCGGGAAAATCCTCCGCCATCTGATGGGCATAGGTGCCCGGATAGGGTTTGACGCCAAAATGAGTCACGTTTGTCTGGGTATCCAACCAGATCTCACCACCGCAGTGCTCGGTCCAACGCATGCAAAAGCTCTGGTCTTCGCCGTACATCATGCTCCCGTCTGGCGATGAGAGATGACTGAAATAGTCGTGGTAGATCAGTCCCTTATGTAACGGCACCTGCTCCAGGCGTGTCTTTCGGCCCACCACACCGCGGGCCACCATCGTCTCGGGCACCGTCCGCGTGATCAGCATCAGGCCCGTGCCCGTGGCGGGAACCGTAATGAAGCCGTTGCGCCGCTTTGGCCGCCAGGGCGCGCCCCCAAAACCCGCCCGCTGGTGGTTGTAAATCCACGTCCGCGACAGCAACTCCGCCATGGGTGACTTCTGGTCTTCGGGCAATCCAGCTTCGGCTTCGATCAGCGCGCGCAGCCGGTTCCAGCGCGGGTGCTTCTGCGGATATGCCGTGGCGGCAAAGTCCACGCCAAACTCCAACAGCCGGAAGATCGCCTGGGGCTCCACCACCATGTCGGAGTCCAGCAACAGCATGTGCGTGAACTCCGTGCGGGTGTGGAAAATGTTCATCAGCTGGTTGCGCGAGAACACGATGTCCGAGAATTCATAGGTCTCCACACCGAACGGCAGCCGCCGCCGGGCCAGCGCTTGTGTCAATCCAATCAAGGACTTAACCGTCGGTGTCGAGATGTCGCCCTGGGTTGGCATGCAGATCAGCAGGACGGGATTGTCGCTCATCAGAAGCTCTCCGGAAAATCGTCTTTGGCCCGGGCCGCGTAGCGCCCCGAATGCCCACGCATGCCAAAATGCATGATGCGCGCTTCGATATCGACCCAGATTTCACCGCCGCAGCCCTCGACCCAACGATGGCAAAAGGTGATGTCCTCGCTCTCCATCAGGCTCCCATCCGGCGTGGCCTGGGGCGAGAAGAAATCCCAGTAGGGCTTGCCCCCCTCCAGCAGCGGCAAATCCCCCTGTCCCGGCCGGGCCACAGCCACCCCGCGGTCGCGCATCTCGACCAGCACGTCCCGGCGGATCAGCATGATCCCAGTCCCCACAGCGGGCACCTTCAGGAACGCCCCCCGACGTTCGGCCTGCCAGGCCCCGCCGTCAAAGCGCTTAAGATCTACATTGTATTCCAACAGCTTATCCATCAGCGCCTGGGGCGATAACCGCACCGCGTGCGGCCTTGAACCTTCGGCCATCGCCGCCTCTATCAGCGTCTGCCAGCCCAGATACCGCTTCGGGCAGGCCACCGCTGTCACCGGCTGATCAAAGGCCAGCAGACCCAGGATCGTCTCCGGCAGAAACCCCATATCACTGTCGATGAACAGCAGGTGCGACCAGCTTTCTTCCGCCAAAATGGCCGAGGCAAAGATGTTCCGCGACAGCGCAATATCCGACAGCGCCAGCGAGCGGTAATCCCAGCCGATCCCCCGCCCAGACATTGCCTGACCCAGGGCCATCAGATAGCCGACGGTCCCGTGCAACACCGTGCCGGTGGTCGGTTGAGCAATCAGAATGCGGGACACGCACACCCCCTTGCGCTGGGAATCCACCCGTACAGCAAGCGTACCGCACCTGTACAGCAAGTGTGCAGCAGGTGTGCAGCACCTGTACCGCAGCTGTATGCACAGAAAGTCGACCACGACAGCGGAAGTCCCACCAACCGCCGCCCGTACCAACACCGCTAATCCCGGTGCCCCGGGCGTGGCAGCGCGGGGGTGGGCGGGCGGGCCGCGCTGCCACGCCCCGCCCAGAAATGCCCCATTACACCAACCCGCGATAGGCAGAGCACCCGTCTGA
>JBCCML010000013.1:0-101961 GCA_039026375.1 Pseudomonadota bacterium
AATGACGGGGTCTTCGACAGGAACGACCTGCAGTTTTCGACCGTCAATGTCGGGGGCGACGGGGCGGTCGCAGACGCCCAGGTGATGTTCACCGCCGCGAACGGGACCTTCACCTCCACCATCACCTTCCTCGACGTCGACACCACAGACCTAAGGGACACCGGGCTGTTCTTCTTCTTCGAGTGAGGGACGGCCCGCAACTGAGAGGTCGCTGAACAGCCGGGCCACAGAATTGCCCTGAAAATCGAGTCGGCTGCCAGGCTAAAACAAGGTGGAGATTTCACCCAACGGTGCGAACGGGACGTCGCATTTCTAACGCACGGAGATGCAGGGTGGACAAGGGCCGGGTTTTTCACTGCTGCAAACTTTCATGCGCGGACATGTGCTAGGCACGTGTGAGATTGACGAGGGTGGATCTTTCGTGATGATTTGAGCTTTGCTCGGGCGTGAGATGAAATTTCTCCCAAGCTCCCTAACCGATCAACTCTCTTGGTTCAGCAATCACCCAACTGAAACGTCGCCGAGTCCGCGGCGGAACTCGGTTAGCTCTTCTATCGTTGGAGGCGCTGCTCCGGCACGTGAACAGCACATTGCCGCAGCCGCAGCGCCGACCTGAACTGCGGTCATAAGGGTCGGCTTACTTGGCGGTTGAGATGCGTCATCAGACAGCCGCCCGGACCTTTCTAGCTCGAACAATAGGCCAGCATTAAAAGTGTCGCCTGCGCCGACAGTGTCGACGACTGGCACGCTTACGGCTGGCACCAGAAAGGACCCCTCTGCAGTGTACACAGACGCACCATCTTCGGCCTTTGTGACTATGACCACGCTTGGGCCGCGGCGCAGAATGTCATAGGCTGTTTCATCGGTTGGAGCGGTGGGTGCAAACCAGTCCAAATCCTCCTGGGACACCTTCAAGATGTCAGTAAGTTCAATCATCTGGTTGAGACGCTCACGATATCGAACTTGATCCTGGACAACGTTCGGTCGGATGTTGGGGTCAAGCATTGTGGTCCGGCCACTTCGCCATTTGGTTATGAGGTTCGCAAACGTGTCGGCAGCCGGTTCACTCACCAGGCTGATACCACCAAAGAACAGGGTGTTCACTGCGGCAGGCAATGTTGGTGCATCTTGGATCGTGATCATCCGCCCAGCGGAGTTGTAGTCGTAGAAGGTGTATGATGCGGACCCGTCGATAACGTGCACCAATGCCAGGGCAGTCGGTAGATCTGAACGGATCAGCAAGTCCAAGCAGACGCCAGAGGCTTCAAGGGTTGCAGCAAGGTTTTGACCGAATGGGTCGGTCGAGATTCCGCTCAGAAAGGCGACGTCCGCCCCCAACCTCCCCAAGGCATTCGCCGTGTTAAAGACCGCGCCCCCCGGGTGAGGCGTGTAACGGGTGTCGCCGTCCGAATCCGTGCTTGGAATCATATCGACGAGCGCCTCACCGCAGCAGAGGATCACACGTGGCCCCTGTTTAAGCCTCGACAGATCCTACGGAATGTTCTCATACGAGGTAGGCTCTCAATGTCCTCTCGACGCCTTGGTTTGAAATCTGACTTCGCCAATGAGCAAATGTCGTAGCGAACGACACGTGCTTGCCCAGGTCGCCGTATACGCGTTTCATTCCAAGCCAAGCCGCAGGTTCGACGCGAGCCATGCTGGCTGTTGACTGCAGTAGAGACCAGTTCGGATCGTTGGGCTCAATCAGCGAGCCATCCTCGCGCACCCCTTCGCAGTAACGGGACCAGAGCGCAGAGATCAGCGCAAGGCCGACCACCTTTGTGCCGCTGATTAAACAGTCCTGGATTGACGGTAACACAAAGGCCGGATGTCGACTGGAACCATCGAAGGCGACGCGCCTGGCAGTGTCGGCGATTTCGGGGTTTGAGAAGCGACGTTCAATTAAATTAAAGTACGATCTTGGGGTCATATCCGGCGTAGGTGCAATGTTTGGCACGATCTCTTCAAGCGCCACTTTGCGTAAAAGCGCCCGAAGAAGCTTGTGTTCCATTGCTTGCGCAATTGTCCGCACACCCAGCAGATCCGCGGTCGCTGCGATCACTTGATGTCCGCCATTTAGGATGCGGATTTTCATTTCTTCGTAGTCATTGACTTGCCCTGTGAAGGTGGCTCCGACGTCTTCCCATGGTGGACGGCCGGCGCGGAAGTCGTCCTCGAGGACCCATTGGCGAAATGGCTCGTGCGTGACGGGGGCCGCATCCACAACGCCGAAAGCTTGGACCAAGTCGAGTTCGGACGTGCTGGTCGCCGGCACGATGCAATCGACCATCGAGTTGGGAAATCCACACTCAGCGTCGATCCAACTGGCGAGCGCGGGATCGATCATTTCAGCCAAGGACACGACTGTCGCACGCAATGCCTGCCCATTGCCTCTTAGATTGTCGCAGCTGAGGCATGTGAAACCCGGCATGCCACGCGCCCGGCGGCGTGAGAGTGCAGCAACGATTGCGCCAAACGCCGTGCGTGGATGCTTCGGCGTCGCTACGTCGTGCTGTATGTCGGGGTGCTTTGCATCGAAGTCACCCGTCGCGGGATCCTTGAAGTAGCCACCCTCCGTCACGGTGAGCGACACGATCCGGATAGAAATCTCAGCCATCTGCTGAACAAGCATCTGATTGTCTGTTTCCACTGGAAGGAAGCCGATCATAGATCCAGTCACCTCAGCCGACTTGCCGGCAGGATCCAGCTCTATCAACGTCGATAACCAATCCTGTGCCGCCAAGCGACGCCGCTGAAGCCTGTCGTTTTCACGAACACCCGCCCCGACGATCGCCCAGTCGAGTGCCTTGCCCTCCTGCATCAAGCGGTGGGAGTACCAAGCTTGGTGTGCACGGTGAAAGTTACCAAGGCCGATGTGCACAATACCGGCGGTCAACGACCCCCGGTCGTAACGCGGGCGAGCGATCTCAGCTGGCAAATCCAAGAGGGTTGCATTCGAAAGCCGGATCGGGTTCTCGCCGCCAAAGCTGGATGATCTCAATTCATCCATTGCCCACCGTCCACGTTGTAGGTTTGCCCGACGATGTAGTCGGCCTGCTCTGAGGCAAGAAACACTGCCATGCCCGTGAGATCTTGCGCGTGGCCCATGCGCCCGTAGGGCACTCCCCGGGCGACCTCTCGCTTCTTTTGGCCAAGGGATTTGCCTTCTAGTCGGGCAAATTCGGCATCAACCCCATCCCAGTGTTTGCCATCCACAACGCCAGGTGAAATCGCGTTCACATTAATTCCGTGTTGGATCAGATTAAGACCAGCAGATTGGGTCAACGAAATGACGGCTGCCTTGGAGGCACAGTAGATGGCGACGAGCGCCTCGCCGCGTCGCCCGGCTTGGCTTGCCATATTGATGATGCGCCCCCTTACACCAGCATCGATCATGTGGCGCGCGACTGCCTGCATGGTGAACAAAAGACCCGAGACGTTGACATCGAAGATGCGTTGAAAATCAGAGCGCTTGATGTCGACAATTGGGTCAGCAGTGAACAAGGCCGCATTGTTTACGAGAATGTCGATTTGACCGAAGGCGTCGACGGTTTGGGCTACGGCGCCATCGATGCTTTGTTGCTGGGTCACATCGATCTCAACCGCAATCGCAGTGGCGCCGATTTCGCCCGCAGCTGAACGCGCAGCGTCCGCGTCTATGTCGCAGACGGCAACCCGCGCGCCTTCGGCAACGTAGGCCTTGGCAAACGCCAACCCGATGCCGCGGGCGGCGCCCGTGATCATGGCTGATTTTCCGGATAGGCTTTTCATCCTAACCGCGATCCGTCGGGTCCAAAGCGGTGAATCCGATCCTCTTGCGCGACGAAGCTGATGGGATCTCCGTGTGTAACTCTGATGTTCTCGTCGGCGCGGATGGTGATAGTCTCAGCCAGACCGGTGTGATGAATGTGCAGGTAGGTGTCTGATCCAAGATGCTCTGCAACACCCACAACCCCTGACCAAGTTCCGTCCTGGGAAACCGAAAAGTGTTCAGGTCTAACGCCAATCGTGTGCGCGTGGCGCTTCGATGCTTCTTCCCCGGCGATCAAGTTCATTCGTGGCGAGCCGATGAACCCCGCAACAAAGAGATTTTCCGGCGCGCGATAAAGGTCCAACGGGCTGCCAATCTGTTCAATCCTGCCCGCACGCAGCACCACAATCTTGTCTGCCATGGTCATTGCCTCGACCTGATCGTGGGTGACGTAGATCATCGTGGTCTTCAGCCGCTTGTGTAGTTCGCTGAGTTCCAGTCGCATCCCGACGCGCAGCGCCGCGTCTAGATTAGATAGCGGCTCGTCAAACAGGAAAGCTGCGGGTTCGCGCACGATCGCCCGGCCGATGGCAACGCGTTGGCGCTGCCCGCCAGACAATTGCCCTGGGCGACGATCAAGGTACTCGGTTAAGTTCAAAGCCTCGGCAGCAGCAGCAACACGACGGTTGCGCTCTGCAGAGGCCATCTTTGCCATTCGCAGTGGGAAAGCGATGTTGCGGCGAACCGTCATATGCGGGTACAGCGCATAGGACTGAAACACCATAGCTAGGCGGCGTTTGGCTGGTGGGATCATAGTGGCGTCGGCGCCGTCGATTTCTATTTTTCCCCCGCTCACGTCTTCTAAACCAGCGATCAGGCGTAAAAGAGTCGACTTCCCGCACCCCGAAGGACCAACGAACACGCAGAACTCGCCATTTTCGATTTGCAAGTCCAGCGGAGGAATGACTTCGGTTGCCCCGAAGTTTTTGGTCACATTGTGCAGAACAATTTGTCCCATCTGTGCCCCTACTTGACCGCGCCGAAGGTGAGACCGCGAACCAGTTGCTTCTGGCTGAACCAGCCAAGAATTAGAATTGGCGCGATCGCCATGGTAGATGCCGCACTTAATTTCGCGAAGAATAACCCTTCCGGACTGGAGTAGCTGGCAATGAAGGCGCTCAGCGGAGCCGCCTTGGCCGCTGTTAGATGCAGCGTCCAGAACGCTTCGTTCCAGGCCAGAATGAGGCTCAGCAGGACAGTCGACGCGATCCCCGGCAACGCCATCGGTGTGAGCACATGGATGATCTCCTTGTGCAGGGAAGCGCCATCCATGCGGGCAGCTTCTAAGATCTCTCCGGGGATTTCTTTGAAATAGGTGTATAGCATCCAGACGATGATCGGCAGATTGATCAGCATCAGCACCAGCACTAACCCGATGCGCCTGTCCAGAAGCTGCAAATCAACGAACAGAATGTAAATTGGGTAGAGGACCCCTACCGCTGGCAACATTTTGGTCGATAGCATCCACAGCAAGATGTCCTTCGTCCGCCGTGAAGGCACGAATGCCATTGACCACGCCGCCGGGATGGCAACAAAGATGCCTAGGAGGGTCGCCCCGCCAGCTATGATGATCGAGTTCCATAGAAACCGCATGTAGTCAGATCGCTCCTGAACGATCGCATAGTTCTCCAGTGTCCAATCGAACGAGAATAGAAGTGGCGGGTCATTGATGGCCTGGGCCTCTGTTTTGAAGCTTGTCAGGACTGTCCAGAGGATCGGGAAGAAGATCAGCAGAGCGATGGTCCACGCCAATCCGGTATTCAACCACTTTCGCCTGGTAGAAACAGAACGGGCCATCTGTCAGCGGCCCAAGTTTTTGCCGACAATCCGCATCAAAAACAATGCGAAGATGTTTGCCAAGATAATGGCATACACACCACCGGCCGACCCAAGCCCAACATTCTGGCTTTCCAGGACGCGTTGAAAGATCAAATAGGTTAGCGTTTTCGTCCCAAAAGCACCTGCCGTGGTGACGAAGATCTCGGCAAATATCGAAAGGAGAAAGATCGTCTGAATCAGCAAGACTACAGTTATCGCTCTGGAGAGGTGCGGAAGCGTAATGAACCAAAACCGCTTAAGGGGCGGCGCGCCATCCATTTCGGCGGCCTCCAACTGCTCGCGATTCAACGATTGAACGGCGGTCAGCAAGATAAGCGTCGCAAACGGCAACCATTGCCAACTGACAATGATAATAATGCTCTGGACCGAATGCTGGCTCAGCCATTGCAATGGTTCGGCCCCGAAGAACTTCCAAAGGTGTGCTAGGATCCCGTTGGTTGGATCCATTAGCATGTTCTTCCAGACCAGCGCAGAAACTGTTGGCATTACGAAGAACGGCGCGATCACCAAGACGCGTACGAGCCCCTGTCCGTGCATGGGCTGGTCCAACAGAAGGGACAGAAAGACACCCAGAACAAGCGTGATGATCATGACGCCACCAACGATCATCAGGGTCACCTCGACCGAGGGCCAAAAGCTGCTGGACGAGACGAAGCGGATGTAATTGTCGAAGCCAACCCAGCCCAGATCACCGCCCCGAAGCGGCAGGTACTTCTTGAAGGAAAACCAAATAGTCATTGCCAGTGGGACAAGCATCCATGCCAGCAGCAACATGACGGCCGGGGCCATCATCAACCGGGCTGCTGATCTAGAATGCTGGGTTGCCATCGGTGCGCTTTCTCGATCGGAAGGGACGTGTTCGAGTGCACTGAGTGCCCGGTGTTTCGCGGGGACGCCTCAGCGCCCCCGCAGCCAAACACATCTATCGATAACCTGCTGCTTCCATGGCGTCATTGGTCAAGGCTTGGGCATTTTCCAATGCCTGCTCTACCGTTTGACGACCGGCGTAGACTGCCGAGAACTCTTGGCTGACCTCAGTCGCAATGCCCGCAAACTCGGGGATCGCGACGAACTGTATTCCGACATATGGTACTGGCTTCACTGTCGGGTTGTTCGGATCCGCGGCCTTGATTGACTCCAGCGTCATCTTCGCGAACGGAATGTCTCTGTACTCTGGATTCTCATACAGAGAGAGCCGAGCGCCCGGTGGTACATTGGCCCAGCCCTCTTTTGATGCCACCAGTTCGATGTAGGCCTTTGACGTCGCCCATTCTATAAACTGTTTGGCCGCGTCAGCTTTCTGAGTTCCGGCCGGGATTGCCAGCGCCCACGCCCACAACCAGTTGGCTCTCTTACCCCTGCCAGTGTCCGGAGCAAGGGCAAAACTAACCTTGTCCGCGACATTGGAGTCGTTGGGGTTCGTTACGAATGATGCAGCCACTGTAGCATCAATCCACATGCCGCACTTGCCTTGTTGGAAGAGAGACAAGTTCTCATTAAAGCCATTGGTGGCGTATCCGGGAGGTCCCGATTCCGCCATCATCTCGACGAAGAACGTCAGTGCTTCTTTCCATTCAGGTTGATCGAACTGCGCATTCCAGTCTTCGTCGAACCACCGAGCACCGAACGAATTCGCCGTCACAGTGATGAAGGCGCCGCCTTCGCCCCAACCTGCTTTACCGCGCAGGCAGATGCCGTTGATCTCTTTCTCTCGGTCGGTCATCGCAGCGGCGGCCTTGCGGATAAACGCCCAATCTGGCGCCTCTGGCATGGTCAAACCGGCCTCTTCCATCAGGTCAGTGCGATACATTATCATTGAGCTCTCGCCGTAAAACGGTGCTGCATAAAGCCGACCGTCGTAACTGAGGCCATCGCGCATAGCTGGCAGTAGATCATCAACGTCATAGGCTTCCGAAAGGTCGTCCAGCGGCAGCAGCCAGCCGTTCTGTCCCCAAATAGGCGTTTCGTACATTCCAATTGTCATGATGTCGAAGGCGCCGCCATTTGTGGTAATATCCGTCGTAACCCGTTGACGCAGAACGTTTTCCTCCAGCGTGACCCACTCTACTTTGTGTCCCGTCTTGGCCGTGAAATCGTCTGTCAGCCTTTGCATGCGGATCATGTCACCATTGTTGACCGTCGCGATGGTCAACGTCTCCGCTTGGGCGGTAAATCCCGCCAAAATTGACGCAATGAACGCCGTGCTCAGTGTGCGGTGCACCAGCATCGTATACCTCCCTGTCTTTGCTTCTTTCGCCAAGGGTTGTCAGGGCAATCGCGCAAAGTCAATCTAAACTTTACGCGCGCAAAGTTTTGCACTTAAGCAGACTCGCGCACGATTAATCGGCCTTCGAACAACACGTCGTTCGGGCGCCCTCGCGATAGACCGCCATCGATTGCATCAAACAGCAAACGTGTCGCAGTCTCAGAGATTGCGTCGTAGTCCTGCGCTACAGTCGTCAGGGGAGGACAGGTATAGCGCGAAAACGGATGATCATCTTGGCCAGCCACCCTAATGTTGGCTTGGGCATGGTGGCCGACTCGAAGGCCGCGTTCGAAACAGGCGGAAAGCAATCCAATAGCAAGTCGATCGTTGCTGCAAAGCACGGTGTTCGTAACGAAGCTATCCGCATCCAGCGCACGCAAGCCTCCGACGCGACCGATTTCCTCGAAATCCCAACCGTCGCCTTCAATGCTGACGATGTTTGCCTCTAATCCACGCTCTTCCATCGCTGCGGTGTACGCGGACCTGCGCTTGTTTGCGTTGGGGTTAGATGGGCTCTTCATCTCAAAGAAGCAGGGCGGTTCCCCCGTCCTGTGCAGATAATCTATCATCAAACGAGCGAACTGCGGATTGTCTGAGCCCACAAACGCCATCCCGGCCTGCGCAAGGTTGCTGTCAAAGAGAACGGTCGGAACTTCACGGCAGAATGCATCGATTACCCGCTGGTCGGACGCTCGTCCCAAAGGCGCAAGCAGGACCCCCGCTGGCTTCAATGCGAGCAGGTTCTCCAGGATATCGTTTTCCAGGGATGCATTGCCGTGTGCGCTGAACAGCGTAGGCCGAAATCCTGCCGAGATCACCTGCCGTTCGATCTTCCTTGCGATCTCAGCGAAGAATGGATCGGCTAACACGGGTACCACGATGCCGATGGTCTTGGTGAGTTTGCGGTTCAGATTGGTCGCGTAAATGTTCGGGCGATAACTGTACTGTTCGAGGGCCGCTTCTATCTTGCGCCTCGTCGAGGGACGTACGCTCGCCGGATCGTTGAAGAATTTCGAGACTGTTGGACGGGAAACCCCGCTAGCCGCGGCAAACTCCTCCATGTTTCGGATCTTGCGGCCGTTCACATCGATGTTCCCACACTCGTTCAATCGACATAGAGCCGTGAACTTTTCCACGCGTCAAACATAGAATCCACCGGAGCAGCGTCTCAACGCAGTTGGCAGTCTTTCGCAAGACCGTCATGCGGGCTGGGTCCGACGTTACCTCTAACTGTTGAGTGCATTCGACGTTTGTAGTTTCCGCCTCAACCGATACTGCGGGCGGTGCCTAGCTCCAGAAGATCGACGGACCGTTCGGCGAGTTTGACATAGCGGCCGCGGCCGATCGACGTAGAAGTTCTTGCAGATAAAGGTAACGGGTCCGATTGCTGCTGCATCGCAGTCCCGACAACTATTAGTCGGCGTCTCTGACGCCTACACAGACTATGCTGGCCCCTTGGGAGTGTTCTGCGGCCTGATGCCCCGCTGATACATCGCTTGGACCAGTTAACTCCCGGCTATGTCGAAACATACGCAGCAGGGCCCTAAGTTCAGGAAGAAAGCAATTCGATGGGTGACCATCGGATTAGTGATACCGGTTTGTTTGGGAAGTCTGTGCGCTCTGCTGTCAACCGCAATTACGTCGACGTAGGCATTTCGTTCCTCCTACATCTTTTCGTGGTAAGAGAACGTTGCGTAGGTTCGCAAGGGCGGTGCAATTGTACCGGGCACTGACGACCAGGCCGGTTTATCAAGTTATCATCTTACTCTCGATTTACACTGGGTTGATCTCAGCGCCTTGATTAGCTCTGCGGATTTGTCACGTGAGAAAATGGCAATTCGTAAGCAAGTGGCGGCCACACAGACGGCGCGAATGACGTCTTGCCTTGCCACCAACTGTTCATACCGCTCCAAAGAGGGTGTGCATTGATCTAACTTTAACGGCCGGAGCTTGGTATCAAGCTAGTCATTTTAGGTCGTCATAGGTACATCCAACTTCCAACCTCTCATAGCGGCCAGCAAACCTGACGCCTCATTCCACTGAAATCACTGGCCAAAGCGGAGCGCTTTCTGGATGATCGTGTGCGCAACTGTTTTGCTGCAGGAGGCATCCCAGAACCATGTCACGTGACCAAGCACGCGCGCAGGTGCGCGACTACTTTGACTCCGGTACTTTTGAATTGGACTTGGCGCGTCGCGTGGCAGTGCCGACGCAAAGCCAGGTGCCCGAGGGTCTGCCGCACACGCGCACCTATTTGACCGATGAGATGGTTCCCGCCTTCGAGGCGATGGGTTTCACCTGCCAAATCTTTGAAAATCCCGTGCCGGGTGTCGGGCCGATTCTGCTAGCCACACGCGACGAATTCGCCGATCTGACGGTGTTGGGTTACGGCCACGGTGATGTGATCCGCGCCCAAACCGAGCTTTGGACAAAAGGTGCTGGTCCATGGAAGTTAGCTCGCGACGGTGAGCGGCTCTATGGAAGAGGCACGGCAGACAACAAAGCGCAACACCTAATCAACATGGCAGCTTTGGGTGCGGTGCTGGAGACGCGCGGCAAGTTGGGCTTTAACGCGAAGTTCATCGTTGAGATGGCTGAGGAGAATGGCAGTCAGGGCCTAGGACAAGTGATTGCGGACAACAAAGCCGCCTTCGCTGCGGATCTGTTCATTGCTAGCGATGGGCCACGCGTCAGTCCTGACCGTCCTACGGTCTCGCTGGGCGCTAGGGGCGGGGAAAACTTTGACTTGGTGGTCAGCCTGCGCGAGGGCGCTCATCATTCGGGCAACTGGGGCGGCGCCCTGGCTGATCCCGGCATGATCCTATCTCATGCGCTGGCATCGATCTGTACGTCGACAGGGCAAATTTTAGTCCAAGAGTGGCTGCCGCCGCCAATGACCAATGCGGTCCGCGAGGTGCTATCGAGCGTGACCTTATCGCCCGGTGACGATGGCCCGCAGATCGATCCCGACTGGGGGGAGCCAGGCATGACAACCGCCGAAAAAGTCTACGGCTGGAACTCGTTTGCGGTGCTTGCCATGGGCTCCGGCAATGCCGCTGCGCCGGTGAACGCCATTCAGCCGGAAGCCCGCGCCCATTGTCAGTTACGTTACATCGCGGGTACTGACGTCGACGACATGTTGCCGGCACTAAGACGGCATCTGGACGCGCACGGCTTTTCTGTTGTGCGCATCGACCCGCCCACCGGGCGCAATGCGGCCGGCTTTCGCGCATCTCGCACAGAACCTGATGACCCCTGGGCGCTTTGGGTGCGTCAAGCAATCGAGCGAACCACGGGTTCCCCGCCGGCAGTCATCCCGCAAATGGGCGGCTCGATCTGCAACGATCTGTTCACAGACCTTCTGGGTCTGCCGGCGATTTGGATCCCGCACTCCTATACCGGGTGTTCGCAGCACGCCCCCGACGAACACGTGCTGATTTCTGTCTGCGAAAGTGCGCTGGATGTAATGGCCGGCGTCTACTGGGATTTGGGCGAGACTGCATTGCGCCCATGATCTGATACTTGCTCCTCTGTGTTCCAGTGGGGCAGCTGCCGATCAGACGTTTCCGTCATCGACGTTCAGCGATCGTTTTTGAGTGCTGACTGGCCACCGTAATCGGATCAGTAGCGGGGAGGCCCGACTAACGCCATCTTGAGCGTTGGATGGAGACGACAGAGCCGGACGCCAAGGGCAACGCAGACCATCCATTGGCAAACTGTCGACATGCCATTCGCGGACTCCATCGCACAGAATTGCCGCTGGGCGGCGATCTATCTTATTTCGAACAGTGCGTCCGTCTTTGTCAGATCCAGCACTTTTCGAACGAATGGTTGAGGGGACTGAAGAACAATATTACCACCCTCGCCGATCTTTTTGCGAAGACCGACGAGCGCACCAATACCAGAAGAGTCGACCATGGTCACGGCGGAGCAATCGACGACTAACTCGGTCGCACCTGCTGCTATCAAGTCTTCGCCTTCTCGCGAGACTTGTGCACAGTTCGCCAGATTCAACCGCTTACTGTTGATGCGCAAAACTGCGCTGCGCGGAGTATCTCGGTTTCCTGCTGGGATGTTCATGGCTGATTTCGCTCGGTTTTATGCTACATGACGCACGGCGTCGGCCGCTGGGAGCGCCGTGTTACCGATCGCCAGTTGCTGAGTGCTTAAGTTTCGAGCATCGAAGTACCCCACGAGTTCCTCCAGTGTGGTGATCTGATCGCGTAATGAGTTCGCGGCGTCTGAAATACGCGAGACTTCGTCGGACGTGTTTCGAACCGATTCATCCAACCCGCGTATTGCCGAGTTGATTTGTTCCGCTCCGACCGCCTGCTCGCTCGACGCAGTTGAAATGTCACTTACCAGGCTGGATGTCTGATCGATGCCGGAAAGCAGCGTGTTCAAGGTGGAGTTTGCGCGCTCGGACAACTGCATTGTCTCGGACGACAATTCCCGTATGTCCTCAGCAGCGGTAGCTGACCGCTCTGCTAGCTTGCGAACCTCGGACGCCACGACCGCGAAGCCTTTGCCATGATCACCGGCACGTGCGGCCTCCACCGCCGCATTCAGTGCTAACAAATCCGTCTGACGCGCGATTTCACCAACGACACCAATGCGTTCCGAAATCGTTCGCATGGCCTGAAGGGCACTTTGAACGGCTTCGAAGGACTCCTTGGCATTCTTCGCGGCTTCCGCGGCGATTCTGTCGGTCTGTGAAGCATTGTCCGTTGATTGTCGGATGTTTGCCGTCATCTGCTCGACAGCGGACGCGACCGAGCCCGCTGCATCGGCCTGTCTTTGAACATTGCTTTCGATCCCGTGCGCACTTTGTGTCAGCGCATCTGCATTAGCTGAGACTTGGCCGCTGATGGTTGCAGTCTCCGTGATTACTTCGCGCAGCCGCTCTGCCATGATTTGGATCGCGATCGACAACTGATCGTCATGATTGCGGACATCGACACTCGCGTTGAGATTGCCGTTCGCAATTAGGTCTATCTGCCGAGCGCTCTCGCGCAATGACTTGCCCATGTTGCGCATGGCAAGTTCGGCTTGAACGATCTCGCTGCGACTGTTCTCTGAGAGTTTCCTTGCCGCACTCTCGTCCTCGGAGATATCGCCGGATGCGTACCGCCTGATGTTTTGGACCATCCCAATGACAGAGCGGGAAATGGAGCGGCCAATAAGGACCGCGCAGATCACTGAGAGGAGAAGCCCTAACGCAGCTACCGCCGGCACCAGCACCAGCTGTTGCTCAATTGTTGCCTGAGCTTCTGGTCCGACCCGGTTCTGCTCCGTGATGATCTGGTCTGCCATGGCGCCTAAACGCGCGGCCAAATCGGGCCCAATCTGGTCCAGTTCATTCGAGCGGATGTCGTTTCTCGACTTGATGACGTCCGCTACATCCGCGAGCAGTTGTCGGTACGTTCCCAGGGACTGTTCCACTCGCCCGGCGAGTTCCTTGCGGCGGGGGTCTTGCAGCTCTGGTACCAGGGTGGTCATCTCGCCAATCGCCTGATCAACATATGACAGGGATTTCTGAAGTGCATCATTGCCGTTCGACAGCAGGAATCGCTCGGCATATACGCGGCTTAAGAGCAACGCCTCTTGGGTACGTGCACCGTAGAACGCCGCAGTGGGGTCATCGTCGGCATACGCTGTTGTCATTATCGCGGTCAGATCCTTGCGCGTAGCTGTGCCAAGCTGAAGCAACTCTTCAACAAGGATGTTTCTGTCGTTCTGGAGCGAAACCATTCGCCGAAAGGCACCACTGTATCTGTCTGCCTGGGACTTCAGTTCCTCGAACTCAGCCGTCTTTCCGGGTTCGGCGGCAAACAGCTGACGGTGGCGTGTATCCTCAGTCAGTCGGGCGACATTGTCCTCGACCGAGCGTGCTGCCGTGTCAGACGGAGCGACTCGGTATTGAAATGCACCGAGCCGTGCCCGGTAGACCGTTTCGATTTGTTCAGCAATCAATGCCGTTTGGCGTGCCTGGCCGCGATACTGTTTGAAGGTGTCGGCGACCATCGCGCTGGAGAAGTACGCCATGGCCGAAAGTGTTAAAAGGCACACTAGGCATAAAGCAAAACCCAGATTGACGCGGCGGGCGACTGGCAAATCCCTCATTTGAAATTCCCATCCATGAAATGCGTGATGAGCACAGTTGTAGACGGAGAGACTTACGAAATCGCTATTGCCTGCCAATTGAGGGTGTGCGGGCGTGGAAGTTTCACAAGAAAGAATAGATAGATGGGTAGAATTTGGCAGAGATTTTATAATGAGAAATAACGGATAAAATTAAGGCAAAAAAAGCCAAATATTTAGGAGTATCGAGCCTCTGCAGCGCAATGGTTTTATTGTGAATGAGTTTGGTAGATGGTGCTGCCGGAGAGATTTGAACTCTCGACCTCTCCCTTACCAAGGGAGTGCTCTACCCCTGAGCTACGGCAGCGCTGGACTGGTGACACGAGAATTTCCGCCAGTGCGCGGGGACTAGCGGATCAGAACCTGGGATGCAACAGCTGAAGCTGGTCAGCCAGCACTTGATCTGGCGGCTCTTCATCTGGCGGTGGGCGCGCCTGGCCGCTATGCAAGTCTTCAAATCTAACGGGGAGGGACAAGATGGAGATTGCGGGCAAGATCGTCGTGGTCACAGGTGCTGCCAGCGGCATTGGACGGGCGCTGGTCGAGGCCTTCCTGGCGGCCGGGGCCAGCAAGGTCGTCGCCGCCGATATCGACCTGGCCGGGGCTGAGACCGTGGCGGCTGCGACGGGCGCCATCGCCCGGCAGGTCGACGTGGGTCAGGAGGCGGATATCCAGGGCCTGATCGAGCGCACCGAGGCGGAGATCGGCCCCATTGGCATCTTCTGCTCGAACGCCGGAATCATCTTTCGCGGTGGCCTAGAGATTCCCAATGACGACTGGCAAAAGATATGGGATATCAATGTGATGGCCCATGTATGGGCGGCGCGGCACGTGGCACCCCGGATGGCTGAAAGGGGGGAGGGCTACCTGCTGAACACCGCCTCTGCTGCAGGGTTGTTGAACCAGGTGGGTGCGGCGCCCTATGCCGTCACGAAACACGCCGCCGTGGGCCTGGCCGAGTGGATCTCCATGACCCATGGCGATGCCGGTGTGCGGGTCTCGTTGCTGTGTCCCCAGGCGGTTCGGACGGGCATGACGGCGTCCACGGAATCGGTCGCCGCCATCGACGGATTGCTGGAAGCGGCGCCTGTGGCGGAGGCCTGCTTGGAGGCGATCTGCGAGGAGCGTTTTCTGGTGCTGCCCCATCCGGAAGTGCTGGAATACATGCGCCGCAAGACTGCCGATTACGACCGCTGGCTGGGCGGGATGCGGCGGCTGAACCGGCGGTTTCAGGGCGGGTTTGGGGACTAGACGCGCGCCGCATAGGGCCGTTCCAGCGCACGTGGGAACCGTGATGGCGCTGGGATTCCACCCGTACAGCATGTGTGCCGCAAGCGTACAGCACCTGTACCGCAAGTGTGCAGCACGTGTGCAGCACCTGTATGTACAGAAAGTCGACTTGGGTTTGCCGGTCGTGCCCTAGGCAAACGGACGGCGCAACGGACTGTGGAACCGATTGCGGGCCCGTGAACGGGCCCGCAATCGGTTCCACAGACGCCCCCGCACCAGCCCCTCCCTGACCCTCCCCGAGCCGGGGAGGGGACGCCCGTGGCGGGCGCCGGTCCGCCCGCTTAGAGGTCCGGGCGCGGGGCAGGGTCCCCTGCCGCTTCGAGTGCTGCGGCGATGCGGATCGCCATGGCCTCGTCCTCGCCCCGGCAGGCAATCTGCAGCGAGGTCGGCAAGCCATCCGGGCTGAGCCCAGTGGGTTGGGCCATGCCGCACATGGCCAGGTAGTTGAAGGTCCGGGTGAAGTGGGCCGGCGAGATCTGTTGGTCGAGCGTGTCAATGACCGGCGCCGTCGTGGTCATGGTGGGTGTCAGGATGGCGTCGACGCCTTGCATGGTCCGGGCCATTTCGGCCTGGGCCGCGCGGCGCGCCGCCAGCAGGCCGAGATACTCCGCCGCCGAGATCTTCTGGCCGAAGAGCATGCGCGGGCGGACGTCTTCGTCCACCGGCGCCGCCGGGTCGCCATAGAGCGCCTGGTGGTGAAACCAGGCCTCGGCCGACATCAGCCGCCCGATCTCGGACGTAGTTTTGGCGTAAGGGGTCGGCATCCGGAGCGGGGTGAGCCGCGCGCCGAGCGTTGCCAGGCGCTGGCAGGCCGCATCATAGGCGTCGAGCACATCCGCAGCGCAGGCGGCCCGTTCGTCCTCGGTCAGGATGGCGAGGTTGAGCCCGGTGACGCCGCGGCGGAGCAGCGCGAACAGCCCCGTACCCGCCTGGCGGTCGGCGTCGGTCAGGTGCGGCTCGCGGCCGGCCATGACCTCGTACATCACCAGCGTATCGGCCACCGACCGGGCCATGGGGCCGGGCGTGTCCAGCGTGTGGCTGAGCGGGATGATCCCGTCGGTGGGGATCTGACCCTCGGTCGTCTTGAGTCCGGTGATCCCGCAAAAGGCGGCGGGCAGGCGGACCGAGCCGCCGGTATCGGTGCCGACGGCGCAGACAGCCAGACCCGCCCCCACCGCCGCTCCGGACCCGGATGACGAGCCGCCCGGCGCGCGGTGCTGATCCATGTCCCACGGATTGCGCGGCGTGCCCATGCGTTGGTTTGTGCCCCAGCCGCCATAGGCGCATTCGACGGTCTTGGTCTTGCCGAGCACGATGCCGCCGGCCTGGATCAGGCGGCGGGCCACCGTGCCGGTCATGGTGGAGACGCGGTCCGTCCAGGCGGCTGAGCCGCCGGTGGTGATGCGCCCCTCAAGCTCGCAGATATCCTTGAGGCCGAAGGGGATGCCGTGGAAGGGCCCGATCCGGTTGCCCGCGCGGATAGCCAGCGTTGCGGCCTTGGCGGCGTCGCGGGCCTCTTCGGCATAGACCGTCTGGAAGCTGCCGATCCGGGGGTCCAGGCGGTCGATGCTTTCGAGATGGGCGTCCACCACTTCGGCCGGGGTCAGGCTGCCGGCGGCATAGGCATCGGCGAGGTCGGTAAGCGCAGGGTAGGGGGTCATGGCATGTCCTTCGGGTGTCGTGTCAGCGCCCATAGTCGCGGCGGGCGCCCTCTGGCGTCACATAGCCGTCGGCCAGGTCGCGGTCGATGGCGTCCGGGTCGCGCTGGGCCGGGTCGCCGAAGCCGCCCGAGCCCGGCGTGATCATGGTGATGACCGCGCCGCCCTGGACAGGAAAGGCGCCTTTGCCCGGCGGATGGCTGGTCTGCCCGTCGGGATCGGTTAGAATCACCTCGGTCGCACGGCCAGCCTTGCCGCCGAGCAGGCCGAAGGGCGGGGATTTGGCGCGCTCGAGGCAAAGCGTGCCGGTGGCGTCCGCGCCCGGCAGCATTTGCCAGACCCGGCGCGAGCCATTTCCGCCGCGGTAGCGCCCGGCGCCGCCCGAGTCGGGCTCGATCGTGTATTCGAGCAGGCGGAGCGGGAAGGCCATCTCGAGCACTTCGACGGGCGTGTTCATGGTGTTCGAGATGCCGGCGCAGATGGCGTGGATGCCGTCCTTGTTGGGCCGCGCGCCGAAGCCGCCTTTGATGGTTTCGTAGGAGACATAGCGTTCGCCCGTGCGGGGGTCGGCGCCGCCGAAGGCGAGGATGCAGGAGGTGCCCTGGCTGCAGGCCATGACCTGGTCGGGCAGGAAGTGGCTGAGCGCGCCCATCACCATGTCGGCCAGGCGGTGGCTGATCTCGTGGTTGGCGTAGACCACCGGTGCGGGGAATTCGCAGTTGAGGAGCGAGCCCTTGGGGGCGGTGACCTCGATGGCGCGCCAGCAGCCGGAATTGGGCGGGATCAGCGAGTTCGGGTCGATGGAGGTCTTGAGCCCGCAATAGACGCCGGAGGCCGTGACCGAGAGGGGCGCGTTGATGGGCCCCTTTGTCTGGGGGTCGGTGCCGGCAAAATCCACGACGATGCGGTCGCCCCGTTTGGTGATCTTCATCTGGATGTTGATTGGGGCGTCGTAGCCGTCGGGGCCGTCGAAGATGCCGTCGCCGTCCAGAAAGTCGGTGAAGCTGCCCTCGCCGTCCGGCAGGTCGGCGATCATGGCCCGCATCAGGCGTTCGGAATAGTCCATGACCTCGGCCATGGTGGCGGTGAGGGTGTCGGCGCCGTAGCGCTGGGCCAGGGCTGTCAGCCGGTCGGCGGCCCGTTTCGTGGCCGCGAGCTGGGAGCCGAGGTCGCCGCGGCGTTCTTCGGGCGTGCGCACATTGGCGAGGATGATCGCCTCGATGTCCTTGTTGAGCGTGCCCTTCGACTGCAGGCGGACCGGGGGCAGGCGCAGGCCCTCGCCATAGATCTCGGTGACGGCGCCGTAGGAGCCGGGCGTGGCCGAGCCCACATCCGGCCAGTGGGCGCGCAAGCAGGAGAAGCCGAGCAGGGTCTCGCCGAGGAAGGCGGGGCGGATGACGTTCACATCCGGCAGGTGGCTGCCGCCCTGGTAGGGGTCGTTGTGGATGAAGACGTCGCCGTCGTGGATGTCCGCGCCGAAATGGTTGACGATGGCGGCGACCGCGTCCGGCATTGAACCGAGGTGTATCGGCAGATCGGGTCCCTGGGCCACCATGGCGCCCTGGGCGTCGAAGACCCCGCAGGAGAAGTCACCCGCCGATTTCAGTATGGGAGAGTAGGCGGTTTTGGAGAGGACGACGCGCATTTCCTCGGCGATCTTGTAGAGCGCGTTCTTCATGATTTCGAAGGCAGCGGGATCTTGGGAGGCGCTGTCTCGGCTGGAGGTGTCTTGGGTCACGGGCAGACCTTTCGAGTTAAGCGGGGATGGCGCGCAGGCGCGTCATCATTGCCATGCCCCCCACACCCGGCTGCGCCGGGCGCGGGGCCCCGCCGCGTGGGGCAGGTTTGGGTGCCTTGGATGGGGGGCTTTGGGGCGCGTGGTGGGTCCAGATAGGGTGCTGGGGAAGCCCAGCAGGGCTGGCCCAGATGGAGCATGTGCCGGACCGGGCCGCTCATGTCTGGCGTTCCAGATGGAGGAAACCGTCGGCGTCGACGCGGGCCGTCCAGCCGGGGCGGACGAGCGTGGTGGATTCGAGGGATTCGATGACCGCGGGACCCGGGGCGGTGAAGCCTGCGGGCAGGCCCTCGCGGCGGAAGATCTGCGCTTGGGTGGCACCGGCGCCCCGGAACCAGACCTGGCGGCTTTGCGGCGGTGGCGGGGTGTCAGACGGTGGCTCTTGCCGCACGCGGAGCGCCGGAATGCGCCCTATGGCGGATAGCCGGATGTTGACGAGCTGCACGGGCTCGTCGCGGTGAGCGTGGCCATAGGTTTGGTCGTGGCGGTCATGGAACGCGGCGGCAGTAGCGGGCAGCGTCGCCGCGTCGAAGGGCGGGTCGGGCACCGGCACCTCCAGCTCGTAGCTTTGCCGGGTGTAGCGGGCATCGACCGTACGCGCCAGATGGCGCCGCGCCTCGGGTACGCCCGCACGGCTGAGCATTGCGGTGCCCTCGGCCTCCAGATCGGCAAAGGCCTGGGCCAGCGCGTCGGGCGTGGCCTGGTCGGCGCGGGCGTAGAAGGTGCGCACGTAGTCGCGTTTCAAGTCCGTCGTCACCAGACCCAGCGCGGAGAACGCCCCCGGGATCGGCGGGCAGAGCACGTGGCCCATGCCCAGTTCTTCGGCCAGGGCTGCGGCGTGCAGCGGACCCGCGCCGCCAAAGGCCGCCAGGGTGAAGTCGCGCGGATCGTGACCGCGCTGGACCGAAACGATCTTCAGCGCCTCGGCCATCTCGTGGTTCACAACATCGATCACCGCGGCGGCGGCGGTCCGAGCATCGACGCCCAGCGGGTCGCCGAGGTGCCGGGTAATCGCCTGTTCGGCGGCCGCAAGGTCAATCCGCATCTCGCCGCCCAGCAGCGATGCCGCATCCAGATAACCCAGCACCAGGTTGCAATCGGTTACGGTGGGCTGGGTCCCGCCACGCCCATAGCAGACCGGCCCCGGCTGCGCGCCAGCCGATTGCGGCCCCACGTGCAGCGCCCCCGCCCGGTCGACCCAGGCGATCGAGCCGCCGCCCGCCGATACCTCGGCCAGGTCGATCACCGGCACCCGGATCGGGTGGCCCGTGCCGTTCATCCAGCGATTGGCCGAGGCGCCGCCGCCGACCTCGTATTCCGGCGTGGTCTGGTAGGTCGCCTCGCGGATCAGGCTGGCCTTGGCGGTCGTGCCGCCCATGTCGAACGAGAGGATGTCACAGAGCCCCGTCTGTTCGGCCACCAGGGCGGCGGCGACCACCCCCGCGGCGGGCCCAGATTCGACAGCCATGGCGGGCATGCGCACGCCTTCGGCCGCCTCGAAGACACCGCCGTTCGAGCCCATGACGTAGAGGGGCGGCAGCCCCAGTTCTGACAGGGCCCCCGTCAGGCGGGTCAGGTAGCGGTCCAGGATCGGGCCCACATAGGCGCAGATCGCGGTGGTGGAAGTGCGCTCGAACTCGCGGATTTCGGGCAGCACCTCGGCTGACAGGTAGACCGGGATGTCTGGGAACGCGTCGCGGAGGGCCGCGCCAAGGAGGCGCTCATGGTCGGCGTTGAGGAAACTGAAGAGGAGCGAGACGGAGATCGCCTCCGGCCCGATGGCACGGAGTTCGTCGATGAGGCCGGGGATCTCGTCCTCGGCCAGCGGGGTCACGACGCTGCCATCGGCGCCGATCCGTTCGGTGATCTCCAGGCGCTGGCGGCGGGGCACCAGCACGTGCGGCGCATCCTGGAAAAGATCGTAGAGGTCAGGACGGGCCGAGCGGCGCAGCTCCAGCACGTCGCGAAAGCCTCGGGTGGCGACCAGGGCGGCGTTGACGCCCTTTTCCTCGAGGATGGCGTTTGTTACGACCGTGGTCGCATGGGCCAGCAGCAAGACCTCCGCCGGGTCGATCGCGTACTTGTGGATGACCGTGCGCATGCCGTCCAGGACACCGCGGCCGAAATCGTCCGGCGTGGTGGGCACCTTGGCGACGCCGATCCGGCCGGAGCGTTCCTCGACCAGGGCGACATCGGTGAAGGTGCCGCCGATATCAATGCCGATCCGCCAGGTAGAGGTTTCTGCCATGTCGTGCTCTTGGTGCTCCGCCATTCCTAGGCAGCAAGCCTATGGGTGGGCTGCGGCGGCGATCAAGCGCGCTGTGGGCGGCCGCGGCGGGGTATCGCCCTTGTGCTGAGGCGGGTGTTGGGTGCTGGTCTTGCCGGCGCGCGGCGCCCAATGCCAGAAGGGGTCAAAGGGGGCGCGGACGCCCCCCTTTTTGCAATGCGCGCTTACTCCGCCGCGTGGGCGTGGCAGGATGCCTTGTTCTTCGTCCAGGGCAGGTCCAGACATCCCGAGTCGTCCAGGAAGCCCACGGGCATCAGCTTGAACCCGCACGAGATGCAGGGCTGCACGGGCCAATCCTCGGGCCGGGGCATATGATGTAGGCCGAATGTGTGCCAGGCGACGATGTCGGTGTCGACGATGGACCGATCGTCGGCCACGAACGCCGGCAGACCGTCTGAGCCGTCACAGCCGTTGACGAACTCGCCGGCGGGGTAGCGCTCCTCCGGATCAAACGCGGTGACCCAGAGGTCGTTGAACGTGTAGCCGCCGCGCCGGCCCGACGGGCCTTCGGGGTCGATGAAGGGCGTCACCGTCGCGGTGGGCATCAGCTTGTAGGCCGTGGGTTGGCCCATGGCATTGGCCCGCTCGGTCGAACGGAACTTCCAGTAGCGATGCGTGGACGGGTCTGCCTTGCGGCAGGCGGCCTTTTCGGTCTCCAGCACCGCCTCGTGCTGGCGGAAGGCATTGCGGTAGGGGTTGTTCGGGCCCGCCGGTTCAGCATGCGTGTTGCACTCGACCACCGCATTGGCATCGCCGTCCACCGCCCAGTCCAACCGGGCGCAGAACGTGTGCTGGTGGATCTGGCCCATCAGACCCGGCGCCACTTCGGTCCCGTAGGGCGAGGGTTGACCCTGCAGGCAGGCCACCGTGTTGATGACGCCGGTCGCCTTCATCTCAAACTCGATCTCGCCGTCCATGTGCAGGTACCAGTAGTAGCCGTATTCGTAGTTGCCGACGGTCGCGATGGTCGAGATCACCATCTTGCGGGCGCGCCGGGTTTCCACCCGGTCCAGGCGGAAGTCGTAGTGCTTCCACAGGATGCCCATGTCCTCTTCGTGCAGGCAGATGGCGTTCTTGATCGTTTCAACCTCGCCATCGCGGCCCGCCAGATGGCCGTCCAGATATTGGATCGCCCCCAGGCAATCGCAGCCCAGCTCCAGCGAGTTCACGACCCGGCCGATCCCATACTCGCCCACGTCGAAGACGTTCTTGCGCGGATGCGCCCCGTCTGGCGCGCCGTACGGCACCATCATCTCGGCGATCGAGGCGCGGTAGAGCACGGGCCGCCCCTTGAAGCGGATGTCGTGCAGCGTCAGCCCCTCGCGCGCGTTAAAGCCGATGACCAGTTCCCAGTCGTGCCAGGTCAGCACATCGCCGGTCATCTGGAACGAGACGCCGTCGGGTTGGACAACGTTAATGGGCTTGAGATCCTCGCGTACCACGGTCTGGAAGGTGTGATCGTAGTTGCCGGGTGTCGCGGGCACCGGGATGTCGCCCTTGTCCCAGACCTCGATCACCTTGCCGGTGTCGATGTCGACGGTGGCGTTCAACCCCTCCAACGGGTGGGCGTACTGATGGTCCAGTTCGCTCATGCGCATCCAACAGAACACGTGGCTGATGCGCTTGCCTTGTTCTTCGGGCACGCCGAAATTGCCGGCCGACCAGGGGTCGACGCAGACCATATCGATGTTGTCGATCCCGCGCCGGGCCAGGGCCGCCTGAAAGCGGGGATCGGCCTTTACGGCATTCTCGATCTCCAGGAATTCCACGGGGGCGATCATCGGGATCGCATCGTCCAGGTGGTTGACCTGCAGGATCTGATCATCGGTCAGCGAGACGCGGCAGCGGGTGACCCCCTGGCGGCCGCGGAAATAAGCGTTCACCCAGGCCTCGCGGCCCATCAGCGCGCCGGGCGCCCAGCCGCGTACCTGGGATTTGTCGGGCTCGGCCAATTCGATCATCTCGAACAGGGCCGCAGCACCTTCCGGCAGGTCGCGCCGCACGATGGCGATGGCCTGGGACAGTTCGTCAGGCGTTAGCGGCGAGAGCGGGTGCAACGTCTTAACGGTGGTCGTGCCGTCCATGTCGTCTCTCCTTGTGCGTGGCGTTTGTTGTCGCGTTTATCGTTCTGTGTGTTTGTCCGTTGGAAGTCCCCGCGGGCGGACCCGCGGGGGTTGGTTCAGATTGTTTCAGCCTGGGCCTACTGCTTCAGGCGTGTCCAGATCGCATCATAGAGCGCCTGGGTCTGCTCGTCGCAAACTTCGACGAAAGTGCCGGCCGGGGCAGAGGCCGGCGGGTTCTGTTCGGGGCTGGTCTTCAACTCCTCGGTGAGAAGCGGCGTGACGCCCTTCACCCCGGCCGTGTACTGCGCAAAGTTCGAGACCTGGGCGATGTTCTCCGGCTCTAGCAGGAAGTCCATGAACTTGATCGCGTTGGCCCGGTTCGGCGCGTCGGCCAGCAGCACGACGTTATCCATCCAGACGACATAGCCCTGTTTGGGGTAGGCATACTCGACATTGGCGCCTTCGGCCCGGGCCTTGGCGCCAAAGCCGTTCCAGATCATGCCGACCGCGGCATCACCCGACACCAGCACGTCCTTGGCCCCATCCGAGTTGAAGCTGGCCCAGTGCACCTTGGCGGCCTCGACCGTTGCGGACAGCAGTTTCAGCTGTTCGCGATCTGTCGAGCATTGCGGGATGCCCAGGTGAATCGACGCCAGGGCCAAAAGCTCGCCCTGGGTGTCGAGCACGTTGATCTTGCCCGACAGCTCTTCGGGCGGGTCGAAGATGATCGAGGTGTCGTTGATATTGCCCCCGAAGACGTCCCGGCTGACCATGAAGCTGGTCGAGCCCCACTGGTAAGGGATCGAATGCTTGCGGCCGGGGTCAAAGCCCACGTCCAGCCACTGCTCTTCGATGTTGCCTTTATTCTTCAACTCGCCCTCGGCGATGGTGTCCAGCATTCCTTCCGCGGCCATGATGGCGACCATGTAGTCGCCGGGGACGGCCACGTCGTACTGCCCCATGGCGCCCGCTTTCAGGGTGGCCAACATCGACTCGTTCGAGTCGTACGTGTCCATAGTCACCTCGATGCCTGTCTCGGCCTCGAACTTGTCCAAAAGCTCCTGCGGGATGTATTCGAACCAGTGATAGATCGACAGCTTGCCCTCGGCTGCTGCCGGTCCCGCCAACAGTGCCGCCAGCGCGGCACCCAGCATCATTTTCTTCATGTCGTTATCCTTTCCCTGTCTGTCCCGAGTTTGCCCACGACATAGCTGAGTGTCACGAAGAGGATCGAGACCCCCAGCATCAGCGTGGAAATGGCCATGATGTTCGGTTTGATGCCCTGTTTGACGGCACCAAAGATCGCCGTGGGTAGTGTCTCGACGCCCGCGCCTTTGACGAAGTTTGTGATGATGAAGTCGTCCAGGCTGATGATGAAGGCCAGCAAAAAGCCCGAAAGTATACCCGGCATGATCAGGGGCATAAGGATCAGGCGGAAGGCCTGCCAGCGGTTAGCGTAGAGGTCCATGGCCGCCTGTTCATAGGCGGCCTCGATCCCCTGCAGGCGGGCGGCGATGGGTAAGTAGGCGAAGGGGATGCAAAAGACGATGTGTGCCAGCAGGATCGTCAGCACGCCCCGCTCGAACCCGATCGTCGAGAAGAAGATCAGCGTGGCCACCGCGGTCACGATCTCGGGCACCATCAGGGGCAGGTTGATCAGCGCGAACGACGCGCCGCGCCCACGGAAGGCGCCGCCCCGGATCATGGCGATGGAGGCGGCGGTGGCGATGACGGTGGCGGTTGTTGCGGCCGAGATTGCGATGACCAGGCTGTTCCAGGCGGCTTCGGCGAACTTCTCGGATTCAACGCCGTAGAAGACCTCGCGGTACCAGGTCAGCGAGAACCCGCCCCAGCGCGTGATCGAGGCCGTCTCGTTGAACGAGTAGACCATCACGATGATCAGCGGCGCGTAGAGGATCGTCAGGCACAGGAGGGTCAGCGGCAGGAAGCCGGGATAGTGGCGCAGGTTCATGGGGCGCCCCCGTTGTTGGCAGCCGGCTGTGAACATGCTGTCGACGTAGCGATCACCGCGCGGCCCCCCGCGACTGATTGCGCGCGTAGAACAGCAGTAAGATTAGCACCATGCTAAGCAGGATCATCGCGCAGGCCGCCCCAAAGGGCCAGTTTCCGGCAGCGCCCTTGAACTGATCCTCGATCAGGCTGCCGATCATCCAGTTCTTGGCCCCGCCCAACAGATCCGGCGCAAGGAACGCGCCGAGTGACGGAACGAAGACCAGGATGCAGCCCGCGACGATGCCGGGGCGCACCGCCGGGATCACCACCAGCGCCAGCACCTGCCAGCGGCTGGCGTAGAGATCCGTCGCCGCCTCGCTGAGGGCGAAGTTATAGCGCTCGACCGAGGCATAGATCGGCAGCACCATGAACGGCAGGTACGAATAGAACAGCCCCAACTGCACGGCGAAGTCGGTGTTGATCATCTGGATCGGCTCGGTGATTAGGCCAATCGCCATCAGCCCCTCGTTCACCGGCCCGCTGTCGCGGATCAGAAATTTCATGCTGACGGTCCGGATCAGCAGGTTCACCCAGTAAGGCACCGTGATCAGGAACAACCACAGCGTACGGCTGGTCACGGGACGCGTCGCAATGAACCAAGCCGTTGGGAATCCGATCAGCAGGCAAAGCAGCGTCGCCAGCCCAGCCTGCCAAGTCGAGCGCCAATAGATCTCGAGATAGGCCCACTGAACGAATGGCCCCTCGTCCCCGAAGAGGCCCCGATCCAGGAAGAACTTGTCGTACGACGCGAAGCTGAACTCCCAAACGACGCCGCCCCGAAACTCCTTGGTCAGGAACGAATAGACCAGCATCAACAGGACCGGCATCAGCAGGAAGAAGCCGATCACCAGCCAGGACGGCAGCAGCAGCCAGTTGCGCGTGGGGGCGAAGACCTCGCCCTGTGAGTCCGTCGCTGTCCCAAGCCCCGCCATCAGTCGGCCAGAATCCGGACAGCGCCGGGATCGATGACGACGGCCGCCGCCTCGCCAGGCTGAAAGCCCTTTGTGCCGGTTTGCGCATTCTGGCGGCGCACCACCAGTTCCGAACCATCCGCCAGCCGGACCACGTACTGCGTATCGGTGCCCAGATAGATCAGCCGCTGCACCATGCAGGGCAGATCGCCCTGATAGTCTAGGCTCAACCGCTCTGGTCGGACGGAGACATGGGCCTGTGGCCCCTCGGCCCGACCCATGGCCTGAACCGTGACCCCGCCGGGCAGACGGATCTGGCTGGCGGAACTGTTCGTCTCCAGCACCTCGGCGTCCAGAAAGTTTGTTTCGCCAATGAAATCGGCGACAAAGCGGTTCACCGGCGCCTCGTAGATCTCCTCGGCCTGGCCGATCTGTTGGACATGCCCCGCCGACATCACCGCGATGCGGTCGGACATGGTCAGCGCCTCTTCCTGGTCGTGGGTCACGAAAATGAATGTGATGCCGGTTTCCTTCTGGATCTGCTTTAACTCGATCCGCATTTGCTGGCGCAGTTTCAGATCCAGCGCGCTGAGGGGTTCGTCAAGTAGCAAGACCCGCGGGGCCGGAGCCAGGGCACGGGCCAGGGCGACGCGCTGCTGCTGCCCGCCGGACAGCTGCGTTGGCCGGCGCCCGCCCATCTCGCTCAGCTGGACCAGGGCCAGCATCTCGTCGACCCGGCTGGCGATGTCGGCCTTGTTGCGACCCAACATGCGCAGCCCAAAAGCGATATTCTCGGCGACGGTTAGGTGTGGGAACAGTGCGTATTGCTGGAAGACCGTGTTGATCGGCCGCTTGTTGGGGGGCAACTTCTCGACATGCTCGCCGTACAGGAAAATATCGCCCGCGGTGACCTGCTCAAAACCCGCGATGAGCCGAAGCAGGGTGGTCTTTCCGCAGCCCGACGGGCCCAGCAGCGTGAAGAACTCGTTGTCGCGGATGGCGAAGCTGACATTGTCCAGGGCCGTGACGGCGCCTGGGCCTACGCCAAAGCGTTTATCGACGCCCACGATGTCGATGGCCGGGATTTCGATGGCCACGCGTGCTCCTGCCCTGGTTTCGTTTCGTCACGCTGGCAAGCAAACGCGTGCAGTGCAACACAATTGGCCTGAAAAGCGGATAGGTTGAGCAGGTTTGCCTGCCCGCTGATCAGATTCTGGGGCCGTTGGTCGCGTTCGCGGCAGTAACTTGGGTGCCCGCCTCGGCGCAGACCTGGCGAAATGCAGCTGGTGGCGGCTTGTCGGTGAAAACGCGGTCCAACTCGGTCACCGAGCAGATGCGCACTGGCGCGCGCCGGTCGAACTTGGTCGCATCGGCTACCAGATAGCGCTGGCGCGCGTTCTGCAGCATGGCGCGGGTGGCCGTCACCTCGCGCCCATCATAGTCCAGCAGGGCACCGTCCTCCTCGATGGCGGAGGCGCCGATGACGGCCAAGTCCAGTTTGAACTGGTGCATGAAGGTGGCTGCAGCCTCGCCGACGACACTCATGTCTGCACGACGGTATTGGCCACCGGCGATGTGGATATCGCAACGATCATTCGCCGCCAGAATGCGGGCGGCGTTCAGGTTGTTCGTCACCACCTTGATGTCGCGCAGCGGTAGCAGTGCGCGGGCCACCGCCTCGGTGGTTGTGCCGATATCCAGGAACAGCGAGGCACCAGGTGGAATGGTCGCCGCACACGCCTTACCGATCGCGTCTTTCGCATGATGCGCAAGTTGCTGGCGCGCCGAATACCCCAAATTCTCCATGCCGGAGGTGGGCATCGCACCGCCATGCACGCGGTCTAGCAGGCCCGCGTCGCACAGATCGCCCAAGTCTCGACGGATCGTCTGCGGCGTGACCGAGAACTTGTCGGCCAATCCGTCCACGGTGACGCGACCGGCGGCGCGCGCCTCAGCCAGGATCTCGTGATGCCGGAAACTCAGTGCCATGTAGGGGTTCTCTAGTATTCGCAAATGTTCGTTATCGCCAAAAACGAAAAAATTCAAGCGTATGGCGCCAATCTGTGTTCGAATTGCAATGATTATCTCGCGGATTGGTTGACAGAATCCGAGATTCGCGCGTAATCGAAAAAAAGTGAGCATGAAGACGAGCGCGGGGGCATTGTGGCGCTAGACGCACCAAGCGAGACGTTTGATCTGGTTGTCATCGGTGGCGGCGTGAACGGCTGTGGTATCAGCCGGGATGCAGCCGGACGGGGCCTATCAGTGCTGCTTTGCGAGCAAAGCGATCTGGCTCAAGCGACTTCTTCCGCCTCGACCAAGCTGTTCCACGGTGGCCTGCGGTATCTTGAGTACTACGAGTTCCGTCTTGTGCGTGAGGCGCTGGTCGAGCGTGAGACGCTGCTGCGGGCCATGCCGCACATCTCGTGGCCGCTTCGCTTCGTGCTGCCGCATCACGATGGGTTGCGGCCATCCTGGCTGCTGAGGCTGGGCCTTTTCATCTACGACCACCTGGGCGGCCGCAAAATCTTGCCCGGTACGAAGACGCTGAACTTGCACCGACATGCGACGGGCGCGCCCCTCAAAGAAAGTTTCCGCAAAGGGTTCGAGTATTCGGACTGTTGGGTGGAGGATTCGCGCCTTGTAGTCATGAATGCGCGCGACGCCGTGGCACATGGCGCTCAGGTTGCGGTTCGGACGCGGTGCGTGCGGGCCGAGCGGGTTGCCGGGCTTTGGCATGTGACCCTACAGAATGTGGAGAGCGGAGCGGAGCGCGTGGTCCGTGCCCGGGCGCTTGTGAATGCCGGCGGTCCCTGGGTGGATGAGATCATTCAGAACCGCCTGCGGTCGAATGCACCGGCGCGTATCCGGCTTGTCCGTGGCAGCCACATCGTGATCCGCCAAAAGTTCGAACATGACCGCGCCTACATTTTCCAGCAAGGCGATGGCCGCATCGTCTTCGCGATCCCCTACGAGAATGACTTCACCTTGATCGGCACGACGGATCAGGAACACGACCAGGACGCAGGTGCGGCTGTCTGCACGCCGGAGGAGGCACAGTATCTTTGCGATGCTGTCTCAGACTACTTCGAGACGCCCGTTACTCCTGACGATGTCGTCTGGACCTATTCAGGCGTTCGCCCGCTGTACGACGACGGTGCGAAATCCGCCACGGCCGCGACGCGCGATTATGTGCTTGACCTGGAGCAGCCGGGCCCGGATGACGCGCCGCTGCTGAACGTCTTTGGCGGCAAGATCACCACCTACCGTCGTCTTGCAGAAGCCGCGCTGGAAAAGCTGAAACCTGCATTCCCTGAGATGGGGCGCCCATGGACTGCTGGCGCACCCATGCCGGGTGGCGACTTCCCGGTGGATGGGGTCGAGGCGCTGATCTCGCGTTTGCGGACCCGATATGCCTTTCTCCACTACACCTGGGCTCGGCGGCTGATCCGCGCCTACGGCACCGAAGCGGCGCTCATGCTGGGCGATGCCAGCAAACCGGCTGATCTGGGCCGCAATTTCGGCGCGACCCTGACCGAGGTGGAAGTCGGCTGGCTAATGACAAAAGAGTGGGCGCGCAAAGCCGACGACGTGCTTTGGCGACGCTCGAAGCTTGGACTGCGCTTGACCAAAGAGCAGGCACAGGCTTTGGATGATTTCATGACAGATCGGACGGCGCGTCAGACGCCGCCGGCGGAGGAACACGCTGATGAGCCTAAGGCTCGCGAACATCTCTAAGACCGTCGGGGTCGAGACCCATATCTATCCGACGTCATTGATCCTGGAACGCGGCACGATGAACGTGCTGCTGGGCCCGACGCTGTCCGGAAAAACCACCCTGATGCGCATCATGGCCGGTCTGGACCAACCGACGACAGGCAGTGTGCTGTGGCAGGACCAGGACGTGACGGGTGCGCGCGTCCAAACCCGCGACGTCGCCATGGTCTACCAGCAGTTCATCAACTACCCGGGCATGACCGTCTACGACAACATCGCCTCTCCGCTGCGGTTGAAGGGGATCGCAGCAAGTGAAATCGACCGCCGCGTGCGGGACGCCGCCGCATTGATGAAGTTGAACGACCAGCAATTGCAGCGTCGGCCGCTGGAACTGTCGGGTGGCCAGCAACAACGCTGCGCCCTGGCGCGCGCACTTGTGAAGGAAGCTGGGCTGGTACTATTGGATGAGCCGTTGGCCAACCTGGACTATAAGCTGCGCGAAGAATTGCGGGCTGAGATTCCCAAGATCTTCGAAGCATCGGGCGCGATCTTTGTTTACGCGACTACCGAGCCGCATGAAGCGCTGCTCTTGGGCGGCAACACGGCCTGCCTTTGGGAGGGCAGGGTCACCCAGTTCGGTCCGACCCCACACGTCTATCGCCAGCCCGCTGATGCAGTGACAGCGCGCGTGTTCTCTGACCCGCCGATGAACTTCTGCCGGATAGAAAAGCGCGCGGGAAAGGTCAGCTACGCCGGCGGCAGTGCGCCGGCGGGTGCTTTTGCCGCTGTGCCGGACGGTATTTACATGGCCGGGTTTCGTCCGAACCATTTGACGCTGGAGGCACGGGTGGCGGGTGCGCTGCCGTTCGTGGTCCAGGTCGGCGGGACCGAGATCACCGGGTCCGAAAGCTACGTGCACGTCACCCACGCATCGGACCGCTGGGTCGCGCTGATACACGGCGTGCATCACGTGGACGCAGGTGCCCAGCGCGAGGTCTATGTCGACCCCGCGCATGTCTATTTGTTCGGAGAAGACGACCGGCTGATCGCGGCCGCCAGCTATGCCGAGGCCGCCTGATGGCCAAGATCACGCTGTCTGGGCTGGCCCATTCCTATAGCTCTGCACCAAAGGGGCCTGACGACTTTCAAATCAAGCCAACCATCGACCACGAATGGCAGGACGGCCAGGCGTATGCGCTGCTGGGGCCGTCAGGGTGCGGGAAGACGACGCTGTTGAACATCATCTCGGGCCTAATCGTGCCGTCGCGCGGGCAGATCCTGTTCGGCGCGGAAGACGTCACCGAACTGCCGACGGAGGCCCGCAACATCGCCCAAGTGTTCCAGTTCCCCGTCGTCTACGACACGATGAGCGTCTACGATAACCTGGCGTTCCCGCTGCGGAATAAGGCGATGGACAGCAATTATGTCGACCGCCGCGTGCGCGAGATTGCCGACATGATCGGACTGTCTGACCGGCTGGACGCGCGTGCGCAGGGCCTGACCGCCGATGCCAAGCAGAAGATCAGCCTGGGTCGCGGCATGGTCCGCGAGGACGTCAACGCGATCCTATTCGACGAGCCGCTCACGGTGATCGACCCGCACATGAAGTGGGAGCTGCGCACACAGTTGAAGGCGTTGCACCGCCAGTTTGGCCACACCATGATTTATGTGACGCACGACCAGACCGAGGCGCTGAGCTTTGCCGACAAGGTTGTTGTCATGCTCGATGGAGAGGTCGTGCAACTGGGCACGCCGGAAGAACTGTTCGCCCGACCCGAGCATACGTTTGTGGGCTACTTCATCGGCTCGCCGGGCATGAACGTCCTGGCGGCCACGATCGTTGGCGACAAGGCCGTCGTCGGAGAGACCGACGTGCCGCTGGGGCGCGGTTTCTCCAATTTGCCGCGCGGGCAGGTTCAGATCGGTGTCCGGCCTGAGCACACGCACTTGGCCACCGGCGGCGAGGGCCTGCCGGTGATCATCGACCGGGTCGAGGACATCGGGCGTCACAAGATCCTGCGCGCGCGCCACGGCGCACACGAGGTGAACGCGGTACTGCCTGAAGGTGCCGAGATCCCCGCCGATGCCAATCGCCTGACGTTCGACGCTGCAGCCATCCATGTCTACGTGAACGAGCGGATCGTCGACAGCGAGCGCCGCCAGATGGAACCGGGGGCAGCGTGATGCATAAGACGCTGAACCAACGCGCCTGGTTCATGGTTCTGCCGGTGCTGTTCCTAGTGGCGATGAATGCGCTGCTGCCGCTGATGACGGTGGTCAATTACTCGGTGCAGGAAGTCTTCTACGGCGACTACTCGTTCGTTGGACCCATTTGGTTCGCGGACACTCTGGCGTCAGAGCGCTTTCAATCGGCGCTCATGCGCCAGTTGGCCTTCACATTCACGATCTTGGCGATCCAGATCCCTCTTGGGGTCGCGATCGCGTTGTGCATGCCGAAGTCGGGCTTTTGGGCGTCGCTTTGCCTGGTGCTGATGGCGCTGCCGCTATTGATCCCGTGGAACGTGGTGGGCGCGATGTGGAACATTTTCGCGCTGCCTGACATTGGCTTCCTGGGCTACACGCTCAATGCGATCGGCATCGATTACAATTTCACCCGCCAGCCGGTCAGCGCGTGGTTCACCGTGATCCTAATGGATGTCTGGCACTGGACATCACTGGTGGTTCTGCTGGCCTATGCCGGGCTGCAGTCCATCGACGAGAACTACTACCGCGCGGCCCGCATCGACGGCGCCAGTCGCTGGGCCGTCTTCCGCTACATCCAATTGCCGAAGATGAAGCATGTGCTGACCATCGCGATTCTGCTGCGCTTCATGGACAGCTTCATGATCTTCACCGAGGTCTCGGTGCTGACCGGTGGGGGGCCGGGCAATTCGACCACGTTCCTATCGATCGACCTGGTGAAATTGGCCCTAGGTCAGCAGGATCTGGGCAACGCCGCGGCGATGTCGATCATTTACTTTCTTATGACGCTGCTTGTGTGCTGGCTGTTCTACACGCTGACGATGCAGGGGGATAAGCGATGAGCCTTGCAGAACAGCAATCTGGTGCAATTGCCGCAGCACCCGCCAAAAACCGTGCGCGGTCGGGCGGCACCAGTCTGCGCTGGCTGGTGCCCACGCTCTACGTTATGTTTCTGATGCTGCCGATCTACTGGCTCGTGAACATGTCGTTCAAGACGACGAACGAGATCTTGGGCGGCTTCTCGCCGTTCCCGGTGACGTTCACGCTGGACAATTACGCCGACATCTTGTGCGGGGTGCCCGAGATTTGGGGCGGCACCGTGCGTGCGGGATGCGACACGTCGTGGACATGGGGGTATGTGAACTCGATCGTCTATGTCTGCCTGAATACGGTGCTGACATTGGCGGTCGCGCTGCCGGCGGCGTATGCCTTCAGCCGCTACCGGTTCCTGGGCGACAAGCATCTGTTCTTCTGGCTGCTGACGAATCGCATGGCACCGCCGGCGGTGTTCGCGGTACCGTTCATCGAGCTCTATTCGTCCATGGCGATGTTTGACACGGTGTTCGCGGTGGCCCTGGCGCATTGCCTGTTCTCGATCCCACTGGCGGTCTGGATCCTAGAAGGCTTCATGTCCGGTGTGCCGAAGGAAATCGATGAGACCGCCTATGTCGATGGCTATTCGTTTCCCAAGTTCTTCACCAAGATCTTCATGCCCCTGATCGCCAGTGGGATCGGGGTGACGGCCTTCTTCTGCTTCATGTTCAGTTGGGTTGAGATGTTGCTGGCCAAGACCCTGACCTCGGTCGAGGCAAAGCCAATCGTGGCAGTCATGACCAAGACGGCGTCGACGTCCGGCTACGAGTTGGGGCTGCTTGCTGCTGCCGGCGTCCTGACGATCATTCCCGGCGCGATAGTAATCTATTTCGTGCGCAACTACATCGCCAAAGGCTTCGCGATGGGGAGGGTGTGATGGGCATGCTGGACCTTCGCGATGCGCGTTTCTCCGCCCGGATCTGTTCGGACACAAACCGTTCCGGTTTCACCGTGTCGGACATCTGCCTGATCAATCTGGGTCAGATGGTCTGGATCGAGGGCAACGAGAACGCCCGACGCCTGAGCTTTCAGCTTGATGCGGATCGCTGGCTGGAGGTTGTGTTTGACGACGTGGCTGGGTTCGCCAAGGCTTATGGCGGCGCGCTGGAAGCGGGCTTGGGAGATTCGCGATGACCCGGATTGCGGTTGCTTCAACACTTGCCCTGGTGCCTGGTCTGGCGCATGCACAAAACGCCATTGAGGAGCCGGCACTCGCCTGGATGGCGTGGACGTGGCAGACGGGCCTGTTCTTCGGTGCCATCGCGATCTTCTTGATCAGCATGACGGTGTGGGAGCTCTTGAAGCCCGGCGGCGCCCCGCGCACACCCGGGGCGCTGGGCATCGATACCACCCGCGGCGACAGGCTATTCATCAGCCTGCTCGGCTCAGCATACATTCACCTGGGCTGGCTAGCGCTCAGCAGTCAGCCTCTCTGGTACGCAACGATCGTCTCGGTCCTGTTCGCACTGGCGGTGTTTCGCTGGGTGTGAGGGGACCGCAAACCTGGCTCAGATAAGGGCCGAAACCTCAGGGGAGGAACCATGAGAAGAAGTCTGTTGGCAACGGCGGCCGCTGTTGCGCTGTTCTGGGGGGCGCCGCAGGCGCTCGCGGACATGGCGGCGGCCGAGAAATGGGTGGACGAAGAGTTCCAGCCCTCGGTGCTGTCGCGCGACGAACAGCTTGCGGAAATGCAATGGTTTATTGATGCGGCTAAGCCCTTTGCGGGTATGGAGATCAACGTCCTCAGTGAAACGATCCCAACGCACAGCTACGAGTCAGAGGTTCTGACTCGTGCGTTCGAGGAGATCACCGGCATCAAGGTGAACCACCAGCTGCTAGGTGAGGGCGAGGTTGTGCAGGCGGTGCAAACCCAAATGCAGACCAAGCGTAACCTCTATGATGGCTACATCAACGACTCGGATCTGATCGGCACGCACTCACGGCTGCAACTGGCCTACAATCTGAGCGATCAGATGGCCGGTGATTGGGCGGCTACGACGAACCCTGGCCTGGATCTGGATGACTTCATGGGGCTGTCATTCACAACCGGTCCCGATGGCAAAATCTACCAGCTGCCGGATCAGCAGTTCGCCAACCTGTACTGGTTCCGTAAGGACTGGTTTGACAAGCCCGAACTGCAGGCGAAGTTCAAGGAGATGTACGGCTATGACCTTGGCGTGCCGGTCAACTGGTCGGCATACGAGGACATCGCCGAGTTCTTCAGCGTGCACGTGAAGGAAATAGACGGGGTCACGGTCTATGGCCACATGGACTATGGCAAGCGCGCGCCCGACCTGGGCTGGCGCATGACCGATGCCTGGCTGTCGATGGCCGGTGCCGGGTCGGTGGGTGAGCCGAACGGCGTGCCGATCGACGAATGGGGTATCCGGATGGAAGCGGGTTCTTGCAATCCGGCCGGCGCCTCGGTCAGCCGTGGTGGCGGTACGAACGGCCCGGCCGCGGTCTATGCGATCCGCAAGTGGGATGAGTGGCTGAGGGCTTACGCTCCCCCGGGGGCGGCGTCCTACGACTTCTATCAATCGCTGCCTGCACTCAGCCAAGGTAATGTTGCTCAGCAGATCTTCTGGTACACGGCGTTTACCGCGTCGATGGTCGCCCCTCAGTCCGAGGGCAACAACACTGTCGATGCCGATGGCAACCCGTTGTGGCGGATGGCCCCCAGCCCGCACGGCCCCTACTGGCAGGAAGGGCAGAAGGTTGGCTACCAAGATGCGGGGTCTTGGACCTTCCTGACGTCGACGCCGTCAGATCGGGCGCAGGCCGCTTGGCTATACGCGCAGTTCGTTGTCTCGAAGACGGTCGACACCCGCAAAAGCCACGTGGGTCTGACCTTCATCCGTGACACCACCGTGAACCACGAAAGCTTCACCGAACGGGCCCCAAAATTGGGTGGTCTGATCGAGTTCTACCGCTCGCCGGATCGTGTGCGTTGGTCGCCCACGGGCGTCAACGTGCCGGACTATCCCAAGCTGGCGCAGCTGTGGTGGCAGCAGATCGGCGATGTGAACTCGGGCGCCTTCACGCCACAGGAAGCGATGGACCGCCTGGCGACCGAGATGGACACGATCATGGCACGGATGCAATCCGCCGATGAGCGCGCCAATGTCTACGGTGGCTGTGGACCTCGCCTGAACGAGGAGCAAGATCCGTCGGCCTGGCTAGGTCAGGGTGGTGCCAAAGCGAAGCTGGCGAACGAGAAGCCACAGGGTGAGACCATTGCCTATGAGGAGATCATCAAGCGCTGGCAGTAAGCGTCAGATCTGATCACGGGCCCCGGCGGTGATGCTGCCGGGGCTTTTTTTGCCTGGAAGTCTGGTTCAGGAAGGACCTGCCACAATCCCGCGGTCGAACAAGCCGCTGATTTCTCCGGATGATAGACCCGCGATGTCGGCCAGAACTTCTTCCGTGTGCTGACCTAGGATCGGCGCAACCGTCGGTGTCTCCCTTGCCGCGGCGCCGAAAGTCAAAGGCGATCCAGGCGTCAGGTAGGAACCAATCGCCGGCTGATCGAGCATCGAAAAGATCGGGTTTTCCTCTGAGAGGTCGGGGTCCTCGTCAAGCGCCCGGCGAAACCCCCGAAACTCTGACCACGTGACTCCGGCACGATCAACAAGCGGGGCAATTTGCTCCACCGTTCTAGCGGCAAACCAAGGTGCCAGGATTGCGGTGATTTCGCTGCGCGCCCGATAGCGCGCGCCTTCATCGGTGAGATCAATACTCTGCTTCTTGGCTAATTCATCCATCGCGGCATGCGTAGCTGTCACGTCCACAATGCCCCGCCATTGCCGGTCCGTCAGACCGATGACCATCACGCGTCTGCCGTCTGAACATACGAAGTCTTGCCCATAGGCGCCGTACAGGCTGTTGCCGCCTTTCTTCCGTTCGTGATCGTTGATCTGGACCTCACCGATGATGCCCAGGTTGCCCAGCATGGCCGCGGCGACGTCCTTTAGGGTGAGTACCACTTCTTGTCCCTCGCCTTTACGAAGACGGTGACGCTCCGCCGCCAGCAGGCCCTGCACGGCCATGCCACCGGCGATACAGTCCCAGGCTGGCAAGACATGTGCGACAGGCGCCATGGACCCCTCTGGTCCGGTCGCGTCAGGAAAACCGATAGCAGGGTTCACAGTGTAATCGACCTGAGGCTTGCCATGGCGGTCGCCCAACAGGGCAACCGTAATTAAATCCGGGCGCAAAGCGGACAACGTCTCATGATCCATCCAGCCCTGCACCCGTAAATTTGTCAGGAAGAGACCCGCATCATCGCCCGGGGCCGTAATGATCCGGGTGATTAATTCACGCCCTTCGGGCGCCTTCATATCAACGGCAACTGATTTCTTTCCCTTGTTTAACCCCGCCCAAAACAGGCTTTGTCCCTCATGTGTTACCGGCCAACGCCGAGCATCCAATCCACCCTGTAGGCGGTCGAAGCGGATGACCTCGGCGCCCATCTGGGCCAACGTCATGCCGGCCAACGGGATCGCCACAAATGCGGATCCTTCGACGACACGCATAGCCTTCAAGATCGAGCTCATTTCCCCTCCCAGCGTTTTTCTTTGGCAAGGGATGGTGGGTTGATCGGAAGAAAAGGCACGAGAGTGTGCCGCTAGAAGCCCTGAGTGACCTCGCGCTCGGCGTAGATCATCGCCCAGACCCGCTGATCGTCCGCCAGCGTCTTGCTGAGCAGGGCGAAGATATCCTGGGTCCGGTGAAGGTGAGGATCTTCGAACTCAGCTTCGATTGTCAGTTTGAGTTTCTCTAACTGATGGACCATTCGTTCTGACTGATGGGCGGACGCGCGGAAGTCGCCCACCGCACGGATGCCGAAGAAAACCGCGCCATAGGTAGGCAAGATGCCGCCCAAAACGGTGGCTAGCGGTTTGTAGCCGCTCATCATCTTCTTCCAGATCTTGGCGTCGTTGAATGTGTAGAGCAGATACAGTGCAACAAACGCCACGCCCGCGACGATTGTCAGTGTCAACGTTCGATTGGCCCAGACGTGCAGGTTGTGATCCAAATGATAGCTGCGGTGGTGGTTGGACGTATGAAACGCAATCTGACCGGAACCGCGGGTGTTATCGGTTGGCGCCTCTCCGATCTCTTCTTCCGCGGCAAGCTTCAGCACGCGGCGCAAGGCTTCCTTGTCAAGCTTGCCGCTGGGCAAAGGGACTTCCCTGAAGGTCGCCCGGACATACCAGGCCACCCAGTTGGACCCAGGATCCACACTGGGCGTCAGTGCTAATTGGCCAGATACATTGCCCAGCAACGCTGGCAAGCGCGACGGCCGCAATGCCTCGGCCAAAGCCCGATAATGCATCCAGCGTTGGTGCCAGGCGCCCTCCTTCTCGGCTTTGAAAGTGCGGATGATTGTACGTATGACCAGCAGCTCGATCACCACGGCGATTGCTTTCAGCCCGGTCAAGCCACCTAGGAATATTGACAGCAGTGCAATCGATACTGCTACGCCCGAAAGGGCGAAGTTCTTGATGTAGGCAGTGCGGTACAAATTCGAATAGTGGATAGCCAGATTATCGGCGTAGATCCATCGGCGCCTCAAGACGTGCTCAAAGCCATGCGCAAAGGTCTCGCCGCAGTGGCTTTGGACATGATCAGACGTTGCCTCCCAGGCGGCAGGCTCACCGCTGCCGTTGGCGTCCCGGTGTCCAATCAGATTGGTATCTAGCCGATAGTCGACGTAGCGAGACCAGCGGGGCAGGCGGTTTTCCGTGAAGAGCCAGCGCAAGGTATAGAAGCCGCACTGGGTTCCCCCAATGCGCGCCTCCTCGGCATAGAAATCCTCCAGGCATGCTTCTTCTGATCGGCTGCTGCCATGTCCTTCTGGCCCAAAAACGGCGCGCCAAGCGCTGCGAAGGCCGCCAATCAACGCTCCCCATGGCGTGCGAACAGATGGCTCAGGGGTCGCCGTGCTTGGCGGCGTCTCCGGCAGGCCAAGCATCCTCGCTAGCGCGTGGCGCAGTTTTTGCTGACCTTCTGGATCAACGACGCTGTACCAGTCGCCATCTTCGGCGGGATCAACGGCCAGCGTGTCCGGCTCCCACAGGCAGATCCGTTGCGGCCCGCACATCGACATTACCAGCATGCCGCTGCGCTTGGCCTCTTGCAGCGCCAGGCCAATCTCCTGATTGCTGGGGTTTTCGGCATCGCCGAGGTAGATCACCAGATCCGAGTGCGCGATCACCGAGCGTTCGGCCAGGCGCCGCGCCATCCGGCTGTTCTGTGGGCTGATAGTGTCCAGCTCTAACAGACCCTCGAGCGTTGGGCTCTCCAGCGCTGTGTCGAAACTGATCCGGTCATCTGGGGCAAGTATCTCGCGGTGCGTCTGGCGATTGTACCGCAGGATCGCTTCGATCGGCAGCCCTGCTTCGCGGGCAACCCTGGCAGCCTCCAAAGTCGCCGGACCAGACAACGGGCAGACCAGGCGTAGATCCGCATCGGCGTCTTGCGCGTACCGGCGGACGGTTCCAAGCGCGCTGCCAGGCGCGTGTCGGTCGGATCTGTGGAAATCGTGCAATAGGTCCTGAAGGTACGACAGAACCGGGTCTAAAATCACCGGCACAGCCCCCGGTTCGTCCCGGCTGCGCGCCACGACACCGACGCGGACTGTCATGCGTGGCTCGATTTGGAACAGCGATTTGGCATCGGTTTCCAGTGCGGCACGCAGGTCTGTGACGTCTGTGACGTCTGTGGCCTGAGCCGGAGTGCGCTGGACGACGTTCACGGCAGCAGTTTCTCCAAATCGTAGGCCTTCTTGCAGTACTCTCGGGACACGTCCAGCAAGTCGCCGATAATACCCGGGTCGTCGATTGAGTAGAACCGCTGGATGTCGGCGTCGGATACCTTGACCCCGACATCCGCAAGCTTCTCCTTGTCGATCGGCAGATCCAGACGTTGGAAACGAAAAGCGGGGTCGCCGAACAAGTTGTCGCCCTCGAGATCGTTGATTTCTGAATTGATGCTCGCTGGAGCATCCGAGTGTCCCATCCATTGCATCAGGGTCAACGCATGGCCCTCGGCGTCCGAAATCATCCCGCGCAGTGTTTCATAAGCAACACGGAATTGTAGAAAACGCGCAGCGACCTGTGGTTTGACCTGGCGCCGATATCGCCCGGTCCCGATCGACAATACAGACAGGTTGTCCACGCCCAAAGGCCATTGCAGGCCAAAGGCCTTCATCCGGGCCAGCATAAAAAGCGCGACCGACGGGTCGTTGAACGGACTTGCCCCGCCATCGACGAAAACACCCGGTGGCTCGTTGGGCGCAATCTCTAGCGTTTCCTGTTGGAACAGAGTCGGCGCGGCGGAGGAGGCGCGCAACAGCTTTGACAGGCGGTAGTGTTTGTTACCGATAAAGCCCTGAGAAGGATCATCCTCGAAATACGGGGCTGTCGGGATGTTCGACAGGATCCACGGGCTACCGGTATCCAGACGTTTGGAAACGATACCGAGGTAGGTCTGAAGCTTGGGGTCGCCCAGGGTGACCTCACCCACCTGATCGATGATTGCCTTCTCCAGGGCTTGGGTGTCGAAAATCGGCAGGGTCAGCAGTAACCAGATACGGCGTTTGCCGAACAGCTTGGGTGCTTCTTCAGTGTAGAACTTTCGAATGTCCGAGATAGGTTTGCCTAGAGATATCGCACCAGCTATCAGCGCCCCCGTGGACGTGCCGCCGACCAAGTCAAAGACGTCCGACAGTCGTTCGTAGCCGCGTTTTTGGTAGATCTCTTCGATCGCCTCCAAGAAGGCGACTTCGACGACGCCGCGGACGCCACCACCAGACAGTGATAGGATGCGTTTCACCTCGGCGCCCCCTTCCGAGTTGTTTTCGTCACAGGAATAGTCTCACGCCAGCGCGCTAATTTCACCCCTTTTGTCAGGCAGGGGCGGTCGAGTAGTCAGCGTCATTGACTTGCTCCAGCCAGTCGATGTGTTTGCCGTCCAGCGCCTCCTGAAAGGCGATGTGGACCATGGCGGTTTCCGGCGCGGCGCCGTGCCAATGCTTTTCACCGGGCGGGATCCAGATTGTGTCGCCCGCACTGATCTCGACAGGTTGTTGGCCTTCTGTCTGAAAGCGACCGACGCCGGAGATAACGTGCAGTGTTTGGCCCAGCGGATGCGTGTGCCAAGCGGTACGTGCACCCGGAGCAAAGCTGACGCGGACCGCGCGAATTCGGGCGGGTTCAGGCGCTTCGACAATCGGGTCCTGCATGACCGTGCCGGTAAAGTATGCCTCCGGCCCATACTTTGTGGGGTGTGTGCCAGCTTTGAAGTGTTCCATGGGATTCGCGCCTTCCTAGCTATCGTTTTCGTCTCCGACAGCTAGCTCGCGCCCCTATTCCCGTCCAACGCAAGAATAGCGGCCGACCATTTTGTGCCTGAATTGATCCAGGCCCCAATATCTAGTTTGTTGTTGATTTTCTTTCTTGTGTGGGAAGATGTGGGGTTGCGTGGGAAGTTGTGGTGAGCTACAAAATGAAAGAGAGGCGTTCGCCGTCCACAAATAAACGAGCAGGTTTCATACAGGTTCGGCGGGCGTCTCCAGAAGAAGCACAGAGGCGAGCGCACATTCAGCGGCAATAAATGAGCTCCGACAAAGGAGCGGCCGCGTGACACTCCGAGGGACGGCGGGCGGATCGGAAGACCAGCGGTCCGCCCGTTCTCTTCCTGGCCCATGCCTCCTGCGAGAGAAGGGACGCCGGGGCCTTGGTCAAGTTGTTTACCGGAACACACGACCACAAGCTCGACGACAAGGGGCGCGTCGCGCTGCCGCCCGATTTTCGCCGGGTGCTGACAGCGCGTGGCTCGTCCGGGCATCTGGTGATTGTGCCGCAGCTTGATGATGAGCGGGCGCACGTCGTCTTTACTTCCGAGACATACGAGAAACTGGTCGAGCGTCACAATGTGACGGACTACGGCGGGCGCAACCGTCAGCGCCGCATGGCGGCCAAGCTGATCGGTAAGGCCAAACACATCCAGGTCGACGACAACGGACGTATCCTGCTGTCGCGGGCACTGCGGGAGACCATCGGCCTGATCAAGGACGTTCGATATGTCGGAAACGCGTCCTGCTTCGAGATTTGGGAGCCGGGTAACTGCGACGCCTTTGGGGCCGAGTTGGAGGCTGACGAAGACGAGCCCGTCTTCATCGATGTGCGGGGGTTGGACTGATGCCGGCCACCGCGACGCCTGAGCACGCTTTGCCGCACATCCCTGTGCTGCTGGAAGAAGTGCTGGATGCGCTGCCGTCCTTGGCAGGTGCCACGGTGCTGGATGGCACCTATGGCGGGGGGGGGTACTCAAGCGCCTTTCTGGCGGCGGGTGCCCGGGTCATCGGAGTTGATCGTGACCCTGCGGCCCTGGATGCAGCGTCGCCGGCGAACGGCTTGACCCTTGTGCAGGGCCGTTTCGCAACGCTGGACGAAATTGCGGCAGAGGCGGCGCCCGAGGGCTTGGATGCCGTCGTCCTCGATATCGGTGTATCGTCGATGCAGCTGGACGAGGCGGAGCGCGGCTTTTCGTTCATGCGCGATGGTCCCCTGGACATGCGGATGTCAAGTGACGGCCCATCGGCCGCTGAATTGGTCGCGCGCCTGGATGAAGCGACGCTCGCCGATATTCTGCACTTCTACGGAGAGGAGCGCGCCGCTCGTCGTATTGCTCGGGCGATTGTCCGTTCACGCCAAGACGCGCCAATAAATACCACTGGCCAGCTCTCGAAGATTGTCTCAGCCTGCTTGCCTGCGGGGCGCCCTGGGCAGGCGCACCCGGCGACGCGCAGCTTCCAGGCTGTTCGGATCGCAGTGAACGATGAACTGGGGGAATTGGTGCAGGGACTGGCCGCGGCGGAGCGTGCGCTCAAACCTGGTGGCGTCTTGGCGGTTGTGACGTTCCATTCGCTGGAGGATCGGATCGTCAAGCGCTTTTTCCAGATGGCTTCGGCCACCACTGCAGGTGGCTCTCGGCATGGTCCCGAGCAGTTACTTCCGTCGGCCCGGTTCGACCGTCCAAGGCGGCCTGTGGCGCCAGATCCCACGGAACTGGAGGCCAATCCCCGTGCCAGATCAGCACGCCTTCGCAGCGCCGTCCGCACCGGCTCGCCGCCGATACCGCTCCACCCTCGGGCGCTGGGTATGCCCCATATTCCCGGGCTGGAAAGACGGGGGCGCGCGTGATCCGACATGCTGTGATCATCGTTTCTGCCATCGTGGCGATGGCCGTTTGGGCCTATGGTGTGAACTACAAGACAATGTCGGGTTTCGACCGGGTCGATGATCTTCGCCACCAAATCGCCGAGGAGCGCGAGGCACTGCAAGTATTGCGCGTGGAATGGGCCTATATGAACCGGCCTGAACGGTTGGCCCGTTTGGTCAGTTTGCACAACGACCGTCTGGGCTTGGTGCCCATGGGCCCTGAGAGCCTGCAGGAAGCCATCGTGATCCCGTTCCCTAATGGGAAGCTGGAAGTTGAGGTGCCATTGGCCACTGCGGCAGAGGGGCCGCCCATCCCGCTCGGCCGTCCAGCGTCGCTGAGCCCGCAATGACCGAGATCGCTGTCACCCAACGCTCCGCTGGCCGCGCCGCCCTGCGCGGCGACTGGCGCTTAATCCTGGTTATGATCGTGTTCCTGCTCTGCTACTCGGCGGTCGGGCTGCAAATGGCCCATTTGGCGGGCACCGAGCCATCGGAGCCCACGTTGGGCCGGGGTGATGCAGCCAGTCGTCCCGTGCGTGCCGAGATTGTCGATCGGAATGGAGAGTTGCTGGCCGCGAACTTGCCGGCCTGGTCGCTGTACGCGCACCCAAAAGACATCAAGGATCCCGTCGCTGTAGCGCGGGATCTTGCCGGGATCTTTCCCGACCTTGATCAGACCGAGGTACTGCGCGATTTGACGGACGGGCGCCGATTCGTCTGGATCAAGCGGCCGATATCGCCACGTGAGAAGCAGGCGGTCCATGACTTGGGGTGGCCGGGCTTGCACTTCGGCACGCGGGAGATCCGTCTCTATCCGGCCGGTCGCACAGCGGCCCACATCATGGGTGGGGTGACGGCCACCGTCGAAGCGGTGCGATTTGCCGAGTTCGAGGGGTCGGCCGGGGTTGAGGCTCACTTCGACGCCCGCTTGGCCGAACCGGCCATGGCCAACGAGCCGCTGCGCCTCTCGATCGATGTGCGGTTGCAACAGGCGATGCGCCAGATCCTGACGGTCGGTATGGCGGACCTGACGGCCAAGGGCGCTGCAGGTGTGCTGATGAAAGCCGATACGGGCGAGATCCTGGCCATGGTATCGTTGCCCGATTTCGATCCAAACGCGGCACGCAAGCCCCACGACGGCCCGCCTCACACCCATCCCAGGTTCAACCGGGCAGCTCAGGGGCGCTACGAACTTGGCTCGACATTCAAGGTTCTGACAGCGGCGATGGCGCTGGAGACCGGCGTGGCGCGGATCGACACGATGCTGGAAACGCCGCCAGAATTGCGCTTTGGCAAGCACCGGATTGGCGAGTCGCATCGCATGCCGCTTCAGATGACTTTGGCGGAGGTTGTTATCGACTCGTCGAATGTCGGCACAGCCAAGCTAGCGATGCTGGTCCGCACCCCGCGGTTCAAGTCTTACTTGGAGCAACTGGGTTTCTTCCAACGTTCGGGTATTCAACTGCCCGAAGCCTCCGTCCCGTTAACGCATGACCGGTGGACTGACTTGTCAACTGTAACAGTGTCCTATGGACATGGGCTTGCAGCTTCGCCCGTCCACTTGGCGGCCGCCTACGCCACCATCGCGAACGGCGGGGTGCGGGTTTATCCGACGCTGATTGCCGGTCAGGTGCGCACGGGGGAGCGCGTCTTTTCCGAGGGCGTTTCCCGTCAGATGCTGGATATCATGCGGGCGGTTGTGACAGACGGCACCGCAAAGCGCGCCGAGGTGCCCGGTTACCAAGTTGGTGGCAAAACTGGCACGGCGAACAAGGCGGTGGCGGGCGGTTATGACGAGCGGCGCGTGATCTCGACCTTCGCCTCGGTGTTTCCGACGGATGACCCGGAGTATGTGCTGGTGGTCTCGCTGGATGAGCCGACTGATCGCTCCGGGCCCAAGCCGTCGCGCGTTGCCGGCCGCACGGCGGTCCCGGTGGCCCGCAATATCATTGCCAGGATCGCGCCGATCCTGGGCATGCGCCCCCGCGTGATCCCTACGACGGCTTTCGCGGGCATTGAAACGGCGCTGGAGTGACGGGATGAGCGCCGCGCCAGCCACACTTGAGAGCCTTGGCCTGATGCGGCGCCCCCATCATGGTGCCGTCCCAGACGGGGTGACGCCTGTGACAGGCCTCGCCGTCGACAGCCGCGACGTGCAGCCTGGCTTCGTCTTCGTTGCGATCAAGGGCGGCAAACTAGACGGCGCCGAGTTCGCCCAATACGCCGTGCGCCAGGGCGCAGTCGCCGTTGTGACGACCGAGGAGGGTGTGGCAACAGCGCGTTCGGATCTGGGCGCGTTGCCCGTGCCCTTCTTTACAGTCATTGAACCCCGTGCAGAGCTGGCCCGGCTGGCTGCATTGACCCACCCAGGGCAGCCGCCCGTCATGGCAGCGGTCACTGGGACGAACGGCAAGACCTCGGTTGCCAACTTCACCCGCCAGTTATGGGCAGCATTGGGCCATGCCGCGGCCGCCTTCGGGACGACTGGCATCGAAGGCGAGGGATTTGAAGCGCCCTTGGCAATGACCACGCCCGAACCGATCACCCTGCACCATATACTATCGGAGCTCGCAACCAAGGGCTGCACCCATGCGGCGATGGAGGCGTCCAGCCATGGCCTTGCTCAGTACCGGCTGCACGGGGTGCGCCTGGCTGCGGCTGGCCTGACCAACATCACCCGTGACCACATGGACTATCACGCAGACCACGACGACTATGTCGGGGCGAAGATGCGTCTGTTCCACGAAGTGCTGAACCCGAGTGGGGCCGCCGTGCTGAATGCTGATGATCCCGCATTCGCGCTGGCTCGCATGTCGGCGCGGGGCGCGCGCGTGATTGCTGTTGGCAAGGCGGAGAGTGCAGACCTGCGCCTGGTATCGAGCCGTTTCCATACTGACGGGCAGGAAATCGCGTTCACGTGGCAGGGCAGCACCTATGAGGCACGCCTCGATTTGATCGGCGCCTTTCAGGCATCGAACGCGATGATCGCGGCAGGTCTTGCCATAGCTTGTGGCGACGACCCGGCAGCGATCTTTGCAGCGCTGCCAAAACTGACGGGCGCCAAGGGTCGGATGGAGCGTGTGGCCAGGCGGGCCAACGGTGCATCGGTCTTTGTGGACTATGCGCATACGCCCGACGCCCTCAGCACAGCTTTGACCGCGATCCGGCCCCATGTGACCGGCCGCCTCGTGGTGGTCGGCGGCGCGGGCGGCGATCGCGATCCCGGGAAACGCCCGTTGATGGGTCGGGCCATGGCGGCGCATGCCGACGTCGTCATCGTGACCGACGATAACCCTCGGTCCGAGGACCCGGCTGCGATCCGGGCGGCTGTTCGCCAGGGCGCAACGGATGCGGATGATATCGGTGACCGTGCCGAGGCGATCCTAACCGGTGTCGACTGGCTGACCCAACCGGGTGATTGTCTGCTGATTGTCGGCAAGGGCCATGAACAGGGACAGGAGCGGGATGGCGCCGTTTTACCCTTTGACGATGCTGAACAAGCGCGAACGGCTGTCGCTGTGCTCGACCGAGATCAACTAGGGGGCCAGGCATGAACCCGCTTTGGACGGCGGCAGATGCGATGGCTGCCACAGGGGGGCAAGCCACAGGCTGGGACAGCGTTAGTGGCATCTCGATCGATACGCGAGAGCTGGTGCCTGGAGATCTGTTCGTGTCGCTTCAGGGCATCAGCCACGATGGCCATGTCTATGTGGCCCAGGCGCTGGAGGCAGGCGCCGGTGCCGCCATTGTCAGCCATCGCCCGGAAGACGTGCCGGCTGATGCGCCCCTTCTGATGGTTGGCGATACGCTGAAGGCGCTGCGCGATCTGGCCGCTGCGGCCCGGGCGCGAACCAAGGCCAGGGTCATCGGCGTGACCGGCTCGGTCGGCAAGACATCTACCAAAGATATGTTGCGGGTGATGCTGGCGGGTCAGGGCCAGACCCACGCCGCCATTCGCAGCTTCAACAACCATTGGGGCGTGCCGTTGACGCTGGCGCGCATGCCGGCGGACACGGACTTTGCTGTGATCGAGATCGGCATGAACAATGCGGGCGAGATCACGCCCCTATCGCAGTTGGCGCGCTTGCACGTCGCCCTGATCACCACGGTTGAGGCCGTCCATCTGGAAAACCTGGGTACTGTTGAAGCGATTGCGGACGCCAAGGCCGAGATCTTCGATGGGCTGGAGCTGGATGGCGTTGCCGTCCTGAACGCCGACAATCCGCACTATGCCCGGTTGGCCAGGGCGGCTGGCGATCACCGGATCTTGGCGTTTGGTCGGGCGGCAGAGGCCTATCGTCTGGACCGGGTCGAAACCTCGGCGCTCAGCACGGTCGTGCAGGCCTCGGTCCGCGGCCAACCGCTGACCTTCAAGCTGGCGACCCCAGGGGCGCACTTTGCCCTGAACGCGCTGGGGGCCTTGGCGGCGGCAGAGTCGGCAGGGGCCGATCTTGCTCGCGCCGCGCTGGATCTGGCGCGATGGCAGCCGCCGTCCGGCCGTGGCGCGCGGATCCACATCAACCTGGGCCCGGCGGGGATCGATGGGCGTCTTACCCTTCTGGACGAAAGCTACAACGCCAATCCGGCATCGCTGGGGGCTGCGTTGGACCTGTTGGCCGGCGCCAAGCCAGAGGGCAGGGGGCGCAAGATCGCCTTCCTGGGCGATATGCTTGAGTTAGGACCTGCGGAGGATTCCCTCCATGCCGCCATGGCCGAGCATCCGACGATCAGTGATATCGATAAAGTCCATTGCTGCGGCCACCGCATGGCGCACCTGCACCGCGCCTTGCCGCCTGTGCGTCGGGGGCTTTGGCTGCCGGATTCCTTCGAGTTGGCCACGGCACTGCCGAAACTGGTTGACGCCGGTGACGTCTGCATGGTCAAGGGCTCGCTCGGCACAAAAATGGCCCGAGTGGTTGACGCCATAAAGGGGCTGGGCGCCGTCGAAACACAAGATGTGGACGGGGGCGCCTGATGTTTTATGAGTTCTTGGTTCCGCTCTCGGATGGTGGCGATGTCTTCAACCTCTTCCGCTACATCACGTTTCGGGCCGGTGGGGCGTTCCTGACGGCTCTGATTTTCGCCTTCATTTTCGGGCGCCCGTTGATCAATTGGCTGCGCCGCGCCGGCGGCCAGCAACCGATCTACGAGGATGCCCCGGAACAACACCAGTCCAAGGCCGGAACGCCCACCATGGGGGGCGTGCTGATCTTGGGCGGATTGCTAATCTCCGCCTTGTTGTGGGCCCGGATTGACAACCCATTCGTGATCGCGGTGCTTGCCGTCACACTCGGCTTTGGCCTGATCGGCTTCGCGGACGACTACAAAAAGGTCAAGAAGTCGGACAACAAGGGCCTGTCGGGCACTCTGCGCCTGTTGATGGGATTTGTGATCGCGTTCGCCGCTTCCTGGTACATGGCCTCGCATCAACCTGAGGTCCTGGCCGATGTGGTGGCCGTCCCGATCTTCAAGGATACGCTGCTGCACGCGGGCCTGTTCTTCCTGCCATTCGCCGTTTTGGTGATTGTCGGGTCTGCCAATGCCGTGAACCTGACGGACGGATTGGATGGCCTGGCGATCATGCCTGTCATGATCGCGGCGGCCTCGCTAGCGATTATCGCCTATGTCGTCGGCCGCACGGACTTCACCGAGTACTTGGGCGTCCACTACGTCCCTGGCACCGGCGAATTGGCCGTGATCGGGGCTGCGATCATCGGCGCGGGCTTGGGCTTTCTTTGGTACAATGCACCGCCGGCGATGGTTTTCATGGGAGACACCGGCAGCCTGGCGCTGGGCGGCTGCCTGGGTGCCATCGCGGTCGCCACCAAGCACGAGATCGTCTGGGCGGTGATAGGCGGCCTCTTCGTGCTGGAGGCCGTCAGCGTCATGGTCCAGGTCGCGTCCTTCAAACTGACCGGCAAGCGGGTCTTTCGCATGGCCCCGATCCATCACCATTTCGAGAAGAAGGGCTGGGCCGAGCCAACCGTCGTCATCCGCTTTTGGATCATCGCGCTGATCCTGGCGATCGTTGGTCTGGCGAGCTTGAAGCTGAGATGACTGGGATCGCGCTGGCCCCGCGCACGGCCTCGGGTCGACGCGCCCCCCACCCGCCCACCCGGGCGCACCGACCCGAGGCCGTGCACGGAGCGGCGCAAAGTGCTGGAGTCACTGTGTGATCCCGGTCACCGCATATGAGGGCGAACGCGTGGGCGTGCTGGGTCTTGGACGGTCTGGCATCGCGACCGCGCGCGCCCTGCGGGCTGGTGGCGCGACGCCCGTTTGCTGGGACGACACAGCAGCAATCCGTGAAGCCGAAACTGCCTTTGAGATCGCCGACGTCAGTAGGGAACGAGAGGCTGCGGATCTTGCGGCGCTGATCGTCTCCCCGGGGATCCCGCATCTCTACCCCCAGCCGCACAAGGCCGTGCAACGCGCCTGGGACAATGGCATCCCCGTGGACAACGACGTTGGCCTGTTTTTTGCGGCATTGGCCGATCTGGAACCCGACGACGAAGACGAGGGGCCTGACCCGAAGGTGATTGCAGTCACAGGCTCGAACGGCAAGTCGACCACCACCGCCCTGATCCACCACGTTCTGCGCCACGCGGGGCGCCGCACGCAGATGGGCGGCAACATCGGACGGGGCGTTCTGGACCTGGAGCCGCCACGCATGGGCGAGGTCATCGTGCTGGAGTTGTCCAGCTACCAGACAGAACTGGCGCGCACGCTTGCCCCGGATGTGGCCGTCTTCCTGAACCTCTCGCCGGACCATCTGGACCGCCACGGCGGGGCCGGGGGCTATTACGCCGCCAAACGGCGCCTGTTTGAAGCTGGCGTGCCGGAGCTTGCCATCGTCGGCATTGACGAGATGGAGGGCCGCCATCTGGCCGGCACCCAGTCGCAGCCGACGGTGATTTCCGTCAAAACGCGTCCGAAGGGCGAGGCTCGCTCGGTTTTCATGAACCGCCACCACCTGACCGAATGGCGGGGGCGCCAATTGATGGCCATCGACATGCGCCCGGCGGAGACCCTGAAAGGCGCCCACAACCATCAGAACGCCTGTGCGGCCTATGCGGCCTGCCGGGCTGTTGGTGTGGCCCCCCGCCAGATCGAGCCGGCGTTGATGAGCTTTCCCGGCCTTGCCCACCGCATGGAGAAGATCGCCGAGATTGACGGCGTAGCCTACGTCAACGACTCTAAGGCAACGAATGCAGATGCCGCCGAAAAGGCGCTGCTCAGCTACGACCGCATCCGTTGGATCGCGGGAGGCCTGCCTAAGGAGGGCGGTATCCAGCCGCTCGTACCACTCCTTGGGCGGGTCGCGAAAACCTACTTGATTGGCGAGGCAGCGCCCGATTTCGCCGCTACGCTGGCGGGTGCGCCCCATCAGATCTGCGGCACGCTGGACGCTGCGATTGCGGCCGCTCGGGCGGCGGCCGAGCCCGGCGACACCGTGTTACTGGCCCCCGCCTGCGCCAGTTTCGACCAGTTTCCCAGTTTCGAGGCCCGCGGCGAGGCGTTCCGCGCGGCGGTCGAGAGCCTCAAGGAGAACCGCGCATGACCGAGATTACCTTTCGCGCGCTCTTGATGCAGCGGCCCCAGGGCTCTGTCGTGGGCAATTGGTGGGGGTCGGTCGATCGCTGGACGCTGGCCGCGATCTTCGGCCTGTTGGCCATCGGTGTGGTGCTGGGACTGGCCGCCTCGCCGCCGCTGGCCGACAAGAACGGGCTCTGGACCTATCACTATGTGGCCCGCCACCTGGTCTTTGTCGTCCTGGCCGTGGGGGTGATCATCTTCACCTCAATGCTGGGGCTTGCGGCCCTGCGCCGGGCTGGAATTGTGTTGTTTCTCATAGCCTTGGCGGCAACAGCGGCCCTGCCGTGGGCCGGGACGGACTTTGGCAAGGGCGCGGTGCGATGGTACTCGCTGGGCTTTGCCTCGCTGCAGCCGTCCGAGTTTCTGAAGCCTGCCTTCGTGATCTTTGCTGCGTGGCTGATGGCCGGCGCCATGGAGCGGAGCGGCCCGCCGGGACGCTCGATCTCGGCAGTTTTCGCGGCGGGGATTGCCTTGATGCTGGCGCTGCAACCGGACTTTGGGCAGGCCATGCTGGTGCTAAGTGTCTGGGCAGTCATGCTTTTTGCCTCAGGCGCGCCGATCCTGCTGTTGGTGGGCTTCGCAGGTCTCGTCGCAGCAGGGGGCGCCTTGGCCTATACCCAGTCCGAGCATGTGGCCCGCCGTATCGATGCCTACCTTGCCGAGGGCGTAGACCCACATTCTCAGTTGGCCTACGCGCAATCGGCGATCCGGGAGGGCGGTTTCTTCGGCGTGGGCGCGGCCCAGGGCCAGGTGAAATGGGCCCTGCCGGACGCCCACACGGACTTCATCATCGCGGTCGCGGCCGAGGAATTCGGGCTGTTGGTGACGCTGTGCATCATCACGCTATACCTCTTCATCACCATGCGGGCGCTGATGCTGCTGCTGGAAGAACGCAATGCTTTCATACGCTTAGCGGGCACCGGAATGGCGACGCTGTTCGGCCTGCAGGCCTTTGTGAACTTCGCCGTGGCCATCCGGTTGCTACCCGCTAAGGGCATGACGTTGCCCTTCGTCTCCTATGGCGGGTCGTCCATGGTGGCCGGCGCCTTCGTCCTCGGCGCGCTGCTGGTCATGACGCGCATCCGCACCCATGCCCAACAACCCCCAGGCCGCACCCCGTGAGCCAGCCGCTCTTGGTCATCGCCGCCGGCGGCACCGGCGGGCACATGTTTCCGGCTCAGGCCCTGGCCGAGGTGATGCTGGACCGTGGCTGGCGGGTTGACCTGTCGACCGATGCCCGGGGCGCGCGCTACGCGGACAACTTCCCCCCCGCCATTAGGCGCCGGGTGGTTGCCGCGGGAACCACGCAACGCGCTGGAATCGTTTCGAAAATCAAGGCGCCGTTCCAGATTGGAGGCGGTGTGGCCGCGGCGCTTTGGCAGTTTCGCAAGGACCGCCCGGCCTGCGTCGCGGGCTTTGGCGGCTACCCGGCATTCCCGGCCCTAGCGGCCGCCTGGATGATGAAGCTGCCCCGCCTAATTCACGAACAGAATGGCGTTCTCGGCCGCGTGAACGAGATCTTTGCCACCCGCGTCGATGCGCTGGCTTGTGGCACATGGCCCACCGAATTGCCCGAGGGCGTCAGCGGCATCCACACCGGAAATCCGTTACGCGCCAGTGTGTTAGAGCGTGCCGCCTACCAGTACACGCCCCCCGGCGACTGGCCGATGGACGTGCTGGTGATCGGCGGCAGCCAGGGTGCCAGCATCCTCAGCGACGTGGTCCCCGCGGGCTTGGCCATGTTGCCAGACGACCTGCGCCACCGCCTGACCGTGGCCCACCAGGCGCGCGAGGCCGACCACGCAGCCGTCGTGCAGGCCTATGCGAACGCGGACATTCGCGCCGATGTCCAGCCGTTCTTCCATGACGTGGCCGACCGGATGATGCGGGCACAACTCATCATATCGCGGTCGGGCGCCTCTTCGGTGGCAGATATTGCGGCGATCGGGCGTCCTTCGATCCTGGTACCCCTGAAGATCGCCAAGCGCGGCGAGCAGGAAGCCAACGCCAAAGGCCTGGTCGAACAGGGCGCCGCGATCATGCTGCGCGAGGATGAGTTTGACCCCGATACGCTCGCCTCGGTGGTCCAGGACGTGCTGACGACCCCGGATCTGGCCGAGCGTATGGCGATGAGCGCGCTGAGCCTGGGCATCCCCGATGCCGCCGAGAAACTGGCCGATCTGGTCGCGCGCGTGGCCGCCCGTTAACGCCCTGGCGCTGGGAATCCAGGCGTGCAGCAAGTGTACAGCACCTGTACAGCAAGTGTGCAGCACCTGTACCGCACCTGTATGCACAGAAAGTCGACCGCCGACACGTTAACGCCGCGCCAATGCCGGCAGTCCACGGGCCCAAACACCCGGCCCGTGCGGTGGTGTTCCCTCCCCCTCGTGGGGAGGGTTAGGGTGGGGGGACACCGCACGTTGTACGCCGCACACTGTAAGCTGCAGGCCGCACGCCCTCCGCACACCAATTGCACAGTAACCCCGCTTGCCCGGGCGGGGGCTGCCTGATACCCCGCGCGTCAGATAACCCGCCGCCAGGAGTAGCTCCGTGAACGCCCCAACCGCCCTGCCGCTGGACATCGGTGCCATCCACTTCGTGGGCATCGGGGGCATCGGTATGTCGGGCATCGCCGAGGTGATGCTGAACCTTGGCTACACGGTCCAGGGCTCGGACCTGCGCGAAAGCCCGATCGTCGCCCGGCTGCGCGGCCTTGGGGCCACGGTCCATATCGGGCAGGCTGCCGATAACCTGGGTGAGGCCGAGGTCGTCGTGATCTCGACCGCAATCAAACCCGGCAATCCGGAACTGGACGCCGCCCGCGCCCGGGCCCTGCCGGTGGTGCGCCGGGCCGAGATGCTGGCCGAGCTGATGCGGCTGAAATCGAACATCGCGGTGGCGGGCACCCACGGCAAGACCACCACCACCAGCCTGGTCGCGGCCCTTCTGGACGCGGGCGACATGGACCCGACCGTGATCAATGGCGGGATCATCCAGGCCTATGGCTCGAACGCGCGGATGGGCGAAGGCCGCTGGATGGTGGTCGAGGCTGACGAATCCGACGGCACCTTCGTCAAGCTGCCGGCCACCGTGGGGATCGTCACTAACATCGACCCCGAACACATGGACCATTACGGCACGGTCGAGGCCCTGTTCGAGGGGTTCGAGGCTTTCACCTCCAACATCCCGTTCTACGGCGCCTTGATCGCCTGCATGGACCACCCCGGCGTGCAGACGCTGATCGGCCAGGTCACCGACCGGCGCGTGGTTACCTATGGCTTCAGCCGCCAGGCGGATCTGCGCGCCGAGGACGTCCGCTACGAGGCCGGCGCCATGGTCTTTGACGTGATCGTCCGGGGCCCGGACGAAGACGAGCGCCACGACGGCTTTCGCCTGGCCATCCCCGGCGAGCACAATGTGCTGAACGCGCTGGCCGCCATCGGCGCGGCGCGCGAGCTCAAGATCCCAATGGAGGCGCTGCGCCGGGGTCTGGCCGCCTTCGAAGGGGTCAAGCGCCGCTTTACCCGGGTGGGCGACTGGAACGGTGCCACCATCATCGACGATTATGGCCACCACCCTGTCGAGATCGCCGCCGTCCTGAAGGCCGCGCGCGCCGCCGTGGACAGCTCCGGCGGGGGCAAGGTGATCGCCGTGCACCAGCCCCACCGCTATTCGCGGCTGGAGGATCTGTTCGGCGACTTCTGCGCCTGTTTCAACGATGCCGACGTGGTGGCGATCGCCGATGTCTATGCGGCGGGCGAGGCGCCCATCGACGGCATTTCGCGCGAGGCGCTGGTGGGCGGGCTGCGCGCGCACGGCCACCGCTCGGCCCATGCGCTGTCGGGCGAGGCGGCATTGCCCGCCTTTGTCGCCGAACATGCCGAGCCGGGCGATCTGGTCGTCTGCCTGGGCGCGGGCACGATCACGACCTGGGCTAATGCGTTGCCCGAGGCGCTTGGCGCCGCATCCTCGGCCGCGCCCTCTGCCGTGCCGGCTGCGCGCGAGGCCTGAGCCGTGGCGATCATGGCCTTAGGCATCTTCTGCCTGATGTTCGGCATGGCGCGCGTGTTCCCGCCGGGCCGCGAGGTCTCGCCCGGCCAAAAGCTGATGGAGACAGGCCTGGCCGCGGTGCTGGCGGTCGGCATCGCCTTCGCGGCCTCGGCCTTTGGGGCGGCCAGTCAGGAAATCCTGATCGGCGGCGCCATCGGGTTCGGCGTCTTCATCCTGGTCGGCGCGGGCAAGCGGGGGTGAGGCGATGGTGATGATCTTAGCCTGCGCTGTCGGTATGTTCGCGATCATGCTGCTGGCGCGCGTGCGCTTTCCCAAATCCGACGAGGATCAGGCGACCGAAGGCCTTGGCATGGGCGGCCGCAGCCTGGGCGAGCAGTTCTTTGTAAACGGGCTGGCCGCGGCGGTGGCGATTACGGCGCTGTTGTTCGGCGCGACGGTAACCCAGGTTGCCGTGGGCCTGGTGGTGGGCTTCGTGCTACATGTGGTCTACGAGCGCTGGCGCAAAGGGGACGGTAGCCAGACCGTTGAGGGTGAAGATGACTGACAGCCCAGAGGAGGCGCGCGGCGCATGAGTTCCTGGCAGCAAAACAAAAACCGCGAGGCCCGCGGGGCCACGCTGTTCATGTGGATCAAGATCATCGCCTTCGTGGGTTTTCTGGCCGCGGTCTTCGCCCTGGGCGGCAATCCGTTCACGGGGGAATTGGGTGGGGAACTGGGCGGTGATGAAGCGGCAGCACCCGCAGACCCTGCCACCTCGACGGAATAGCCCGGGGCCAGGGGAAGACGCTTGATGCCCATGCTCGCGCCTGACCAGATCGCCATTCGGGGCAAACTGCAGCCCGGGCGGCCGCTGGCGCCGATGACCTGGCTGCGCGTGGGCGGCCCGGCGGAGTATCTGTTCCAGCCCGCGGATCTGGACGATCTGGCGGCGTTCCTGGCGGTCCTGCCGCCGGACGTGCCCGTGACGCCTTTGGGGGTGTGTTCCAACCTGATCATCCGGGACGGCGGTCTGCCGGGCGTGACCATCAAGCTGGGCCGCGCCTTCATGGGGCTGGAGATCCTGGACGGCCACCGCGTGCGGGCAGGCGGCGCCATGCTGGACTCGGCGGTGGCCAAACAGGCGGCCGCGGCCGGGATCACGGGGCTGGAGTACCTGCGCACCATTCCCGGCGCCATCGGCGGCGCCGTCAAGATGAACGCGGGCTGCTATGGCACCTACACGGCGGATGTCTTCGAAAGCGCCACCATCGTCACCCGCCAGGGCCAGATCCGCCAGATCGGCCCGGCGGAGGCGGGCTTTGACTACCGTTCCTCGGCCATTCCGGACGATTGCGTGATCGTCGATGCGACGCTGCGCGGGCGCGCGGGCGACCCGGCCACCGTCGAGGCGTTCATGGCTGAATACCTGCGCCGCCGCGAGGCCTCTCAGCCCACCAAGGACCGCTCCTGCGGGTCCACCTTCCGCAACCCGGCCGGGTACTCCTCGACCGGGGAGGAGGGCGACCCGATGGACCTGAAGGCCTGGAAGCTGATCGAAGAGGCGGGCTGCCGCGGCCTGACCATGGGCGGCGCCCAGATGTCGCCGAAACACGCGAATTTCCTGGTCAACACCGGCGGCGCGACCGCCCAGGACCTGGAAGGCCTGGGCGAGGAGGTCCGAACCCGCGTGAAAAACCATTCCGGGCACGAATTGGTCTGGGAAATCAAACGCATCGGGGTTACAGTAGCGCTTTGACGGCGAAGCGCCGTTGGCCGGTTGAACACCCGCAACGGGGACAGCCGACAAAATGCCAGACCGGGACGAACCCGGCGGTAAGTTTGAGAGCGCGGGCATGTCGAGCAGGGCACACCGCGTCGCAGTGTTGAAGGGCGGACTCTCGGCCGAGCGGGAGGTCTCCCTTGTATCGGGTGCCGAATGCGCCGCCGCGCTGCGACGTGCGGGGTTTGATATCACGGAAGTGGACGCGGGCCGGGATCTGGCCGCGCGGCTAGGCGAATTGCGCCCCGACGTCGTCTTCAATGCGCTGCACGGCCGCTGGGGCGAAGATGGCTGCGTCCAGGGCCTGCTGGAATGGATGGGCCTGCCCTACACCCATTCAGGGGTGCTCAGCTCCTCGCTGGCCATGGACAAACAGCGCACCAAGGCCGTCTACCGCGCCAATGGCCTGCCCGTGGCCGAGGGCCTGCTGGCCGACCGAGAGGCGATCGCCAGCAGGCATGTCATGGCGCCCCCCTACGTGGTCAAACCCTATAACGAGGGCTCGTCGGTCGGCATCCACATCGTGGCTGAGGGCGCGAACACCCCGCCGCGTCTGAACACCGACAGCCCCGAGGTCCTGATGGTCGAGCGCTTCGTGCCGGGCCGCGAGCTGACCGTGTCTGTGATGGGCGATCGGCCCATGGCCGTGACCGACATCATCGCCACCCAGGGCTGGTACGACTATCACGCGAAGTATGCCGCGGGCGGCTCGCGCCACGTGGTGCCGGCGGATATCCCCGGCGACATCGCGCAAGCCTGCCTGGACCACGCCCTGGCCGCGCATAACGCGCTGGGCTGCCGCGGGCTCAGCCGCACCGATTTCCGCTGGGACGACACCCAGGGCGCGGCGGGGCTGATCCTGCTGGAGACGAACACCCAACCCGGCATGACGCCCACCTCGCTGGCGCCGGAGCAGGCCGCGCATCTGGGCATCTCGTTCGAGGAGCTGTGCGCCTGGCTGGTGGAGGATGCCTCATGCGACCGCTGACCGCCGAGCCGCGCGATAAACGACGGGGGCCTGGCCCCTCGCGCCTGTGGTTCCGAGCCGAACGCCTGTGGAAGAAGGCCTGGGTCCGGCACATTGGCCTGTCGGTCCTGCCCGCGCTGGTCGCGGCGCTGGCCCTTTGGCAGATCGCGCAAAGCGAGACCGTCCGCCAAAAGCTGACCGAGCTGCGCGACACCGCCATGGCGCAGCTGTCGCAGCGCCCCGAGTTCGCCGTCCGCACCCTGCGGGTCGAGGGCGCCACGCTGGAGCTGAACCGCCGCATCGCCGAGATGATCCCGATCGAGCCCGGTATGTCCTCGCTGTCGCTGGACGTCGCCGAATTACAGGCCCGGATCACGGATCTGTCCGAGGTGCGCACAGCCCATGTGGCCCTGGTGCCCGGCGGGGTGCTGCAGATCACCGTTGTCGAGCGGCTGGCCGTGGCGCTGTGGCGCGATGGCGAGGGGCGGCTCTGGCAGATCGACCACGAGGGCGTGGCCGTGGCCAGCGCCGTGACCCGCGCGGGCTATCCAGACCTGCCCATCGTGCTGGGCGAAGGGGCGCCCGGCGCCGTGGATGAGGCGCTGGTCCTGCTGCGCGCCATCCCAGCTCTGGCGCCCCGCGTCCGCGGCATTGTGCGCGTCGGCAAGCGGCGCTGGGACATCGTGCTGGACCGGGGTCAGCGGATCATGCTGCCCGAACACGGCGCGCTGGCGGCGCTCGCCCGCCTCAGCGCGTGGGAGATGGCCAGCGAGCTTTTGGGCCGCGATATCTCGGTGGTGGACCTGCGCCTGGCCGCACGCCCCACCGTGCGCATGACCCCGGAAGGGGCCGAGTTGTACCGCCTGCGCCGGGCCGCGCGCGGCGCCGTGGGAGAGGACACATGAATTTCGCCCATGTGGAGGATTATCGCACCATGCGCGCGCGCCGTTTGGCGGCCGTGCGCCGGGGCCGGATCGCCGTGTTGGATATCGGCTCGACCAAGATCACCTGCCTGGTGCTGCGCCTGGACCCCCAACGCATTGCTGAAGCGGACTTGCGCGACGGGCGGGGCACCGCGCTGTTCGGCGCCATCGAGGTCGTCGGCGCCCGCACCGTTCAGGCCCGCGGCGTGCGCCGGGGCGAGATCTTCGACATGGAGGAGACTTGCCGCGCCATCCGTCTGGCCCTGCTGAACGCCGAGCGGATGGCCGCGCCCCGGGTCGAACGGGTTGATCAGGTGATCGTCTCGTTCTCGGGTGGGCGCCCGGTCTCGGCCATGACCGAGGGCGAGATCGAGACGGAGACAGGCCAGGTCACCGAGCGTGATCTATCGGCGGCGCTGGATGCGGCGCCCGAGCCCCCGCTGGGTAAGGGCCGCGCCATCCTGCACGCCCAGCCCTGCGAGATCACGGTGGACCATAAGACGGGCATCGCCGATCCGCGCGGCATGACGGCCCGGCGCCTGTCGGTCGCTATGCATGTGCTGACCGTCGATGCCCAGCCCCTGGCCGATGTCATCGAATGTGTGCGCCGCTGCGATCTGGACCTGGCGGGCATCGTCTCGGCGCCCTACGCCTCGGCCATGGCCGCGCTGATCGAGGATGAGCAGCGCGCGGGCGCGGTCTGCGTCGACATGGGCGGCGGGGCTACCTCGATCTCGCTCTACCTGCGCGATCATCTGATGGGCGTGGATCAAGTCCGCTATGGCGGCGGGCACGTCACCTCGGACATCGCGGCGGGTCTTGGCATGTCGCAGCAGACGGCCGAACGCATCAAGACGCTGCACGGCGGGGTCATCCCGATGGGCGCCGATGACCGGCGCATGATCGAGGCGCCGCGCCTGGGTGAAGAGGACACCCCCGGTGCCCGTCAGATCAGCCGGGGCATGTTGATCGGCGTGATCCGCCCCCGGGTCGAGGAGATCCTGGAAATGGTGCGCGCCCGCCTGATCGCGCTGGGCGTCGATGCGATGCCGGGCTCGGGCCTGGTGCTGACCGGGGCCGCCGCGCAGCTGGAGGGGATGGACGAGCTGGCCACCCGCATCCTGGGCCGGCGCCCGCGCATCGGGCGGCCACTGCGCATCGCGGGGCTGCCGCAATCGTTGGCCGGGCCTGACTATGCCACCGCCGTGGGGCTGGCGATGTATGCGCTGCGCCCGCACGACGAGTTATGGGACTTCGAGGCGCCGCCCTCCGGAGCGCGGGGCCGGGCAGGCGACATGATCCGTTGGTTGAAAAGGGCCTGGTAAGTTCGCTTTTTCCGAAAATACGTGACGTTTGTGGAAAAACCGTGTAACCTGTTGAAAATACAGAATAAATGACCGGTCAAGTCGAGCATAAAGAAAACCGGTTAACCCGAGGCAGTAAAACGAAAAAGGGCGAGGCGAGAAACCCATGGCACTCACATTGATTGGGCCCGACGAGCAGGACCTGCGCGCGCGGATCACCGTTTTTGGCGTTGGCGGCGCCGGCGGCAATGCCGTGAACAATATGATTGAGAAAGCGCTGGAAGGCGTTGATTTCATTGCGGCAAACACCGATGCGCAGGCGCTGCAGCACAGCAAGGCGCCGCGCGCCATCCAATTGGGCACGGGCGTGACCCGCGGCCTGGGCGCCGGCTCGAAACCCGAGGTTGGCCAGCGCGCCGCCGAGGAAACCATCGAAGAGATTGCAAGCCACCTGGACGGCAGCCACATGTGCTTCATCACCGCCGGCATGGGCGGTGGCACCGGTACAGGCGCGGCGCCGACGGTTGCCAAGATCGCCCGCGAGATGGGCATCCTGACGGTGGGCGTGGTGACCAAGCCCTTCCACTTCGAAGGCGCCCGACGCATGCAAGTGGCCGAAGCGGGCCTGGCCGAAATGCAGTCGGTCGTCGACACGCTGATCGTCATCCCGAACCAGAACCTGTTCCAGGTCGCCTCGGAACGCACGACTTTTGTAGAAGCCTTCCAGATGGCCGACGACGTACTCTACCAGGGGGTGCAGGGCGTCACCGATCTGATGGTGCGCCCGGGCATGATCAACCTGGACTTCGCCGATGTCCGCTCGGTCATGGAAGAGATGGGCAAGGCGATGATGGGCACCGGCGAGGCCGAGGGCGAGACCCGCGCCCTGGACGCCGCCGAGAAGGCCATCGCCAACCCGCTGTTGGACGAAGTTAGCCTGAAGGGTGCCCGCGGGGTCCTCATCAACATCACGGGCGGCTACGACCTGACCCTGTTCGAAATGGACGAGGCCGCGAACCGCATCAAGGAAGAGGTCGACCCGAACGCCATGATCAAGTTTGGCTCGGCCATCGACCCGGGCTTGGACGGCAAGATGCGCGTCTCGGTCGTGGCCACCGGCATCGATGCCGAGGCGGTGCAGAAGGCGCCGCCGACCACGCTGACCCCGCAGCGCAAGCCGGCCGAAACCGATCCCGGCATCGTCGCCGCAATCCGCGGTCAGCGCCGCCCGGAGGAGGCCGCGCCTGCCGCGAGCCCGGCCGCAAGCGTCGCTGCCACCGTGGCTGCCGCCCTGACCGAGCCAGCCCGCGAGCCGCTGTTCGCGCAAGGCATGGCCGAGGCACCGGCCGAGACGGCACCCACGCCGGCCACTGTGGCCGAGACGATCGCCGAACGGGTCATCGCGACGCCAGCGGTTGCGGAGACCCCAGTTCAGGAACCGATCGCTCAAGAGCCCGCCGCTCAAGAGCCTGCCGCCCAAGAGCCTGTGGCCCAAGAACCTGTGGCCGAACCTGCCCCGCAGCCGACAGGCGAGGAGCGCTACCACACCGCGCCGTCACCCGCCGATATTCGCGCCCGTGCGGACGAGGTACGCCAGCGCGCCCTGGCCGCCCGTGCCCGGAAGGAGGAGGCCCGCGCCGCGCGGTCTCCGCTGCAGGATGAACTGGACGACGAACCGGCGCTCTTCGACGTGGACGAAGGATCGCTGGATCACAGCACGCCGCCCGCCGCGGAAGCTCCGGCGCCGGCTGAAAGCCAGGGCCGCCAGGGTCTCTTCACGATCAACAAGCTGATCCATCGGGTCGCCGGGACGGGCAGCGCCGAAGAGCGCCCGACCCGCCAGGAACCCAGCGCGGGCGCCGACCCGGTCGAAGATCCGGGCGATATCCCGGCCTTCCTACGCCGTCAGGCCAACTGAGCCTGCGGGTACGGGAATGGGGGCCGCGCTCTGCAATCCAGGGCGCGGCCCCTTTGCGTTTCAGCCATGTTCCGAATTGCGACATAACTGTCGTAAAGAGTCATAAACGGTGATTTGTGGATCTTCGTGCTGGACTGTAGAAAAATAGCAACAGGAGACAACCCGAAAATGGGCGCTCCGAGGGGCAGCAGTAACTTGGACCAGACATGCGCAGGACATTGAATTCCGCGGTTAACGTGACCGGCATCGGCCTTCACGGGGGCCAAACCGTTTGCATGACGCTGGAGCCGGCCTCGGCCGGGCAGGGTATCCAATTCGTTCGCACTGATGTCGCACCCGATGCGGCCATCATTCCGGCCCGCTATGACCTGGTCACTGACACGCAGCTGTGCACCCGGCTTAGCAACGCGGCCGGCACCTCGATCGGCACCGTGGAGCACGTCATGGCCGCGCTGGCCGGCACCGGCATCACGGATGTGACCGTCGCAGTGGACGCGCCCGAGGTTCCGATCCTGGACGGCTCGTCCGCGCCATTCGTCGCCGCTATCCTTGACGCGGGCTTCCGCGAACTGGACGCACCGGTAATGGCGATCCGCATCCTCAAGCAGGTGCGGTTTGACGACGGGGACAAGTGGGCCCAGCTGAGCCCCGCCTCGCGCTTTGAAATGGGCTTTGGGATCGACTTCGCCGATCCTGCCATCGGCGTGCAGACGCATCAGATGGCCATGGTGAACGGTGCTTTTGTGGGCGAGCTGTCCGATTGCCGGACCTTCGGCCAGTTGACCGAAGTTGATTACCTGCGCTCGTTGGGGCTGGCCCGGGGCGGCAGCCTGAAGAACGCCATCGTGGTCGACAAGGGCCGCGTGCTGAATCCGGAAGGCCTGCGCCGTCCGGACGAATTCGTGCGCCACAAGATGCTGGATGCCGTGGGCGACCTCGCCCTGGCGGGCGCGCCGATCCTGGGCCGCTATGACGGGTTCAAGGCGGGCCACGGCCTGACCAACAAGCTGCTGCACCGCTTGTTTGACACCCCGGATGCCTGGACGTTCGAGATGCTGCAACCGGGCCGTGCGCCTGGTGGGCGGATCAGGGTGCCTGCCACCGTGAAATCCAGCGAAGCCGTCGCCGTCTAGGCGTTTCTGACCCTTCCCCTCGGCACTTCGCGGCATTAAGGTGCGGCGCAAGAACGGGCCGGTAAATCCGGCGGGGAGCGGAGACAGGCAGGAATGTTCGGAGCATATGTGCGGCGGTGGCTGGCAGTCTTTGTCGCCCTTTCACTGCTTTCGGGATGCGAGACGATTGGCGGCTGGTTCGGTGACGACGACGACGTCGTTATCGAAGACCGCAGCGCGCAACAGATATTCGATGACGCCGAGGCGTTGCTGGCCGATGGCAACCCGCAGGCGGCCGCGCAGGCCTACGACGAGTTGGAGCGGCTCTATCCGTTTTCGCAGCTTGCCAAACGCGCGATCATCAGTTCGGCCTATGCCAGCTATGTGGCGGGGAACATGCCGGCGGCGCGGACATCGGCGGGGCGGTATCTGGACCTATACCCCTCGGACCCAGAGGCCGCTTATGCGCAGTACCTGATCGCGCTCAGCTACTACGACAACATCGTCGACGTCGAACGCGACCAGGCCACCACCACCAGCGCCCTGCAGGAGCTGACCGAAGTGGTGCGCCGCTATCCCGATTCCGATTTTGCCCGCGATGCCCGGCTGAAGATCGATCTGACGAACAACCACCTGGCTGGCAAAGAGATGACGGTCGGGCGCTATTACCTCAAGCGCGGGCACTACATTGCGGCGGTCAACCGCTTCCGCGTGGTGATCGAGGAGTATCAGACCACCGCGCATACGCCCGAGGCGCTGCACCGCCTGGTCGAGGCGTATCTTTCGCTGGGTCTGGAGCAGGAGGCCGTGACCGTTGCCGCGGTTCTGGGCGAGAACTTCGTCGGCAGCGATTGGTATGCAGCGACCTTCGCGCTGTTGACCGACCGCGACCTGCGCCCGGAACGCGAACCGGACGGGTTCTTCGACCGGATCTACCGGCGCGTCATCCAGGGCAAGTGGCTCTGACAGGGGCCTGGCGCCGATGCTGAGCGCGCTCTCGATCCGCGACATCGTCCTGATCGAGGCGCTGGAGGTCGAATTCGGCCACGGGCTGAACGTGTTGACCGGCGAAACGGGGGCCGGCAAATCCATCCTGCTGGACGCTTTGGGCTTTGCGCTGGGCCGACGGGTCAGCCGCGATCTGGTGCGCGCGGGCACCGGTAAGGGCAGCGTCACCGCGGTCTTCGAATTGGCACCAGATCATCCGGTCTGGGCTGTGCTGGAGGAGGCCGGTCTGGACGCCGATGGCGGCGAGCTGATCCTGCGCCGGACGGCTGCCGAGGACGGCCCCTCGCGGGCGTTCATCAATGACCAGCGTGTCAGTGCCGAAGTGCTGGGCCGGGCCGGCGCGCTGCTGGTCGAGGTCCACGGCCAGCACGATGATCGCGGCCTGCTGGCGGCGCGTGGCCATCGCCGGTTGCTGGATGCGTTCGGGGGGCTGGAGGATCTGCGCGTGGCCGCGCGGGATGCCTGGGCGGCCAACCGCAGCGCGGCGGAAGCGCTGGAGAGCGCGCGGGCGACGCTGGCCCAGGCGGCTGCGGATGCCGATTATCTCCGCCATTGCGTCGACGAACTGGAGGCCCTGGGCCCCCAGCCCGGCGAGGATGCGGAATTGGAGGCCGAACGGCGCCTGATCCGCCACGGAGCCGATCTGAAGGCCGACATCGCCAAGGCCCTGGGCGAGCTATCCGCCGATGGGGCCGAGGGCGCGCTGTCCGATGCCTTGGCCCGGCTGATGCACATTGCCGAGCGCGCCGAAGGCCGGCTGGAGACGACCATTGCCGCCATCGACCGCACCATTGCCGAGCTCGCCGAGGCCGAGGCGCATCTGCGCCATGTCGATGAGGAACTCAGCTTTGACCCCGGCCGTCTGGAAGCGGTGGAGGAGCGCCTGTTTGCCATCCGCGCCCTGGCCCGCAAGCACAGCGTGGCGCCGGACGAGTTGGCCGACTTTGGCCGGACGATGACTGCAAAGCTCGCCGACATTGACGGGGGCGAGGCGCGGATTGCGGAGCTGGAGGCCGCGGCGAACCAGGCGGCAGCGGCCTATGAGGGTGCCGCGGCAGACTTGGGTACCGCACGCCGGGCGGCGGCAGACCAGCTGGACGGCTCAGTCACCGCGGAACTGGCGCCCCTGAAGATGGAGAACGCCCGCTTTGTCACCGAAATGACCACCGGCGAGCCGGGCCCCGAGGGCCTGGACGATGTGCGTTTCACCGCGGCCATCAACCCCGGCGCGCGGCCGGGCCCGATCGACCGGATCGCATCGGGTGGCGAGCTTTCGCGGTTTCTGTTGGCCCTAAAGGTGCAGCTTGCCCAGCGCTCGGACGGGCTCAGCCTGATCTTTGACGAGATTGACCGCGGCGTCGGGGGGGCCACGGCCGATGCGGTGGGTCGCCGCCTGGCGCGCCTGGCCGAGGCAGGCCAGGTCCTGGTCGTCACCCACTCGCCGCAGGTTGCGGCCCTCGGCGCGCATCACTTCATGATCGCCAAACATACCGTGGATGGCGCCGCGCGCACGGATGTTCAGCGGATCAAACAGGCCGACCGAGAAGACGAAATTGCCCGCATGCTGTCGGGCGATCAGATCACCGATGCCGCCCGCTCCGCCGCGCGCGCGCTGATCGATCAGGCGAGCTAAGCACGAAAGATGCCCACCACCAAGCGTCCGGCGGGTCGGCGCGCGAGGGTGGGCGGGCGGGGAGCGTGTCGACCCGCCGCCCCCAATCCTAGCCGCGTGCTTTAAGGTTGGGCGGGGAGCGTGTCGACCCGCCGCCCCCTCAACAAAGCTGCAATCCCTACAGCCCCTTGGCCTGGTAGTTGTCGCGCACGCGTTCGATCGCAACGATGTAGCCGGCGGTCCGCAGATCCGCCACATCGTCCCGGCTGCGCCAGACCTCGGCCATCTGCTGATACGCCGTGCGCATCGTGTCATCCAGACCCGAGCGCACCAGCTCTAGCTCGTCCGCGCCCTGGATATACTTCGCCCGGAACTCGTCCGTCACACTGTTGCCGGTCAGGCGCTCGATCTCGTCGACCAGCAACTGGTGGCGTGCCTCTTCTTGGCGGCGCTGCATGCGCCCGAACCGGATATGGCTGAGGTTCTTGACCCATTCGAAGTAACTGACCGTGACCCCGCCCGCATTGGCGTAGAGGTCCGGGATGATCACGCAGCCCGCATCGCGCAGAATGTCATTGGCCCCGGCGGTGATCGGGCCGTTCGCGGCCTCGATGATCAGGGGTGCCTTGACGCTGCGGGCATTGCGCAGGTGGATCACCCCTTCCAGCGCTGCCGGGATCAGGATGTCGCAGTCCTGTTCCAAAACCTTCGAGCCATCCTGGGTGTACTCGGCGCCCGGGTATCCCTTCACCCCGCCATGCTCGCCCAAATGCGCGCGCACTGCGTCGATATCGAAGCCATCGGGGTTCATGATCGCGCCGTCGCGCTCGCCGATGCCGACGATTTTGCAGCCGTCTTCCTGTGCCAGGAACAGCGCCGCGTGATAGCCCACATTGCCCAGGCCTTGGACAACCACGCGCTTGCCGCCCAGATCGCCGCTGAGCCCGGCCTTGGCCATATCGCCCGGGTTGCGGAAGAACTCGCGCAGCGCATACTGCACGCCGCGGCCCGTTGCCTCGACCCGCCCCGCGATCCCGCCCGCATTGCGCGGTTTGCCGGTGACGCAGGCATTGCCGTCGATATCGGTAGTGTGCATGCGCTTGTACTGGTCCGCGATCCAGGCCATTTCGCGTTCGCCCGTGCCCATGTCGGGCGCCGGCACGTTTTGACTGGGATTAATCAAGTCCCGCTTGATCAGCTCGTAGGCAAAGCGGCGGGTGATCCGCTCCATCTCGTCGGCGTCCCAGGCGCGCGGGTCGATCCGCAAGCCGCCCTTGGATCCGCCAAACGGCACCTCGACCAGGCTGCACTTGAAGGTCATCAGCGCGGCCAGCGCCTCGACCTCGTCCTGGTGGACATTGTCGGCATAGCGGATGCCGCCCTTCACCGGCTCCATATGTTCCGAGTGGACCGACCGGTAGCCAGTGAACGTGTGGATCGTGCCACGCAGTTTCACCCCGAAGCGGACCGTATAGGTCGAGTTGCAGACCCGGATCTTCTCATCCAGGCCTGGCGGCATATCGATCAGCTGCGCTGCCTGGTTGAACATCAGCTCAACGGAGTCGCGGAATGTAGGTTCCTGGTGGCTTTGATAAACGGTTGTGTTCATGACACGTCTCCCCAGCATTATTTTGTCGAAGCCTGCGCCTCGATCGGAGTCGGGTCAACGACAAGCGTCCCGTTGTTGGACAAGTTATGGTTACGATTTGGTTGCCTTGCCGGTCACTTTGGCGCGCCTTGTGGGCGTGGCAATGGCCGGATCTTCGGGCCAGGGGTGTTTTGGATAGCGCGCGCGCATGTCTTTTCGCACTTCGTTGTACGAGCCTTGCCAGAAGCCCGGCAGATCGGCGGTCACCTGAACCGGGCGGCCGGCGGGTGACAGCAACGCCAGCGCCAGGGGGCGCGGCGGATCGCCAATGGTGGGGTGGCGGGTCTGGCCGAACAGCTCTTGCAGACGGATGGCGATCTGCGGCGGATCCTGTCCATAGTCCACCAACAGGCGCGATCCCAGCGGGCTTTTCCAGTGGCTGGGGGCCAACCGGTCGGCCTGTTGGCCCATCTCCCAGCCCAGGTGATCGCGCAGCAGGTTGGTCAGGTTTAGCTCGGCGATCTGTTCGATCCGGGTCTGGGTGCTCAGATGCGGCGCCAACCAGTCCGCCAGCGTGTCTGCCAGGCCCTGATCCGAGAGATCGGGCAACTGGTCGGCGATGGCCCCGCCCAGGGCCTTCAGCCAGGTGATGCGGGTGCGCAGCGCCTGGGCTTCTTTTGGCCAGGGCAGGCGGTCGATGCCGCGCTCCCTGAGGCCCGTTAGCAGCGCTTTGGCCAGGACGTCGGGCGGGGCGTCCTCCCATTTGCGGTCGCTGAGCGCAATGGCGCCCAGCATTTCGCGGCGCCTTGCCAGCACCTGGTTGTCGCGCTGGGACCATTCGGCCACCGAGACCTCATGGATCAGCGCGGGCAGTGTCTGGCGCAGCTCCCGCTCGGTCAGCGGGGCGGCCAGCCGGATGCGCGCCTCGCGCCCATCGGTGACGTCGGGGACGACCAGCAGACGCGCCTGGGCGTGGGCATCGGTGGGGTCCATGATCGCCCCGCGGCCGTTCGACAGCAGATAGCGGGGCGCCTCGCCCGGGCGGCGCAGCGCAATGCGGTCGGGATAGGCCAGCGCCAGCAGGGGACCTGCCAGGTCGGGGTTCGCTTTGTTTGGGTCGGCTTGGTCGTCGGGAGCCAACCTTTTCGCTTCGTCTCGGATGGCGGCGATGCGCACGGGATCGCCCCGGCGCGTGATAAGGGCGCGCAAGCGCTCGGGCAGATCGGTGCCCAGCGTGGGCATCGGGTCCCGCTCCCCCAGCAGCACCGCCGTCAGGGCGGCAGTGGCCTTGGCGATGGTTTTGGCGGTGGTTTTGGCGGCGGCTTTTGTAGAGGCGTCTTCCTGATTGGCCGGGCCCAGGGTATCGACCAAGTCCCCCGCGCGCTCCATCATATGCGCCAGCCTTGGGTGCAGCGGATGACCCGCCAGCGCGCGCCCATGCGCGGTGATCCGGCCCTCGCCGTCCAGCGCGCCCAAGGCGAGCAGCAGATCGCGCGCCGCCCGCATCCCGGCCTCGGGCGGCGGGTCGATAAAGGCCAACGCGCCGGCGTCCCGCGCCCCCCAAACGGCCAGCTCCAGCGCCAGGGGCGCCAGATCGGTAGCCAGGATCTCGGGCGGCGGATGGGCGGGCAGGGCGCCTTCTGCCCCCTTGGTCCACATCCGGTAGCAGATGCCCGGTTCGATACGGCCCGCGCGGCCGCGGCGCTGGTCGGCCTCGGCCCGGCTGACGGGCGCGGTGACCAGCCGCGACAGCCCGGTGGCGCGGTCCACCTCTGCCCGGCGCGAGAAGCCCGCATCGATCACGATCCGCACCCCCGGCACGGTCAGCGAGGTCTCGGCAATCGCGGTCGCCAGCACCACGCGGCGCCCCTTGGCCGGGGCCAGCGCCGCCAATTGCTCCTTCAGGGGCAGGGCCCCGTAAAGCGGGCGCACCTCGGCGTCCACCCCCTCCAGCAACGCGGCCGTCCGCGTGATCTCGCCCACCCCCGGCAGGAAGACCAGCGCATCGCCCGCCTCCTCCGCCAGGGCCGCGCGTACCTGAGCGGCCACCGCCCCTGGCAGTGCCCGCCGATCCGCACCGGGATCCCGCCACGGCCGGGCCAGCCAGCGCGTCTCCACCGGATAGGCCCGGCCTGCGCTTTCGATCACCGTGGCCGCGGGCATGATCCGGCGAAACGCCGCCACATCCAGCGTCGCTGACATCGCCACCAGGCGCAGATCGGGACGCAGCGCCGCCTGCACCTCCAGCGCCAGGGCCAGCCCCAGATCGGTATGGATCGAGCGTTCGTGCACCTCGTCGAACAGGATGGCCGAGATGCCGGGCAGCTCGGGGTCCGACTGCAGCATGCGGGTCAGGATACCCTCGGTGATCACCTCAACCCGGGTGGCCGGGCCGACCCGCGTGCGCCCGCGAATGCGATAACCGATGCGGCTGGCCGTTTTGTCCCCCGTCTTGACCCCCGTCTTGACCCTTGTCCGCCCCGTGCCCTCCAGACGCTCGCCCAGGGTCTCCGCCATGCGGTGGGCGGCGGTGCGCACAGCGATGCGCCGCGGCTCCAGCACCAGGATCTTGCCGGTGGCCCAGGCGGCATCCATCAGCGCCAGCGGCACGCGCGTGGTCTTGCCCGCCCCCGGGGGCGCGGCCAGGATCAGCTGAGTGCCGCCGTCCAGCGCAGCCCGGATCTGCGGCAGCACGTCATCGATGGGCAGTTCCATGCCCGGGTGATGTCAGAGCGGGGTGATCCCGGCAAGGGTGGCGGATGAGCGGGCGAAGAGCCATGCCGCCGAGCCTGCCCCAAGCCTCCCCCGAGCAACCCTTGACCCGGCCCATCCCGCGCCGCACGCTGAGGGTGATCGGTAAGCCGGGCACCAGCCCGGTACTGGTAATTTGACGGCGTGGCATTGACGGCATGGCAGAGATTGAGAACCAGAAAGACCTGGAGCGCTGGCTGGAGAGCCGGCCAGAGGAGACCCGCGCCCCGGACGCCCGCCTGATCGCCGCGCGTGCTGCCCTGCGTGCTTTGCCGTTTCTGCACTGGGCAGTTCTTGAAGACGCCGAGGAACGCCGCGCTGCCATCCTGTTGCCCTCTCTGCGTGCTATGGCTGTCTCAAGCCAAATATCGTTAGCTCTAGAAGTAACCGGCATCGGACCAAAAGAGGCGCACGCGATCGGCTTGCTTGCGGCAAGTGCCGCAAACTCAGCAGTGCCATTTAGTGTACCAAGTATGTCAGCGGCATACGTGTGCCATACGTTTAACGAAGGCACCTTTGGATACACCAACACTGCAGTGAGTCTTGCAACGAGAGCGGCCGAGCCGCGTGCGGCTGAGCTGGCAAGCTACGCAAAGTACTCCGGCGCACAGTACTATAGCGATGCCTCTTGGAAAGCCGTCGAAGACGATGCGACGCTTTTGGAACAAGGCGAGGATCAGCAGGCCATCAACCACTCGGCCCTATGGCCTGATCTCGATGACGTCCCGGAAAATTGGTCCGATATCTGGACCGAGCTTAAGGATCACCTGCGCGCCACGGATGAAGGCTGGGATTATTGGATCGAGTGGTACGAGGACATCATCCGGGGTCGCCCCCGCGACCAGCACCTGGAACTCAAGATCATCAAGATCGACTACCAAATCTGGCGGGCCGGCCCCAAAGCCCTGAACGCCGAAATCGCCCGGATCGTCGCGGAGCACAATCCGCAAGTGTCGGAGCCAGCAGATGAAACGGCACACTCTCCTAAACCGATGGGAGAATCTGAGGACCCCTCGTCGCCGGTACTGCCCGCTCAAGGTCTGGAGGAGACGTCACGGCTGTCCCCCGTCGATTACCGCTATGATGCGACGACGCATAAAATGCAGGCATGCCCACATGATGACGATGCCAAGGCACTCGATTCTCAGGAACAGTTCGCAAAGCGTGACGAACTGTTGCTGGTCCTTGGGCGCGGATGCGCGGACTTGTCAGGCTCGATCAGGAAACATGACGTCAATGTCCCCCCGTTTTTCGTAGACGACCTGGATAGTTACGCCGAAGAATGCGAGAAGGCTGAGAACGCGGTACCTGGCTGGCTAGAGTTCTTGGGCAGTGCCTTGGTTCGCGCGCAGCAGGACCTGGATATACGGCATGGGCTGGGCAGCTATCTGCAACCCCGTCTGGATGACATCGTCGCCCGGCACAGAGAACTGTTGCAGATCTACTTTCCCGGTGCAGTGGTGCGCGACGCTGAGCGCGAAGACCATCAGCTGCCAACTGGTACCGATCCGCTGGCGGTTGTGGAGGAACACACGCCCAACCTCGACGAGGCCGAAAAGGACCGCGGGCCTGACGAACTGCCGGCCATGGACGCGGATGCCGTCCGCGTACTGCGTGCACAGATCCTCAGCGTCAGGCAGCTGACGGAACGGATTTCCCTATCGCCTGATGCGGAACTGCGGGCGCTGATGGAACGTGAACGCCAGAAGGTGGCTGTAAGCTTCCTCTCTTCGTTGGCGCAGTATTATCAAAGGCTGGCGATATGGGCTGACCAGCCTGGTCCGAAGTTGGGCTTTAGACTTACAGGAGTACTCGCCTCCATCGCTGCACTGCTGAAGTCGTTGGGCATTGTATAGTTCATCCGTTTGCCCGCGCAGCGGGCGCGCCCGACCCTCCCCCCGGGAGGGCGCATGGCCAAACTGCATCGAACTCAGCCTCTCCAAGTGCAACAAGACTTTCTGCGGGTGCAAAGACCGCGTTGCGCCCTCCCAGGTTCGGGCGCGCTGACGCTGCGGCGGTCTCGGGCGGCGGGCATGGCCAAACCGCGCTGACCTCCGCCACGCCAAGTGCAGCAAGACCTTCAGCGGGTGCAAAGACCGAGAGGCGCCCACCCAGGTTCGGGCGCGCTGTCGCTGCGGGGGTCTTGGGCGGCGGCGCATTGCCAGACCTCACAGAACTCCGCCACACCAAGTGCAACAAACGTGATGCCCCGTGCGAAGACCGAGATGCGCCCTCCCAGGCTCGGGCGCGCAATCGCTCCACACTACATCTTGTGCCGGCACATTCTGGGGCGAAACACGCGCCAGCGCCGCGGCCGGGTCGACTACGTCCGACGCACTTGGCATACGCTTGGCATACGTTTGTCATACGCAAATCATACCGCCCCGATCCCAGCGCCGATTTGCCACGAAAAACCCCGCCGGCGGACCGGCGGGGTACAGGGAGGAACCCAAGATCTTGTGGTCGGTCCTAGACCGAGTAGTACATGGCGAACTCCACCGGGTGCGGCGTGTGCTCGTACTCGTAGATTTCTTCCCACTTCAGTTCCATGTAGCCTTCCAGCTGGCTTTTGGTGAAGACGTTGCCTTTCAGCAGGAACTCGTGGTCGGCTTCCAGGGCCGCGATTGCTTCGCGCAAGCTGCCGCAAACCGTTGGAATACCTGCCAATTCTTCGGGCGGCAGGTCGTAGAGATCCTTGTCCGCGGCCTCGCCGGGGTGGATTTTGTTCTCGATCCCGTCCAGACCCGCCATCAACAGCGCCGAGAAGCACAGATAGGGGTTGGCCGCCGGGTCCGGGAAGCGGGTTTCAACACGCTTGGCCTTCGGGCTTTCGGTCCACGGGATCCGTACCGACGCCGACCGGTTCCGTGCAGAATATGCAAGCAAAACAGGGGCTTCGAAGCCGGGGATCAGGCGCTTGTAGCTGTTGGTCGACGGGTTGGTAAAGGCGTTCAGCGCCTTTGCGTGTTTCAGCACACCGCCGATGTAGAAGAGCGCCTCTTCCGACAGATCAGCATAGCTGTCACCGGCGAAGAGCGGCGCGCCGTCCTTCCAGATCGACTGGTTAACGTGCATGCCGGTGCCGTTATCGCCCTTGATCGGCTTGGGCATAAAAGTTGCCGATTTTCCATAGGCATGCGCGACGTTATGAATAACGTACTTGTACTTTTGAAGCGCGTCGGCCTGGGAGGTCAGCGTGCCGAAAATCAAGCCAAGCTCGTGCTGACAGCTGGCCACCTCGTGGTGGTGCTTGTCGACCTTCATGCCGATCCGCGCCATGGTGGACAGCATCTCGGAGCGGATGTCCTGGCCCGCATCGGTCGGGTTGACCGGGAAGTAACCGCCCTTAAGACCCGGGCGGTGGCCCATATTGCCCATCTCGAATTCAGCGTCGGTGTTCCACGAGGCGTCCTGCGCATCAACTTCATACGCGACCTTATTGATGTCGACCTTGAAGCGGACGTCGTCGAACAGGAAGAACTCGGCTTCCGGGCCCCAGTAGGAGACGTCGCCCATGCCGCTGTCTTTCAGGTACTGCTCGGCTTTGATCGCCGTTGCGCGCGGGTCGCGGTCGTACATCTCGCCGGTGTCGGGCTCGTGTACCGTGCAGAAGACCGCCAGGGTCTTCTCGGCATAGAAGGGGTCGATGTGGGCTGAAGAACAGTCAACCATCAGCTTCATGTCGGACTTGTCGATCGACTTCCAGCCCGCGATGGACGAGCCGTCGAACATCCAGCCTTCCGCAAACCAGTCTTCGTCGACGATGTCAGCAATCGCTGTCACGTGCTGCATCTTGCCGCGCGGGTCGGTGAAGCGAATATCGACATAGGCGATATCCTCGTCCTTGATCATCTTCACCAGATCAGCAGGTGTGCTCATGAGTACCCTCTCTCTCCGTCAGGATTGTCGTTTCGTTACTTGGGTTTACAGCGCGTCCGGTCCGTGCTCGGACGTGCGGATGCGGATGGCTTGCTCGACATTGGTGACGAAGATCTTGCCGTCACCGATTTTACCGGTCTTGGCCGCGGCGACGATGGCGTCGGTCACCTGTTCCAGCATGTTATCTTCCACGACGACTTCGATTTTCACCTTAGGCAAGAAGTCGACGACGTATTCGGCGCCCCGGTAGAGCTCTGTGTGGCCCTTTTGGCGTCCGAAGCCTTTGGCCTCGAGGACGCTGAGACCCTGGATGCCGATTTCTTGTAGTGCCTCTTTCACCTCGTCCAATTTGAACGGCTTGATCACCGCTTCCACTTTTTTCATCTGGGTCCCTCCGATAGCGCCTACTGGCACGAAAAGCCCAGGCGGCCGCCTGGGTTCTAATCTGTTGGGGGTCCATATGCAGGGGGCGTGCCAGATTGCGCCGATGCGCTCTAAAGGCTGAAATGGACGGTTCGGCGTTTTTTGCACCGTCAAAGGTCAGTATTAGTGGTGTAAATTTAGGCATACTGATGACTTGGTGGGCAGAATTGTGGGGGTTGACGCGTCCATGAGGAGCCGCCCTTCTGATCAGGCCTCAACTTGGATAACGCCAGAGGGCGATGACCATGACCGAATTGCTGACCGCAGCCCAGATGCGCGCGATCGAGCAGGCGGCGATCGATAGCGGCGCGGTCACGGGCCTGGAGTTGATGGAGCGTGCCGGTCGTGGCGTGGTGGACGCGATTCTGGAATGGCGGCCTGAACTAGCGACGGCGCCTCATCGGGCGGTGGTGCTCTGTGGGCCCGGCAACAATGGCGGAGATGGGTTCGTAGTCGCCCGCCTGCTGCACCAGCGAGGGTGGGAGGTCGAGGTCTTCCTCTACGGCGATGAGGCGCAGTTGCCCCACGATGCGGCCGAGAACGCCAGGCGCTGGCGGGAACTGGGGGGAGTTCGCGGCTGGGATGACGAGCAGATCGAAGATCGCCTCGATACGCGCGAAGACGATGTGGTCGTAGACGCACTTTTTGGGACAGGACTTCGACGGCCGATGCCAACTGACACGGAACGCACGTGGCACGGCTTCGTACCTCACGTGTTTGTCGACGACGTCCCCCGCTATGTTGCGGTTGATATGCCGAGCGGGATCTGCAGCGAAAGTGGTGCAAACCTCGAGGGCGCTTTGCCGGCTAATCTGACGGTGACCTTTCATCGACCGAAACTCGGCCATTTCTTGTCGTCCCACAGGAAGCTGGAGGGCGGGCCTAACTGTTGCGGTGCGTTGAACGTCGTCGGTATCGGGCTGACAAAGTCGGCGAAGAACGCCGTCCATCTTGCTCGCCGACCTGGAGACAGTGCGAAGGCGTTGGGTCACAAGTACCACCACGGCCAAGTCCTGATCCTCTCCGGCGAACCGGGTAAGGGCGGAGCGGCGCGGCTGGCGGCAAGGGGGGCATTGAGGATTGGGGCAGGTTTGGTGACCGTTGGGTGCCCTCGCGCGGCGTTGACTGAGAATGCCGCCCGGCTGGATGCCATCATGCTGGCAGTGATTGATAGCGCCGACGCGCTCTCGGCAGAGATCGCCTCCCGCAGGGTCAAGGCGCTGTGCATCGGGCCAGGGTTCGGTCTGGGCAAGCATTTGCGGACGGTCGTTAGGACTGCACTTTCGGCCAAGCTTGCGGTTGTTCTGGATGCGGACGCCCTTACGGAATACCGGGAAGACCCGGACACGTTGTTCAGCATGCTCCATGAAGACTGCGTCCTTACCCCGCATGAAGGGGAGTTTGGACGCCTGTTCCAGGACATTCTGGCGAAACTCAAGGCCCCGGCAACCCGTGGACCCGCCTACTCCAAGGTCGATGCCACGCGAGAGGCGGCAAAGCGGGCAGGTTGTGTCGTACTGTTCAAAGGGGCGGATACGGTGATCGCGAATCCATCTGGTCGCTGTACCATCAACTCCGCCCACTACGACCGAGCTGCGCCCTGGCTCGCCACAGCAGGCTCTGGCGACGTGCTGGCTGGGTTCATCACGGGTCTGCTCGCCCGGGGATTCTCGCCCATGCAGGCCGCTGAGTCCGCCGCCTGGCTGCACGTCGAATGTGCCCTGAAGTTTGGACCCGGTCTGATTGCGGAAGATCTGCCGGAACAATTGCCCGCCGTTTTTCGCGATCTCGGCCAGTAACCGCCACCCTCAGGAGCCGGGCGATGACGCGTCATTCAGGCCCCAATCGTATGCGTAGGCATCTATGCGCCCCGCAGCCCGCAACTGCTCCGCCAAGTCGGGGCGGGCAAATGCGACCGCATGGTCCAGCACGCCCGCTTCGGTACCGCCGAAATCCTCGACAAACCAGGCGTAGATCTTCGAGGCGGTCAGCCGATCGCCGTCGAAGCGAAATCCGCGGGGGTCGTTGACGTAGGCGCGCGCGTTCTGGGAGAGCATATTGTCTACGGTTGCCCCTGTGTACGGGGTCGCCGCCAGGTTGGGACATCCGATCGCTGCACAGTTGAATGCATAGTGGATGCGCGCGTCCTGCCAGATCGGGCGCACGATCGCGTGTTCAATTTCGTTCAAGGACAGGTCTCGGCCCAGTACCCGGAGGACAGGGCGGTTCCAGGGCCCGGTGCCCAACAACCCACCGTCAATGTTGCGGATGCTGTCGACCGGATAGGCGCCGAGAACCAAGTCCACTGTCTTTGCATTGTAGAGGTTGATCCAAAACGCGAGTTGTTCGTCCCGGTCAAGCGTCTGGAGGTCAAAGCCCGAGAGATCGGCGATGTAGCGCGTCAGCGCGGCGCGGTCGTCCAGTGTCACCGCCCCGTAGGCGACACGGGCAACGCCCTTTGAATCCACTTGGTGGTACGACACCAGGAACTGCTGCCAGGCACTGTGATCGACGGTCAGTGTCGAACCCGGGGTGTGGTCGGCCCAAACAGGGTCCCGAAGTTCGGCATCCGGTATTGCAGAGCGTTCTATCGTGGTGCAGGCGGACAAAAGCGTGGCGAAACCCAACAGGGCCATGGACAGCTGCAATCGCATCACTCGACCTCGGCCGTATTGCGGGTTGGGCCTGGGTCTTTTTTGGCGCGCCGCGCGGCGGCCCGTGCCCGTAACCGCCCCTTCAGGTGTTTGAACGCCAGGGCACCCCGCAGTTTCAGCGCCTGATCCGCATCCAGGTCGCCCAGTGTGTAGGCATCCCGGTCGGCATTGTGGGCGCACATCGATAGCGGCCCGCGATCCGTCATCACCTGGAACACGCACGCTTCGCACCGGGCGCGATCAAGGTGTTCAGCCGCCATGAAATTGTGGATGAAGAAACTCAGCCGGTGGGCACGGTGTCCGCTTAACAAGGCCGGCAACAAGGGCTTCAGCGTTCGAAATGCCGCCTGGATCCCGCGGGGCAACAGCCTCGGTGCGCGGCATAAAATTCGCAGAGCCGCCAGAAAGACATCCCGGTCGCGGTTCCAGTCATGCGTCCCCGCAGCGAGGCGGGTGAAAAGTTGCTGGTAGAAAGAGCTCTCCCCGTAGAGCGGCGCCACGCAATCGCCGGCCACCAATACTGAGCAGTGGCGGTTACATTCGTGATGCCCAATCGCGAAGACGTCGAAGTCCGCAGTGCCGCCCGTGCCGAGTTTGATCGCATCCATCAGGCCCTGCTGGGTGATCATTTCGTCGTCACGGGCGCCCAGGACACCGCGCCCGATCTCTGCCTGCATTTGAAAAGATGCCAGATTGACCCGGCTGGCGTTCGCGGTGAACCACCGGACCAGATCAACCAACTCCCCAATATTCCCGGCATGTACCGTGGTATTGAAGTTTACCCGCAGCCCCAGGCCCTGAACACGCTCAAGATACTCGGCCCTGATTGAGTGCAGCTGTGCTTCGGTCTCGAACCCTTTGCGTTGCTGTGTGTTGTCGACGTGAAAGCAGACATCGTTCAGTCCAGCCACAGCCAGCCTCGCCAACATCTCCCGCGTGGCCTTGATACCGTTCGTGAAAAGGGCCGAGCGCATGCCAAGTGTTCGGATGCGCCTGACTATCGCCTCCAGGTCGGCTATCGGGCGTAGCGTGGGGTCGCCCCCGGTAATCTGAATATTCGTATTGGGTCCGAATTGCTGATGTATGCGCGCGACCTTGTCCAACAGGTGCGACAGAGGCGGATCCTGGACGGCTTCGGCGAGATCGGAGAGGTAGCACAGCGTGCAATCCAGATTGCAGCGTTGCGTCACTTCAAGCGCGACACATGCCGTTGGAAACAGCCTGCCCGCCAACTGATCTGGTCCAAACTGTCCATGGCGCACCAGTCGCGATCGCAGGGGCGCGCGCAGGTCGCTGCCTGGCGATGGCTTCCGCAAGACTAGATCGTCGTACGGCCGCGGCATGCCGCCTGTCGCATCAACATGCAGATCAGACATCAATAAGCCCCTTTGAACACGCTTTGCGTAAGCTAGGCGAAGCGCGGCGAAGCACCATCCTCCAGGTCTGCACGTCTTTTCACGTTCCAGCTATCAAATGCCGATGAAACGTCGGCATTTTTTGGTCGCGCACCCCCAAACCCGCTGTTATAGAGGCGCCGATTTCGCCGGGTCCGCCCGGCGACGCGGGCGTGGTGGAATTGGTAGACACGCGAGATTTAGGTTCTCGTGCCGCAAGGCGTGGGGGTTCAAGTCCCTCCGCCCGCACCAGGTTCGCAAGACCAATACGCGGCCCAGCCGGCCGAGACAGAGGGACGACATGCAGGTAACCGAGACCAAGTCCGAAGGGTTGAAGCGCGAGTACTCGTTGGTGGTGACCGCCGCGGACTTGGAGGCTAAGACCGAGGAAAAGCTGAAGGGCCTGAGCCAAGACGTCCAGATGCCCGGCTTCCGCAAGGGCAAGGTTCCGCTGGCGTTGCTGAAGCAGCGGTTTGGCAAATCTGTGATGGGTGAAGTTATCCAGGAAACGGTCGAAGGCTCGGTCGCCGGTCACTTTGAGGAAAGCGGGCACCGTCCTGCGCGCCAGCCTGACATCAAGATTGCGAACGAAGACTTCCAGGACGGCGACGACCTGAACGTCGAGATCGCCTACGAGATGCTGCCGGATGTGCCGGATTTGGAGTTCGGCGACATTGCGCTGGAACGCAAGACCGTCGAGGTCACGGATGAGGCAATAGATGAAGCCCTAAGCCGCTTGGCGCAATCGGCGACGGACTTCGAAGCGGCCGAGGAGGGCACAGCCGCCGAGGACGGTGACCAGGCCGTCATCGATTTCATTGGCCGCGTCGATGGCGAAACCTTCGAGGGCGGCGAGGCGGAGGACTTTCCGTTGGTGCTGGGCTCGGGCAGCTTCATCCCCGGTTTCGAAGACCAGGTTATCGGCGCAAAGACCGGCGACAAAATCGACGTAAAGGTGACGTTCCCAGAAGAGTACGGCGCCGAGCATCTGGCCGGTAAGGACGCGGTCTTCGAGGTGACCGTGAAAGAGGTCAAGAAGCCGAAACCTGCAGAGATCGATGATGCCTTGGCCGAGCGTTTCAACGCAGAAAACCTGGAACAACTGCGCGAGCAGATTTCGAGCCAGATCGGCCAAGAGTTTTCTGGCGCCAGTCGCGCACTGGTGAAACGCCGCCTGCTGGACCGCCTGGACGAATTGGTGACCTTCGAGCTGCCGGAAAGCTTGGTCGAGATCGAGGCCTCTTCGATTGCACAGCAGTTGTGGAACGAAGAGAACCCCGACGCTGACGGGCAACAGCCTGCCGAGGTGGCGCCCACGGACGAGCATAAATCACTGGCTGAACGGCGCGTGCGCCTGGGCCTGCTATTGGCCGAGATCGGCAGCCGCGAGAAAGTCGAGATCTCGGATGGCGATCTGGGTCAGGCGATCATGGCGCAAGCCCGCCAGTACCCGGGCCAAGAACGCGAGTTCTTCGAGTTTGTGAAGTCGAACCGCGAAGCGTTGGAGCAAATCCGCGCGCCGCTGTTCGAGGACAAGGTCGTCGACGCCGTTCTTGCTAAAGCCGCTGTGACCGATGTGCCGGTCACGAAAGAAGAGCTGGAGGCCGAGATCGAGGCGCTGGACGCCGAGAGCGAGGGCGAGAGCAAGGCGGGCTGAGATCCGTTTTACTATCGCTCAATCCGGTAGCAGTTCGGTGAGCGGACGACGCTCGCGTTTTCGGGTCAATTCCATGTTGCCCAGCGGGGTCCAGCCAGCGAGGCTGGTCTCGATCGGGCATTTTCGGAAGGCCCGTTTGAGCTCTTCTTCAAGCTTCTTGCGGTGCTGCTTCTTGAGCGGTGCGAAATCGATCACGATCTGACCACCAAGGCCTCGGAGGCGCAACTGGCGGGGTAACTCGCGCGCAGCCTCGATGTTGGCGGTCATGGCATCGCCACCGCCGAACCCATCGCCCGTGTTGACGTCAACCGTGACCATGGCCCGGGTTGCTTCGATTGCCATCCAGCCACCCGACGGCAGGTCAGCGCGCGGGGATCTTAGCTTATCAATTTCGTCCCAGACCCCGAAATGATCGAACGGGTCACCCCCGCCAAACCGGAGTGCGTCGGCAAGATCCGGGTCGTGTTCAAGAACCTCGGGGTGTGCGTCCCAATCCAGATGCTCTTGCGCTGCATCTGTGGCAGCAATCATCTCGGGTATGGGGATTGTCCATTCGCGAAGCGCAACTGCTTGGGGATCGCTCATGCCCAGGATCAAGCCTTGAGATCGGTCAAGTTGCTGAACTTTCGAAAGCCCTTTCGCCAGGCTTTCGAAACTAGCGGTCAAGACGTCTTCGGTTATCCCACGTGCCGCCGAACGCACGATCACACCAAGATCATCGGGCATGTCCGGGAACGCCGCGGACAGCCGCTCTCGCTCGTCAGGGTCCCTGATCTGACGCGAGACGTTTACTCCTGGTGCCCCCGGCGTCAGGATCAGCGTTCTGCCCTTGATCAGCAGCCGCCGGTCTACGGGAACGGCTTTACCAGGTTCCGCCGTTGCGCTGATCTGCACGGCTAGTGCCGCACCGGGTCTCAGGCCCTTTGCATCTCGAAGGTATCCGGTATGGCCGCCGCCCAGATCCACGAAGGCCGCGCCCTGTACCGTGCGGGTCAGCTTTGCTGCCCAAATCTCTCCCGGTAGCGGCTGCCGGGTAGCGCTGGCATCCTGCAGCAGAAGGTCTTCCATACGGCCGTCGACCACCAGCGCTGCGTGGGCGGGGCGATGCGGAAGAACAATCACCCGGCCCTTCATGGTTGAAAGCTCACAGGATAGCCAAGGCCGGTCAGCAGGTTGGCGGTCTCGGTCAGGGGGAGGCCGACAACGTTGGTGTAGCTGCCGTGGATTTCCGGCACGAAGGCGGCAGCGATACCCTGAATGGCATAGCCACCGGCCTTCCCCTCCCACTCGCGGGAGCGCAGATAGGCCGAGATTTCCTGGTCGGACAGGCGCTTGAGTTTCACCCGGGTCTCAACCGTGCGTTGCCGAACGACATCGCCCAGACGTGCCACCACCGACGTGGTCACCCGGTGTCGGCGGCCCGACAACAGCAGCAGGAATTCGGTCGCCTCTGCCGCGTCTTCGGGCTTTCCAAGGATCCGGCGCCCCGCGCTGACCGTCGTGTCCGCCGTCAGCACCAGGCCGTCAGTAACGACAGCCAGGTTCTTTTCGCGCGCCATTCGCTCGACGTATGGCCGAGGCAGTTCGCCTGGCAACGGCGTCTCATCGATATCAGCGGGGGCGATTTGGTCCGGAATTACACCGATCTGCGCCAACAGATCGCGCCGCCGGGGCGACGCCGATCCCAACACCAGGCGCATACTAGGCTGGTCGCAATTCCGCGACGTTCAGGCAGAAAGCCTTCACCGGGAATTGCTCGTTACTTGAAGCGATAGATGATCCGGCCCTTGGTCAGATCGTAGGGCGTCATCTCGACCTGCACTTTGTCGCCAGCCAGCACGCGGATGCGGTTCTTGCGCATTTTGCCTGCCGTGTGGGCAATGATCTGATGGCCGTTCTCGAGCTCAACCCGGAAAGTCGCGTTCGGCAAAAGCTCGGAAACGGTGCCGGGGAATTCGAGGGTCTCTTCCTTGGCCATGTGGTCTCCGGTTGGGGGTCCTTAGTTGGGCGCGGAACATGGTCCGAATGGGGCGCGATTGCAAGAGGCAGAAATCAACGCGACGCTGGCGTCGCAGATATCAGTCGGCCAGCACAAATGAGAGGCGTGTTGGACCCTGATCGATATGGATGGTCACCGTCTGGCCTTCGTGAACTTCGACCGTTTCGCCCAGCGGGTGGAACCCTGCCCCCCAATGCGAGGTGGGATCGTCTGTAGACAGCAACGTGCCGTCTGGAAATCCCACCACCATCCATTGTTCGATCCCCATCAAAGTGCCGTCTTCGGTCACTTTTGCCCGCACGGTGAGCTTCTGGTTAAGGGGGAAATCTTCGCGCAGATCAGTGTCCAAAAGGCGAATGGGGTTGCTCAAACGCGTGCAAAGCCCCGGCGTGCAGGCGTGGATCGCCGCGTTGACATAAGCCAGCGCGGAGAGATCGAAGTCCTCCACCAGTTCTTCGGCAGGCAGGCGTCCGCCCTTTGGGTTGGCCAATGCGCCGGCCGCTCCGATGCCATGGGGCAGCAAAAGCGCATCGGGCGTTAGCAGCTCGCGCTTTGCATGTTCGACCGAGACGAGCACGCCTTCGCTCAGGACGTCCGACGAAAGGACCTCGTGAACCAGCATATCTGCACGCCTGGGCAGGGTGTCTCCCACCTCCATTTTTGTTGAGAAGCCGTCAATCACAGTGATGCGATCGCCAAAGCCGTTACGCTCGACCGTCTGGCGGGCCACGGTGGCCATCACCGGATCGGCTTCGATCGTGTAGACATGGACTGCGCCTGCGCGCGCCGCCATCATGGCAAGCAATCCTGAACCGGCGCCGATTTCCAGCACGGTCATGCCGGGTTCCACCAGATTGTTGATCGCACGCTTGTAGGCCGCGTTGCGATTGTGGTCTGTCACCATGCCCCAATGATACTTTGGCAGTTGGCTGAAGAGCGGCCCATCGGTCATGCACCAAAGCACCCGGTCCGTCGGGGCCGCCTGACGCAGCGCCAAGGCACACTTGGCCAACTCGGCTGCGGTGGCATCGCTCGCTCGGTCCGACAGCAACTCCGCGATCTTGCGCAGGGGATTGGGACCGGACAGCAGCGCCTCGGCGGCCACTTCCAGTGCGGGTGGTACGCGCAGTGTCTCAGGCGTGATCACGGAAAAGCTGGTCCCTGGCGTGCCTCGGTGTCGGGCGGGTTGGGCTCTGCGTAACCCCGCAATATCGGCAGATGGTGATACTCAACAAGCTTTGACGCACCCCACGTTGTCAACGTCAGCGCACGGTGATCTGAACAAGGCACGATTGCAAGTTGCTGAACCAAGATGGCCGATCTTAATCGCCATCGCCAAAGCTGGAGGCGACTTTCTTCTACGGTGGTCTAAAGCTGCCCTATCCGGCGGCGTGGCTAATGGCCAGCGCGCTCGGCAACTGATCGACTTGCAGGGACACTTCCTGACCCACTTCAACGTCGAGTGTCGGGTGGAGTGCGTGGTAGAGCCTGCCCCAGCAAGAGCTGTGCTCACTGCCATCAAAGACCGTCCCATCTGGAAACCGAAAGCTCGGCCATTGCGCCACACCTGTCAGAGTTCCACTGGTGTCTGCGGCCAGGGTAACTTGGCAGCTTTGACTTAGGTTTGGCGGCGCTGCGTTCAGATCGATCCCGAACAATCTTGCGGGGGGGCCAAGTATCTGATCTGGCCTCAGAGGCTTCACGTGGCGCGCGGTGGCCTCCATCAAATCGAGCGGGTTCAGGTCGGCCAGAGACATCGTTGAGGGGATATTGAGGCTCCCTGGCGCCAAGCTGACCCATCGCCCAAACCTCATCCGGCAACAGCAACGGGTCGGGGACCAGAAGAGCCTCCTTGGCATGGCCGATCAGTTCAAGAACGTTCTCCGACACCACATTGGTCGAGATGATTTCGTGGATCATCGCATCGGCACGGTGTGGCAACTGATCACCGACCGACACATTCAGGGCATCGCTTTCGATCACCGTGATGCGGTCAGCGTATCCGTTCTTCGCGATAGAAGCCCGTGCTACATGAGCCATCCGCGGGTTCATCTCGATGGTGTAGACGTGCTTGGCCCCAGCCCTCGCTGCAATGATTGCCAAGATTCCAGTGCCCGTGCCGATTTCAAGGACTGTCATTCCAGGTTCAATCAAGGCCTTGGCGGCGACGTCATAGACTTCATTGCGGCGTTTGTCCGAGACCATGTCCCAATGCCAGTTGGGGACGCGTCGATCCAACACACCGGCGGTCAACGTCCAGACCAGCCGATCATGCGGCGCAGCAGTGCGCAGTGCGACTGCGCATGCGACGATCTCCCTGACATCAATGTGTGCAATCAGACCCGGGATCGCGAGCAATTCGGCAACTTTTGTTATTGGGCGTGGGCCGCTCAAGTGAACTTCGGCAAAGGGTCGTAACGCGGCGGGAACCGCCAACTCGTCCGCAATGCGTGTCGTTGTCTTCACCGGGCCCTCAACCACACGCTGACAGCTTGTTCGCCGTTGAATACATAGAACGGACAGCGTTGTCGAAGCGTTGAGGTGATTGGCGTTTCGATGAGCCTGCTAGGCCTCGCTTAGGATCCAAGCCGCGCCAACCCGCTGGGCGCGGCGCTGCACGCCAAATCCATAAGCGTAGTAGCGTGGTACGATGTCAGATCTCGTCTCCAAAATGCCTCATCGTCAGGCGGATTGGGTTCGGCGCTGCCTGGCCCAGCCCGCAGATCGAAGCATCCGACATGACAGTGCAGAGTTCCTCCAGCAGGTCCTGGTCCCAAGTATCTGCCTGCATCAGCTTTACCGCCTTTTCGCATCCGACCCGACATGGCGTGCATTGGCCGCAGCTTTCATCTTCGAAGAACCGCAGCATGTTCAGCGCCGCATCGCGGGCGCGATCGTGGTCGGACAGGATGACGATAGCCGCCGAGCCGATGAAGGTGCCGTGCGGCTGTAGCGTGTCGAAGTCCATCGGAACGTCGTTCAGGGTCGCGGGCAAGATGCCTGCGGACGGACCGCCCGGCTGGTAGGCTTTGAAGATGTGGCCATCAAGCATGCCTCCGGCGGCTTCGATGACATCCATGATCGTCGAACCCGCCGGCAGCAGGTGAATGCCGGGCTTCTTCACGCGGCCCGAGACCGAATAGCTGCGCAAGCCCTTGCGCCCGTTCTTCTCGACCGATGACAGAATCTCCGGCCCTTCGCGGCAAATGCGAGCAACCCAAAGCAGCGTCTCGACATTGTGGACCAGCGTTGGCCGGTCGAAGATGCCGACCTGGGCAACGAAGGGTGGGCGGTGGCGGGGCAGACCGCGCTTACCCTCGATCGATTCGATCATCGCACTTTCTTCGCCGCAGATATAGGCACCGGCGCCGCGACGCAGGTCTATATAACCCTCGGGCACAATACCTACCGCTTCCAGGGCCGCGATCTCGGTGCTTAGGATATCCAACACGGCCGGGTATTCGTCCCGCATATAGATGAAGGCACGTTCCGCCTCGACCGCCCAGGCGGCGATCAGCATGCCCTCCAGGAACAGGTGCGGCGTGCGCTCGAGGTAGTAGCGGTCTTTAAAGGTGCCGGGCTCGCCCTCGTCGCCATTAACGGCCAGATAGCGCGGACCCTTTTCCGCCCGCACAAACGACCACTTCCGGCCCGACGGGAAGCCTGCGCCACCCAACCCGCGGAGGCCGGACGACAGGATCGTGTCTTGCACCTGTTCGGGGTCGCCGGATGCGCGCAACTCATGCAGTTTCGCGTAACCGCCTTCCGCTTGATAGGCGGCAAGCCGCTGATAGTCCGGCAAATGAGCGTGGGTGTCGTCCAGCATGATCGCGGTTGTCACCTTGTCCGGTGTTGCGTGATCGATGTGATTGTGCCCAATCTCGAGCACTGGGGCGGTGTCACAGCGACCCATACAGGGTGCGCGGACCACGCGGACTTCTGCGGGGTCTAATCCGTCCTTCAAGGCGGCCATCAATTGTTGTGCGCCTGCCAGCTCGCACGACAGCGAGTCACACACGCGGATCGTCAGGGCGGGCGGTGGTGTCTCCCCCTCGCGAACGACGTCGAAATGGGCATAGAAAGTCGCCACCTCGTAAACCTCGGCTTGACCGATCCGAAGTTCCTCAGCCAAAGCGCGCAGGTGCGCGGCAGATAGGTGACCATAAGCGTCCTGGATCAGGTGCAAAAACTCAATCAGCAGGTCCCTGTTGCGCGGCCGTTCGCCCAACAGCGCCAAAACCTCGGCCATCGCCTGGTCTTCAACCTGCCGACCTTTCGGGGTGTGGCGCCCCTTACCTTTGCCGTCTTTCCAAACGCCCTTTGGCGCTGTGCGGTCATCAAGGGGGCTCATCGCTGTAGATCCTTTCGCTAGAGTGTCCCCACAAGGCGTCAAAACTCCACGCCGCGCAAATCGAAATGCCTGAACGCACATTAGTCTGTGGCTATTGCAGCCACTTTCTGCCGACCGGGTGACATTCAGGTTGCCAAGGCTGTTTGAGCGTTCAGAATGGCGTTATGAAGAGATTCCTGATCTGCCTGCTGGCCCTGATTTTATCCGTCCCCGCCGCTGCCGCTGACGACGCGGTCCCGATAGGGCCTGGTGAATTCCGTGAGTACGCAGAAGGCTACACCCTCTATTTCGAACGGGACGGCGAGTACTTTGGCTCGGAGAGTTTTGAGGCGGGAGGCGAGGTCCGCTGGCGCTACCGCGACGGTTCGTGCGTCAGTGGAAATTGGCGGGCCCATGGCGCGCAGATCTGCTTTCTCTACGAATCGGAAGCACAGGATGACGTCTTGTGTTGGCGGATGCTGCGCGATGAAGAGGGCTTGCTTGCGCGGCTTTTGAACGGTGACAATCCGGGCTTGGAATTGCGGATCGTTGGCCGAGATCGGGAGCCGCTTTTGTGTGGTGATCCGGGCACTCAGACCTGAGATTGACGCCGCCCGGTCGGCGGCTCCCGCCCACCCACCCCCGCCGCCCCCCGGGCGGCGCCTCGTCAACGGGAGTGTTGGACCATGAAGATCGGTGTGGCGGGTTGCGGGCGCATGGGGTTGGGCATGGCGCGGGCTATGGATCGCGCCGGTCTGGATGTTGCGGGGTTCGACATTCGCCCATTGGACGAATTCGGCGGGTTTGCCAATCGGATGGTGTCGGATCCGGCTGGCTTTGCCGCAGATCGCGAGGTCATCCTAAGTGTTGTGCGTAATGTGGCCCAGACGGAAGCGTTATTGTTTGATGATCAGGCGATCCTGTCCAAGGCGTCGCGCCTGAAGTATCTGGTCGTCTGCTCGACCCTATCTCCGCGTTATCTGGCCGATCTGTCAGCTCGAATCCCAGCGGGGGTGATTTTGATCGATGCGCCGATGTCCGGCGCTCAGATCGCTGCCGATGAAGCGCGGTTGTCCTTCATGCTGGGCGGCCCCGATGCGGCACTGGATCTGCTGGAACCGATTATCCGCACCATGGGCGCTGCTGTCCATCGGATGGGTGGGCCGGGGGCTGGCATGACCGCCAAGGTCCTGAACAATTTCGTGGCCGGTTCCGCGATGGCGGGTGTGCGCCAAGCATTGAACTGGGCGGACGATCTTGGTGTTGATCGAACGCGGTTACTTGCCCTGATGCACGACAGCTCCGGCCAAACTTGGTTCGGTACGAACTTTGAGAAGATCGAGTTTGCGCGCGAAGGGTATGACCGCGAGAACACGGTGGGCATCCTGAAGAAGGATCTGGAGAGCTGTATGGATGCTGTAGACCCCGACAGCCATGCAGGCTTTCCCCAAGCCGTGGTCCACGCCATTGGTGGGCTGAAACCGCTGGATTAGGCCGGGCCGGCCAGTTCCAGCATCACGTCAGCCAAAACCTGAGCTGCGGCCGCACAGTCTTCCTTTTCGGCGCTTTCCGCTTCGTTGTGGCTGATCCCGTCCTTGCAAGGCACAAAGATCATACCTGCGGGACAGAGCGTCGAGATATGTCGGGCATCGTGGCTGGCACGGCTGAACATCGGGCGGTTCGAGATGCTGCGTCGGTCAGCCGCCAACTTGAGGCGCGCGCGGATGTCTTCGGGAAACTCCAGCGTGACCGATGTGATGAACTCGTCGATCTCCACCGAACACGGACCAGCGTTCTCGTTGACAATCTCGGGCACGCGGTTGCCCTGTTGGGTCAGCGTGTCCGAGGAGGGGTGGCGCATGTCGATGGTGAAGTGCACGTGGCCCGGCACCACTGAGATGCCACCCGGGTGTACCTCGAACCTGCCGATGGTGAAGCGCATCTCGTCGGTATCATCGGCGAAGGCCTCGCGCAACGCAACCGCCATGTCGGTCGCCGCCACGAATGCGTCCTTGCGGCGGCTGATCGGTTCGGTGCCGGAATGCGCCTCGGCCCCGCGGACGTCGACGCGCCAGCGCCGATAGCCCTGCATGCCGGTGACGATGCCAAGCGTCGTGCCGGTTTCCTCCAAGATCGGCCCTTGTTCGATGTGGCTTTCCAGGAACGCGGCCATGGGCGCGCCGAAGGCGTGTGATCCCGCCTCTGGCAGCGCGGCCTGAAGGTCGTTGATGGCGTCCCCAAGGCGCACCCCGTCAGGGGACACCTGGTCGATCAGTTCGTTCAGCGATCGCACCCCCGCGTAAACCGCGGATCCCATGCAGGCGGGGTTGAATCTGGGCCCCTCCTCGTTGTTCCAGACGGCCAATTGCAGCGAATGGCGGGTGGCGATGCCGGCGTCGTCGATGGCCTCCATGGCCTCCAGCGCGGCCAAAACCCCCTGCATGCCGTCGAACCGGCCCGCCATGGGCTGGCTATCCGTGTGGCTGCCGGCTGCCACGGGAGGGAGGCTAGCGTCCGAGCCCGCCCGGGTCGCAAACATATTGCCGACCGGGTCCAGTGTCACCGCCCATCCCCGCGCGAGTGCGATGTTGGCGATGAAACGGTGGCAGGCGATATCCTCCGCCGTCAGGGCCATGCGGTGTGCGCCGCCCGCGGGCGTGGCGCCGATCTTGTCGGTCTCGGTTTGGCGCGACCACAGCCGGTCGGCGTTGATGATGACGTCTTGCATAACCTCTCCTTAGCGGGCGCGCACCATCAGCCCAAGACCGGCGCTGACGACTGCGATGCCCGCCCATTCCAATGGGGTCGGCATTTCCCCAAGAACCGGGATCGCCAGCAGCGCGGCGGTCGCGGGCACCACAGCCGAGAATGCCGCCGTCACAGCCGGGCCCAGATGGTAGGCGCACATGGCGAACAGGATCAGTGCTAAAAAGCCGGGCCCCAACCCCTGAAAGGCGGCCTGCCAGGCCACGGTCAGGGTGTCGGCATCTGCCATGGTGGAGGGCAGGGCGAACCACCAGATGGGCAGGAAGATCAGGGCGTTCGGGATGTTCACGATCGCCAACGCCTGGCGCGGGGTAACGGACCATGCCTTGATCGCAATGATGTAGGCGGAGATGACTGCCGAGGCCACCAGGAACAGCGCGACACCAATGGCCACATCGGCGCCGCCTGCTGACATGCCGCGCCAGCCCACCATAATGCCGCCTGCCACGATGACTGCCGTTGCCACCAACTGCATCCGGCCGGGCAGGGCACCGGTGGTCGCCAGAACAATCAGGATCGTGAAGATCGGTAGCGAGCCGTTGGCGAACACACCCCCATAGGCGGCGGATGCCTCGGCCAGGCCCGCGAACATCAGCGCCGAATACAACGCCCCAGGGCCGCAGAGCGCCAACAGGATCTGGATCTTAAGGGGCAAGTCTCGCGGCCACCAGGCCAGCATGAAGGGCGCGGTCAGCGCACCGGCCACTATGAAGCGCAGCGCCGCAACGTCGTAGGCGGTCAATCCGCTGGTTACGCCCGCACGGCTGAAAACAATGAACCCCGACCAGACGAAGATCACGCCGATGGCGGCCAGCAGGCCCGTGGTCACATTGGGGGCAGACACCGGTGCTCAGGCTCCGTCGGGGTCGACCAGCGCCACGGGATCGGGCAGGCCGTGCCCGTTGTTCCACCAGCGATTGGAATTGGTCGATTTCGGGTCGTAGGCAGCCCGGCTGACCCAGTCTTCGCGCAAGAAAATCACCGGCTCTTCGTAGTGATGGGCTGCGATGACGGCATCCATGACCTTGGCAAGGGTGGCCTGGTCCCGCTCGATCGAGAGTTTCAGCTCCACCATCGGATACGTCTCAGTGGTGCCGGCCTGATAGCCAGCCTTGTGACTTGTGGTCGTGGAGTTCGGTTCCGGTTGTGCGGTTTCCTTCCCAGCGGCGGAGACACTGGCATTGCGCTGATATCGGCCGTAGCTGAGCGGGTGGACGGTAATAACGGCATCCAGCAAGCGGTCGACATCGCTGGGCAGCGTCTGGATCTCCAGCGTCCAAACGGGGATGAGGTGGCCCGACTTGGCGCGGTAGTCGGCGAGGTCGCTCATGTCAGCCAGCCGGTTGCCAGACCACGTGCCCATTCGGGTCGCCCGCGTTCTTCGGCCAAGCGGGCGGCCGCCATGTGGTCATAGGGCACTAGGCGGAAGTCGACGCTCCAACGGTCGTCCGTGCGTTCCAGAATCGCGTAGCTGGCATCGGGGGTACCTGCCTCCATCATGTGAAAGACAGGTCGGTCATCGTCATAGGCTGGGCAGCCGACACTGCCGGGGTTCACGATCATTCGGCCGTCCGCTAGCCGTACCGCGCGTGGAATGTGCGTATGCCCGCATAGGATCAGGCTTTGCGCGATCCCTTTGGCCACTTCTTCTACTTTTGTGCGGGGCGTGCGGGTGATCCGGGCCTCGGCGTCGACCGTCTCCAGCCAATAGGTCATGTCAGAGGCTGGGGTGCCGTGGCAGAGGTACACTTCGTCCTTGAACACGGCCGTGGCGGGCATTGATCCAATCCAGGCGAGGTGTTCAGGTGTCAGTTCGGCATGCGCCGCCGCGTCTGAAATTCCCATTTCTCCCGGGTCCTGTTCCACCAGCCATCGGTCGTGATTGCCGCGGATCGTCAGAAAGTCCTGCGTCATGAGCAGGTCGGCCGTGCGCGCCGCTTCAAGCGGGCCGCTGACCAGATCGCCCAGGTTGACCAACTGCGCGATACCCTGCGCAGCGATGTCGGCCAGCACCGCTTCCAACGCCAAACAATTGCCGTGGATGTCAGCGATCGCAGCAAAGCGCATTCAGACCGCCTCGAGCGTGTCGCCAGGCCGAATGGTCCCACCCTCTACGACCTTTGCATTCAGGCCCGAGCGGTTCCAGAGCGGCATCATTACCTTGCGGCCCAGCTTTGCGTCCAAGTACTCACAGGGCTGGTTGATGCGCACGCCTTCCAGCAGGCACGCGCCTACGCGGAACCGCAGACCCACAAGGTGTTGCAGCGGCACGCCCTCGACCGTCAGGTTCCGGCGGTGTTCGTCGAGTGTGATCTCGTGGCCGTCATCCTTGGCGACTCGCTCCAGCATCTCGGCTTCGATCAGGGTGATCTGGCGATCCTCGCCCACCTTGAAGGAATAGGTGCCGGTGCCCAATGCATAACGATCGCCTTCTATGCCGGCGCCGGGGATCAGCGTTGCCTCCTCCAGCCGCTGCATCGGTTGCGACTTCCTGGGCGTGATGTGGATTGCCAGCAGGGTGCCGGTCCAGCCAGTGGCGGTCATGGTGATCTCCTTCAGATGATGCCCTGGTCGCGCAGCGCGTTCAGACGATCGGCGGCCAGGCCGAGCAACGCGCCATAAACCTCGGTGTTGTGCTGACCGATGGCGCCGCCTGCCCAGGCGATGCCTTCGGGGTTGTCGCCTGGAAAGCGCGGGACCGGGGCGGAATGCAGGATGTCCTGGCCGTGCTCGGCGTCGGGGACCGGGCGCACGGCGTCACGGGCCTGGTACTGGGCGTCCGCGACGATGTCGGCAGCCGAGTAGATTTTGGAGGATGGAATGCCCGGCTCGGCCAATGCGGCAAGGATCTGATCGGTGGTGTGCTGGCGGGTCCAGGCTTCGATGACGGCATCTATCGCGTCGATGTTTGCCACGCGCGCAGGGTTATCAACAAAGCGTGGGTCATCGATCAGTTCTTCGCGACCCATGACCTTGCAGAGACGCGCGAACAACGGGTCTGAGTTCGCCCCGATCAGGACGAAGGCGCTGTCTCCTGTGGGATATGCCGAGGAGGGCACCGCCGCGGGCAGACGCGCGCCAGCCGGTTGACGGATTTTGCCCGTTGCGCCGTATTCCGGCAGGATACCCTCCAGGAGGCTGAGGACGGATTCGGTAAGGGCGACATCCACGATCCGGGCGGGGGTGCCCGGCGGCGGCGCTGTCCCGCGCACCTCGTGCAGGGCAGCCAGGATACCAACGGCTCCATAGAGCCCCGCAACTGTGTCACCCAGGCTGACGCCGGTGCGTACTGGCGGCAGGTTGGAGATCTCGGGGGGATAGCCGGTCAGATATCGGATGCCGCCGAGCGCCTCGCCGATCATGCCAAAACTGGGATCCTTCGCCCGAGGTCCCGTTTGACCGAAACCCGAGACACGGACGTAGACGCAACCGGGTTTCACCGCCGCGGCGTCATCCGGTCCCAGACCGAAGCGCTCCATCAGGCCGGGGCGGAAGTTCTCGATCACGGCGTCTGACGCGGCGATCAGGTCCAGCGCGATCTGGCGGGCCTCTGGCGCCTTTAGGTTTAGCGTGACAAGCTTTTTATTGCGCGCGTGGCTGGACCACCAAAGCGGTTTTCCGTCCAGTTGGCCGCCCCATCCACGGATCGGGTCGCCGTTGGGCGGCTCCACCTTTATGATTTCGGCGCCGAGGTCCCCCAACACCCGTGTCGCGAAGGGCGCGGCGATGAAGTGGCCAAACTCGACGATGCGCAGGCCGCGCAGGGGGCCGGTCTGTTCCGGGGTGCTGGTCATGGAAGTCTTCTCTGGTCTGCGGTAGGCCCGGGTCAAGCAATCCCTGATCCCAGCCGTGATTTCGCGCCTTTTGGCTGGCGCTGCGGGTCTGGCCCGCTCCCCGCCCGCCCACCCTCGCGGGCCAGACCCGCAGCGCGCAGCGGGCTTGGTGCGGATCAACCCTGTGATAATGGCGAGGCGACGAAGTTCGCCGTCTCGGAACGCGGGCACAGCGTCTAGGCTGAAGCCATGTCGCGCGCCGTGCCCGTCCTGATTGCCACGACCCTGACCCAGTTCTCCGCCGGGATCGCATTCTGGTCCTTTGGCTTGCTTGCACCGGAATTGGCCGCCGAGACAGGGCTGGAAGAACGGGATTTCGGCCTGTCGCTGACATTCACGTTTCTGGGCGCCTTCTTGTCTGCGCCTTTCACGGGAGCGATCGTCCGCGCGTACGGCGGTGCTGGCGCCATGATGCGGTTCTTCGCCGTCATGGCGGGCGGCCTGCTGCTTACACTGACCGGCACGTGGTGGGGGGCAATGGTTGCGGCCTTTCTGTTTGGGCTGGGCTATGGACCGCAGGGACCCGTTGGCATGACGTTGGTCGCCCAGACTGTCGAGCCACACCGGCGCGGCCTGTTCTTAGCACTTCGCCATGCCTCGGTGCCGTTGGCGGCGTCGATTACCGGCCGGTTACTGCCGCCTCTGATGCTGATTTGGGGCTGGCAGTCCGGCGTTCTGTCGGTGACGGGATTGTTGCTGGTGTCGCTTTTGGCGGCCTTACTGGCTGGCCGGATCTTTGAAGTCGAGACCGCACCTTCTCGCAATTTGACCACACTGGGCCGATTTCGGGCACTGTTCGTCATTCCCGAGCAATTGCGGTTCCTGTGGGCTGTCGGCTTTGGTTTCGCCTTGACCCAGACGGCGGTGACCACGTTTTCTTACCTTTACCTGTTGGAAGTTGCGGGTCTGTCGGCGATCGCTGCGGGGATCTTCGCCTCGAACCTGCATTTGACCGCGTTGATCGGTCGGCCAATCCTAGGTTGGTTGACGGATCGCGTGGGCAATGCGCAGCGCGTGCTGGGCGGTATTGCCTGTGTCACGGTCGCCTCCGCCCTGGGACTGATGCAAGTGCGACCCGAGACGCCCGCATGGCTTTTGGTCCCGCTGGCCATGGGGTGCGGGATTTCCGGTCAATGCTGGAATTCGGTCTTCGTCACGGCGATGAGCTTCAAAGTCGAAGCCGGGGATCTGGCAGATCTGAATGGGCGGGCGTTCTCATTCTTGTCGATCGGTTGGATGGCCTCGCCGCCGATCATGTGGGCACTGATTGAGGTAACCGGCGGCTATACCGTTCCCTTAATGGCGGTGGCTGGGGTGAACGCGGTTTTAGTGGTGGTGCTGTTCATGCTGCCAGAGCGGCGATAACTTCAGACCACGCCCCGCGCTTTCAGTTCGGCAACTACATCCGCATCGTAGCCCAATTCTTCCAACAGCGCGTCGGTATCGGCCCCCAATTGTGGGCCTGCGCGCCGAGGCGAGGGCACACCTGGCACCCGCACGGGCCCGGTCAGCATCTTGACGGGACTGGGGCCATCGAAGGTGTCCACCTTGTCGGATGCCGTCACATAGGGGTTGGTGAGCGCGCCCGCGATGTCGAGCACGGGCGCCACGGGCACAGCGCCCTGCAGCACACCCAACCATTCCTCCGTCGATTTGGTGGTGAAGACTGCCTCTAACAGGGCATTTAGAATCTCCCGGTTTTCAAGCCGGTCAGAAAACTTCTGAAACCGTGGATCCTGGCCCCATTCCGGGTGCCCCAGCTTTTCAGCCAGAACGGGCCAAAAAACCTCCTTATTGCACATGATGAAGATCCAGCCGTCCGCTGTGGGGTAGAGTTGGGACGGAACCAGCGAGGGGTGGGCACCTTGCGGCTCTCGACCCTGGTTGTGCCCCGTATTCAGGTGCCAGGTGCCCAAATAGCCAAGCGTATGCAGCGCGGTGTCGAATAAAGATGTGTCGACGTCCGTGCCCCGTCCGGTGGCCCGCGCATTGACCAGGGCGCTGAGCAGGCCAATCATGGCCATCTGGCCCGTCATCATATCGACCACCGACAACCCAAACCGGGCCGGCGGGCCGTCCGGTTCGCCGGTGACGGACAGAAATCCCGCCTCCGCCTGCATGAGATAGTCGAACCCTGGCCAATCCGCCCGTGGCCCTTCGCGGCCGTAGGCGGATAGGTGCACGCAGACGATGGCCGGGTTCAGAGCGCTCAGCGTCGCATAATCCAGGCCCAGCTTGGCAGGTTGCGTGCCGCGCAGATTGTTCAGGACCGCGTCCGATTTGGCGACGAGGCCGTGAAAGATCTCTTGTCCTTCCGCCGATTTCAGATCCAGCGTCAGCGAGCGCTTGTTTCGGTTGAAGCTGTGGAAGAATTGGCTGGAGCCGTCCTCCATAAAGTGCGGACCGACACCGCGCGACATTTCTCCTGCGCCCGGCGGTTCAATCTTGATAACCTCGGCGCCCATGTCGCCCAGCAGCATGGTCCCGAAGGGTCCGGCGCCATACTGCTCAACAGCTAGAACGCGGATACCGGCAAGGGGCAGGGCGGTCATGCGGCGACCAAGTTCTGATGGCGGATTACTACCATTGGCGACAGTTGGCAGACCTGGGCCCGTTGCTTCAACCGTTTTGCGCAGGAAACGTGCGCAAACCCTGCTGACATTCCATGGGTAATCGGTGCAAAGCCCAGGCAATTCCCGAAGGTTATTTCAGAAAATGCGATTTACCTTTGAGTAAGCACTTTTCTAAACGTCGAGATAGTTTTTTGCTGAAATAGTCTCTCATGTCAGCGCAATTCAGCGCTTTGATCCCGGCGGCGAACGCTCCCGGTTTCCCCCGTCAGAAGGCTCATTCCCAGCGGTCGGTCGCATGCCGCCGCAATGTCCCCACAGGGGGCGCCAGAACCCGCGGCTAAACGGCCGCACGAACAAAGGAATGACGTCATGGTTGCTTCTGTTTTCGCCTCGACTTCCGCTCAGATCGCCCTGCAGACACTGCGCAGCACCAATCGACAGTTGGAAGATGTCAACAACGAGATTTCGACGGGCCGCAAGGTCAGCACGGCGAAGGACAATGCCGCGATCTTTGCGATCTCGAAACTGATGGAATCGGACGTCGCCACCTTTCAGGCGGTCAACGAGTCGATCTCGCTGGGCTCGGCGACGCTGTCTGTCGCCTCGGCTGCGGCGAATTCGGTGGGCGATCTGTTGAACGAGGTGCGGGCCAAGGTGGTGCTGGCGCAGGCCAGCGGTGCCGATACGGCAACCCTGCAGAACGAGATTTCGTCCCTGACAGCGCAGATCACCAGCATCGTCGACTCGGCTCAGTTCAACGGTCTCAATCTGATCGATGGCTCGACCACCTCTTTTGACGTGCTGGGCTCGGTCAGCCGCGACAGCAGCGGCAATGTCAGCACGGGCCAGATCTCGTTGGACACAGCTGTGTCGAACCTTACCGCGACCAATGGACTGGTGCTGGACAACTTTGACGGTGGGGGCGGGTCTGCCGTGACCGTGGCAGGAGCGGCTGCTGGGACCGATCAAACCGCGACGCCGGGCGGTTTTGACAATACGGGCTCTCAGGTGGTGCAGGCGGCCGGCACTGTCACGGTGACCATGGCCAACATTACCGCCGGCGCCAGCGGTGGCGCGGCTAGCACCAGCGAAGCTACCGCCGCAGAACTGGTCGATCAGACCGCCCTGCTGGAAGGCGACATGGTCGCGGTGACCGTTGGCAGCGTGCGCGGGGTCTATAACGTCCGCGAAGGCGACAGCCTGAATGACATTGCAGCGGGCATCCGCACGTCGCTTGTCGATGCTGGTATCGACACCACGGCCTTCACCGTTGGCACGGCGGGTGGGGACCTGACGATCGAGAACAACGGGGCACTGGAGGTGCGCGTCGACGTGGACGTGCAGCGCGGCTCCGGTGGCTTGTCCGCACTGCAGTCGCTGTCGGTCACCTCGGCAGGGGATGCGGCGACCGCACTCGGCACGGTCGACTCACTGATTGCCACCACGACCACGGCACAAGCGGCCATCGGCACGGCCCAGAAGCGCCTGGAGATCCAGCAGGACTTCACCTCCAGCATGATCGACAGCTTCAAGTCCGGCATCGGCTCTTTGGTAGATGCTGACCTGAATGAATCAGCCGCCCGGTTGCAGGCCCTGCAGGTGCAACAGCGCCTGGGCGTCGAATCGCTGGCCATTGCCAATCAGGCGCCGATGAACGTCCTGGCACTGTTCCGCTGAGGCATTTGCAAGGTTACTGAGGGGGAGGGCGCCCGGGGTCAAACCTGGGCGCTCTAAATCCATTGGCGTTGGGCGATCAGCGGCACCCGGCGCGCGTCCAGGCTTCCAGTGCTGCGCGCGCCTCGGCCCCGAATTCTGCGGTTACAGGACCGTCATAGAAGCCCCTCGCCTTCAAAATCTCCTGAATGCGGCCCAGTGTGTACAGCCCCTTGTTTGCGGCAGACATGCGATCGTCCATCGACGCCTCGATGTTGCCGGCACCGCAATGCGCGTTCGCCCGCGTGTTGAAATAGGACCCGTTATCCGGGTTCAGGTCGATGGCTTCGACCGATGCGTGTACCGCCTGATCGTGCCGCCCCATGTTCTGGAAGATGATCGACATGCTGTTGTGGACCGAGCCGTCCTCGGGCATCAGGCGGTTCGCCTCGATGCAATCGGCCAGTGCCTCGGCATAGTTGCCCAGCAGATCGTAGGCCTGACACCGATAGAGGTGACCGGTCCCGATATCCGTTCGCTGGACGGACGTGTTGATTTGATCCGTGCATTGGGACAGCTGGACTTGTTTGTCGCTTGCCCGGCAGTCTTTGGCCGATGCAACGGGCGCCGTCAGTGATGCTGTTACAAGAGCCGCTGATGCTGCCCAGATACGTGCTTTCATCCCACCCTCCCCGCATGTCGTGCGATCAGGATACCAGCGGGCGGCTCTGGGCGTCTAGATTGGGTTCTTTTCGATTAGCCGTTTGGCGATCAACATGCGCTGAATTTCGTTGGTTCCTTCGCCAATGCACAGCAGTGGCGCGTCACGGTAGAGACGCTCGACCAGGAACTCCTTGGAATAGCCATAGCCACCGTGGATGCGCATCGCCTCCGTGGCGTTCTCAAGGGCCGCTTCCGAGGCGAAGAGCTTTGCCATCCCAGCCTCGTAGTCGCAGCGGTCGCCGCGATCCAGCGCGTCGGCGGCCTGACGGGTCAGAAGGCGCGCCGCCTCGACCCGCGTGGCCATGTCCCCCAGTTTCAGCGCAATCGCCTGGTGTTCGTGGATCGCCTTGCCGAATGTCTTGCGGGTCTGGGCGTACTTCACGGCCTCGTCCAGCGCGGCCTGCGCGACGCCGACGCCGCGGGCTGCTATGTTGACCCGGCCCAATTCCAGCCCACTGATCGCGGCTTTCATCCCCTCGCCCTCCTGCCCGATCAGGTTGAAGGGCGGCACGCGCAGGTCCTCAAAAATCAGTTCGGCCGAGTCGATCCCCTTATAGCCAAGCTTCTCCAGCTTTTTGGAATGGCGGAAGCCCTCGCCCTTTTCGGCGATGAACATGGTCATGCCCTTGTGGCGGGGTTCGGCCGTTGGATCTGTCTTGACCAGCACGGCAAAGGCGCTGCCGTGGATACCGTTCGATATCCAGGTCTTCGTGCCGTTGATCACGTATTCATTGCCGTCCAAGCGCGCCGTCGTGCGCACGGCCTGCAAGTCCGTGCCGCAATCGGGTTCGGTCAGGGCCAGGCCACCGCGGGTTTCGCCGCTGGCAAAGCGCGGCAGGAAGTGGCGCTTTTGCTCCTCGGTGCCCATTTTGGCGACGATATGGGCCATGATCAGGTGGCTGTTGATGATGCCAGAGACGGACATCCAGACGGTGGCGATCCTCTCTATGACCTTGGCGTAGGTCGACGGGCGCAGGCCCAGGCCGCCATATTCTTCTGGGACAACCGCGCCGAAAAGGCCCAGCGCCTTCATCGCCTCGACGATCTCCTCAGGGTACTCATCGGCATGTTCCAGCTTCATGGCATAGGGCGCCACTTCGCGGGCCAGGAACTTGTCGACCGCGTCCAGGATCATGGCCTCCTGTTCGGCGAAGTCGGTGGGGGACATGTCGTTCATGGTTTGAAACTCCTGCCATCGTGGCGCGATCGCAATCAACGACGGCTCATTGGGTCCTGTTAATGCGCAGCGCGGCTCAATAGCCGACAGTGATCTTCACGCTCGTTGCCGCCCGGCTTGACCGGGCAGCGCCCAACCTCCCCCCGGGAGGGCGCTTTCGATGTCGAACGGGCCGCGTAGACCCGGTTTTGCCGGAACTTGGGCGATGTTCCCACCCAGGTCGGTCGCTGCCCCGTGTCCGGCCTCGGTTCAAGCGCCAAATACCGCCAACGCCGCAGCACCGTTCTCAGCGTCGTCCAGCCCCAGCATCGCGGCCTCCATCGCTGCAACCTTGTCGGGACTGGCCCAAAGCGCAGCGTTATCCCGGTATTTGGCAACGATATCAGCGTTGGACAGGGGCCTGTCGGCCGCCCCGCGGTTCACCCGTTCGTCCGCCTCGAGGACGGTACCATCCTGCATGATGACGCGGACATGGCCGGAATACGCTGCCGGGAAAGGGCTATCCTGGTAGGGCGCGTGGGTGACCTTGTCCGTCAGCGCCAGGATCTCAGCGTCCGTGTAGTAGGCGGGCTCCAACTCATCCAGTGTCAGCCGCCCTTTCAAAAGCGCACAGGCCGTGAGGTACACCAGCGAGAACTTCGCGTCGTAGTCCGAGGTCGGCCGATATTTGTTTGCCGCCGGCTCGCAAACGGTCGTGAAGGCCTGTTCTGGCACCCGCGCCTCGATCGTCGCGACTTTTGCGGGGTCCAGTTTGCCGGACAGCGAGATCGCGGCGTCGATGCAGGCATGGGTCAGGTGGCAGGTGGGGAAGGGCTTGATGCCCGTTTCCATCAGTTCCCACTTGGCGCCCAGATCGCGGGTGGCATAGCTCAGGTCCACCCAGTCGGTGAATTTGCCGCCGAAGATGTTGAAGAAGCCAAACCGCCCGTCATAGGGGGCCGGCGCGCCGTGAAAGCCCTCGCGCGCCAGGGCGCAGGCGACCAGTGCGGACTGCGCCGCCCAGCCCGGGTGGAAGCGTTTGTTCCAGGCGCCATCCTCCAGGAATTGCATCGATCCCGAGGCTTGCGACAGCGCCAACCCCTGCGCATGCACCAATTGCTGCGCGTTCAGGCCCATCAGCCGGCCCACGGCCAGCGCGCAGCCGAAGATGCCAACGATCCCGGTCGGGTGAAAGCCAACCTGGTGGAACGCCGATTGCGCGCAGGTGCCCAGGCGCGCCGCCGTCTCGACCCCGATGATGAAGGCCGTGACCATCTCGCGCCCCGTCGCGCCGGTCATCGCAGCGGCGGAAAAGACTGCCGGCAGGACCGAGGCTGTGGGATGCACAACGCCCGAGATGTGCGTGTCGTCATAGTCCAGCCCGTGGCAGAGATAGCCGTTCATGGTGGCGGCATCCCGCGCACTCAGCCGGGCGGCCATGCCAAAGACCGGCACATCGCCCTTGTCCCCCAGCGCCTGCAGGCCCGCCAGCACCGGATGCGCAAAGGGATAGCGGGTTGAGGCGACCGCGATCCCCGCCGCGTCAAGCATATGGTGCTGCGCGCGGGTGCGAACCTCTGCCGGGATCGAGTCAGGCGCAAGGCCAGCTGCGAAACTGGCCAATGCCTCGGCAATCGGGGTGTCGTCCGTGCGGATATCGGTCTGGATGTTCATGGGGCCTCCCTTGCTGGCACCAGACTTGCGCGCTCGAAACTGAGCACCAAGGTGCCGTCTTGTTTGTAGCCTTGCGTGGCGGTGGTGACGATGCCCTGGCTGGGTCGCGAGGTCGAGCGGCGCACACCCAGCACCATGGTCCGGGCGTAAAGCGTGTCGCCCACGAAGACGGGCGCGGTCAGCTTGACCTTGTCCCAACCAAGGTTCGCGATCGCCTGAGCCGAAACGTCGTCAACTGTCAGCCCGGTGATGATCGCCATGGTCAGCGTCGAATTGACCAACTCTTGACCAAACTCCGTCTCGGCCGCGTACGCCGCATCGCAGTGCGCCGGATGCCGGTTCATCGTCAGCAGGCTAAAATGGATGTTGTCGGCCTGGGTGATCGTGCGTCCCGGGCGGTGTTCATAGACATCGCCGGGTACGAAATCCTCCAGCAGGCGGCCGTATTGTGCCACATGCACGGTGCCGCCAGGGTCCGGGGTGAACGTCTCTTTCTCAGCCATTCTCGATTGGTAGCACAGGGCAGGGGCGCCGCGCGACAGGTGGGTGATATTGTGGTCGCTGGCCCGGCCCAGGTCAGCCGACATCCAGCGCACGCCGGCGCAACGCCTGGGGCGATCGGCACAATTTTCATCTAATTTTAAGCGTCGGGCCGTAGACCGCGTGTCGCTAGCCGGGTCCCTGCCGTGAGGCGCCGCGGGCCCGAGATCGATCAAACGGTAGCCGTCGCAGGTCTCGCACGCCTGCGCTGAGCCGTGGCCCCAAAAGGGGCCGAACGATGGCCTTGGTGGCCGGGGACGCGGCGGACCAGAAATCGGGGTACGCCTGGCACGTTCCTGGCTGCGCAAAGGCCGGTCGGCCATGCTTGATTGGCACCGGTGCCGCGCCCGGGCGCGGACATCATCTAAGGCACCGCCTTAGACACGGGGCCTAGATGACGCCCCCCGGCGCCGGCCACAGGCGCCTCCCCTCCGAGAGTTGGTGGATCGATCGGTCGCGCAAACGCCCGTTGGCGGTCACCCGTGATCTCGCTGCGCCGTCAGCAGGTCCGCAGCAGGTCCGCCAGCCAGCCATTGTCCGCGCCCAACGCGGGCGCCGGTCCGTCGCGGTCTGGCCGCGCGCCATCCAATCGCACAGGCAACCCGAAGAACTCCAGATCGCCCGATCCCCGCTTCATCCCGGTCGCCAGCGTCTGGGGATGGACCGACACCGCCGCCATGTCCTGCACCGGCGCATGTGGGATCGCGGCGGCATCCAGGGCATCGGCTAGCTTGGCCATCGGCCACTTCGCCGTCTCCCCTTCGATCAGCGCACAAAGGACCGCGCGGTTGGCCACCCGCTCGGGGTTGTGGACAAACCGCGGGTCATCGGCCCAGGCGTTCTGCTCCAAAACTTGACAAAGCCGGCGGAACAGCGAGTCGTTGCCCGCCGCGATCATCAACTCGCCATCGGCGCACTGAAAGATCTGGTAGGGGCAGATCATCACGGTGCCCGACCCCTGCTTTTGCGGTGCCTTCCCCGTCGCCGTCAGGATTGGCAGGAAATAGACCATCCAGCCGAGCGCCGTCTCGAAAAGGGCCGTGTCGACCACGGCGCCCTGACC
>JBCCML010000014.1:0-97763 GCA_039026375.1 Pseudomonadota bacterium
AGCAAAGAACGCCGCCCGGCCTTCGGACCCCAGGGTCTGATAGCCCCGCAGGATCTCGGTCGCCAGCGCCACGCCCGATGCCTCGCCGTTCGAGGACATCAGCTGCGCACACAGCCCCTCCAGTGCGACGGCCTCGGCCACGCCGCCCTCGCCCGGGCCCAGCGCGCGCGGGCGCAGATCGAAGACCGAACTCAGCATATCGCCCAGGGCGGTGAATCGGGACATAATCCTCTCCTCTGCACCGACTGTTACAGAGCGATGTGACAGCCGCAACTGCTTGACGAAGGGTAAATGCACGCGCCGCGCACGGGCGCGTTTCTCAACGCCGAGCCGTCACCGAGCTGGCGCCGAGCCATCACAGACCCGCTGATCGGCCCAGGCCGAGGCAAGTCTGCCGGCGAACGTTCGTCGCCGGCCTTCAGGCGCCTGCGCAGATTTCCGTCTGTTCATCGTCCTTTGACGGCTAAGTTGGGATCTAGCACTTTCCATCCCCAAAGCGGTCCAATTGGGCGATAGACGCAGTGCAAAGTGGTTCGGCACCGGATCTAGCCGACTATGAAAAACTGAAGCTGCCGACCCATCGGCAACACTGGCTAAAGGGAAACCATGTCCGACGATACCTCGATCCAAGAGGATCAAACCAATGCCCAAGCACGCCGTGCCCGGGGCGAATTCGTGCGCGGCGTCAGTGGGTTCCGGTATGCCATCGGTGAGCCGGACTTTCCGGCAGTACCCGGTCGTTACCATCTGTTTGTCGCGTTGAACTGCCCGTGGTGTCACCGGGTTACACTAGCGCGCGCGGTGCTGGGCCTGGAAGAAAGCATCACCGTGGATGTGGCGTTTCCAAATCGGACCGGGGACGATGATCCAGCCGGTCCCAACCTTTGGGAGTTTGCGCCCAACCGTATCGCCACCCTAACCGGCAGCCCTCTGCCAGAGTGCACAACCGAAAGCGCGACGGGGGCGGGCCTGCGGCTGGCCAAAGAAATCTACCAGCGCGAGGGGTCGGACGAGCAATCGGTCCCCATTCTCTACGACAAGCAGGCCGGGCGCATCGTCAACAACGAAAGCGCCGAGATCATCTGGATGCTTGATGACCATGCCGAAGCCTTGGGCAGCAAGAAGGCCGAACGCCCACGTCTTGTTCCCAGCGCCGCAGTGGTCCGAGCCCAGATCGCAGAATTGAACGAAAGGATATACACGAACATCAACAACGGTGCCTACAAGGCAGGTTTTTCGTCCGATCAAGGCGTCTATGCCGCCGCCTTCGCCGCCTATTTCGACACCCTTGCCTGGCTTGAAGACTTGCTCGGCGACGGCCGCCCCTTTCTAACCGGAGACGCGTTCACCGAGGCTGACCTGCGCCTGTTTCCGACGCTCTACCGCCACGACCCGGTGTATTATGTCCGGATGAAGCTGAACGGCGCCCGCATTCTGGACTATCCAAATCTGTGGCGCTGGCTGTGCCGGGTTTACGCCATGGACGGGGTCGCCAATGCCGGCTCGCTGATCCATTGTCGTCAAGGATACTTCGGCAGATCGTGGAATGGTGTCATCCCCCTAGGCCCCGTACGTCCTATGGCTTACCCGGAAGCATACCGGCACCGGGAACTGGCGGGTGGCGTCCCCGGTCAGGTCTAGCAAACAGGACTCGTGCCGCTTTTCAGCCCCAGACGGCTTAGGTCGAATTGCGGTCGTCCCTGTCCCAGGCTGTACCGTCAGTCGGTGGCTTGGTGCGCCGACGCTTTCCCGTCTGCTTACCCAAACGCGATGGATTGTGCAGAATACAACTCAGTGCTTTGACGCCGAAGATCAAAGTGCCACGGTCGTCGGGTGCCCGAGCAAACCCTCCAAACCCGCAGACTGATCATCGCGCTGTGCGCGGCAATGTTCGCGCTTGGTCAGTTTCACCGGGCAGCGGGTTCGATCTTTGCACCAATTCTGATCGACCGTTTCAGCGTGTCCGCCACGATGATCAGCGGTCTCGTGTCGATCATGTTCCTTGCGGCAGTTCTGACGCAGCTGCCGCTTGGCGCTGCTTTGGACCGGTACGGGCCCCGGCTGATGATGAGTTGCAGCGTCACAGTGGTCGCGCTTGGCACGGCCTTGTTTGCTGTCGGGCAAAGCTATGAAGCACTGTTCGCGGCCCGCATCATCATCGGGTTCGGCATGGCATCACTTGGCGCGTCGATCCATGTGCTGGTCGCCCGGTCATTTTCGCCGCGAGAGTTTGGGTATGTGAACGGGATGGTGATAACGCTCGGAAGCGTCGGCGGCATCCTCGGGACCTATCCGTTGGCGCTTGCGCTGGCGCGGTACGACTGGGCCACTGTGTTCGGTGCTGCCGCCACGGGGGCCGTTGCTCTGGTGTTGGCGATTTTGAGCATCGTGCCATCTGCGCCCGCCAAACTGCAGCAAGAGTCCGACGATCAGCCCGGCAGTTATCTGGATCTGCTTGGGCTTTCGGAGGTCCGGAAGATACTCGCCTTGGGTTTGGTCACTTTTGCGCCAATGACGACGATCACCGGGTTGTGGGGCGGTCCGTTCCTGATGGATGTGCACGGGTTTTCCGCGGAGGACGCGGGCGCGGTCTTGCTGGCAATGTTTGCGGGTTCGGTGGTTGCCGCGTTTCTATTTGGCCATCTGGATCGATCAATCGCACGACGAAAGGCGATGATTCTAACCGCTGCGGTCACGTCCACAACGTGCCTCTCGTTGCTCGCCTTTCTGCCGACGCCTGGACCAACCGTGTCGAGCGCTCTCTTGCTGGTCGTGGTCTTCTGCCAGACCTTCTACATCCCCTTGGGTGCGCACATGCGGAAAGTCGTGCCGATGCAGTTGGTGGGGCGGGCGTCGATCCTGCTGTCGCTGGTTGGTGTGGCGGCAATTCCGGCGATGCAGACCGGTTTTGGCGCAATCTTGGATCTTGCCCGCGCGGCGGGTGTGGACGTCGCTGACCAGTACCGGTTCAGCTTTGGTGCCATGGCGCTGGTGATGGCCATCTGCATCAGCCGCTATGCATCCGCCTCCCAAGCCGACGATGCCTGATGTCGAGGGCCTAACATGCTGCCAACTCATGCGTAGAACCGGCGCCCCCAACGCATGTCTGCCCAATCTACATCGGACACCGTAAGTCGCTGAAGCAGATCCAACCGCCCGAAGCTTCAGCGCTCGCGGCTGCTCATGCGGTCCAACCGCTTCGGCCCGCGCCTAAGGACCGCGTTTGCGCATTACCAGTGGAGCGTGCCCGGCGCGCCCTTTACGATGCCTGTCAAATTGCTGGTCTGCCAGCCACCATAGAAATCGCCGGGCTGAGGAAGAACGGTTTCGGCACCAACGGTACAGGCGTCCATTTTCCCCGCGTAGAACGCCACATGCCCAGAGAGGCGAGAGAATGACGCTGTCGGGCTATCGTACGCCCAAGCCGCGCGTGCAGCTATCTGGCCGTTCACTGCAACATCGAAGTATCGCGCCAGGCCTTTCCATTCACAAAAGCTGCCGCCGCTGACGGGAATCAACTCTCCCAATACATCGCCCGGCGGGATGTAATAGGTGGGCGCGTGATGGGTTTCCAAAACCCTTAATGCGTCACGCGTATCGACAATCAACGCGCCGTTCAGCCGAACGGTCACGCGTTGCGGCACCACCTCAAGGGCAGGTGGCCGCGGATAGGTCTGGACGTCTTCTAAGGGTAGGGGCTCTGCTTCTGTCATGCTGATCGATCCGCACCTTGACGGCCATTATCTTTCATCGGGTTCTTCCTGCTCTCACATTTCCACGCTGTGAAGCTGCGCCAAACCGCTGAAAGATCCAGACCGGTGCGTCGCCGAACAGCCGATGCCGGTGATCGGAGCCCAGTGTTTCAAGGCCGGTGGTCGTAGGCCGGTGGTCGTAGGCCGGTGATCGTAAGCAGTGGACCAGATGCGCAGCAGAGCATGCGGCCCTGTCAGGCGCGATGCAGAAGCCTCTTCCCAGTCGCAAAAGCAACTCGACGATCGGTTACTTGCTGTCCCAAAGGAACTTACCGCGCGATCTGGGCGTGTTGGGATCCTGAGCAAGGAAATCCTCGGCCAAGGGGTCCCCACGCACATGCCAGTCCAGAAAGCCAATGGCAGCGCGGGATAACACCTCGAGCATCTGATCGCAGATATCGTCCCGCGTTCCTCCCCCACCCGACACGCACGTGTTTCTGGAGTATTTGAAGATCGTGTGCGCCGCGCGCCAGTCATCAATGTACAGCAAGTATTTGCTGATTTCCCCAGCCGGATCCGTGGGGATCAGATCAAACACCGCCTTACGGTTGGACGGTGTCGGGCCCAGATTAGCGCAGTAGTGAATTGTGCTGGACGTCGTCGTCCTTGGCGTTTGGTCACATCCGTTGTCGCCATCCCCCGTGGCAATCAGAACAGGTCGTTCGACAGTGTCCCAAGACGTGTCTCCGGACCTTTTCCAAGTCTCATAAAAGCCATCCACCCCAGGCCCCTGCGGTGAGAAGGCCAGGAACGCCACAGGCCGGGGATCCGACAAGTCACGGATGTCGATATACTGCTTCGACGGATCGCCGGTGCGGAACGCTCGGGTCGCCCCGGCCACCATCAATGTACCGCCAGCCCCGGCGGAATGTCCGCCGACTGCGATTTTGGTGACATCAACCAGATGCGCGTAGTTGTTTTCCAGGTAATCAATGGTTTGGGCGATGTCCCAGGGCCGCAGCAAACTCAGCAGTTTCTGATATCCCTCCCCACAGTCGACCCCAGACGTCAGGTCCAGCAGATCGGTGCAGATTGCATCCTCGACCATGGGCTGGGGCCACGTGTGCCCAATGCTGACCGAGGTATAGCAGGCCTCCGCCGTAACGCCGCGCCAGTCCGCCAATGTGTTTGCATTGTTGCCGCCTGCACCACCGTGTGACCAGATCACCGTTGGCAGCGGGAGTGTCACCCCCGCGGGTAACGCGGTTGGCTCGACAATCTTGATTGTCACGCTGCGTGTCACAGACGTTCCAGGAACGGTGTAAGTCACCGTCTCGGTGATCGGTTGAGACTGGCTGCATGAAAGCGGCGTGTAGGTCTGCGCGATCGCCGTGGCCCCGAAAGCGCACGAAAACACGCAAGCGAAAAGACAAAAGCCGATGTGTCGCATGATAAATGCACCCCAAACTGACAATCTAAACCGGTCCAATTGTACAATTCCTGGGCGTCAGAACCAAACGAACGTCGCCCTGCGGATCATGTTGTTGACAATTCGCAACGGTGACTGGGTCAGCAGGTAACGCTGTGGGGTCCATCATCAGAGACTTCGACGCTTGTCAGATCTGACGGCCTGACCCGGAGGTGCTGTGGTTGGGGAATGGCCGCATGCTATCGCTGCCGGATCTGTGGGGCACAATTGCCTTCCGCCCCCTCACGGGGCTGTTCCTGCCAGCCATGTTCCGTTCTGCTGTCTCGTCAACCGACTGACACGCCCCTGTCTATGCAGAAACCACTAGAACTTGCCGTTGTCGTTCCGCCACTCGTGGCGCGGAGGAATGGGCGTGCACGTGGTCCAGTGTTCGACGATCCGATCGTTTGCAATCCGAAACAGGCTGTAGAGCCCCGCATGTTGCCGATCTCGGAAACCCTCTATCATGCACAGCGCAAAGTTCCCTTCGGCGAGCACCCGGTGGAGCACTTGATGCTCAATTCTGGGGGCGCCGTTTTCTTCTTCTTCAAGGGCGGCGCGCAAGGCAGCGCTGCCGTCCGCGATTTCTGGATCGTGCTGGATTAGGTCAGCCGCGAGATATGCCTCCATCAACGCAAAATTCCGCCCAATCAAGACGCGTTCAACAAACGTGCGGGCCAGTGTCCGATTGCGCTCGGTTCGGTCGAGATCCGTGATGTCAGTTTCCCCATCCAACATCGTTCGGCCCGATGGGTTAGGCGGTTGGATCAGTTGGATATTATCCCAGTGCTCGACGGCTTTTCCCTCTTCAAAGCGGAATACTTCGAACGCCACTTCGACGCCGTTGAAATCATACTCGTTGTGCGCGAAGGCAAACTCACCGTCCTCGAGAACGCGGTAAAAGACGACGCGCGGGTTCGTCTTGGCCAACCGGGCAAAAAGTGCTGCAAGGCCAGGGCTGCCCTCCCCCGTGCGCGGGTTGTGCTGAACATACTTGCTTTCATTGACGACCGCGGCTGCCTCTGGGTCGCCGGTTTCGATACCTTTCAGAAGCTTCATCAGCAGCTGTTTTTGGGACGTCATGCGGGTGCTTCTTTTGCTGTTAATTGAAATCGTGTGGCGGGTTAGACAGCGTCGACAAAGCAAAAAACGACACGATGACGATCTGCAGGCCAATAATGAGCCAGAACCAATTGGCCAGAAACTGACCGGGTGGCGTGTTCATAACGTTCTCCACCTGCAAGATCAGACAGTGCGATGTAGCACGAGAAGTTCTTGGTCATCGACCTGCACTATTACCCACCCGGGCAAAGATGTCATAGCAGGACAGGGTGGCCTGGTGGGCGCGCATGGATTGCGCAGGCTACGTTGCCTTCTTCGCGCTGGGGGTGGAGAAAGCTGCCATCTGGTCAAAAGGTCCGATCTCTGTCCGGCCTGGCCGTTTGTCGATCGCGGCAAGAGCGGCCTGCTCAGGCAGCCCTGGCACAACAAACGACAGAGTTGTTAAGAGCGAGGGCCGAAACCCAATCTAACGTTCACGCCGTTAGCGATGAAGCAACGGCAGACCGGACGAGCCCGGCGCCTAGACGCCGCCAGTGCCGGGGCTGACAGATCAAAACTAGGAGCCCACCATGACCCTGACCGCCGACGCCCACGCCACCCTGATGCAGGTGACCACCGGCACCATCACCACGATCTTGCTGAAAAAGGGCCTGCGCAATGTCTGGATGCGGGGCACGCTGCCCCTGGTCGCCGGTCAGACCCGGGTGGTCGGCCCGGCCTTCACTTTACGCTTCGTGCCGGCGCGAGAGGATCTGGCAACGCCCGCCTCCTGGTCGTCGCCCATTTCGACCCGTGCGGCAATCGAGGCGATGCCCGAAGGTTGCGTCACGGTAGTCGACGCGATGGGCGTGACGGATGCCGGGATCTTCGGCGACATCCTGTGCGCGCGCATGGCCGCGCGGGGCGTGGCGGCCCTGGTCACTGACGGGGTCGTGCGCGATGTCGAAGGGGTGCTGGGCACCGGTCTGCCGGTCTTTGCCCGCGGGGCGGCCGCACCCCCGTCTGTGGCCGGTCTGACGTTTGTCGGCTGGGAAGAGCCCGTCGCCTGCGGCGGCGTCGCGGTCTTCCCGGGTGACATCGTCGTGGCGGACAAGGACGGCGCGGTGCTGATCCCTGCCGACATGCTGGACCAGGTCCTGGCCGAGGCGCCCGAACAGGAACGCATGGAAGGCTGGATCATGGACCAGGTGACCGAGGGCGGCGCCTCCCTGCCCGGTCTTTACCCGATGAACGACGAGACCCGCGCCAAGTACGACGCCTGGAAGGCACAGCAGGGTTAGGTCACAGCATTGCCGGTGTTCGGTTGAACAGCGGTATAGAAGTCCGGCGCTCGATCCTGCGCGGCCCGCCTTCAGGCGATCTTGGCGACCGTTCGCTGACAATGACCGGGATCGAGAGCGTTTTGGGGTCATGCCGGGCGTGGCCCGGCGTCCCACCCACCCACCCCCGCCCGGCCACGCCCGGGGGTGCCAAAAGGAACACAGGGCGTCCGCGGCGGCGCAAAATCGACTTTCTGTGGTCGACTTTCTGTACATACAGGTGCGGTACAGATGCTGCACACGTGCTGCACACTTGCGGTACAGGTGCTGTACGCTTGCGGTACGGGTGGAATCCCAGCGGCAGGGGGTGTGAAGCGCGTCAGATCGCGGCGGCGATGGCCTGGCCCAGATCCCCGGTTTTCGCCTTGCCGCCCAGGTCCCCGGTCTTTGGCGCGGACGGGTCGCCCAGCACCGTCTCGATTGCGCGGACGATGTTTGCGGCGGCCTCGTGCTCGCCCAAATGATCCAGCATCATCGCGCCAGACCAGATCTGGCCCACCGGGTTTGCGATGCCTTGCCCCGCTATATCTGGTGCCGAACCGTGCACCGGTTCGAACATGCTGGGGTGGTAGCCCTCGGGATTGATGTTCGCCGACGGCGCAACGGCGATGGTGCCGGTGACGCCGGGGCCCAGATCGGACAGGATGTCGCCGAACAGATTGGTCGCCACGACGACCCGGAAGCTTTCAGGCGCCATGACCATGCGGGCCGCGAGAATGTCGATGTGATGCTCCTGCGTGGCGATTTGGGGGTAGTCGGCAGCCACCGCGCGGAAGCGTTGATCCCAGTAGGGCATCGAAACGAAGATGCCGTTCGACTTGGTCGCCATGTCGACTTTGCCAGCCCCAATTTTCTGAGCCAGCTCAAAGGCATAGCGCGTGATGCGATCGCAGCCCTTGCGCGTGAAAACGGCCTGTTGGGTAACGAACTCCCGCTCGGTTCCGCTGAACATCATGCCGCCAACCTGGCTGTACTCGCCCTCGGTATTCTCGCGCACGACCCAGAAATCGATGTCCCCCGGCTTCTTGTCCGCCAGCGGGCACGGCACCCCGGGCAGCAGGCGCACGGGCCGCAGATTGACGTACTGATCGAACTCGCGCCGGATCGGGACCAGCAGACCCCAAAGCGAGATGTGATCGGGCACGCCGGGGAATCCGACCGCGCCCAGAAACACCGCATCCGATTGAGAAAGCTGGGAAATTCCGTCCTCCGGCATCATCGCGCCGGTGGCTTTGTAGCGCTCGCACGACCAGTCGTAGGAGGTCGTCTCGATCCGGAATTGATGCGCGGCGGCGGCCGCTTCCAGCACGCGCAGCCCCTCGGGCATCACCTCGTTGCCGATACCGTCGCCCGGGATACAGGCAATCTTGTAGCTTTTCATGACGGCAGCTCCCCGGATTCCTTCATTTCTTCAATGGCTTGGCGGGCGGTTCGGAACGCGTCCAGCGCCGCGGGCGCCCCGCAATAGACCGCCGATTGCAGCAGGCATTCCTTCACCTCGTCGACCGTCAGGCCGTTGCGGATCGCGCCCTTCAGGTGCAGCTTCAGCTCGTCAGGGCGGCCCAGCGCTACCAACATGCCCAGGTTCAGGATCGAGCGATCGCGACGCGCCAGACCGGGCCGATTCCAGATGTCGCCCCAGGCATAGCGGGTCACGTAGTCCTGCAGGGGCGCGTTGAAGTCGGTCATTTTCGCAAGAGAATCATCGACATAAGCATCGCCAACAACTTCACGGCGGGTTCTCAGACCGGCCTCCCACAGCGCGTCCTTGCGCGGCTCCTTCGGGGCGCTCATGCCAGCACCCGGATCGGATTGCCGGACAGCCAGGCCTCGATCGACTCGACCATCTGGCCGTAGAACGCCTTGTAGGTGCCGTCCGTGACATAGCCCAGATGCGGCGTCAGGATGGTGTTGGGCGCCTGGCGGATCGGGGCGTCCGCGGCCAGGGGTTCGTAATCGTATACGTCAATGCCCGCCCCCGCGATGGTGCCCGCTTTCAGCGCCGCGACCAGTGCATCGGTATCGACGATCGGCGCCCGCGAGGTGTTAACCAGATAGGCCGTCGGCTTCATCAGCCCCAACTCGTGTGCGGTGACCAGGCCGCGCGACCGCTCGCCCAGTTTGTAATGGATGGTCAGGAAGTCCGCTCGGCGGAAAAGCTCTTCCTTTTCAACACGTTCTACGCCGGCCTCGGCGGCCGCCTCGTCGGTCAGGTTCATCGACCAGGCGATGGGCTTCATCTCGAAGGCGCGGCCGATCTGGGCCATTTTGCGCCCCAGCTTGCCCAGGCCAAGGATGCCCAGGGTCTTGCCCTCCAGGTCCGTCCCCAGCGTCGTGATCCACGAGCCCTCGCGCATGCGGGCGTTCTCGGTCGGGATGTGACGCGCCAGCCCGATCATCATGCCCCAGGCAAGCTCGGGCGTGGCCTGGGCCGAACCCTGCGTGCCCACGACCGGCATGTTGTTGGCTGCGCACCAGTCCAGATCGATGGCCGAATTGCGCATGCCCGCGGTGGCCACCAGCTTCAGATTCGGCAGACGGCTGAGCAGGTCGGCCCCGATGGGCGAGCGCTCGCGCATCGCCCCGATGATGTCGAAGGGGGCCAGACGCTCGGCAAAGCCATCCAGGCCCTCATAGGCGTCGTGGAAGAACGTAACCTCATGGTTTGCTTGCAAATTCGACCAGTCGGCCATGTCCTTAGCCACATCCTGGTAGTCGTCGAGAACGGCGATTTTCATCAGGCCTCCCTTTTAGGCGATGCGATAGTGATCCAGGAACGCCGGATCGGGTGTAATGCCGATCCCCGGTTCCTGAGGCAGCGCGACGTAGCCGCCGGTGGCGCGCACCTGGTCCTGGATGCCCAGCGGCGTCTGGGCCAGGTCGTCGCGGAAACGATTGGGCGTGGTGTCAAACTCAAGCATCGGCTCCCACGGGTGCAGGCCGCCCGGCATGGGCGGTTGCGCGGCCAGCAGGTGCATGTTGGTGGCGACGGCCACGGCCGAGCCCCAGACGTGGTTGATGACCGGCACCAGATGCGCGTGGCAGAGCGCAAGTACCTTTAAATACTCGGAAATGCCGCCCAGGCCGCACACCTCGGGCTGGGCCAGCGACAGGGCGCGGGCCTCCAGCAGGTCACGCCAGCCCCAGCGGGTGAACTCGGCCTCGCCGCCCGATATGGGCGTCTTGAGGGACTGGCGAAGCTCGCGGTAGCCGGCCCGGTCTTCGGGGGCCACGGGCTCTTCGAACCAAAGCGCGCCCAACTCGTCCAGCGCCTGGCCGACCGCCAGCGCATCCATCAGGTGGTAGGCATGGTTGGCGTCCACGGCGAACGGCATGCCGCCCGCCCCTTCGGCCACCGATTGGGCCAGGCGGATATCGTCGGCGACGCCCAGGCCCACCTTCATCTTCGTGGCCTTGAAGCCCATTTCGCGGATCTGGACCACTTCCTCGCGGAAGGCCGCGGCCAGATCGGCCACGGGCAGGCGCCGCAGCATCATGCCGTAGCCATAGACAGGCAGTCTCTCGCGCGTCGGGCCGCCCAGCAGCCGATAAAGCGGCAGTCCAGCCACCTTACCCGCGATGTCCCAAAGCGCGATATCCAGGCCCGAGAGCGCCTGGATCGGCATGCCCTTTTGCCCGTGATCGCGCAGCATGTTGTAGCAATGCGCCCAGATCGCCTCGCGCGCCAGGGGGTCGCGGCCCATGACCATGGGGGCCAGCGCCTGCTCGACGATCGTCTTGTTGCCCAGCGCCACGGCCCCCGGCCCAAAGCACTCGCCCCAGCCGGTGATGCCCTCGTCGGTCGATACCTCGACCAGATGAGCGGTGCGCTTGGCGTAATACTGCTGCGAGTATCCCAATTCCTTGTCCAGGTCATAGGACAGCACATGGCTGCGCACTGCGGTGATTTTCATGGCGCGGCCCCATGGAAGTCCGACAGCAGTCGGTTCACCGTCGCCGGCGCCTCATACATCGCCCAGTGCCCGCAAGCGGGGATGACATGCGTCTGGACGTCCGGTTTGGCCGACCGGCAGCGGTCGAACCGCTCGGGGATCGGCGGGATCCGCGCAGCATCGTGTTCGCCGTAGACGATGAAGGTCGGCGCCGTGATCGACGCCAGGCGATCCGGCGTGCCGTCCATCCAACTGAGCTTGCGGCTATCGAACCGGGTGCGCGCAACGTTCGAGACCTGCATGTCGATCGCCCAGTCGTCGATCTTAGTGCGGTCCCAGATCATCAGCTTGGCCAGGTTCTCGGCGTGCATGGCGCGCAGTTCAGTGGCTGTCGGCTCGCGGCCTAACGCCTCGGCCATCTTGCGCCGTGATCCCAGCGTAAAGCCGCGGCCCACCGGCTTGCCATAGCCCGCGCCACCCGTCATCGACAGCGCCGCCAACCGCGGCCCAAGGCGCACGGCCATGTCCGACGCGATGAACCCGCCGAAGGAGAAGCCTGCCAAATGCACGTTTGGGTCGCCCGCCGTCACCTCCTCCAACGCTGCGAAGCACAGGGCGAGGTATTCGGGCACATCCGTCTCCCACGGGATCGTCTGGCTATCGCCGTAGGAGGGCTGGTCCAGCGCGATCACCCGGAAGCGCACCGACAGCGCGTCCACGTTCAGCACCCAATGCTGCCACGAGCCCGCTCCGCCGTGGAAAAGAACCAGCGGCGGGCCTGCGCCAAAGACGCGATAGGCCACACCGCCCGTGGTCATCTGGAACGGCGTCTCAAGATGGCGGCGATCGGGTGTGGCGGCGTCCATGGTCGGCGGTCCGGTCGTCTGCGGGCGGGGCTGGTTTGCGGCGCGGACCCTAGCCTGCGGCGCGGCCTTCCACAATCGACAGCCATCCGATAGACGATTTCGCGGCGCGCGGCGCAGAGGGCGGCGGAGGGTAGTGTGACGACGATGGACGAACTGGCCCAGGCGATCTTCACGCCAAAGGCGGTGGCGTTGATCGGCTTGTCCAGCCGGGCCGACACGCCGGCGGGTCGCACCTTGGGGTATCTGCGCACCAATGGGTATGGCGGCCGGATCGTGGTGGTGAACCCGGCGCGCGAGACGGTGCAGGGCGAGCCAGCTTTGTCGTCCATCCTGGAGGCAGATCCGGTCCCAGAGCACGCCTACATCCTGGTCGGCACCGAACGGGTGGAACAGGCCGTGCGGGACTGCGCCAGTGCCGGGGTCAAGATCGCCTCGATCGTTGCGGACGGCTTTGCCGAGGCCGGCGGCGACGGTGTCGCGGCCCAGGCGCGCCTGGTCGAGGCCGCCCGCGACGGCGGCCTGCGGCTATTGGGGCCGAATTCGATGGGCGTGGGCGACTTACACTCGGGCGCGCTGATCACGACCAATGCGATCTATCAGGAGCCGGATCCGCTGAAGGGCAGGATCTCGCTGATCAGCCAGTCCGGCTCGATGATGGGTGGTCTGATCAGCCGTGCCAGGGCAATCGGTCTGGGGTTTAGCCGCGTCGCCTCCGTCGGGAACGAGTGTGATCTGGGCGTGCCGGAGATCGGCCAGGCCATGCTCAGCGATCCGAACACCGATGTCCTGGCGCTGTTCCTGGAGACGATCCGCGATGCGGACGGCCTGGCGCGGCTGGCAGCATCGGCGCACGCCATGGGCAAGCCCGTGATCGCCTACAAGCTGGGCCGGTCGCAACTGGGCGCCGAGATGGCGGTGGCGCACACGGGCGCCCTGCTGGCAGAGGACGCCGTGGCGGACGCCTTCCTGGCCGATATCGGCATCGCGCGGGTGACCTCGCTGGAAAGCCTGGTCGAGGCGCCCTTGCTGTTTGCGGGCCGCCAGCCCTTCTCGCATGCGCCCAGCGTCGGCGTGCTCACCACCACAGGTGGCGGCGGTGCGACGGTGGCGGACCGTCTGGCGCTGGAAGGTGTGGCGATCCAGCCGCCTTCAGATGCAACCAAGGATGCCGTGTCGGGAACGGGGCTGTCGGCCTCCTTCGGGCCCATGGTCGACCTGACCATGGCCGGGGCCGCCCCTCACTTCGTCCAGCCCACCGTCGAAGCCATCGCCGCGGACCCGGATGTCGACCTGGTGTTGTCGGTGACAGGCTCATCGGGCCGATCCGCGCCCCAGCGCACCGTAAGCCCGCTGGCCAGCGCCAACCTGCACTGCAAGCCGCTCGCCGCTTTCATCGTCCCGGAGGCGCCAGAATCGCTCCGACAGTTGACCGCCACTGGCATCCCGGCCTTCCGCAGCCCGGAGACCGCCGCCGACAGCATCGGCGCCTTCTGCCGCTGGCGCGCCCCCCGCATAGGGGCCTTGGCGCGCCCGCCCGCCGCGCCCGCCACCGAAATCCTGGACGAGGGGGCGTCGCTCTCGCTGCTGGCCGACCTGGGCGTCCCCACCGTCCCGACAGTCACCTGCCCGGTGGGCACAGCACCTGACCTGCCGTTCGCCTACCCGGTCGCCGCCAAGGTCCTTTCCGACGCGGTGCCACACAAAACCGAAGCGGGCGGCGTCCAGCTCGACATCCAGGACGGCCCTCAACTGATCGCGGCAGGCCAGGCCATCAAAACTTCGGTCCAGGCACACCACCCGGGCGTCGAAGTCGATCACCTTCTGATCGCGCCGATGGTCCGCCCGCTGCAGGAGGTCCTGATCGGCTACCGCCTGGATCCCCAAGTCGGCCCCGTCATCACGCTCGCCCCCGGCGGCATCTTGGTGGGCCTCTACGATGACAAGGCCATCCGCCTGGCCCCCGTCGACCAAACAGAGGCGCGCACCATGATCGACGAGGTCGTGGGTCTCGCCCCAATCCGCGGGCACCGGGGCCTGCCCTGCGGCGACCTGGACGCCCTGGCCCACGCCATCGCCGCCCTCTCGACGCTGGCCCTGCACCCCGATACGATCACTGAAGCAGAGGCCAACCCCGTCATGGTAATGGCCCAGGGGGTCATGGCCGCCGATGGCTTGGTGATCCGCGCCAAGGGAGAGACCACATGAACGTACAGTCCGACATCCGCTCGCAATGCCCCGACGCCGAATGGCAGGCCCGCGTCGATCTGGCCGCCGCCTACCGGCTTGTGGAAATGTTCGGCTGGTCTGACCTTCTGGGCACCCACATCTCGGCCCGTGTCCCAGGCGAGGATGACGCGTTCCTGATCAATCCCTACGGCCTGCTTTTCGATGAGATCACCGCCTCCAGCCTGGTGAAGGTCGACGAGGAGGGCAACATCCTCAGCCCGACCGACTACCACATCAACCCGGCGGGATTCGTCATTCACTCGGCCATCCACATGGCCAAGCCGGAGTATGCCTGCGCCTTGCACACCCACACCCAGGCGGGCACGGCCGTCGCCACCCAGGCCCGCGGCCTGCTGCCTCTGACCCAGCACGCCCTGGCGATCATCGCCCACACCGCCTACCACGGTTACGAGGGCATCGCGACGGACCTGAACGAGCGCGAGCGGCTGGTGGCCGATCTCGGCGATGCCAACCTGCTGATCCTGCGCAATCATGGCCTGCTGACGGTTGGACGCACGATTGCCGAGGCCTTCGTCTGGATGTACCGAGCCGAGCGGGCCTGCCGCATGCAGATTGCCTTCCAGCAGACCGGCGAAGCGCCCACCGAGATCCCGCAGGAGGTACAGGACGTCACGATTGCGCGCAACCTGCGCGCCAACTCGCCCGAAGGGCACCGCCCGATCGGCAAGTTCGAATGGCCCGCCCTGCTGCGCCGGCTGGACCGGACGGACCCCAGCTATCAATCCTGACAAGGCTTCCCGATGACATCTGCTTCGACCGGCACCTGGACCGGCGCTCCCGCCACCTTGGCAAACTGGCGGACCGCGCCGCACAATCGCTGGGCCTTCCACCATGTGCGCGAGATCGTGCCATCGGCCGAGATCCGCAACGATCCCGGCCAAGTCCGCCCCCTGGCCCAGGGCGAGCAGATCGAGATGCCCGCCGTCGACACCCGAGAAGGGGCGCTTGCCTACGACGATCTGATGGAGAAGATCGACATCGACGCCCTGGTCGTAGCGCAGCAGGGCAAGATCCTGCACGAGCGCTACCGCAACGGCATGGGTGCCGGCGACCCGCACATCCTGATGTCGGTCTCAAAGTCGATGCTGGGGCTACTCTACGGCGTGCTGTCGGACCGCGGGCTGGTGGATATCAACGCGCCCGCGTCCGATTACATCCCCGCGCTTCAGGGCACCGCCTTCCAGGGCGCCACGATCCGGCACCTTCTGGACATGCGCACCGGCGTGACGTTCGACGAAGACTACGAACTGACCGAAGGCCCCATCGTTGACTACCGCAAGTCGACGAACTGGAACCCGCTCGCAGCCGGCGACCCTGTCATCGACCTGCACGACTTTCTGCTGACACTGCGCGAAACGCACACAGGCCACGGCGGGCCATTCAACTACGTCTCGCCCTGCACCGATCTTCTGGGATGGATTGTCGAGCGGGTCACCGGGCTGCCCTATGCCCAAGCGTTCTCCCAGCACCTTTGGCAGCCGCTGGGCGCCGAACGCCCCGCCTACATCACGGTCGACCGCGTGGGTGCCCCCCGCGCGGCAGGCGGCGTCTGCATGACCGCACGCGATCTCACCCGGATCGGTCTGATGATCGCGGACGGCGGCAACGGGGTGGTCCCCCAATCATGGCTGCACGACATCGCCACCGCCGGCGACCCCAAAGCCTGGGACACTGGCGGCTTCGCGAAAGACTATCCCGGCTGGTCCATGCACTACCGCAGCAAATGGTATGTAATCCGCGACAAGGGCCCGATCCTTATGTGCGTGGGCATCCATGGCCAGAACCTCTTCATCTGCCTCAACACCGGGTTGGTGATGGCGAAATTCGCGTCCTTCCCGACGGCACTGGACACGTCAGGCGAGCGATTGGGCCTGCGCCTCTTCCAGGCCATCCGCGACACGTGCTGACCAGCCAGGATCGGGCGCCCACGAAGCCACAGGCGCCCGCGGCGCGCGCACGGCGAAGCCGGAGCACGCCAGGCATCGTGTATCCCGGACCGCTTGCGGGCCGGGATTCCGTTTGGTCCGGGTTCCCCCCTCAGCCCGGATACCAGGCAGGTTTGCGCTTCTCCAGAAAGCTCGCCAGCCCCTCTGCCGCTTCCGCATCGAGGCGCTTCATGCCGTGCGGCCGGGCCATCTCGGCCTTCTCTAACTCCGAATAGACCAGTCCCGAATACTTCAGCACGGCTTCCTTCGAGGCGGCGATTGCCTCCGGCGGACAATGCAGCAGCGCATCGATGATCGGCGCGGCGGTCTCCTCCAGCGCGCCCGCGGCGCAGACCTCATCGACGAGGCCGATTTCCATGGCCCGCCGGGCATCGAACCGCTCGCAGGTCAGCGCGTAGCGCCGCAACCGCCCTGGCCCGATCCGCGACAGCAGTTGTGGCACGATCGGCAGGGCGGTCAGGCCCCAGCGCGCTTCGGTGATGGAAAACATCGCCGTATCGTCGGCCAGAACGATGTCACAGGCCGCCGCGATCCCAGTTCCACCGCCGAAGCAGCCGCCATGGATCATCGCGATCGTCGGTTTGCCCAGGCAGGTCAGCCCGTGCACCGCGTCCGTCGTCCGCTGACTGACGGCGACATTCTCGGCCACGCTCTCGCTCTTAAGGGATTTGATCCAGGCCAGGTCGGCCCCTGCCTGGAAGTGCCGCCCCCTACCCCGGAAGACGACGACCCTAACCTCAGGTCGCGCCGCCAGCTTTCCGACGCCTGCCAGCAACGCCTCGATCATGTCGGCGTCATAGGCGTTGTTGCGCTCCGGCCGGTTCAGCGTAACCGTGGCCACACCGCGCTTGTCGGTGCGAACCTTGACCGATTTGCTCGCCATTTCCCGAATCTCCCTAGTTGGATGTCGGGGCCAAACACGCGGCAACCTTTCCACAAGATGGAACCGAACACCCGAATTTGACCTTATTGCCCGCAGTGATAGCTCTTGCACGGACACGATAGATTGTCCAAAACTCGTCGACGCGCCTGCGACAAGAATGCCCAGTGAGGTGGCGCGGCGACAAAAGTTCAGGGAGGCGCGGGCACGACCCGCGTGGGAACCAGGTGATCAAAGAGCTTCACGCCAACACGCGTGTCGGCGAATTCGTTAGGACTGCGCGATGAGCGGTCGCGTCCTGACGGTCGACGACCTGCACGTCCACTTCCCCCTTGAATTCGGCAAGGTCGTCAAGGCCGTTCGGGGCGTCAGCTTTCACATCGATCGCGGCGAGACCCTGGCCATCGTCGGCGAGTCTGGGTCCGGCAAATCGGTCACCGCCATGTCGGTCATGCGCCTGAACGAGAATGCCCACGGCATCATTCCCCAGGGCAGCATCTCGCTGACCACCCGGGACGACAAGACGACCGACATCACCGCCGCCAGCCTGCGCACCATGCAGAACGTGCGCGGCAGCGATGTGTCGATGATCTTCCAAGAGCCGATGACCTCGTTGAACCCGGTGCTGCGCAACGGCTTTCAGGTCACCGAGGCGATCCTGCGCCACCAGGATGTCACGGAAGAAGAAGCCAAGAAGCGTGCCCTGGACCTGTTCGATCTGGTCCGGATCCCCGAGGGCAAGAAGCGCTTTGAGCAATACCCCCACCAGCTGTCCGGCGGCATGCGCCAGCGCGTTATGATCGCCATGGCGCTGAGCTGCCGGCCCAGCCTACTGATCGCGGACGAGCCGACCACGGCGCTGGACGTGACCATCCAGGCGCAGATCCTCGACTTGATCAAATTGTTGCAAGAAGAGATCGGCATGGCCGTGCTCTTCATCACGCACGATATGGGCGTGGTGGCCGAGGTGGCCGACCGCGTGGCCGTCATGCTCAGCGGCAAGAAGGTCGAAGAGGGCGCCGCGTCCCAGATTTTCCACGACCCACGCCACCCCTACACACAGGCCCTGCTGAACGCCGTGCCGCGTCTGGGCTCAATGAAGGGCAAGGACCTGCCGGAAAAGTTCATGGGCGTCGAAATGAAGGGCACCTTCGCCGAGATGGCGGAAATGGAAGCACAGCAGGGATAACGACAGATGGCCTTGGACACATCCTCGGGCGGCCCCCTGCTGAAGGTCGAAGGGCTGACGACGTACTTCGATATTACGGGCGGCGTCCTGGGCGGGACGACCGCACGCGTGCACGCCGTCGAAGACATCTCGTTCGAAATCCAGGCGGGCGAGACCCTGGCCATGGTGGGCGAATCCGGTTGCGGAAAGTCGACGACCGGCAGGACGCTGATCGGCCTGGAGAAGGCGACCGCCGGACGTGTGATGTTCGACGGTGTGGATCTGACCAAGATGTCACGGTCACAGCGCCGGGCCTCAATCACGCAAATGCAGATGATCTTCCAGGATCCCTATTCGTCGCTGAACCCACGCATGACGGTGGGGGATTCGATCTCTGAACCCATGCTGGTGCACGGCGTTCTTCCCAAGGCCGAGGTCAAGGATACGGTGATCGGCCTGTTGCAAAAGGTGGGCCTGCAGCCCGCACACTTTGACCGCTACCCGCACGAGTTTTCTGGCGGCCAGCGCCAGCGCATCTGCATCGCCCGGGCCCTGGGGCTGCGGCCGCGGATGATCATTGCGGATGAGGCCGTGTCGGCCCTGGACGTGACCATTCAGGCGCAGGTGATCAACCTGTTCATGGAATTGCAGGAAGAGCTGGGCCTGGGTCTTCTGTTCATCAGCCACGACATGGCCGTGGTGGAACGCATCGCCCACCGGGTTGCGGTGATGTACTTGGGCCGGATCGTCGAGATTGGGCCTCGGGCCGAGATCTTCGACAATCCCCAGCATTCCTACACGCAAAAGCTGCTGCGCGCGGTGCCCATCGCGGACCCGAACGCAGACCGGCCGAAACGCACGCTGATGGTGGATGAAATCCCGTCGGCCGTGCGGCCGCTCAGCTATCGGCCCGAAGTGCTGTCCTATCGCGATCTGGGCAACGGCCACTTTGTGGCCGAAGAGTAACGCGAAAGCCAAGAACACCTCGGCCTTAACCGAGGGAAAGCGTTTTTCGGGGGCGCGCTTAAGTCCCCCGGTTGAACCGGTGAGCTACCTTGGGAGGTACCTAATGCGCACCAAATTCTGGAAAGCCGCGATTGGCGCGACGGCTCTGGCCGCATTCGCCACGGGCGCGGTGGCGGACTCGCCAAAGCAAGGCGGCACGCTGAACTTCGTCGTCGGGTCGAAGATCCCGTCCTACGACGCGCACGTGGAAACGACGTTCGGCATGATCCACCCGATCGCGCCGTTCTATTCGCTGTTGATCCGTGTGAACCCGGACGATCCGTCGTCCAACGACTTCCAGTGCGACGTTTGCGAAAGCTTCGAAGCATCGGCTGACGGTCTGACCTACACCTACAAGATCCGTCAGGGCATCACCTTTCACAACGGTGAGCCGCTGACCGCACACGACGTGCACGCGACCTACGAGAAGATCGTCAACCCGCCGGAAGGCGTCGCCTCGTCGCGCAAGGCGTTCTACCAGATGGTGGGCAGCCACCGTGTGGTCGACGACTTCACCTACGAGATGACGTTGGCGTATCCGTCGGGTGCCTATCTGCCCGCAATGGCGTCGCCGTTCAACTTCATCTACTCGGATGAGGACCTGACCGCGAACGGCCTGAACTGGCACAAGACGAACATCAACGGCACAGGCCCGTTCAAGTTTGTCGAGCACCAGCCGGGCGCGTTTGTCTCGGGTGTGAAGTACGAAAACTACCACCACGACGGACGTCCGTACCTGGACGGCTTCAAGGCCATCTCGGCACCGAAGCTGTCGGCCCGTGTTCAGGCCATCGAGGGCAACCGCGCTGGCATCGAGTTCCGTGGCTTCCCGCCGAAGCAGCGTGACGCGCTGGTCTCGGCTCTGGGTGAAGACATCGTCGTTCAGGAGAGCGACTGGAACTGCGTGCTGCTGGTGACACCCAACCACAAGTCCGAACCGTTCGATGACCCGCGTGTGCGCAAGGCGTTGACGCTGGCAATCGACCGGTGGGGCGGCTCGAAGTATCTGAGCCAGATCGCGATCGTGAAGACGGTCGGCGGGATCGTGTTCCCGAACCACCCGCTGGCAGCCTCGGCTGAGGAACTGGAAGCGATGTCTGGTTATGGCCGCGACATGGACGCCAACCGTGCCGAAGCCCGTCGCCTGCTGGAAGAAGCCGGGATCGATCTGTCGAAGACCTACAACTTCAACAACCGTGGCGTCGACCAGCCCTACAAGGTCGTCGGCACCTGGCTGATCGACCAGTGGTCGAAAGTCGGTCTGAAGTTCGAGCAGCAGGTCAACCCGTCGCCGGTCTTCTACGACATCCTGCGTAAGCAATACACGTTCGATGTCTCGATCGACTTCAACTGCCAGTCGGTGATCAACCCGATCGCTGATGTGTCGAAGTTCGTGCCCTCGGCTGGGAACAACTACACCCAGAACGAAGACCCGCAGCTCGAAGCGCTGTACGACACGCTGGCCCGTGCGGCCACGTTCGAAGAGCAGTACGCGGCAATGCGTGCCTTCGAGCAGGCTGTCCTCAGCGACAAGGCCACCCAGGCCATCACGCTGTGGTGGTACAAGATCAACCCGCACCGTTCCTACGTTAAGGGCTGGAAGATCGCGCCAAGCCACTACCTGGGCCAGCAGCTGGACCAGATCTGGCTGGACGAAGGCTGATCGCCTAAGGGCGGGGCGCGTAACCCACGCGCCCCGACGCACCAACGCCGGCTGGCCCACGGGCCGCCGGCCTCCTTTTCCGACAAAGACGCGACAGGGGCACAGGCCGAGTCATGTGGAAATACGTAGTTAAACGACTGGTTCTGATGGTTCCGACAGTGATCGGCGCGGCCTTCGTGATCTTCTTTCTGCTGCGCGCCCTGCCCGGTGACGTCTGCGAGCTGAAGCTGGGCGGCGAAGGCGCCTATTACGACGAAGAACAAATCAACATCTGCCGCGAGAACCTGGGCCTCAACGACCCGCTTTACGTCCAATTCGGCTATTTCGTCGGCGGACTGGCCACCTTTGATCTGGGCACCTCCATGTGGACGGGCCGCCCGGTGCTGGACGAGATGTCGACCCGGTTCGAGCTGTCGCTGCAGGTCGCGATCATGGCGACCCTTGTGTCGATCATCATCGCGATTCCCTTGGGCACGCTCAGTGCCGTCTATCAGAACACCTGGATCGACTACATCGTCCGAACCATCTCCATTGCGGGGATAGCCGTGCCCAGCTTCTGGCTGGGCATCCTGATCATCCTTGGCATCCTCAGTGTGTCGGACATGTTGTTCGGGCAGCGATGGATACCTCCCTTGGATTACCGACCATTGTGGGAGGACCCGATATACAACCTCTCCGCGCTGATATGGCCTGCGTTAGCCACGGGCTATCGCTACTCGGCCGTGGCGACGCGTATGACCCGCTCATCGTTGTTGGAGGTCTTGCGCGAAGACTATGTCCGCACCGCACGTGCCAAGGGCGTTGTCGAGAAGGTCATCGTCAACCGCCACGCGCTGAAAAACGCGATGCTGCCGGTCGTCACCGTGATCGGGATCGAGTTCGCCTTCCTGATGGGGGGGCTGGTCGTGACCGAACAGGTGTTCAACCTGAACGGGCTCGGGCGACTACTCGTCGATAGCGTGACCCAGAACGACTACTCGATGACCCAAGGTATCGTCATGACGATCGTGCTGGTCTTCGTGGTCACCAATTTCGTCATCGACATGATCTACGCGTGGCTGGATCCGCGCATCCGCTACAGCTAAGGGAGGCGAGAGATGGCTAACACCACCGACGCCAAAAATCCGGCCCTGGACGACGACGATGTCCTGCCGCCGCCACCGACCATCTGGAAGCGGATGTGGAGCTTTGCCAAGAAGCAGCCGCTAGGCACTGGCGGGCTACTGCTGGTCGTTTCATTTGGTCTTATGGCGGTCTTCGCCGATCTGGTGACCGTGCACGATCCGCGCTCGGGCGAGTTCTTTGACCAGTTCACCGCGCCGCTCAGCGTCAGCGAGATGAGCGGCACCTACTACATCCTGGGCACCGACGAATTTGGCCGCGACGTGTATGCGCGGATCATCTACGGGGCGCGCACCGCGCTGATCGTTGGGATCGTCTGCGCCTTTGTGGGGTCGACCATTGGCCTGGTGCTGGGCGTTGCTTCGGCCTATTTCGGCGGCTGGACGGATACGATCTTCCAGCGTCTGATGGACATCCTGATGGCCTTCCCGCTGATTATCCTGGCGCTGACCATCGTGATCGCCTCTCGAGCTTTCATGCAGATACTCGAGGTCGAGAACCCATCCGCCTATTCCATCTACTTCGTGATCATCGCGATCACGATCCCGTTCATCCCTAAATGCGCGCGGGTCGTGCGCTCATCGGCCCTGTCGATCCGCGAGATCCCGTTCATCGACGCGGCGCGGGCGAACGGCTTCAGCCACACGCGCATCATCATGCGCCACATGGTGCCGAACGTGATGGCGCCCTTCCTGATCATGGTCACCGCATTTGTCGGCCAGGCCATCCTGCTGGAGGCATCGCTTTCCTATCTGGGCCTGGGCGTGCAGGAGCCGACGCCCGCCTGGGGGCTAATGCTGCGCTCGGCGCAGGAGTTCATGCGCGACGAGCCCTACCTGGCCATCCTGCCAGGTCTGGCAATCACGCTGGCGGTGTTCGGGTTCAACCTGTTCGGCGACGCTGTTCGCGACGCGCTGGATCCCAGGTTGCGCTCGCAAAGCTGATGGGCCTGCGGGCCTTTTGTCCGGAGATTGGGCATGGGAAGGGGCGGTCTGCGGGCCGCCCTTTTCCGTTGAGAAGGGGGCTTGGGGCTCAGCCCAGTACGATCGCCAGATACGTGCCCGCGACCATCAGCTTCGACCAAATAATCAGGTTGAAGAACATCCGCAGCAGGAACTTCGAGTCGCTTTCCTCGCGCAGGCCGCACAGCTGGCACAGCGTCTCGCCCGGCCAGAGGATTGCATTACCAAGACGTACCATCACCGCCTCCACCTCTTGCTTGGATGAAAGCTAACACCTGCGCGCAATGTGCGGTAGGCTCGCAGACGGCAACCCGCCTTGTCCGGAATGCATGACCCCGGGGGCATTTACCGCTCACGCCGCCTTGTGGACCATCGCCGGATCATCGTCCTCGACCGTTGCCCGGCGCATGTCGCGCCGATAGTTCGCCTCGTCATAGGGCCGGCCACGGTGCAATGTGCAGCGGTTGTCCCAGATCACGCAATCACCGACCTCCCAGGTATGGGTATGGACGAACTCCCGCTGCGTTGCGTGCTCCATCAACTCACGCAGCAGCATCTTCCCGTCCGGCACCTCCATGCCCAGGATGTGGCTGGCATGGCTGGCCAGATACAGGGTCTTACGCCCTGTCGGCGGATGCACTCGCACCACCGGGCGATGCACCGGCGGCAGCGACGCCCGCTCATCGTCCGAGAAATCCGTGAAGCCCAGTTTCGCCCGGGAGCAAAAGATCGAATGCTCAGCCACCAGGCCGTCGACCCGCTCCTTCATCCGCTGCGGCAGTGCGTCGTAAGCGGCGCGCATATCCGCAAATTGCGTCTCGCCGCCCTCTGGCGTGACCGAATGGGCATGCAGGGCCGAGTACTTGGCCGGGATCGCCTTGAACGAGCTATCCGTGTGCCAAAGCTGATTGCCCAGCGCGAACATCCGCCGCCTGTCCTGCTGGCCCAGGACAGCGCCCTTCTCGTCCAGGTTCGAGATGTCGGCGAGTTCGGTCACCGTGCGCCGGGCAATCCCGGTCTGGATGACGCCCACATTCTTGCCCTCACCCTCCAAGCGGCCGAACTGCCGGGCCCAGGCGACCTGGCGCTCCTGGCTCATCGGCGCTCCGTGGAAGACCAAAACCCCATAGCGGTCCAGCGCAGCCTGCAGTGCCGGATACGCCGCGTCGGCCGCCGGGTCGGACAGCTCCAGTCCGCGAACATCGCCGACGAACAGGGAATGCGATTGGGTGATCTCCATGGGAACCTCCTTGCTTTCATGGGCCCAGTTGTCTCCAGGGGCCCAACCGTTTGCCCGCGCGCAATTGTTTCCAGGGCCCTGTTGGCGCCGGGCCTAATCGATCAGCTTCGACCAGGTGCCGCCGCCCGTCTGCGTCTCGGAAAAACGGCGCCCCCAGATCAAGCCGCCGTCAATCACGATGTCTTCGCCGTTCACGAAACCGGCCTCGTCACTGCCCAGATAGACTGCGCAATTGGCAATATCGTCGGTGATGCCCGCGCGCGGGATGGCCTGCATGTCGGGCAGCGCTTCCTTGATCTTCTCGACCATCGTCTCGGCCTTGTCGGGATCCAGCCCCATCGCTTTTGCAAAGATCCCTGTGGCGATCACCCCGGGCGAGATCGCGTTCACCCGCACGCCGTCCTCGCCCAGCTCCATCGCCGCCAGGCGGGTCATGTGGATCACTGCTGCTTTGGCGATGCCGTAGAAGATTGACCCAGAATAGCCGGACCTGTGTCCGGCGACCGAGCCGACATTGATCACAGCACCCTTGCCGGCTGCCCGCATCGCGGGAGCCGCATATTTCATGTGCGCCAGCGCGCCCCGGACATGGACCTGAACGGTCTGATCGAAAGAGATCAGGTCCAGGTCCTCCATCCGCCCGCGCGACGCGGCGGGTGCACCGGCATTGTTCATCAGCACATCCAGGCGGCCATGGGCGTCCAGCACCGCTTTGACGACGCGCTCTGCGTCGGCTTCTGACCCTGCATCCGCCTCCATGAAGGTGCCGCCGGTCGCCGCGGCGACCTCCTGGCCCAACGCTTGGCGCCGTCCGGTGAAGACGACCTCGGCCCCCTCCTCGCGGTAGCGCTCGATCACCCGGCGGCCAATGCCGGACGTGCCGCCGGTGATAAGCGCCACTTTCCCTTCTAGCCTCATGTTCCCCTCCAATTGCGGTCACGTGCGATGGTGCGGCCGCGCGGCGCGGGTGGGTGGGTCCGCCTTGCAGGTGACACCCACCCCGACCTCGAAGGGGAGCGCCGCGCGGCCTTCACCCGATCTCCATCGCCAGCTGATCCTCTTCCACAACGTCGCCTTCGGCCACATGCAACTTCAAGATCTTTCCAGCAACAGGCGCCTCGTAGGGCACCTCCATCTTCATGACCTCCATGATCATCACGTCTTGTCCGGCCTCAACCGCGTCGCCCTCGGCGACCAGTAGCTTCCAGATCGACCCAGCGGTTTCGGTCAGGATCTTGGTGGCCATCACACCCTCATGGTCTGCAGGTAAAGGACGACGGGCCCAACAGCCCGGGCAAGAGCGGCAGCGACCGCTCCAGCCAACGCACCAGCATCGGTCGCGTCTCGCGCGGGTCGATCAATTCGTGCACGGCGAAGGCCTCGGCGCGGGGAAAGGGGGATTGCTTCGCGGCCAGCTGTTCCTCAAGTTCCCGGCGCTTGGCTTCCGGGTCCGGGGCGGCGGCGATCTCCCGGTGAAACGCAACGGCCACGCCCCCTTCAACGGGCAGCGGCCCGGTCTCAGCGGACGGCCAGGCCAGGACATAGTTATCCGGCCCATAGTGCGCTGCCTGAGCCACCCCAAAGGAGCGGCGCACCATCACCGTTGCCCAGGGCACGGTGGTTTGCACCGCGGTCAGGACGGCAGCGGCACCATGGCGGATCGTTGCCTCGCGCTCCGCCTGGCTGCCGATCATAAATCCCGGCTCGTCAACAAAACTCAGGATCGGCAGGTGAAAGGTCTGCGCCATCTCCAGAAAGCGCCGCGCCTTCTGAGCACCGGCCGCGGTCATCGAGCCTGCCAGGTGCTTGCCGTCATTGGCCCAGATGCCCACGGCATGGCCGTTCAGCCGCGCAAGTCCCGTAATTTGACTGCGCCCATAGCCCCTGCCGATCTCGAAGAACGATCCCTGGTCCAGCACCAAGCCCAGCAGTCGGCGCATATCGAAGGCCCGTCGTCGGTCGCGGGGGACGATGTCCAGCAGCGCCTCTTCCTCGCGGTCGACAGGGTCGTCCTCGTCGGCTCGCGGTGCCAGCTCCCAGATGTTCGACGGCAGATAGGACAGGAACCGGCGGATCTGGGCAAAGACCTCGGCCTCGTCGGCGGCCGCGTTGTCAACCGTGCCGTTCTTCGTGTGGATCTGGGCGCCGCCCAACTCCTCCTTGGTCTTCTTCTCGCCCATGGCGCGCTCGACCACCGCGGGTCCTGCGGTCAGAATCTGCGCCGTTGCCGCCGCCATTGCCGAGAAATGCGAGGCCACGAGGCGTCCCGCCGGCATGCCGGCCACAGCACCCATCGCGCCAGAAGCGACGGGGACGGTCGCCATGCAGCGGGCGACCGAGATAAAGCGATGCGGCTCGAAGACCGGCGCCGGCAGCGAGGCCTTGCCCGTCCCCCCGACCGAGCCACCCGCGCCCTCGTGCAGGCGGATCAGCGGGCAGCGGTATTGCAGAGCCAGATCCTCTGTATAGCGCGACTTGCGATAGCCCGCGGCCGAGGGCGAGCCCCCCTTCATGGTAAAGTCCTCGCCCCCCACCAGCACCCGGCGACCCTCGATCCGGCCAAAGCCCAGCACGTAGTTGGCGGGCTCGAAGCCGTCGTCGCCCATGGCACCGGCGCCACGGCCGATCTCGTCGAAACTGTCCGGATCAAGCAGGGCGTCGATCCGCTCGCGGATGGTCAGTTTGCCCTTGGCGTGCTGGCGGGCGACCGATTGCGCGCCGCCCTGCGTCAGGGCGGCCGCGCGGCGGCGGTGGATTTCGTCGGTCTCGTCTCGCCAGCTCATGGGCACAGCATGGGCCATTCGCTGGACGAGGCCAAGTATCCGGTGCGCGGCGGCGGTTAACTATCGCGTCCTTGGCGCCCCAGTACGGTGCTGAGCGTGAAGACGGCCAACGCTGCCACCACCATCGACGGCCCGGTTGGCGTGTCCACCTTCAGCGACAGACCCAGCCCGGCCAGCGTCGAGAGACCGCCGATCAGCGTCGCCACCAGGGCCATCCATTCGGGCGTGCGCACCAGGGGCCGCGCAGCCGCGGCCGGGATGATCAAGAGCGCCGCGATCAACAGTGCCCCCACCACCTTGATCGCCACGGCCACGATCACCGCCATCGCAACCGTCAGCACAAACTGCTCGCGCTTGGGGTCGATCCCGCCCGCCATCGCCAGGTCCGGATTTAGTGTCGCCGTCAGCATCGAGGACCAGCGCCAGTACATCAGCGCCATGACCAGGACCGCACCGGCCCAGATCACCGCCAGGTCCATCTTCGACACGGCCAATACGTCGCCGAAGAGAAAGCTCGCCAGATCGACGCGCACCGTGGGCAGGAACGACACCGCGACCAGGCCCAACGCTAGCGCCCCGTGGCTGAGCACGCCCAATGTGGTGTCCATTACATGCCCACGGGCGACCAGGACCGACAGCAGCAACGCCATCAGCAACGCAACCCCCAGCACCCCCAGAAAGATCGAGATCGAGAAGGCCAGCGACAGCGCCACACCAAGGATACCGGCATGGGCCGTCGCATCGCCGAAGAACGCCATGCGCCGCCACACGACGAAACAGCCCAGTGGTCCCGCGGCCAGCGCCAAGCCCAATCCGGCCAGGCCGGCACGCACCAGGAAGTCGTCGAGCATCAGTGCTCTGCCGCTCCGACGGGCACGCGGCTGCGGTCGTCCTCGTGGCTGTGGTCATGCTGATGTTGGTACAGCGCCAGCGTCGCCGCACTGTCCCCGAACAGCGCGCGATACTCGGGCGCGGCCGACACGACCGTGGGCGCACCCTGGCAGCAGACATGACCGTTCAGGCAGATCACCCGGTCCGATGCCCGCATCACCACGTGCAACTCGTGGCTGACCATCAGCACGGCACAGTTCAGATCCCGCGCCAGACGCTCAATCAACTGATAGAACGCCGCCACTGCAGGCTGGTCCAGCCCCTGGGTCGCTTCGTCCAGGATCAGGATCTCCGGCTCGCTGGCCAGCGCCCGCGCCAACAGCACGCGCTGGAACTGGCCGCCTGACAGTTGCGACATCTGCCGATCCGCAAGGCCCTGGCCCTCGACCCGCGCCAACAACTCTTCGCATGCCGCAGCGCTCAGGCGCTTCGGCAGGCCCAGAAAGCGGCGCACCGTCATCGGCATCGCCTTTTCCAGCCCCAGGCGCTGGGGCACATAGCCGATCCTAAGGTGCCTTTTGCGAAAGACCGTCCCGTCCTCGATGCTGACCGCGCCGATCAGCGCCCTGAGCAGCGTGGACTTGCCTGACCCGTTCGGCCCGATCACCGTGACGATCTCGCCCGGCGCGATCGACATGTCGATCTTGTGCAATACCCTGCGCCCGCCCAGCCGAACGCTGAGGCCCCGCGCTTCCAGCAGCTGCATCAATTGGCCTCGGAACAGGCGGGGCAAATGCCTTCAGCCTCGATAGAGGCGGACTCGATCTTGAAGCCCATCGCCGCGGCCTCGTCCCCAAGCAAGCTAGAGTCGGTCGGAATGTGCGCCTCGGCGACGGAGTTGCACGAGCGGCAAATCAGGAAGGCAGGCCGATGGTTTTCACCCGGGCGTCCGCAGGCGACAAAGGCGTTTAGCCTGGCGATGCGATGCGCAAACCCGTGCGAGACCAGAAAGTCCAGCGCCCGATAGGCCAATGGCGGGTGCGCCCCCAGGCCTTCCGCCGTTAGGCGCGACAGCACATCATAGGCCCCCATGGCCCGGTGCTCTTCCAGCAAGATCTCCAACACCCGCCGCCGGATCGGCGTCAGCCGCAATTTCTCGCGTGCGCAATGGGCTTCTGCCTCGGCTACCGTGCGCACAATACAGTCCTGATGGTCGTGAGGCTCGAAAGCAGTGGATTCCGTGGCGTCTGGGGACATGGCGCGCGTCCGTTGTATCATTTCATTTGTCTGGCCCGTCGGTTTGTTATCAAGTAACACGCTCACAAATGGATGACTAGGTCGATGGAGGACCCCGTGAAGAGAACGCTTGCTGTGTCTGTGGTGGCGCTTGGCGCTGCATTGGGAGGGCCTGCACAGGCCGACCCGCCAACGGTTGTGACAGATATTCTGCCAGTGCACGGGCTGGTCGCCGCCGTGATGGAAGGCGTCGGAGAGCCGAGCGTTCTGATCACCGGCACAGCCAGCCCGCACGGCTTTGCCATGCGTCCCAGCCAGGCCGCTGCATTGCAGGACGCAGACCTCGTGGTTTGGATGGGGGAGGAGTTGTCCCCCGCAATCGGCCGCGCTGTCGAGAACCTCTCGGGCGAGGGGAAAAACATCGCGCTGCTGGATGTGGACGGGCTGACCCTGCACGAATTCCGGGACGGCCCGATCTTTGATCACGACGGGCACGAAGGCCATGACGAACACGAAGGTCATGCCCATGGCGAGCACGGTCACGACAAGGAAGGTCATGCCGAGGGTGGTCACGACCACGATAAGGAAGGCCATGCCGAGGGCGGTCACGAGGGCCATGGACACGAGAAGGAAGCCCATGAAGGGCACGGTCATGGCGAAGGCGGGCATGCCTTTGAGTGGGCCGGGCTATTCGACCTCGAGCCCGGGACCTACTCTTGGTCATTCGCCAAAGTGGACGGGGACTATGCCGATCCTGCGATGCGCATGGTAATCCTGGCGGCCAGCGACATCGAAGCTGTCGAGGAAGCGGCAGAAGAACTGTTGGAGGGGGATGCCGCGACCGAGAAAGCCGCCGGTGGCGCCCTTGTCGCAGCAGACACCGCCTATTCGCTGGTGTTCGATCCCGCGACGGACATGACCGTCTTTGAAGTCACAATCACCGAAGCCGGCAAGTACGCCTTCTTCACCGAGCATATGCCGTTCGAGTTCGAAGCCGATGAGCACTTCTTCAAGGATGTTGCCGGCCTCGATGTCGAGCCCGTCGCCCAAGAACCCGATGGGGATCACGGGCACGGACATGCCCACGCGCACGACGGCGTCGATCCCCATGCGTGGCTGGACCCGGAGAACGCCGAGGTTTGGCTGAAGATCATCGCTGGGAAGCTGTCGGAACTCGACCCGGAGAACGCAGCGACCTACCAGGCAAATGCCGAGAAGGCGCACGCCCTGATTGATGCGGCCGTCTCGGAGGCAGCCGTCAAGCTGGAACCCGTTCGGAGCGAGAGGTTTCTGGTGTTCCACGACGCCTACCAGTACTTCGAGCATCGCTTTAAGATCGAAGCGGCAGGCGCGATCTCGATCGGTGATGCCACCGCACCCAGCGCGGCACGTCTGGCCGAGATCCGCGACTTCATGAACGACACGGGCGCCGAGTGCATCTTCCGGGAGCCGCAGTTCAACCCGGCTGTGGCCCAGAACATCGCCGAGGGAACGGGCGCCCACGTGGGCGAGATCGACCCGCTGGGCAGTGCGATTGCGCCTGGCCCCGCATTCTATCCGATGCTGATCGCGGCAACGGCAGGTGCGCTGGTCGAGTGTCTGGACCACCACCACTAAAACGAAACCGGCCGGCAGGTAGGTACCTGCCGGCCGGATGATAGACGCCTGCCGACGAGAAGGCAGGCCAAGTATCTGTTCAGGCTGGCATCAGCTGTCGATCCCGCCCGACACGGCCGCCGCTTCCCCGACATTGTCGACACCGCGCTCGTTCAGCAGCTTGGTCAACCAGTTCGGGTCCATTTCTGGCACTGAACTCAGCAGCAGATCCGTGTAGGGATGGTGCGGCGGCTGGAACATCTCCAGCTTCGGCCCCGCCTCGACCACCTTGCCCCGCTGCATCACGATCACCTCGTCTGCGATGGAGCGCACCGTTGCCAGGTCGTGGGTGATGAACATGTAGGCCAGGTTCAGCTCTTTCTGCAGCCGGTCCAACAGCTTCAGGATGCCTTCGGCCACCAGCTGGTCCAGGGCCGATGTGACCTCGTCACAGATGATGAAGGTCGGCTCCGCCGCCAGCGCCCGGGCGATGCCGATGCGCTGTTTCTGGCCACCGGACAGCTCCGGCGGATAGCGGTTGTAGAACTTGCCCGGCTCCAGCTCGATCAGGTCCAGCAGCTCGTCGACCCGGGTCTTCAGGGCCGAGCCCTTCAGGCCCGAGTAGAACTGCGCCGGACGGCCGATAATCTCGGAGATCTGCACCTTCGGGTTCAGCGCCGTGTCGGCCATCTGGTAGATCATCTGCGCCTGGCGCAGCTGATCACGGTCCCGGTCGGTGTATTTGGGCGGCAGGGGCTGGCCTTTGAACAGGATCTCGCCCTTGGTCGGTGGCAGCAACCCGGTGATGCAGCGGGCCGTGGTCGACTTGCCGGAGCCCGACTCGCCCACCACCGCGACCGTCATCCCCGCATAGATGTCCATCGAGACATCCTGCAGCACCTTGACGTCGCCATAGGCTGCATCGACGTCCTTGACCGAGATGATCGGCGGCTGACCGTCTGTCGGGCGCTCCTTCTGGTCCCGCTGGAAGCTGCGGACGGCCCAAAGCGACTTAGTGTAGTCCTCCTTGGGATTGTCCAGCATGGTGACGGTGTCGGCTTCCTCGACCTCGTTGCCCTTCAACAGCACCTTAATCTTGTCGGCCATCTGCGCCACGACAGCCAGGTCATGGGTGATGTAGATCGCCGCCGTGTCGAACTGCTCGACGATATCGCGGATCGCGGCCAGGACCTCGATCTGCGTGGTAACGTCCAATGCCGTCGTCGGTTCGTCAAAGATGATCAGGTCCGGCCGGCAGGCCATGGCCATCGCCGTCATCGCCCGCTGTAACTGGCCGCCCGACACCTGGTGGGGATAGCGAAAGCCGATCTCCCGCGGGTTCGGCAGGCGCAGTCGCTCGTAGAGTTGCATGCCGTCCTCGTAGGCCTCGGTCTTCTTCTGCAGCCGATAGTTCAGCGGCGCCTCGGCATACTGATCGATCAGCTTGTGGGCGGGGTTGAAGCTGGCCGCGGCCGACTGCGCCACATAGGCGATCCGGCTGCCGCGCAGCGCCCGGCGTTCAGAATCCGTCGAGGTGGTCAGCTCCATCCCGTCGAAGTCCACCGACCCGCCAGAGATCCGGCAGCCGTCCCGGGCATAGCCCATGGCGGCCAGCCCGATCGTCGACTTGCCGGCCCCGGATTCACCGATCAGGCCCAGAACCTCGCCCTTATGCAGGGTCAGGTCCACACCGTGCACGATCTCGAACCACTTCTCGTCCGCATAGCCCTCGATGCGGAGATCCTTGATATCGAGCAATACCTGCTTGTTGGAACTGCTATCTGTCATGCGATCAATCCTTCAGTCCGGACGAGCGGTAGAGCATCCAGTCCACCACAAAGTTGACGGCCACCGTCAGCAGCGCGATGGCCGCGGCGGGGATCAGCGGGGTTGGGTCCTCGAACGAGATCAGGGTCGCGTTGTCACGCACCATCGATCCCCAGTCGGCCGTGGGCGGCTGTATCCCCAGGCCCAGGAACGACAGACCCGCCAGCAGCAGGAACACAAAGCAAAACTCCAGCCCGTATTCTGCTACCAGCGGCGCGGTCGAGTTCGGCAGGATTTCCCGACGGATCAGGTAGCCCGTGCCCTCGCCGCGCAACTTGGCCGCTTCGATGTAATCCATCACCACGACGTTGCCTGCGACCGCCCGGGTCAGGCGGAAGACGCGGGGGCTGTAGATGATGGCAATGACGATCACCAACACGTAGAGATTTGCGCCAAAGATCGACAGCATCAGCAGGGCGAAGATGATCGACGGGATCGACATGATCACGTCCGCAAACCGGCCCATGAACTGGTCGAACCAGCCGCCCTTGACCGCCGCCAGCAAGCCCGCAACGGCCCCCATCACGAAGGCCAGCGTGGTCGCCACCAGAGCCAGGCCCACTGTATTCCGCGCGCCATAGACGATGCGGCTGAACATGTCGCGGCCCAACTGGTCACCGCCCAGCAACAGGTTCTCATCCGGTGGATCGAACGCACCGCCGATCACCTCCGCCTCGCCGTAAGGGGCGATGACCGGGGCGAAGATCCCCATCACCGCATAGGTGAAGATCACGAACAGGCCAAAGCTGGCCGTCAGCGGCATGGTGCGGAACGCCTTGGCGGTCTCGGTCCCCGAGATGGTCACCAGGAATTCGCGCCACGCATAGGACGTGCCCGCGGCCAAGGCCAACAGGGCTGCGATCACCGTGATGGTCCACAGCGCGCCTTGCCCGCCGACGATGCCCACCACGAACGACACCAAGGTCAGCGTGAACAACAGCAGGAAGGCCGAGCGTTGCTGGAAATAGGCCGCAAGGCACGAGCCACCGATCAGCAGGGCGTAATAGCCGACAACGAAATAGTCCATGTTCCGCCCCCCTTACTTCGGATGCCTAAGACGCGGGTTCGTCAGAATAGATCCGACGTCCGCTGCCAGGTTCAACAGGATGAAGGTCGCCGCGAAGATCAGGCAGCAGGCCTGCACCACGGGGAAGTCGCGCTTCTGCACGCTGTCGACCAGAAGCTGTCCGATGCCCGGATAGACAAAGACCACCTCGACCAGCACCACGCCTGTAATCAGATAGGCCAGGTTCAGCGCCACGACGTTGATGATCGGCGCCCAGGCGTTGGGCAGCGCGTGGTGGACGATGACGCTCCACGGGCTGACACCTTTCAGCCGAGCCATCTCAATATAGGGCGAGGACAGCAGGTTGATGATCGCCGCCCGGGTCATGCGCATCATGTGCGCCATGACCACCAGCACCATGGTCAGGGCCGGCAGGAACGTGCGGTAAATCAGCTCGTTGAAAGTCATGTCGCTTTGCAGCGTCGAGTTCGGCGGGAACATCCCCGTCTTGACCGCGAAGTACAGGATCAGGATGTAGGCTAGGAAGAACTCGGGGCTGGAGATAAACGTCAGCGTCACGACGTTGGCGACCCGGTCAAAGATCGAGTTGCGCAGCAGCGCCACGATCACCCCCAGGATGATCGAGATCGGCACCGCGATCACCGCCGCATAGGCCGCCAGGAACAGCGTATTGGCAAACCGGGGGCCGATCTTTTCAGCGACGCGCTCTTCCGAGATCAGCGAGACCCCGAAATCCCCTGTCACGGCGCCGGCCAGCCAGCTTAGATATCGAACGGGGGCCGGATCGTTCAGGCCCATCTTTGCTTCCAGCGCCGCCACGTTTTCGGGCGTGGCGCCTTGGCCCAGCACCGCCTCGGCAACCGTACCGGGCAGCAGCTCGACCGCGAAAAAGATTAAAATCGAAATGACCAGAAGTGTTACCAGGCCAAGGCCGAGCCGCTTGGCCACAAGCGAGACGACGTCACCCATTTCCCCCCTCCGTTTTCCCCGCCGGCGCCTTCGGCCGATTTAGTTCTGGGAAGCCGGGGCAGGTCGGCGCGTCATGGGCCCCGGCAAGTCAGGGGGCGCCCCGCAGGGCACCCCCCAAGTTCCGGTGCTTAGGCGAACCACCAGCGGTGGGTGCCGCGGGCGCCATCGCATTCCCAGCTGGCTGCCAGGCTGCCGCTGTGCTTGACGTTCTCGCGGCGCGCGTAGACGAAGTTCACGAACATCGGGATGATCGTGCCGCCATCGTCACGGGCCAACATGCACATCTCTTCGTACATCGCGGCGCGACGCTCTTCGTCCAGTTCGGCCTTGGCCAGCAACAGCAGCTCGTTGAACCGAGCATTCTGCCAGCGGGCTTCGTTCCAGGCCGCGTCGTCTTTGTAGGCCAGGGTGAACATGTTGTCCGGCGTCGGACGCGCGCCCCACTTCACGAAGACGAAGGGCTTTTTCAGCCAGACATCCGACCAGTAGCCATCGTTGGGCTCACGCACCGGCTGGATCGAGATCCCGGCCGCTTTTGCCTGCTCGGAGTAGAGCGTGACCATGTCAACCGCACCCGGCAGCACGCTGTCCGCGGCGGACAGGCTGACCGACAGGTTCTCCATACCCGCCTGCTTCAGGTGGAACTTTGCCTTGTCAGGATCATAGGTCCGCTGCGGGATGCTTTCGGGGAAGTACGGCATGTTGGGCGAGACGTGGAAGTCATTGCCCGGGATGCCGGTGCCAAAGACGATCTTCTCCACGATCTCGTCGCGGTCCATGGCCAGTTTCAGCGCCATGCGCACGTCGACATTGTCGAAGGGCGCGGTGTCACAAAACATCGGCAAGGTGATGGCCGAACCCGACGGCACGTTGTCGATCTCGACATCGCGGCGACGGTTCAACAGCGCCATGGTCTTCAGATCGACCGACGAGATTGCATCCACGTCGCCCGTCACCAACGCCGTCTGGCGCGCGTTCGGGTCGTTCAGGATGGTCATGTCGATGCGGTCGAACCAGGCGCCCTCGCGGTGCCAGCCGTCATGACGCACCAGTGACGTGCCGATACCGGGCTCGTGCTTATCGATCATGTAGGGACCGGCACCGATGCCGCTTTCCCAATCCAGCGTACCATCGGCTTTCGCCGGCAACATCGTCAGGTGGTAGTCGGTCATGATCCAGGGCAGATCGGCAAAACCCTGATCCAGCTCGATCACCACGTGGTGGTCGCCATCGGCGCGCACATCCGTGGCACTGGCCAGCAGCGCCTTGGCGGCCGAGGTCGAGGCCTCGCCCCGGTGGTGGTTCAACGAGGCGACGGCGTCCTTGGCCGTGAACTTCTGGCCGTTGTGGAACGTCGCGTCCTTGGTCAGCTCAAAGGTCCAGGTCTTGGCATCCGCCGACGCTTCCCAACCCGTGGCCATGTCGCCGCCAAGCTCGTTGGTGTTCGTGATCTCGGTCAGATAGCTGCGGTGCGTGTGCGCCAACTGGATCTGGCCGACACTGGAATAGGTGCCCGGATCGTGGGTGTCGGACGTGTTGCCGTCATGGACCCCGAACCGGAACGTGCCGCCCTTCTTCGGGTTGGCCGCAGCCGAGGTTGTCCAAAGGCCCGTGGCTGCGCTGACCGTCAGGCCGGCTGCCGTGGCCGCGCTCATGAACTCGCGGCGATCGATGCGGCCCGTCCGGGCGGCAGCGGCCAGCTTGTCCAGCTTCATCTTGTTCTCTGTCGTTCGGGACATGATGCCTCCGTTATCTCCCTGTGATCTCACTAAATCACGCATTCCAGCCCTTGGCCAGTGACCGAACCACGCTAATTTTCGACCTCCGCAAATTCTGCGGCCCCGGCACCCCCTGTATCCGACACTTTGGCCCCCGTCCCCGACTCAGGCCAAGCGGGGGGCGAAAACCACCGTCTCTGGACAATCCGGCGGCTGTGGCATTCCTGCACCTCCCCAGAAACTGCGAGGCGACAGGCCGCCTAGCCGCCATTAACGATGGTTAACAGTTCGTTAACGCCTCACAGGGACCCTGGCCCCCATCCAGTTTCCCGGGCAGCGGCCGCACCCCCGGCGATCCCCCAGCGGCCGCGAGGATGTGTCCATGCGTATTCCTCGATGACGAAAACCTTTAAGCCCCCTGCTTCGGCGGGGGGCTGTTGGCGTCTCGCTGCACGAAACTTCATTCACGAAGTTTTATCTTAAACGTCCTACAAATTGCTCCGGTGCCACACGGTGAAGGACGAATGAAGGACGGGTAAAGCTTTGCCCTGCCCCTAGCCCCGTCCCCCCGCAGCACCCCAACCTCCGGAGAATGTCATGCCGCTGATGGATGCAGCCCAGATCATGATGGGCGAATTGCGTGAGGCCGCCCAATGGGAGGCCGAGCTATTGAACAACCTGGCCGAGACCAGGGCCCGCAAGGGCGAGCTGTTGGGCGCGCTCGACCGGTTGGGCCGCGCGATCCAGGGCGCGGAGCGCACGCGCCTGCGGGCCGAGATTGCCCGCATTCAGCTGCCCCTGATGCGCGCCCGGCGAAAGAGCTCGTACACCGAGGAGAAGGCCCAGGCGGTGCTGACCTTCCTGGCCACTACCGGCGGCACGTTCACCACGGCCGAGCTTCAGGCATATCTGGCCGTCGAGGGGGTGATGACCCACAAGAACGACGCCGCCAGCTTCCTGCACCGACGGGTCAAGGAGGGCATGGCCGAACGCCTGCGCCGCGGCATCTACCGCACGGTCGACAGCCACCCGGACATCGCCAACCGACGGATGAAACTGGTGGGGCTATAGCGCATCTGCCCCTCGGCACGGCGGGCGAACTGGGCTAGCCTGAGGCCCAAGCGACAGGAGTCGTAACGGGAGCAAACGCCATGCTGGAACCACGCAACCTGCCCATTGATGCGATCTATGTGCCCGCCAAACGCAAGCGGACGCTGGAGCCTGCCAAGGTCGACGAGATCGCCGAAAGCATGCTGGAGGAAGGCCAGCAGATCCCCATCCGCGTGCGCAAGGACGGCGACCGCTTTGTCCTGATCGAAGGCCTGCACCGGCTAGAGGCCCTCAAGGCACTGGGCGAAGAAACGGTGGTCGGGTACTTAGTCCAGGCGCGGATACGGTAGGCGACAATACGTTCCGCGGGACGATGCCACCGCTCGCCGGCTGCATTCCAATGGCAAGTATCAGCCCAAACTAGCGCCGACATCCCGGCAGCGGTGGCGAAAATTCCGTACGCGAGAAGCGTCCTGAGAAATCAATGAAGCTGAAATTGCAATTGAGCTTCATGCAGCCTGTTTTATCTGTTGCTGCGCTAACCAACGATGCTCGACAGACGCTTGGTCACGAATCTTTCGGTTAATCCGGCAGCAACACCTACGATTGCCATTACTTCGCTAGAGAGCCCGACAGATGGAATGGAAATGATACCGGTCTCCAAGAGCATTGCTGCGATCAGCGCATTAAAACATCCGACGATAGGGCGGATCAGCGATTTAATGAGGCCCAGTCGATTTGACCCCTCAATGGAGAGATTGTCTCCTAGCGAAAACAATGTACTGATTGTTCCACCAAGAAATCCAAAAATTACGGCAACAAGATGTAAGTCAAACTTGGAAAATAAAGCGTCATTGAACGTCAAAATAAGAGCAATTAGAAGGACGAGAACCGAACCGAATAAAACAGTTAGTCTAGTTTGGATTTTCGTCCATCGGCTAATTCGCGACCATAGGTTAGATGTTGCCTCTTCGCATCGGGAGACAAGGGCAACAGCTTGTTTATCGTTGCCCTCAATCAACGCTTCGTAAGCATTGTCCAAGAGGTCTCGCCACTTCTCTTTCGCGTTGCTGTCTTTGTACACGTAGAGGTCGCATCGCGCTTTCTGGATTCGAGATAAAATTTCCTGCTGATCAGACATATTAATACTCAGTATAAAAGTTAGCTTCACGCGGGACGCTGAAGTCGAGATAAAATCGACCGTTGCGCCTGCTTGTGATCGAATACTTCGTTTCAATAGCACGTTTGTTTAAATTATTTACTTTCATACCCATGGTAAGCTGCGAGTATCTCGGATCGACATCTGAACGATCACCAAACTCCGAACCTTTTGAGAGCACACTCAATCTAGGAGGGCCTACAGCGTCTATCAGTGCCTTTGGGAATGCAGATTTATGCCCATGGTGTGGTGCGACGAGAACATCTATTCCGTCAGAAACTGCATCAAGGAATTCAGCACTGTTTTCCACCAGCCATTCCCAGCCAATTGTCTCGAGGTCGCCACCGAACAAGACATTCCACCCTCCAAACTCCAAGAGTGTCACTATGCTTGAGTTATTGGTTATCTTACCGAACGCGAAGTCGGGATGGTTAGTTACCACATCCATAGGTATCTGGAATGTCTTGCGGTCAAATGCCCAGTTGGGCTTGTTCAGAACTCCCGCATGATCTCCGCGATACTTGTCGCATAACAGTCTTTTGTAGGTTGCAAGTTTGTCGCCCGTTGACAGACTCTGAGTAGGAAATTCCTCCAGGCGACGACGGTGAAGCAATCCGGGAGGCAGCCTTTCGCACAAATCCTCTACGTTTCGAATGTGGTCTTCGTCAGGGTGTGAAACGGATAAAAGTGTAAGCGGGTACGATACCGTGCCGTAAGGTGAATACTCGACCATATTTTGGAGAAACTGACCGGGCCGTTTTAACTCAAAAATGACATCAATTGGATTTGGTCGATCGGTGTGAGTTCCACAATCGATCATCAGGCTATAGCCATTATTGCAGACTGCTAGCGCACAGAGACCATTGGATACGTCAAAGACCACGACTTTCAAATGAATTTCCCCTTAAAACGTTCACAGTTTGTTCAGATATTGGCACGCATGTGGAATTTCAAGGTTAGCCTCCGATGGCCTGGAAGCTTCATACATGGAGCGCGAGCACCGTCCGGCGTCTGAGGTTTTGTCCCAGAACGTCTGCAATATGGTTTTACGTTTCAGAAGCTCAATTGCCTAACCACTTCCGAACTGGGCTGTCCTAGCATCTGTAACGTGTCCGCTTCCTGCGCAGAGCGGACATCCAGTTAGTCATCCAAAGGTCGAGATCCTAATACCGCCGGCGTGAATTGAAACCCGGGTTCGACACGAGGCGCTTGGCACGCCCCGTGCCAGTCTGATTTAGACGCCGGTTTCGGTCACGAACTTGGTGCGCAAGAAGCACTCCAGGCCCTCGATGCCGCCCTCGTGCCCGTAGCCGGACTCGTTGACGCCGCCAAAGGGGGTCTCGGGCATGCTGACCATTGGGTGGTTCACGCCGACCAGGCCGGCGTTGATCGCGCCTTCCATGGCCTTGGCCTTCTTGCCGTCCGAGGTGAAGACATAAGATGCCAAGCCAAACTCCAGCTTGTTGGCCTTCTCCACCACCTCGTCCATCGATTTGAAGGCGGCGACGGGGGCGACGGGGCCGAACGGCTCCTCGGACATGATGCGCGCGTCCTCTGGCACGTCGCGCATGATGGTGGGTTTCCAGAAGTAGCCCTGGTTGCCCATGCGCTCGCCGCCTGTGGTGACCGTGGCGCCGTGGTCTTTGGCGTCGCTGACCCAGCCTTCCATGACGGCCAGGCGGCGTTCGGCCACCAAGGGGCCCATCTGCACGCCGTCATCCAGGCCGTTGCCGACATTGAGGTTGGCCGCGACCTCGGTGAAGCCCTCGACAAACTTCTCGTAAGCATTCTCTTGGACGTAGAAGCGCGTGGGCGAGATGCAGACCTGGCCGGCGTTGCGGAACTTGTTGTTGCCGATGACGTTGATGGCGTTGTCCACGTCCGCGTCGTCGAAGATGATGACGGGGGAGTGGCCGCCCAGTTCCATCGTGCAGCGGATCAGATTTTCGGCGGCCAGCTTCTGCAGGTGCTTGCCGACGGGTACGGACCCCGTGAACGACAGCTTACGGATGCGGGCATCGCCCAGGACGTGCCGCGACACAGTGTCTGGTACACCAAATACCACGTTCAGCACGCCAGCGGGCAGTCCAGCTTCCTGGAAGGCGCGGGCGATGGCCACGGCCGTCCCGGGTGTCTCCTCGGACGGTTTGATGATCAGCGAACAGCCCGCGCCCAGCGCCGCGCCGATCTTGCGGACGACGTTCACGCAGGGGAAGTTCCAGGCGACAAAGGCTGAGGCCGGGCCGACCGGTTCCTTCATGGCCATCTGACGCAGGCCTGGGACCCGCGGCGGGATGAGGCGACCGTAGGCGCGCTTACCCTCCTCGCCATACCAGCGCAGGATGTCGATGCCGACATTCATCTCGATCTTCGACTCGGTCAGGGGCTTGCCCATCTCCATCGTCATGTTGCGCGAGATACGGTCGATGTCGGCAGTCAGGATATCGCAGGCCTTGTTGATGACCGCCTGACGCTCCAGCGCCGTCTTGTTGCGCCAAACCTCAAAGCCAGCAGCGGTGGCGTCCAATGCCTCGTCCAGATCCGCTGCCGAGGCATGCGGCACAGCGGCAATCACCTCTTCGGTTGCGGGGTTCAGCACATCCTCGGCCTCGCCGCCCGAGCCCTGCCGGAACTCGCCGTTGATCAGAAGATCCAGTTTTTCATAGCTCATCGCGGTTTCTCCCTATCGCGGTTCGGGCGGAAACTATGCCCAGCCGCCAACCGCTGCAAGGGAGGTCGCGTGCGTTATCATCGCTGAGATTTGCGCCGGGCCAATTGCCGGGGGGCGGCGCTCGGGTATAGTTGCCGTGACACGGTCTGGGGACTTCATCGGTGACGAGACAACTGAGAGCAGGCCCGACATGACATCGGGGGCCAACAACAAGCTGGCGACCACACGCGGAGGTGCGTTACGCGAAATCCTGGCGATGCTGTCTGCCCACCGCGATGACGAGACGCCCGTCTTTGATTCAATCTTGAAACACGCCGCCGAGCTTTGCACCTCGCCGGTGGCCGCCCTGACCCTGTTGGACCAAAGCGGCACCAATCTGCGGATCGCCGCCTACCGTGGCGCTCGGTCCGACTTTCTGCGGGCAGATGCGCCTCCCTGGCCCCTAGACAGCCCCATCATCGTCGCCAAAGCCGTCAGCGAGGCGCGGGTGATCCGGGTCACCGACCTCTCCGACGATGCGGCATATCCGGGGCGCCATCCGGTGCGGGTGACGGCGGTCGAGGAAGAGGGCATCCGCAGCTTTGTCGCTGTGCCGCTCCTCCACCATGGACGCGCGATCGGGTCGCTGGGGCTCTACCGGCGTGAGGTGCGCGATTTCACGGATGAAGAGGTCGCGCTGGTTGAAGCCTTTGCCGAACAAGCCGTCATCGCCATCGAGAATGTACGGCAGTTCAAGGAACTCCAAACGCGACTGGAAAGAGAGGCTGCCTCGGCTGAAATCCTACAGGTCATCAGCCAAAGCCGAGACGATGAGCAGCCCGTGTTTGACGCTATCCTCGAACGCGCGATGACCCTTTGCGACGCGGTCTCTGCCCGGCTGCATATCCGCACCGAAGACGGCGCGCATGGCCGGGTCCGCGCAATGTGCGGTGAACCACTGACGGGCTTCGGGATCGGTCACGAGTATCCCTTCTCGGACCCCGGCCCAGTTTCACAAGCCTTCGAGAGCGCACGCGTCATCAGCATCGACAATATCGCCGACGACGATCTCTACCGGACAGGCGAACCTGTTCGGGTGAAGCTGGTCGAAGAAGAAGGCCTGCACAGTTATCTCATTGTCCCGCTGGTGCTCGATGACCAGGCGATCGGTGTCATCACCTTGAGTCGCAAGGAACTGCGGCCGTTTGCGCCTGACGTGATTGCGTTGGTTGAAACCTTCGCCGCCCAGGCTGTCATAGCGATCGAAAACGTCCGCCAGTTCAAGGAACTTCAGACGCGCCTGGAACGCGAAGCCGCAACCCGGCAGGTGCTGGAGGTCATCAGCCGTTCCCGAGACGACGAGCAACCCGTGTTCGACGCCATCCTCAGAAGCGCGGTCGAGCTTTGCGATGCCCATGCAGGCCGATTGGTTCTGGTGAATGACGCCCGCACCCGCACGACGACCGTGGCAGAATGCGGCCCGAATTCAGGGACGTTCTTCGTCGGCCAACAGTTCGACCTGGCAGCCAGCTACACCCCACAGACGGCGATTAGGCAACGACAAAGCCTGACCGTGGACGATGTCCGCGAGGGCACCAGTTACCGGGATCGCGACCCCTTGGTGGTACAGATGGTCGAGCAGGATGGCGCCCGCTCTCTGCTGGCCGTACCGCTGCTCAGCAACGACGTCGGCATTGGCGCGATTGCCCTGAACCGCACACAGCTCCAGCCATTCAGGCCGGACGAGATCATGCTGATCGAAACCTTCGCAGCCCAGGCAGTGATCGCCATAGAAAACGTCCGCCAGTTCAGGGCACTCGAGGCCAGAACCGCAGAGGTACAGGCGCTGAATGCGTCTTTGGAGGCGCGTGTCGAGGACCAAGTCGGCGAGATCGAACGAATGGGCAAACTGAAACGGTTCCTGCCTGCCGCCGTTGCCGATGCGGTGGTAACGCAGGGCGAGGAGATGTTGTCATCCCACCGGGCGCTCATCGCTGTCCTCTTTTGTGACGTGCGCGGGTTCACGGCGTTTTGCGAGACGGCAGAGCCCGAGGAGACCATCGAGCTCCTGCAGACATACCATCAGGAAATGGGGCGATTGATCGCCGAGCATGGCGCGGGGGTCGACCACCGATCGGGCGACGGGATCATGGTGATCTTCAACGACCCACTACCCTGCGACGATCCGGCTGGCGACGCTTTGAACCTGGCCCGGGCGATGCATGCCCGAATGACCGAGATCTGTGCGAGCTGGCGTAAGCTGGGCCATCGCCTGGGCTTTGGGGCGGGCCTTTCGCTGGGCTACGCAACCGTCGGTATGGTTGGGTACGAAGGCCGCTACGATTACACGGCGAACGGGCCAGCTGTGAACTTGGCAGCCCGGCTTTGCGAGGTTGCTGCCGACGGCGAGATCCTGTTGGCCCCGCGCGCCTTCATTGCGCTGGAGGATCGCGTCGAAGCCGAGCCTGCCGGTGAACTTATCCTCAAGGGGATTGCAAAACCGGTGGAAGCGATGAAGGTTCGCGCATGACCCGCGACCGCGCCCACTTCCTGATGCTGAATATTGGGCACTTTCTCGACCACCTGTTCATGCTGGTCTTTGCGACAGTCGCTGCACTGACGCTGAGCCGCGACTGGGACGTCACCTATGGCGAGTTGCTGCTCTACGCGACGCCGGGTTTCTGGGCGTTTGGGCTGTTTGCCCTGCCCGCGGGGTGGTTGGCTGACCGGTGGAGCCGTGACGGCATGATGGTCGTCTTCTTCATCGGCGTCGGCGTGGCATCTATCGCAACCGGCTTCGCAGAGACCCCGCTGCAGATGGGCATCGGGCTTTTCATCATTGGGGTGTTCGCGGCAATCTATCACCCGGTTGGGCTGGCGATCGTGACCGCAAAGTGGAAGAACACGGGTATGCGGATCGCCATGAACGGCGTCTGGGGCAACCTGGGCGTGGCGTCGGCCGCCCTGCTGACGGGCTACATGATCGATACCGCCGGTTGGCGGTCTGCGTTCTTTCTGCCTGGCGCAATCTCCATCGCATTAGGCCTGTTCTACTGGGGACTGTTCCGCGACCTAATGGTTAGCAGCCCGGCGCCGGCAAAAGCCGCTAGTGCGGCCGTAGCGGACCCCGACTACAAGCGGCTTCTCTTCCGGGTGTCGGCCATCGTCTTTCTGACCACCGCCGTGTCCTCGATCATCTTCCAATCAACCACCTTCGCCCTGCCGAAGATCTTTGACGAGCGTTTGCAGGACTTGGCAACCCGTGCCGCCGCGGCGCTGGATGGGGTCACCCCCGGCAACACGGATGTGGCCACCCTGATCGGTGCCACGGCCTTCCTGGTGTTCGCCGTCGCCTCGCTGGCGCAGCTGGCCGTCGGTCTTTCATTGGACAAGATCGGCCCGCGCAGGGTCTTCATGGTGGTTGCCGTCATCCAGATCGTGTTCTTCGCCGCCATGCCGGGGCTGGAGAACGAGGTGGCGCTGTTGGTGGCCTTGGGCTTCATGCTGGGCGCATTCGGGCAGATACCCATCAACGACTACATGATCGGCAAGATGGCCTCCGGTGCCTACCGCGCCCGGATCTATGGCGTGCGCTACGTCGTCAGCTTCACGGTGCTTGCCGTCGCACTGCCCCTGATTGGCATCGTCTACGAGACCTGGGGCTTTGACATGCTGTTCTGGATCCTGGCCACGTCCGCGGCGATCATCCTGGCGGCGGTGGTCTGCCTGCCGAAGCGCCTGCCGCAACCAGCAACCGCATGACCGATCTGCCGTCAACGACCGCACAGGTGGCAGGGTTTGACCACGCGAAGCTGGCCCAGGCCATCGACTTCGCGCGGGTCCACGAAAGCCAGATGGACCGCGACATCGCAGAGGCACTGGCAGGCGGCCAATTCTCTGAGCCTCTGCCTGACGGCGAGATTATTGGGCCCACAGCGCCGCGCGGCGACCCCTCGGGGATGGTCCTGCGCGACGGTAAGCTGGTGACCCAGTGGGGGCCGGTGGACGCGCCGGACATGACCTTTTCGGTTGCCAAATCCTATCTGTCGATCTGCGCTGGGCTGGCCGCCGCCGATGGGCTCATCACGCTGGATGCGCCGTGTGTCGAGACGGTGCCCGACCTCTTCTCGACCGATCAGAACCGCGCCATCACCTGGCGTCACCTGCTGAACAACACCTCCGAATGGCAGGGGACGCTTTGGACCAAGGAAGATCGCATCGATCACTATCGCAGTCTGGGCTCGGCTCCAGGTGAAGCCACGAAGAAGGGGACACCGCGGCCGCTGCAGGCGCCAGGCACCTACTGGGAGTACAACGATATCCGCGTCAACGTCCTGGCTTATGCGCTGATGCGGGTGTTCCGCCGCCCCTTGCCCGAGGTGCTGAAGCAGCGGATCATGGATCCGATCGGGGCCTCTGACGCCTGGCGCTGGCAGGGCTATGGCGCACAATCGACCGTCGAGATCGACGGGCAACCTATGGAAAGTGTTTCGGGCGGCGCGCACTGGGGTGGGGGTCTTTTCATCCCGACGACAGATCACGCCCGCGTCGGCCTGCTGATGGCGCAGGGCGGGCGTTGGGGCGCGCAACAGTTGCTGCCCGAAAGCTGGATTCAGGCCTGCCAAGAGCCCTGCCCCCTCAACCCTTCCTACGGTCTGCTGTGGTGGCTGAACGGCGATGGCGCCCACATGCCGTCGGCCCCGCGGACGTCATTCTTTGCGCTCGGCGTGGGCCGCAACGTGATCTGGATGGACCTTGCACTGCGATTGGTCGTGGTGGTGCGCTGGATCGATCGCGATCACTGCGATGGCTTCTGCGCCCGCGTGATGGCAGCGCTCGACGCCTAAAGCGCCGCGGCGGCCTTGGGTGCATCCGGTGCTTCTCCACCCCCGAACAGGTCGATATGCGCCTCGCCCCAGTCCTTCAGCGCCAACAGGATGGGCCCCAAGCCGCGGCCCATCTCGGTCAGGCTGTATTCGACCTTGGGCGGCACCTGCGGATAGACCTCGCGATGGACCAGACCATCGGCTTCCAGTTCGCGCAGCTGATTGGTCATGGTGCGCTGCGTGACATTCTGCACCCGGCGCCGAAGCTCGCTGAACCGAAGCGTTCCCTCTGCATGCAGATGCCACAGGATCACGCACTTCCATTTGCCGCCGATCAGGCCGATCGCGGCCTCGACCGGGCACCCGGGAGAGCAATCCCAGCGGGGATGTTTGACTTTGTGCATCGCGGCGCCCTTGGTATCTTTTTTGACACTATATGCAATCGATATCGGTATGACTGTTTGATGACGGTAAGGTAGCCATCTCCAGAAATCAAATCTGGCAGACATCAAATCTGGAGAATGCGCATGCCCCTGACGATCCTGGCACAGATCACCGCCGTGGCCGGTAAAGAAGACCTGGTTCGAGCCGAGCTGTTAAAACTGGTGCCCATCACCCGTGCCGAAAAGGGGTGTCTGCAGTACGATCTGCACGTGGACAACGAGAACCCGGGCTTCTTCGTCTTCTACGAGAATTGGGAAAGCCGCGAGCTGTGGCAGACCCATATGCAAGCGCCGCATCTCGCGGCCTACATGGCCGCCACAGACGGCGCCGTGGCGGACTTCACGTTGAACGAAATGACGCGGATCGATTGAGATCGACCAGGAAAGGAGTGCGCGGATGTCTACGTATTCTGTGCTTGAGGTGACGCCGACCAGTCAGGACTGGATACCCGGCTACCTTCCCACCGCAAACGCGCTGGTTGCCAAACACGGCGGCAGGTACCTGGCCCGTACGGCGGATCACATGCGTCTGGAAGGGGAAGGCCAGGATCCGGCACTGCGGATCATTATCCAATGGCCGTCTAAGGAAGCCGCCCAGGCGTTCATGGCAGACCCAGACTACCAGGAACATCTGCAGACGCGCACGGCCGGCTCGATCAGTCACCACGCCCTGGTTGCGGGAACAGACGACCTGGCCTGAAACGGCCTGGCCCCGCGCCTGGCTGTGGCAGAGCTGCAGCTAGGCGCGATTGTGCAGGATCCGCCCGATGAAGTTCAGCAAAAGCTGAGCCGCCAGGGTCGAGGTCTGCCCAGCTGGATCGTAGTCGGGCGCCACCTCGACCAAGTCGACCCCCACCACGCGGCCCCGTTTGGTCAACCCATCGAGCAGCTCCAGCCCTTCGTAGTAGAGGAACCCGCCATGGCTGGGCGTGCCGGTACCCGGTGCGATCGACGGGTCGAATCCATCGATGTCGATCGTCACATAGTATCGCGCACCTTCCGGAATGCGCGCCAGCACCGCATCCACGCCAAGCTTGCGCACCTGGCGCACCGAAAGGATGTCCGATCCCATCGCCCGCGCGGCTTCGTACCCGTCCCGCGCCGTTGACGATACATTGCGAATCCCGATCTGGGAGAGCCCAGTGACATAGGGTTTCTCGGCCGCCCGTCGCATCGGGTTGCCATGGCCATAGCGCACGCCGTGCCGCTCATCGACAAAGTCCAGATGCGCGTCAAGCTGCACGATATGGATCGGCTCCTGGTCATCAAAGGCAGTCACGCAAGGAATGTTGACCGAGTGATCGCCACCAAGAACGACGGGAATGGCGCCGGCCGACAAGATCTTGCGAACGCCCAGTTCGATGTTCTTATGGCTGCCGATCGTATCGGTGTGGATGATATCAGCATCGCCCAAATCGACCACGCGCGTCGTCTCGGCCGGCAGATAGGTCACGTCATCCTCGTGGTCATAGGCACCCGCATGCCCAAAGGAGAACAACGTCGATGCCTCACGGATGGCGCGGGGGCCAAAGCGCGCACCACTGCGGTATTGGGCACCAAAATCGAAGGGTGCCCCCAGCACGGCGACGTCCGCGTCGATCGCATCCCAATCGGCGACGTAGGGGTACTTGCCGAACGTACAAATGCCGACGAATGGCAAGTTCAAGCGCCCCGTTTCGTATCCGTGCTGAGCCATTGCGCGACCTCCCCTTAGTGTTCGCAGCCGGTCTAGGGAATTCGCCTGCCATGCACAATGGACCGGCCTGCGGTAGTGGGGCTGCTGGGTGCGAAAGCGAAATCACCAACCCAGCGCCGGCCACCCCGCAGATATGGTCCGTATGGCAAGGGCGTTTTCAGTGCCTCACAAGCCGGTGTAACGCACTTCCAAGCGCGATGGTCGTGCTATTATCTGAGACCAATGCGCAACTTGACGGGTGTACAGGACTTGAATGGCTGACGATACGGCACTGCGGCTTGGGGTCTTCTTCGGCATTTTCGCACTGATGGCAGTGTGGGAGGTGCTGGCGCCGATGCGTCAGCGTGCGCTGACCCGGTCCAGTCGGTGGACCACCAACTGGGCCATCGCCGTGCTGAACTCGGCCACGACCTTTGTGCTGAAGGCTGGGCTGGGAGCGGCCGCCGTCCTGGCCTCGATCGATGCGTCCGCCAACGGAATCGGGCTGTTCAACGCGCTTGATTGGCCGATCTGGCTAGAGGTCGCCATCGTCTTCATCGCATTGGACTTTGCGATCTGGTTTCAGCATTGGGCCAGCCACAAGATCCCGTTCCTGTGGCGGCTGCATCGGGTGCACCACGTTGATCGCGACATTGACGTCACCACCGCGATCCGCTTCCATCCGATCGAGATCGCGTTGTCCATGTTCTTCAAGATCGCCCTGGTCTACGCGTTGGGAGCATCGGTCTGGGCGGTGATCCTGTTCGAGATTGTGTTGAACGGTGCAGCCATGTTCAACCATGCCAACATCCGGATCGCGCGGCCGATAGACCGCTGGCTACGCCTGTTCGTGGTCACGCCTGATATGCACCGTGTCCACCACTCGACAGAGCGCGCCGAGCACGACACGAACTTCGGCTTTAACCTGTCGCTTTGGGATCGGCTGTTTGGGACCTACACCGACCAACCGGCCGGCGGGCATCAAGGGATGGAGATCGGTCTGCCCGAACACCAGACGAAGGCGCCGGGGCGGCTGGGTTGGTCGCTGGCTTTTCCGTTCTGGCGGTCATGACCGGGGATGACGTCGCCACCGCCTGTGCGGCTTGCGGCCTGGACATCGTCGGTGCGTTCCATCCTGCAGAGGATGATGCCTCTCTGACCGGCATCGGAACGCTGTTCCTGCTTGGGCCCGCAGGGCCGGCAATGTGGCAGTCGTTTGAGACCTCGCCAGAGGCGCTGGACGGCGCCCCGGAACCGATGGATCGTTGGTCGCGCCGGGTCATTGAAAAGCTGGCGGCGGATTTGGATGCGACGGCCTTCTTCCCGTTTGCGGGGCCGCCTTGGCAGCCCTTCTACCGCTGGGCGACAGAGGGCGAAGGGGCGCAGGTGTCTCCCGTCTCGATGATGGCCAGTGCAAAGCGTGGGCTCTGGATCTCATATCGCGGCGCCCTGGGCTTTGGCGAAACGATCACGGTGCCTGCGCTGCAAGAAGCCCCCTGCGACCAATGCCATGCGCCCTGCAGAACCGCGTGCCCCATCTCGGCCTTCGCCAACGGTCAGTACGATGCGGAACGCTGCGCAAGGCACGTCCTGTCCGAGGCTGGCCGGGCCTGCCGTGACGGCTGCCTTGTCCGGCGGGCCTGCCCCGCAGGTGCGGGGTTAGACTTGCCGCTCGAGCAACGACGGTTCCACATGTCCGCCTTCACGACGACGCATGGCCAAGAGGTCCCCGCCTGAGCAAAAGTTCAGCGGTTATCCCCAGCGCCCCTCATTTCATGTGGATAAGCGCGAACAAAAATTGACGAATCGTTCGGGTGTCCCACGATCAAATGTATGAAGAAATTGATCCTTCTTCGTCATGCAAAGTCGAGCTGGGTTGACCCAGGTCTCGACGATCATGACCGGCCGCTAAACGGTCGCGGGCGCAGCGCGGCGCCTGTGATCGCTGACTGGCTGGCGCATCGTGGTCACAAGCCCGACGTTATTCTCAGCTCGTCATCAGTGCGAACCCGGGAAACCGTCGCGCGCATGCGTGAGAAGGTTGCCAGTTTGCCGGAACCCCTTGTGGAGCGGGTCCTCTACCACGCGACGCCGGGCGAGATGTTGGACAGGCTCAACGCTCTGCCAGACCGCGTCAATTGCGCCCTGCTGGTCGGCCACCAACCCGGCTTGGGCTCTTTGGTGCGCAAGCTCGCGGACGGGCATGAAAATCGCCGCTGCCGACGGGCGTTCGAGCACTTCCCAACCGCGGCCGCGGCTGTTTTGGAAGTCCCATTTGCCAGCTGGCAAATGTTGGAATTCAATTCGGCACGTTTTGTGGACTTTGCCAAGCCGCGCGAGTTGATGGACGCCTGATCGGCTCATTGAACAGGCGCCCGTCTTAGCAAGCGCCGACGGTCATGATCGCGGACAGCATCATCATTGACACAACGGTCGGGTACCAAACCAAGTATTCCATCTTTCGCCCCATCAAACTTGCAGGTGACCACCTGCTTCCCTTCTGATGATGGTTAATCTGCGGGCGTGGGACCGAGTCGCTCTGTGAGGAAACTCACATGGGCCAAATTAATCAAAGAAAAGGCCGGGCCCCCAAGGGAGCACCGGCCAAAGAAGTCACCAGCACTGCGCCGCGAGGCGCCGTGCGGTCAGTGTCCCAGGATCTGGCTCAGGAACAGTTTCGTCCGGTCGGATTTCGGGTTCTGGAAGAACTCCTCCGGCTCGTTCTGCTCCACGATCTGCCCGGCATCCATGAAGATCACCCGGTTCGCCACCTGACGGGCAAAGCCCATTTCGTGCGTCACGCAGATCATTGTCATCCCCTCCTGGGCGAGATCGATCATGGTGTCGAGCACCTCCTTGATCATCTCTGGGTCAAGGGCGGATGTCGGCTCGTCGAACAGCATGATCCGCGGGCGCATGCAGAGCGAGCGGGCGATGGCCACACGCTGCTGCTGACCGCCGGACAGCTGGCCCGGATATTTGTGCGCCTGCTCCGGGATCTTGACCTTCTCCAGGAAGTGCATCGCCGTCTCTTCGGCTTCCTTCTTCGGCGTCTTGCGCACCCAGATCGGGGCCAGCGTGCAGTTCTCCATGATCGTCAGGTGCGGGAAGAGGTTGAAGTGCTGAAAGCACATGCCGACCTCGGCCCGGACTTTGTCCAGGTTCTTGAGGTCCGAGTTCAACTCGGTCCCGTCCACGATGATGTCGCCCGCCTGGTGCTCCTCCAGCCGGTTGATGCAGCGAATCAGCGTCGACTTGCCCGAGCCCGACGGGCCGCAGACAACGATGCGCTCGCCCCGGAAGACGGTTAGGTTGATATCCCGCAGCACGTGGAACTCACCGTACCACTTGTTCATATCGCGGATGACGATGGCCTCTTCGTCCGAGACCGTCATCGCATCGCGATCGACCGAGCGCTCTTCAGTTAGATTTACGGCAGTGTCTGACATGGTTGCCTCCTTAACGGTGGTCGGTTGCCAGCTTACGCTCGAGATACATCGAGTAGCGGGACATGCCGAAGCAGAAGATGAAGAAGAAAACGGCGATGAACAGGTAGAGTTCGGTGAAGATACCGTTCCACTCTGCATTCGCACGGGTGGTGCCGGCCAGACCCAGCGGGTCCAACAGGCCAATGACGATGACCAGCGTCGTGTCCTTGAAGAGCCCGATGAAGGTAGAGACGATGTTCGGGATCGAGATCTTCAAAGCCTGCGGCAGGATGATCAGCCGCTGCGCCTGCCAATAAGTCAGCCCCATGGCATCCGCCGCTTCATACTGACCTTTGGGCAGTGCAGCGATACCACCGCGGATCACCTCGGCCATGTAAGCGCTGGCGAACAAGGTCACCATGATACAAACGCGCAGGATGATGTCGAACTCGGTGCCTGGCGGCAGGAAGTAGTTCAACAGGACGTGGGCCACGAACAGCAGGGTGATCAGCGGCACGCCGCGGATGAACTCGATAAACCCGACCGAGATTGTCTTCACCACGAACAGCTTGGACTGCCGGCCCAGCGCCAAGGCCACGCCGATGGGCAGCGATGCCGCGATGCCCGTGACGCCAATGATCAAGGACAGCATGAAGCCGCCCAGCTTGGCGCTCTCGACCGGTTCCAACCCGATGTCCAGGACCGAACTGAGCGCCGAGTCAATCGGAACCACCAGTAACATCATCCACAGCACAACGGCCAGCACCGAGACGACGATCTTCACGATCGGTCCGAAGGCGTCGCCAATCAGGCTGTTGAAGACATCCTCGCCCTTCATGAAGATCATCGCGCCCACGACAACGCCTGCGACGACCGCGATCGGTCCCCAGATCGTTCCGCCCCAGATCAGCCAGAAGGCCAGCACGGGATAGACCGCCGTCAGCATCAACAGCTTACGCGGCGCTGACGAAAACAGCACCGGCCAAATCGACACAAGCAGCAGCACAAAGGCCAGCGTAGGGCGCCAGTACTGGTCCGACGGGTAGAAACCGAAGATGAACTGCCAGAACCGCTCGACGATCACGGCGAAGCACGCGCCGGATGCCTCCGCCCGGCAGCCCTTCAGCGACATCTCCTCAGGCGTCCAAGAACTGTCCAAGAACCACGGGATGATCGAGGCCAGCATCCAAACGATGAAGCCGACGCAAATGACCGACAGGATCGAGTTGACCGGGCCAGAGAACAAGTTCTCGCGCAGCCACTTCACGGGCCCAACGCTGTTCGCCGGCGGCGGCGAGGGCGGGATTTCCTTAGTCGCAACGAAGGCAACGGAATCTGCGGCCATCTCAGCGCTCCTTCAGCTTCGTGCGTTCGTTGTAGATGTTCATGACCGCGCTTATCGACAGCGAGACGACCAGATAGAAGGCCATCAGCAAAAGGATCGTCTCCATCTCGCGGCCGGTCTGGTTCAGGGTAATGCCGCCCAGTGTCCCGGTTGCGTCCATGTACCCGACCGCGATGGCCAGCGAGGTGTTCTTGGTCAGGTTCAGATACTGCGAGATCATTACCGGCACGATCACCCGCAGCGCCTGCGGCAGGATCACCAGGCTCATCGTGCGTCCCGGCTGCAAGCCCAGGGCGTAGGCAGCTTCGGTCTGACCTTTCGAGATCGCCTGAATGCCCGCGCGCACGTTCTCTGCGATGAAGGCGCCGGTGTAGAGCGACAGCGCGATCCACAGGCCGACAAAGCTCTCGCGGATGAAGGTGCCACCCTTGAAGTTAAAACCCTTCAGTTCGGCATAGCCCAGATGGAAGCCCAGAGCGACCAACAGGATGATCAGCGGCACAAAGACGATGCCCAGCCGGTACCAAACCACGGTGGGCCGGTCGCCGGTGGCGGCTTGCTTGGCGTCCGCCCAAGATCCGATCCGCTTCGAGACGTAGAGCCCGGCAAACACCACAGCCAGCACCGCCAGCAGGTCGATCGAGATCTTCAGAAGGGTCAGGTCGATGTCACCCAGACTGCGTGAAAACAACGGTTCCGGGAGATAAAAGCCCCGGTTCGTGAAGACGAAAGCGCCCGTTTCTACGCCGCGGAAGTCGCGGGGCGCCGGAAGCGTCTCGTTCACGATGGCAACGACGATGATGATCCAAAGCAGCGTCGGGACGTTCCGAAATGCCTCGACATAGATCGTCATCAGCCGTGCGATCAGCCAGTTCTTTGACAGGCGCGCGACCCCGGCGAGAACGCCGATAACCGTTGCAGTGATGCAGCCGGCAGCAGCCAGAACCAGCGTATTCAAAATGCCCATGACGGCGGCACGGCCATGCGTCGACTGCGAGGAATACTCCAGCAACCGCTGGTTCACATCGTAGCCCGACGTGGCAAATAGGAAGGAGAAATTGAAATCCTTACCCAACGCTTCCAGGTTGGCGATTGCGTTGGACACCAGCCAGCCGACGGCGAGCATCAGCGCGAACAAGGCGACGATCTGGATCGTCATTCCGCGATAGCGCGTGTCGTAGATTAGCTGGCTTAATCGAAAGCCCTCGCTCGGCGGCGCCGCTGTTACGGACATTCAGCGTCCCTTCAAACTACTTCGAAGTCCCCAAAGTGAGTGGGGCGCGCCTCAGTGGCGCGCCCCGGTAGTCTTCCGTCAGATCAACGGAACGGCGGTGAGTAGAGTAGGCCGCCGTCTGTCCACTTGGCGTTCAGGCCGCGGGCCAGACCGATCGGCGTCGCTTCACCGATGTTGGTCTCAAAGATCTCGCCGTAGTTGCCCTGCGTTTTGATCACGCGATAGGCCCAGTCGGCGTCCAGACCCAGCATCGCGCCCAGGGTACCTTCGGTGCCCAGCAGACGGTTGATTTCCGGGTTGTTGGTGCCGCCCTTCATCTCGTCAACGTTTGCCGAGGAAACGCCCAGCTCTTCAGCCGTGATCAGCGCGTTCAGGGTCCAGCGGACGATGTCGCCCCACTGGTTGTCACCGTGGCGGACCAGCGGGCCCAGCGGCTCTTTTGAAACGATCTCGGGCAGCACGACGTGTGCGGCCGGATCTTCGAAGGTGGCGCGGGTCGCGGCCAGGCCCGAGGCGTCCGTCGTGTAGACGTCACAGGCGTTCGCCAGGTACTTCTGCTGTGCTTCGGCGTTGGTCTCGATCGGAACCGGCTCGTAGCTCATGCCATTGGCACGGAAGAAGTCAGCCAGGTTCAGTTCGGTCGTGGTGCCGGTCTGGATGCAGACGGTCGCGCCGTCCAATTCCGTGGCCGAAGAGACGCCCAGTTCGGCCGGGACCATGAAGCCTTGGCCGTCGTAGTAGTTCACACCGACGAACTCGAAGCCCAGGTCAACATCGCGCGAGAAGGTCCAGGTCGTGTTCCGGGCCAGCATGTCAACTTCGCCCGAAGCCAAAGCCGTGAAGCGCGTCTTACCGGTGGTCGGCACAAACTTGACCGCGCTGGGATCGCCCAGCACCGCTGCGGCAACAGCCCGGCAGACCGACACGTCAAAGCCGGCCCACTCACCGCTGGCATCCGGCGCCGCGAAGCCGACCAGACCGGTCGAGACGCCGCACTTCAGTTCGCCGGCCGCCTTCACGTCGTCCAGAGTCGCGGCACTCGCCAGACCTGCAGCAAGACCTGCAGCGGCCACCGTGCCGAAAAATACAGATGTTCGCATTTGCGTACCTCTTTCCTCATCCCTGTGTCGTCAGGGCGGGCCATCTTGGCCCAATGGGTGTTACGGGGGTTGTCTCCCCACGGGTGTTTCTGGGGCGAGCCCCATCAGCGGAATTGAACAGGAGCATCACTTGTCGTCAAGCGCTGCACCAGCGCAAATGCTGCAATTGCGCACTGTGATACGCCATTTTGTGGCGACCGCACTGTTATTGGACATATCCGCTTCGCCGTGGCGAAAAACCGTGCAACCAGACCGGGAATCCATGGCGGATTTGGCGCCTAGCCGAATCAGAAGGCCGTGCGGATAGCGCGATCCTGCCTGGGGCGGTGGGGCGCTCTCCCGGATACCTGAGGTTATTGGCTGGCGGAACGTACCGAAGGCTGCGTTACTGTCGTCTAGGCCAACGATACAGGGCACCTGACGCAAGGGCTGGTCTTTCCCATTCAGCAGCGCCACGGTGCGCAGACCGATCCATGATCCGCCGCCTGCCGAGACAGCCATGCCAGACGCCCTTCCCCAACATGCCGCCGCCGTCGTGATCGGTGGCGGGATCATGGGCTGCGCCACCCTCTACCACCTGGCCGAGGCCGGGGTGGATGCCATCCTGATCGAACGCAACAAGCTGACCAGCGGCACCACCTGGCATTCCGCCGCGCAGGTGCGGGCGCTGCGTTCTACGAAGAACCTGACGGAGCTGATCCGATACTCGGTCGATCTCTATGCGCGGCTGGAGGCCGAGACCGGACAAGCCACCGGCTGGATCTGCGAAGGCTCGCTGTCCATTGCCACCTCGCCCGACCGGCTGACCCACATCCGTCGTCAGGAGGCGCTGGCCCAGGTCTATGGTGTCCGGGCGTGGAACGTCTCGCGCGGCGAAGCTGCCGAACGATGGCCGCTGATGCGCACCGATGACGTGTTGGGCGCGGTCTGGTCGCCGGATGATGGCCGCGTCTCGCCATCGGACCTTTGCGCCGCGCTGATCAAGGGCGCCAAGGCCGGCGGCGCCCGCATCTTTGAGGATACCGCCGTCACCGGCATCCGCACCGACCGCGACCGGGTAACGGGGATCGAGACTTCGCAAGGCACCGTCGCCTGCGACGCCGCCGCCATTTGCACCGGGCTCTGGTCCCGCCAGATTGCCGCTTTGGGCGGCGTGGACGTGCCCCTTTATCCCTGCGAGCACTTCTACCTGCTGACCCAGCCTATCGACGGCATCCACGGCAACCTGCCGACATTGTCCGACCATGACGCGCATCTCTACATTCGCGACGATTCAGGCGGCCTGCTGGTCGGCTGTTTCGAGCCGATGGGCAAGGCTATCGCCCCGGAAGCGCTGGGCGAAGACTTCGCCTTCCAATTGCTGCCCGAGGATTGGGAGCATTTCGAACCGATGATGGAGAACGCGCTGCACCGCCTGCCGCCGCTGGCGGATGCAGGCGTGCGAATGCTGCTAAACGGGCCGGAGAGCTTCACACCCGATTCCAGCTTCCTGTTGGGCGAGACGGCGGAGACGCGCGGCCTTTACCTAGGCTGCGGCATGAACTCGGTCGGTGTCGCCACCGGCGGCGGCGCAGGCATGGCACTGGCCCGCGCGATTGCCGAAGGCGCCATGCCGGTCGACCTGGGCGAGGCCGACCCTGCCCGCTTTCCAGCCTGCTGGAACTCGGCGGCGGCGCTGGCCGCCCGCGCGCCGGAGGTATTGGGCAAACACTACGAGATCGCCTATCCCGGCCGACAGTACAGATCCGCCCGGGGCCTGCGGACGGGGCCGCTGGACGATCAGCACCGGGCGGCCGGCGCGGTCTTCACCCAGGTCTTTGGCTGGGAACGCCCGATGTTCTTCGCTGATGGCGCGCCGCCGAAGCTCAGCTTTGGGCGACCAGATTGGCACGACCGCGTGGCGGCGGAAGTCGACGCGGCCCATCGCGAAGCAGCGGTCTTCGATCTGTCCAGTTTCGGCAAAATTGCGGTCAGCGGCACCGATGCAGCGGCATTTCTGGACCGGGTCTGCGCCAACAAGATGAACCGTCCAGTGGGCCGGGCGATCTACACCCAGATGCTGAACGCGCGCGGGGGCATCGTCTCGGACCTGACGGCGATGCGACTGGGCGCGGACGACTACCGCCTGTCCGTCGGCACCAGCGCGGTCAAACGCGACATGACCTGGCTGACCCGACAACAAGTGGATGGCGGCTTCAACAACGTCACCCTGACCGATGTGACCGAAGACTTTGCCGTGATCGGTCTGATGGGCCCGCAGGCGGCCTCGGTCGCGGAAGCAGCCGGGGCGGCGGGGCTGTCCAATCTCGGCTACTTCCGCGCAGGCAAGATCCGCGTGGCGGATATGCCCGTCACAGCGGTGCGGCTGTCTTATGTGGGCGAGGCGGGATGAGAGCTTACTTGCCCCGCCGCAGATGCCACGCGGTTGTGGCAGGCCTTGGTCAACGCCGGCGCACGCCCCGCGGGCACGCTGGCCCAGACCGCGATGCGGATCGAAAAGCGCTATCTGTCGTATGGCCATGACCTGGATACCGACATCTCTCCCCTACAGGCGGGGCTGGGCTTCGCGGTGGGCTGGGACACGGACTTCATCGGCCGCGACGCCCTGCTGGCCCAGCGTGATCGCGGCGCGCAAAACCGGCTGGTCAGCCTGGTCCTGGATGATTCAGACGCCTGGCCGCACGGCCACGAGCCTGTGCGCTTGGGCGATCAAATCGTCGGCAAGACGACCTCGGCCGCGTTTGGTTTCCGGGTTGGCCGCCCCGTGGCGATTGCCGATCTGACTGATCCCGCTGCCCGGGCCGAAGGGGCGCGCGTGCTTTTAGACATCGGTGGGGACCCGCACGGGGCCACGGTCACAAACCGCCCAGCCTTTGATCCGGACGGCAGCAGAATGCGCGGCTGACAATCCCCTGACGAGGGTGTGGCAATCGTCACAACCGTCACGATTCGGTACGGTTAACATGCTGGAACGCGACATCAGGAGGACGCCATGACGACCAAGCAGATCCAACAGGCCCTGAAGAAAGCCGGCTTCGATCCCGGCCCGATAGACGGGGTGCGCGGGCGCAAGACGATCCGCGCCATCAAGGAGTTTCAGGCTGCCAGGGGCCTGACGGTCGACGGGATCGTCGGGCGCAACACGGCCCGGGCGCTGATGGGCGATGCGGCCAGCGTGCCGGCAACCCCGACGATCCAGAACGAACAGTTGACCATCCCGCCGACAATGCCCTGGTTCCAGGAGGCCTTTAACCTGATCGGCACGCAGGAGACACCGGGGCGCGGCTCGACCGAGGCGATCCTGGGCTGGGCGCGAGCGCTGCGCATCAACTACGACAAGGACGAGATCCCGTGGTGCGGTCTGTTCGTCGCCCACTGCGTGGCCAGCCAATTGCCCGAGGAGCCGCTGCCCAACAATCCGCTGGGCGCGCAGCGCTGGAAGACATTCGGCGTCCCCTGTCCCACGCCCCAGCCTGGCGCTGTCATGGTGTTCTGGCGCAACTCGCCCCGCGACTGGCGCGGCCATGTGGGCTTTTACTGGGGCGAGGACCGGCACACCTACCACGTCCTGGGCGGCAACCAGAAGGACGAGGTCAACATCGCCCGCATGAAGAAAGAGCGTCTGATCGAGGCCCGTTGGCCCGAAACGGCGCCGGGGCCCGAGGGCGAACCGCGGCTGGTCTCGCCCAATGGTCGCCCGATCACCACGAACGAGCAATAGATGGTGGGGCAGCCCTGGGGCCCGCGTGGTCCCAAGGCAAGCGGTTAAGGAACAACCGGTCTGTGACCTTTAAGCGACCTTCTTGCGGATCTGATCGGCGGTCTGTCGGATGGCGCGGACCTCGTCGGCGTCCTTGCGATCCAGATTGCGGATCTGCATCTGCATCCGGCGGTTCTGGCGAAAGCGGTCGCCATGGTGGGCCAGATAATCCCAATAGAGCGCCGTGAACGGGCAGGCCTCCGCGCCCGTCGACTGCTTGGGCGAGAAGCGGCAGCCCCGGCAATAGTCCGACATCCGGTCGATATAGGCCCCCGACGCGGTGTAGGGTTTGGTGCCGACGATCCCGCCATCGGCGTGCTGGCTCATGCCCAGCGTGTTCGGCAGGCTGACCCAGTCGATGGCATCCAGATACATCTCCATATGCCATTCGTGGAAGCGGTAGGGATCGGCCCGCCAGAGCAGCGCAAACAACCCCATCACCATCAGCCGCTGGATGTGGTGGGCATAGCCCGTTTGCACCAGTCCACCTAACCCATCCGACAGGCAGGCCATTTCGGTCTCGCCCGTCCAGAAAAAGCCCGGCAACTCAGCCCGCGCGTCCAGACCATTCAGGCCCGCGTAGTCGGGCATCTCGGTCCAGTAGACGTTGCGGATGTACTCCCGCCAGCCCAGAATCTGGCGCACGAACCCCTCGACCGCATTCATCGGCGCGCCGTCGTCCAAGGCGGCGATGGCCCGCTCGGTCACCTCGCGCGGGTTGAGCATTTTCAGGTTCATCGCCGCAGAAAGGCGCGAATGCCACAGCGTCAGGTGCCCCGTGGCCATGGCGTCCTGATAATCGCCAAAGTGCACCAGGCGTGCCTGGATGAATTGGTCCAGATGCGCCAGCGCCGAGGAACGGCTGACCGGTTCGGCAAACCCCTGGGTCGAGCCCGGCGCGTCGGGGAACAGCCGCTCGACCGTCGCCATCACCCCGCGCGTGATCGCGTCGGGTTGGCAGTCCGGGCGCCCTGGCGTCAGGCCTGGGCCGTCACGACCGAAGCTTTTGCGGTTGTCGTGGTCAAAGTTCCACTGGCCGCCCAGGGGTTTGTCCCCCTCCATCAGCAGGCCGGTTTCCTTGCGCTGCCAGCGGTAGAAATCCTCCAGGATCCAGCGCTTGCGGCCCGATTTCCAATCGTGGAACGCGCGCGGGCTGGTCAGAAAGTGCGTGTCCGAGTGGATCTCGATCCCCGGGAAGCGGTCGCGCAGCGCCTTTCGCACCCGCCAATCGCCCGGCAGAGTGACATGCAATTGCTGCGCCCCGTGCAAAGCAATGCCGTCGGCAAGCGTCTCCGCCGGGCCTTCATCGTCGATGGGGTGGTAGTGCACCGTCCAGCCGCGATCGCGCAGCGCATCGCGAAAATGGCGCATGGCAGAGAAGAACAGCACCAAACGCTTCTTGTGTTGGTTGATATAGGCCGCTTCCTCTCGCGCCTCGACCATCACAACGGCATCCTCGGCCGGATCCATGCCGCCGAAGACACCCGCGTCGATGTCCAACTGGTCGCCCAGTACGATGATCAGATTGCGGATGCTCAAGGGCGCGCAGCGCGTTTCGCGTCGCGGCGGCACCGATCAGAGCAGTAGCGCACCTCGTCCCAGACGGCCGCCCATTTGCGCCTCCAGGTAAAGGGGCGTTGGCAGCTGGCGCAGGTTTTCGTGGGCAGATCGCCCTTCTTCCGCATCTTGCTCATGGAGGCGGGAGCTAGGGCGGCCAGAGGGAGCGTCCACGCGACGTTCCGTCCCCATCCGGGGCGGGCCTGCGCCTTAAAGGTCCAGGTCCATCTGGCCGTCGGGCTTGGGTGCGGCCTCCGCTCGCGGCCGGCGGCGGGAGGCATGTTTCTGAACCACGCCCGCCTGGGCTTCGCGGAAGCCATCGGTGCGGCGCACGGCATAGACCCGCTCGCGCGCGGCCTTTGCTGCCTTGACCGGGTCGACCAGCGGCATCGGATAGTCGCGGCCCAGGAAACAGCCCGCGGCCTCCTGCTCCATCGCCGTCATTTTCCAGGGCTCGTGGATCAGGGGCGCCGGCACCTCATCCAGCTCGGGCACCCAGCGGCGGATAAAGACGCCGTCCGGGTCATGTTCATAGCTCTGCTTCACCGGGTTGTAGACGCGCAGGGTGTTAATGCCCGTCACACCCGACTGCATCTGGCACTGGCTCCAGTGAATGCCGGGCTCATAATCGGTGAACAGCCGCGCCAGGCCCGGCCCAAAGGCCCGCCAATCCAGCCACAGGTGGTAGGCGGCGACCGACACGACCATGGCGCGCATCCGAAAGTTCAGCCAGCCGGTGCCGTCAAGCGCCCGCATGCAGGCATCCACCAGCGGCAAACCCGTCCGGCCGGTCAGCCAGGCCTGCAGCCGGTCCTCGTCATGGTCGCCTTCCCGCAGATCCTCGTAGCCCCGGTGCATGCAATGAGTCTCGATCTCAGGCTCGTCCTCCAGCTTTTGCATGAAATGGCAGCGCCAGTGCAGGCGCGAGATGAAGCTATCGATCGACCGGCGGAAATCCCCTGGCGGGTGATCGGCGCGCGCCTTGCGGGCGGCGTGCCAGGCCTCGCGGGTCGAGATCGTGCCCCAGGCCAAGTGCGGCGACAGGCGGGAGCACGCATCATAGGCCGTCACCGGGGACGACATTTCGCGCCGATAATGCTCGCCCCGTGTGGTCAGAAACGTATCCAGCAGGCGGTGCGCCGGATCCGGTCCGGCGGGCACATCCTCGCAATCGTCATCGTCCAGCCCAAGCAGGCGCTCGGACGGGATGCGCCCGGGTGTGACCCCATGTGCTAGCAACAATTCTGGCGCGGGCAACGGGGCTGTGCCCATCCGCCGGTCCCAGACTTGCGCCCAGCCATCGCGGCTGTCCAAACGACGCACCACGCCAGCTTGTGGCTGTTCGTGCCAGGGAACGCCGCGTTCTTGGGCCCAGGCGGCGATGCGTTTGTCGCGGGCAAAGCTCCAGGCATCGCCCGTCTCTTCATGCGACCAAAGCTGCATGTCCTGCGAGGTGCGCCAAAACTCATCCAAAACCTCGGCGGAATCGCCGATCCGCACGACCAGCGGCGCCCCCAGAACGGCCAACTGAGTGCGCAGCGCCGCCAGCGCCCGTGCTACAAAACGCCATTGCCGCGCGCTGGCTGTGGACTGCGCCCATTGGTCCGGTTCGATGATGTAGAGGGGCAGAACAAGCCCATGGCTCCGCGCTTCTGTCAGCACGGCGTGGTCTTTGACCCTTAGATCCCGTTTGAACCAAACGACGTTAAGCAAGCCAGTCCTCCAATGCGGCGGGGAACTGGCTCAGGACAGGTGGGTTGTCAATGGTAGGTCCCTGTCGAGGCTCAGTCGGTTTCGGACATCAGCTGCGCTTTTGCCTCGGCCATCAACTCGGCCATCTTTGCCCGGATCTCTTCTTCGGCAATGCTGACGCCCTTGGCCTCGAAATCGCCCGACACCTTGCGGAACACGTCCTCGTCACCCGGTTCCTCGAAATCCGCAGCCACGACCTCTTTGGCATAGGCCTGGGCCGCATCACCACTGACGCCCATCTTTTCCGCCGCCCATTCGCCAAGCAGGCGGTTGCGCCGCGCTTCGGCCTTGAACTGCATCTCGGCGTCGTGGGCGAATTTCCGCTCGAACCCGCGTTCCCGTTCTTCCAGGCTGCTGCTCATGTCGATCCATCCTATAACTGGGCGCTGACTATTCGGACTGGTTCGTGGGATATGGGCGATTTGCCGGCCTGACGCAACACCACGGGCCGCTCGCTGGACAGAATCGGGCCCCTGTGGTTCGGTTGGCCTTGGGGAGATAGGGAGGCGTTTTACGTGCGAGGTTTCTGGCGCCGAGCAGCCTTTGCAGTTTTGGTTGCAGTAGGATTGGCCAGCCCAGCAGCGGCCACCGTGGAAGATCACTTGGGGCCACTGGCAAAGGGCATCGTCCTGGGCCAAGAGGGGCCTTGGCGCGCACGCGATTCCGAAGGTTGGTTCATCCTGGGTAACGATACCGACCCAAACTCGATCAAGTACTACTGGATCAACGACAATGTCCTGCAGACCGGCAGACGCCAGACCGTTGTCCGCGTATTGCCGCGGGGCAACGGCGCTTTTGCGGGACTGATTTTTCATCATCAGGCCAGCGACAGGTATCTGGCCTTTGCCGTCGGCACCGACGGTACTGCGCAGCTGTTTGAACGCAAGCCCGGCGCATTCAACGCCTATCCGCTGAACCGCGCACGCCCTGCCCTTGATGGCAGCGACATGCTGGAAATCCGGGAGGTTCCCGGCCGCATCTCGCTCTATCTCAACGGGGAGGAGGTGCACACGCTCGAAGAGTCGAGCGGTTTCTCGGGCCGATTGGGGATCGTCGCGCTGGGCACCGGGCGGTTTGCCTATGACGGCTTTCGGGTGGTCACGGCCGGCACGACCGATGCCGGCCCGCCGGCGCCAGAGAATGACACCCCGATCAGCAAAGGCCCCGGCGACCGGCGCGGGGATGAGGGCGACATTGGGCGCAGCGATCCCCAACGGGACTCGCCCAATATCGACGCAAACGAGGTCTACATCGCGCAGGTGCTGTTGGGGACCACGCTGGGTGTCTTCTTCCACGAGTTCGGCCACGCCTTGATCGGCGAAACCGGCCTGCCGGCGACTGGGCCGGAAGAAGACGTGGCGGACGGTTTCTCGGCCTTCATTCTGTCTGGTGCCCCGCTGCGCGAGGATCTTAATGCGGAAGAGCGCGAGATCGTGGCCGGGCTGGTGCGCTATTCGGCGCTGCTCTGGTATTACAGCGGCGTGCAGAAAAAGCAGGCCGGGCAAGAACAGCCCTGGCAGTCCGAGCATGCGCCGGACCTCAAGAGGTTTCGCAATGCGTTCTGCATCATCTTCGCATCAAAGCCCGAGCTTTACCTGCAACTGGCGGACAGGGTCGGCTTCAAGGACCGCACACGCCAGCGTTGTCAGATGGAGTATGACAAACGCAAACGCGCCTGGGACCTGATCCTGCAAACTGTCAGCCGCGATCTTGGCCCGGATAGCCCCGGCGCCTACGCGTCAGATGCGCCCGGCGGACGCATCCTTCTTGATTTCCAGCCCGCAAATTCGGCTGTTGGGAACAAAGTGATCCAGCTCCTCAACACCACGGGCATCCTGCGCGACGCGGTGGCTGGGATGGAGCGGTATGTCGTCTGGCCGCGCGACGTGAAGGTGACGTTCCGCGAATGCGAGCAGATCAACGCCTGGTACGACCCCAACAACCAGGAGGTCGTGATGTGCTACGGGCTGGTCGACTATTTTGGCCGCGTGATCATGCGGGCGGAAGGCAAGGAACACTTGATGCCGCGCTAGACGGCGGTTCACCGGCCAGGGATCTGCTCACCGCCGACGACCTCAGGGTTCCCCTTGGCAAATCTTAGGCATCCCCGTATATCCGCCCCTCTTGGCTCGCACGGCTGCCGCGGGCTCTAACCCCTTTGGAGACGCTCATGGCCCGCCGCCGCATGGTTTACGAAGGCAAGGCGAAAATCTTGTATGAAGGTCCCGAGCCCGGGACCCTGGTCCAGTATTTCAAGGACGACGCCACCGCATTCAACGCCGAAAAGCACGACGTGATCGACGGCAAGGGCGTGCTGAACAACCGCATCTCCGAACATATCATGACGGCGCTGGGCGGCATTGGCGTGCCCAACCACTTCATCAAACGGCTGAACATGCGCGAGCAATTGATCCGCGCGGTCGAGATCGTGCCGCTGGAGGTCGTCGTGCGCAACGTCGCCGCAGGCTCGCTGGCCAAGCGTCTGGGGCTGGAGGAAGGCCTGCCGCTGGCCCGCCCGATCATCGAATTCTACTACAAGGACGACAAGCTGGGCGATCCGCTGGTCACCGAAGAGCACATCATCGCCTTCAACTGGGCCAACCAGCAGGACATCGACGACATGATCAGCCTGGCGCTCCGGGTGAACGACTTCCTGTCAGGCCTGTTCATGGGCGTGGGCATCAAGCTGGTGGACTTCAAGATCGAGTGCGGCCGCATCTATGACGGCGACTTCCAGCGCCTGATCCTGGCCGACGAGATCTCGCCTGACAGCTGCCGCCTGTGGGACGTCAAAACCGGCCAAAAGTTGGACAAGGACGTCTTCCGCCGCGATCTGGGCAGCCTGGCTGACGCCTACACCGAAGTGGCACGGCGCCTGGGCATCCTGCCGGAAGGCGGCAACGTCAAGGGCGGGCCGAAGCTGGTGCACTAAGCGCCGGCTGCCGATTAGCTTGGGCAAAACGACCTAGCTGACGCGGACGTCTGTGCGCGCTATGCTCTGGCAGCGGCTGGAGCATTGAGGCGCATGGTACGATTTCTACTAGCGGTATTTCTGATACTGTCGGCTGCGGCAGCGGACGCTCAAAAGCTGAACCGACAGGACGTCTTGGCCGCACAAGAGCAGCTGACACTGCTCGGCTATCACGCGGGCGAACTCGATGGTATCTGGAGCCTGGCGTTGGTTGAGGCAATCGCCGCCTATCGCAGGGACTGGCAGATGCCCCCTGGCGACTTGGACGGGCGCCTGCTGGCCCACCTTCTCCAGGATCATCCTCAGACCAGGGCGCAGTGGTTCCCGACGATCGAGGGCTGCTCTGTTTGGATTTCGCGCCCATTACCTCAGTTAACTGCGAGTTGGTCTGGGGAGTGCACAGACGGCAAAGCCAGTGGACAAGGCATGTTGCTCAGGCACCATGTCCAAAACGGCGACACGCAAACCACGATGTATCTTGGTGGCATGTGGACCGGGCTGCACGAGGGTAGCGGAACCAGTGTTTGGGCCACTGGAGAAGTTTACGTAGGTGAAGTGCACAAAGGAAATAGGCACGGTCAGGGTGTCTATATCGACGCCAACGGCGATCGGTTTGACGGCCAGTTCTACGAGGATGAGCCCCATGGATTTGGCATATTCACGAGTTTAAACGGCGAGCGCTACCAAGGCCTTTGGCGCGATGGCAACAGACATGGAATTGGCATGCTAACAAAGCCAAACGGCAGCCGGTACGCGGGTACTTGGCAGGATGATGAACGACACGGCTACGGGTTTTACACTGGTTCAAACGGCGACGAGTACAAAGGGGCGTGGGAGCACGATAAGGTGACCGGCTACGGGACGCGGGCGTTTCTAAGTTACGCTTTATCCGGCGGCAGTGGGAAGACGCAAAGCCGTATCGCCAAGCGGGTCGCATTGTCGTCCCAAGTGCCTCGCTACGAGGGCGAGTTTCGTGACGGTGAGATGCATGGCAAGGGCGTCCTCACCTCTCCTGGCGTGGGCCGATACGAAGGCGGGTTTCGCGAAGGCAAATTTCATGGCTTTGGCAATTTCGTTTGGGTAGATGGGACGCGCTATCGAGGGGAAATGAGCGACGGTAATAAGCACGGGCGGGGCATCTTCATTTGGCATACCGGCACGCACTACCACGGTGAATTCAGGGACGATCGCAGGCACGGGCGTGGCACAGTCGTTGGGGCAAATGGCATGCACTTTACCGGCGAGTGGCGCCGGGGCCATCCAAATGGCCCTGGAACGATCACGTGGCCCGATAGCCGAAGTTATTCGGGAACCTGGAAAGACGGTTGTCTCCGCCAGGGCGAGATAATAGCCAAACTCTTTACCGCCGACGAAGCATGCGGGTTTTGATCCGCACCCTCACCACGAAGTCATCCGGCCGCCTGAGACTACGGCGTCCGGGCAGAAGCCTTCCGGGCCGTACCCGCGGATTGCGCCCGCGGTTAACCCGTCATCCACGCAGCCCCGGTCGCCCGGGTATCCGCGTAGCTTCCAATGGTGCCGTTTTTGGGGTCCGGCGGTCGACCCGTCGTCACGTGCTACTCGCCCGTCGCCTGCACGCCAGCCCTTGCGGGGCTGTTAGGGGCCGCTAAGCCCCGGCGTATCGTCTAAGAGCGAACGATGTTGCCTTTGCTAGGCGCCACCGCTCCGGGTTGCCCTGGGGCCCCGGACTTAACCATCTTTCGCACGCGACCGGACCGGTCTTTCGCTTGGACGAAGTTACGGGAGTTGAACCCGCACCGTCGGATTATCAGGCCGAAGCTCTACCGTTGAGCTAAACTCCGGTTCCCAAAGACGTGCCGGTCCGTTGCTGGCTGACCTTTTGGGCCAGTCAATACAACACGCCTTCCTGTCCCTTGGTTTGCGTCCGCGGAACGTCATGGCGCGACCCCGGCCGTTTCCGACCCAAACCGCGGATGATGGTGCCCCGCCCTTCCCCGCAACGGGTCGAACTGGGGGCGCCTACCCGTTGGAAACCAGCGCACGCCGACTTGGCAGACCGGGCGCGGGGGCCAACCCGCTTCAGCCCCCCAGCGTTGCCCGGGGGCGGGATCCTTTCGGACCCGGTCACGGCTTTTCGCCTGTCGAGGAGTTGCCTCCCCGCATCCCCCGTCGGCGCCAGGTGGCAGCGCCGGGTAGGACTTTCCTGGGCTTGCATGGATGGTCCGGCCGGTGCCGGTGATGCCCCGGGAAGGGACACCTTTGGGCCGGGTTGCCCCGGCTTATCCTTGGCTCGGACGCCATGCCGCCCGACCCACGCCAAAGCGCGGGAGCGGCGATATGAGGGAAGCCGCCAGGCAGTGCAAGGGTGGTTAACCGGGCGATCGCTCGCTTTTTAGAATTGTTCTAAAAAGACAACAGCCGCGCAACGCCAACGCCGCAACGAACCGCTGCAAGAGCCGACAAGGGGGTGGCAAGGGGCTGGCGTCCGGCCGGGCTCTCTGCCACTCTTTTCCCGACGATGATCAGCGTTGGTGGGGAGAAACATCTTGGCCAGTTTGCTTTTGTACGGTCTGCCGTGGTTGTTTGTGGCCGTTGGCGGGGGCCTGCTATGGCGGGCGCGGCGCTTCATGCAGGTGGCCCAGCGGGTGACGGGCACCGTGATCCGCGTCGGAGTTCATCGCAGCACGGGCAGCAACTCGGGCCCGACCTACAAGCCGGTCTTCGAGTTCCACGACCCCAACGGATACCGCCACGAGGCCGAGACGTTTCTGTCCGCCTCGTCCTACAACTTTCCCATCGGCCAACAGCGCGAGATCCTGGTCGACCCGTCGGAGCCCACAAAATGTCGGATACCGGGCTTCTGGGTCTATGGCTTCGGCGCGATCTTCCTGGTCGGCGGCCTGATCTTCGCGCTGCTCCCCCTGTTTGCACCGATCCCCATCGAGTGAGGACGCCGAGGTGCCCGAGGAATATGCGTGGTTGAGCCTGGTCTTCCGGGTCATCCCCTGGCTGATCGTGGCCGCGGGGATCTGGTTGCTGTGGGCCGCACATAACTTCACGACCCGGGCCCACCGCGTGCGCGGCCGGGTGATCGAGCTGAACGAAGAGCGCATCCGCCCGCGCCGCCCCTCGGGCAAGACCATCGTGCTGCATCGCCCGGTCTTCCAGTACATCGGCCCGGACGGCCAGCGCTACGAGGCGGGGATCTTCTCGCCTGCAACGGGGCTGAAGCTGGAGATGGGGGAGGAGTACGACATCCTGCTGGACCCCGATCTGCCCGAGATTGCGCGCCTGGCGGGCTCGGCCCCCTACGCACCGGGGCTGATGCTGGTGGCGGCGGGCTTCTTCGCGGTCCTGATCGCACAATATCTTACGGGGTAGGATCTTTCGGGGTAGGATCTGACGGGGTGCTCTAAATCTGACGGCTTAGTCCGACTGGCTCGCGGCATCGTGCCCGATGGATGGGAAGACCGCCACCTGCCCCACTGGAATCCCGAAAAAGCGACCACATCTACCGCAACACAGGTAATCAGCGACGCACACCCATGGAATTTTCCCGGCGCATCTACGGCTATTGCGAGCGCGGCTTTGGCCCCGGCCCGGGTGCGGATGCATTCTGGGCCGAGCCCTGGAACGCCATCACCAACGGCGCCTTCATCCTGGCCGCCATCCTGGGCCTGGCGCTGGCCATCGGCAATCGCCGTCTGGACGGGCCGGTCAGCTGGCTGATCTTTCTGACCTTCTGCGTCGGCGTCGGCTCGTTCCTGTTCCACACCTATGCGGTGGTCTGGGCGGCGATGTCCGACACGATCCCGATACTGATCTTCATCCTCAGCTACTTCGCGATCTCGATGCGGTGCTATGGCGGTTTCGGCTGGGGGCGGTCACTGGCCCTGATGGCCAGCTTTCTGGTGCTGCTGATCGCCACGTCGACCGTGCTGCGCTATGGGCTGGACAGCTTGCCCGGCGCCATCGACGTGCTGCGCTATGAAGGCGAGGAAGACTATGCCCGCCGCGCGGGCGGTCTGGTCGTGCTGATGGTGCTGACCGTGCTGGCCGCTCGGTTCGTCTTGGGCTCGCTGGTGGGCATGGGCTTTGCGGGCTCGGTGGGCGTCACGATCCTATGGGTCGTGGCCATTTCGCTGCTGTCCAAGGCTGCGACGGCCACGATCCCGCGCATCTTCCCGGGCATGCAAAGCTATCTGCCCGCGCTGATGGCTCTGGGGGGCGTCGGGCTGTGGCTGGCGCTGCGCGGCCACCCCGCCGGACGCTGGCTGCTGGTGGTCGCCGCGGTCTTCGCGGTGTCGCTGACCGCCAGGGCGCTGGACCGTCCGCTCTGCGCCAACTTCCTGATGGGCACGCACTGGGTCTGGCACGTCCTGAACGGCGTGGTGCTGGGCAGCCTGATCATCGCGCTGATCCGGCACGGGACCGGCAAGGGCCAAACAAGCCCTGCCTGAAGAGACAAGCCCTGCCTGAAGAGACACTGCAAAGCAGTCGCACGAACGTACGCGCCGACTGAATACCAGCCTTGCGCACCATCACACCCGAGCGGCTTGGAAAGCGCCTTGCGGGGCGGTAGGGCTTGGCCTAACACCAAGGTCCAGCGATCGGAGGGGCCCATGAAAGCGCGCGTGCACGTCACCCTGAAAAACGGTGTCCTGGACCCCCAGGGCGAAGCGATCCGCCACGCGCTGGGCACGCTGGGGTTCGAGGGCGTCGACAGCGTGCGCCAGGGCAAATTCATCGAGATCGAACTGACCGGTGATGATCGCGCCGCCGCCGAAGCACAGGTCAAGGCGATGTGCGAGAAGCTGTTGGCCAACACGGTGATCGAGAACTACTCGGTCGAACTGGTCTAGCCTTCGCGCCATGGCCAAGGGCGACTACTATCTGGCCCGGCGCCATCCGGATGGGCGGCGCGAGATCTCCTGGCGATTGTGGGTGCTGATCTGGGTCACGCCCGTGGTGATGCTGGCCGGCGCCGGTGTCGTCGCCGCCATGGCCGAGTGGAAGCGCCAGCACTGGACGGTGGCTGAGGCCGAGGTCACCCACGTCTACGCCTGGGACAACGACGCGCCGCAGATCTTCTCCCCGGGCGACAAGATCTATTCGCCGCGCTTTCGCTATACCTGGAGCGACGGACAGCCGACCGAGGCAACCACCGGCACCTCGCATACCGGCTGGAACTTCGCCCTGGGCTCGCGCCACCAAATCCGCTTTGACCCGGACACCAAGGTCAACGTGGTGCTGGTGGGCCCCTCGGAATGGTGGGTGGCCCGGACGGTGGCGGTGCTGGGCCTAGTCTTGCTGGTGCCCTCGCTGATCGGTTCCCTGCTGCTGCTGAGATGGCGGTCCCGCGGCACCTGACGCTGGTCAGATCTCCCGCCATTCGCTACCGTTTCGCGATACCATCGCAAGGGGGCTGTTCGATGGCCAAACGCTCGCTAACCCGCTTTCTGCCGCTGCTGCTCTACGCGATCCCGGCGGTCTTTCTGTATTTCGGGATCAACAGCGCGCTCTACCGCATCGATGTGCGCGCAGACGCGGTCCCAGCAGAAGCCACGGTCGAGGCCGTCTACATCGACACCTATACCTGCAAGGACTCGGACGGGAACCGGCGCACCTGCACCCGGGTCGCCTATGACCTGATCCTGGAGATGGACGGTCTGGTGATGCAGCGTCCCTTGCTAGAGGGCAACTTCGAGCCGGACGAGATCTGGCATTCCGACGACATGATCCCACCGACGGACTATCCCGAAGGCGCCACGATGGCCGTGCTGGTCCGGCCTGACCTGGACTATCGGGTGGCAATCGACAGCTTCTGGTCGGCCTATGTGCTGCCGATCGTGCTATGTACCTTTGGCGGGTTCTGGTTGTTCGCGTCGATCTTCATCGTGCCCCAGCTGATGCGCGATACCAAGTAGCGGACGCGAACGGCTTCTGGACGCGACGACCATGATGGACCCCAAGACCGAACAACAGATCTCGCGCTTCCTGTCGTTGGTGCTGCGCCATCGCCCGGAGGAGCTGAGCCTCGACATCGATCCCGGCGGCTGGGTCGCGGTCGCCCCGCTTGTGGACGGCCTCAACGCCCGGTTCGGCATCGGCCAGGCCGAGTTGGAGCACATCGTCGCCAACGACGGCAAAGCCCGCTACACGCTGGCCGCCGGTCGGATCCGCGCCAATCAGGGCCATTCGATCCCGGTCGACCTGGGGCTGGTGCCCCTGAGCCCGCCCCCGGTCCTGTGGCACGGCACCGTTGCGCGCTTTCTGCCGGCGATCGAGGCCGAGGGTCTGCGCCCCCAGGGCCGCCACCACGTGCACCTGTCGCCAGACATCGCCACGGCCCGCCAGGTGGGCGGGCGCCGAGGGACGCCCGTGATCCTGCGGATCGATGCCGGCGGGCTGGCGGCGGCGGGCCATCTGTTCTATCAGTCCGCGAACGGGGTGTGGCTGACGGCCTTTGTGCCGCCGGACGCCCTGAGCCGCGCCGACACAGACACGCAACCCGAGCAGGAGCGACCATGAAAACCGCCGTCATCGTCTTCCCCGGATCGAACTGCGACCGCGACATGGCCGTGGCCCTGGAACAGGCCACCGGACGCCCCGCCGCCATGGTCTGGCACAAGGATGCCGCCCTGCCCGATGGCCTGGATCTGGTGGCCATCCCGGGCGGGTTTTCGTTCGGCGATTACCTGCGTTGCGGGGCCATCGGCGCACGCTCGCCCATTATGCGGGCCGTCATCGATTTCGCAGCCAAGGGCGGGCATGTGCTGGGCGTCTGCAACGGGTTCCAGGTGCTCTGCGAATCCGGGCTGCTGCCAGGCGTCCTGATGCAGAATGCGGGCCTGAAGTTCATCTGCCAAGACGTGCACATGCGCGTCGAGACAACGGCCAGCCCGTTCACCCGCGCCTACGGCAATGCCGGCGTGATCCGGGTGCCGGTCGCCCACCACGAGGGTAACTTCATCGCCGATGAGGCAACGCTGGATCAGCTGGCAGGCGATGACCGCATCGCCTTCCGCTATTGCCAACCGGACGGCAGCGTGGGCGGCAATCCGAACGGTGCCATGCGCGACATCGCGGGCGTCCTGTCCGAAAACCGCCGGGTCCTGGGCATGATGCCCCACCCGGAGCGGGCGGCGGACGCCGCGCTCGGCGGGACCGACGGGGCGGCGCTTTTCCGCGGCCTGACGGCGATGGAGGCCGCGTGATCCGCACTCTGTCTCTCTTGGCCGCAGCATTGGTGCTGGCAGCCTGTCAGCCCCCGCCGCCGCAACAAAGCGCGGCGCCTGCGCGGGCCGCGACCGGGCCGCAGGTCGTGGTGCTGGTCTCCCGCACCGGCCAGCCCGCCCGGGACATCCTGGAACAGGTGGCCGCCAGCTGCTGGCTGGACGGCGTGGTGGGCGGTGCCTCGATGATCGTCGACCGGCAAAGTGGGCGGATCATCATCGTCTCGGACACCGAGGATCTGCTGACCGCCGATTTCATTGGGCTAAAGGGCGCCCAGTCGCGCGTCCGCCTAGCGGGTCCCATCGTGGGTGACGCCGCCAAGCAGCGCCGCCTGGTCGAGACGCTGGACCTGGCCGTGCGCACGGGCCAGACGACCTGCCCGCGCATCGTCGGCTGACCCGCATGGCCCGCAACGCGCGCCAGGCGCCGGAGACGCTGCTGGCCCAGGCGGGCCACTTCCTGGACCGTGAGACGGGCGCTGTGGTGCCCCCGATCCAGGCCGCAACCACGTTTGCCCGGGATGGCGACTACCAGACCCGGGGCTATACCTACGCCCGCACTGACCAGCCGGGCTACACCGTGCTGGAGGGGGTGCTCGCAGAGCTGGAAGGGGCCGAGGCGGCGCTGGTCTTCGCCTCGGGCCTGGCGGCGGCGACGGCGGTCTTTGACGGGTTGCAACCGGGCCAGGGCGTCGTAGCGCCCCAAGTGATGTACCACGGCCTGCAGGTCTGGCTTAAGCGGGCGGCGGCAAAGGGGCTGATCCGGCTGACCCTGTTCGACCCGGCCAAACCCGGCGCGATGGAGGCCGCGGTGGCCGAGGCCAAGCCCGCCATCCTTTGGGTCGAGACACTGACCAACCCCACCTGGGACGTCATCGACATTGCCGCCGCGGCGCGCGCGGCGCACGAGGCCGGGGCCATCCTGGCGGTTGACGCGACCGTGACGCCACCTGTCGGCCTGCGCCCGTTGGATCTGGGGGCGGATCTGGTCTTTCATTCAGCCACCAAGTACCTGAACGGCCATTCGGACGTTCTGGGCGGGGTGCTGGCGACGCGCCGCAAAGACGCCATGTGGGACGAGATTGGCCAGACACGCCTGCTGGTCGGCGGCGTCATGGGCGCGTTCGAGGCCTGGCTGACACTGCGCGGCATGCGCACCCTGGCGCTGAGGTGGGAGCGCGCCTCGGCTAACGCCCTGGCCCTGGCCCAGGCGCTGCAGGACCACCCGGCTATGGCGCAGGTGCTGTACCCTGGGCTGCACAGCCATCCCGGCCACGCGATTGCCCAGGCGCAGATGCCGAACGGCTTTGGCGGCATGATGTCGATTCTGGTCAAGGGCGGCGAAGCGGCGGCCCGGCGCGTGGCCACGGGAACGCAATTGTTCCTGCCCGCGACCTCGCTTGGCGGGGTGGAAAGCCTGATCGAACACCGCATTGTCGTCGAGCCGCCGGACAGCCAGGTGCCGCCCGATCTGCTGCGCTTGTCGATCGGGATCGAAGCGGCGGAGGATCTGATCGCGGACATGCGCCAGGCATTGGACGCGGCCACCTAGTAGCGTCGCCTAATCCCTAGCGCGCCGGGGCAGCCGCACCATTCCGTTCACCACCGCAACGCCCAGCGACGCGGCGACCACCGCCACCCAGTCCAGGGGCGTCATCGCCTCGCCCAACACGCTGACACCGACCAGCGCCGCGCAAACCGGCACCAGCGCATTGGCGGTCGAGCCGCGCACCGGCCCCAGATGACGCACGGCCATGCCATACGCCAAGACGGCCAGAATGCCCGTTAGCGCCCCCTGGGTCAGCAGGTGAAAACTCCACTCGCCCCATGTCGGCTCAGCCAGCACATCCGGGGTCAGCGCGGCCCAGACCGCCAGCATCGGCAGCGAATAGAAACTGATATAGGCCGTCGCCTCCAGCGGGCCCAAGCCGCTCAGCCGCGTCATCACTGTGAACATCGAAATGCCGAAACAGGCCGCCAGCAGATAGGGCATGCCAGCCATCGCGGCCCAGTCGCCCCGCAGGATCCATTGGCCCAAAATGCAGGCCATGGCCGCACCGATCAGGATCAGGCCGGCCACCAGCGCCCTGCCCGGCCGCTCCCCCAGGATCACCCAGGCGAGCAGGGCCACCAGGATCGGCGCCAAACCCGGCACCAGCGGCCCGAACAGGCTGGCCGGCACCGTCGCCAACCCATTGCCCACCATGAAGACGAAGGGCGCGCCCCAACCGATCGCCATGACGACAATCGGGCCAAAGGACGCCCCCGGCGGCACCAGACCGCGCCGCCAGATCACAGGCGCCAGCACCAGCGCGGGCAGACCCGCCCGGCAGATCGCCAGCACCAGGGGATCAACCTGCTCCGTCATAGCGAACCGCGTGGCCGAGATCCAGCCCGCCCAGATCACCACCGCCACGGCACCGCCGATCAGACCCAGAAGGGGCCGCGTCCCGTCATTACCGGTGTGATCCGCTTCAGTGGCCATCGAGCTGGAGAACCCCCGGTTCCGTCCGGCGACCGGATGACCCCTTGCCCCCGCTGCCGGATTTCGGCAATTCTGGTAGCTGATGGGGAGACGAGTGCAAAGGGAGGCCGCTCGTATGAGGAAGTTTATCGCAGCATTGCTGATTGCAACCGCACCAAGCCTGGCATCGGCAGAAGGGTTCACGATCTCGGACCTCGGCTCGATGCAGAACGAGACGTCCTGCGTCGACCGGGCCGCGCGCATGTTCCGCGAGTACAATCGCCAGGTTTCGGTGCGCCAGATCACCCCCGGGAACTGGAGCGTGATGGCCTTTGACCTGAAGACGGCCGAGTATGACGCCGTCGTGTCGTGCAATTACGGGCCGAACAGCCAGGTGCGCGCCACCATGGTTGTCTATTCGTCCAATCAAGGGTCCGAGGACGAACGCACCCAGATTGTGTCACAGCTCAAAAATATCTGGGGCAACTGAGCGCTAAGCCTTTTCGGGTAGACGCGTGACAGGTGTTACAGACGGCGATCAGCACCCGTGCTAGCCGCTCAACGTGTCCCCCAAGGGACACCATCGACGAGGAGATACGCATGAACAGAGTTTTGCTTGCCGCCGCTGGCCTGATGCTGGCGCCGACCATGGCCTTGGCCGAGGGGTTCTCGACCGAGGACTTGGGCTCTACCAACACCGAGGACCAGTGCATGGAGCGTGCACGGCTGGTCTATGAAGAGTTTGACCGTGCCTCGGGCGTGGGCCAGATCGTTGCCGGTAACTGGACGATCTCGGCCTTTGATGTGATCCGCGACGACTACGACGCGCACATCACTTGCGCCTTTGGGCCGAACGACACCACGCGTGCAACGCTGGTGGTCTACGGTAACGACAGCGGTACCCCGGAGGAGCGCAGCGGCATCGCACGCCGCATGAAGGCCATGTGGGAGGCGTGGGAGTAATCAGCCCCGCTTCCCGACTTAAGCGAACGCCCGGCCATGGCCGGGCGTTTTGCGTTGGCGGGTGATCGGTCGCTCTACAGCACCGATTATTGGGTCAGCAGATGGCGACAGCCCTGGCGGTCCAACAGTTCGCGCCGCTCGTCTGCACCCATACGGTTTAACAGGTCCAGCGACACAAAGGTCTCGTCCACGCCGTAGATCTGGAACGCGGCTGGGGACATCTCGACGATCGTAACGGTGCCGCACAGGATCGCAGGTTGATCTGTGCGCCCTTCGACATCGACCAGCGCCGCGACGCCCGTACCGATGTTTGCGCCATTCGGTGCCCAATTCACGCCGCGCACCCGAAAATCAATCCGATCGCCGTAGCGCGCGCTGTTGTCGGCGGCCTGCGCCGCCAGTTCTTCGGCGGTGAAGCGCGCCGCAACCACTGGCAGAAAGTAACCGCGAGCCTCGGTCACGCGACCGTCATCCAAGGCCGCAAAGTAGTTCTCGACCAATGCGACGGAGGACGCCTTCTGCGCCGCGCTGGGCTGCCAGTCCTGCGCTGCGGCGCTGCCCGCCATGGCGGCCCAAAGACAGATCCAAATCCATCGCATTCTGAAAATCCTTTCAACCAACCCATGCACCGGGGCGCAGGTGCCGGGCACAATCTGCCCCGACACCATCCGCACTAACGAAGTCAGTTGTAGATGATCTGCCAGGTGCCATCCAGCTTGGCCCAATACGTGCCCAGGGGCACAGTCCACTGGCCGCCGGTGTCTGACTCGTAGCGGGCGATGATCGTCGGCTGGCGATCCGGCGTCAGGCGCTGATATACGCGGCCGTCGGCCACGGCCTCGAACGCGCCATCCTGGGCAATCTCCAGCGCGCCGATCTCGACCGCGCGGGTCAGGTGCGCGACCATGTCGGCGCGGGCAAAGCCCTGCTTGTCGGCGCGCTCGATGAACTCCTCCAACACGGCCATCACGGTTGGGGCATCGCGCTCTTCGACGGCCTGGCGGAAGGCGGCATAAGCATCGGCCAGGCCCGCGTCGTCGGTGGGCGCGGTCTTCGCAAAGGACGGGTCGACCCCGATCTCCTGGGAGAAGGAGAAGCTGGTCTGTTCGCCATCCGACAGGACGATCTTGTCCGATTCAATGTCGTTGTCCCAGGATCCCCGGCAGGCCGAGATTAGCCAGAACGTGGCCGATCCATCGCCGGAATAGGCCACCGTCACCTCGTTTTCGCCCTTCTCGATCCAGGCGATGAAGTTCATCAGGTTGGCGTCCTCGCAGGACATCTTCTGGTAGAATATGCTGTTCACGCTCAGCACCGCGTCGCCGGGGCCCATGTCATATTCCAGGGCATAGTGTCTTTCGCAGGCCATTGCGGTGGCGGTAGTGACGGACGCCAGGACGCCGGCGAGGATCAGACTTCTGCACATGGTCGGGATCTCCTGTTCTGGTCTGGGACGTTGTCGATTGGCGGCGCCTTTCTTGCCCGCCACAGGTGTCTGTTTGATGTCGTGCGATGTCTCGATTGTATCAGCGGGATCGCCGGGATAGGGAACAGAATATCTGAGAACGTGCAGCACAGCCCATGAGCGATCACCAAGCCATCCCGCCCGCGAAGCGGGCAGCGCCCGGCCTCCGACCGGAGGGCGCTTTATGGAGTCCAAGACATGCGTAGACTCCGGCCACAGCGTCACCCCTGCGAACGGCCCGACCCTGGGACGGGTGTCCTCCGGGTCGGTCGCTGCCGGCGCCGTCGCGAAGCCGTGTCTTGCCACGAACACCGATTGGGAACCCACAGTACGCCGCCAGGAGCCCGACCATGACTTCGTCCCCTGCCCCAGCCGTCACCGAACCCGATGTGACCCAGGCCCTGGCCGCCGAGCACGGGCTGAAGCCCGATGAATACCAGCGCATCCTGGGTCTGCTCGGACGCACGCCGACATTCACGGAACTGGGCATCTTCAGCGCCATGTGGAACGAGCACTGTTCCTACAAATCGTCCAAGATCCACCTGCGCACCCTGCCGACCGATGGGTCCCAGGTGATCTGCGGCCCCGGCGAGAACGCGGGCGTGGTGGACATCGGCGCGGGGCCAGACGGCACAAAGCTGGCGCTTGTCTTCAAGATGGAGAGCCACAACCACCCCAGCTATATCGAGCCCTACCAGGGCGCGGCCACGGGCGTGGGCGGCATCCTGCGCGATGTCTTCACCATGGGCGCGCGGCCGATCGCGGCGATGAACGCGCTCAGCTTCGGCGCACCCGACCATCCCAAGACCCGCGCGCTGGTCAGCGGAGTGGTTGCGGGCATCGGGGGTTACGGAAACTGCTTTGGCGTGCCGACCGTTGGGGGCGAGGTTCGCTTTCACGCGGCCTATAACGGCAACTGCCTGGTCAATGCCTTCGCGGCGGGCCTGGCCGATGCCGACAAGATCTTTTACTCAGCGGCCTCGGGTGTGGGGATGCCCGTTGTCTATCTGGGCGCCAAGACCGGGCGCGACGGCGTCGGCGGGGCCACAATGGCGTCCGCGGAATTCGACGAGGACATCGACGAGAAGCGCCCCACCGTTCAGGTCGGCGACCCCTTCACGGAAAAGCGCCTGCTGGAGGCCTGCCTGGAGCTGATGGCCTCGGGCGCCGTCATCTCGATCCAGGACATGGGCGCGGCGGGCCTGACCTGCTCGGCGGTTGAGATGGGCGACAAGGGCGGGCTGGGCGTCGTCCTGGACCTGGACGCCGTGCCCTGCCGCGAGACGGGGATGACCGCCTACGAGATGATGCTGTCCGAGTCCCAGGAACGCATGCTGATGGTGCTGCGCCCCGAAAAGGAGGCCGCGGCCAAGGCGATCTTCGACAAATGGGACCTGGACTTTGCCGTGGTGGGCGAGACCATCCAGGAGGACCGCTTTCTGATCACGCTGGGCGGCGATGTGAAGGCGGACCTGCCGCTGGCGGCACTGTCGGGGACCGCGCCCGAATATGACCGGCCCTGGGTGGCGACACAGGCGGTCGGCGAGATGCCCAAGCTGCCGGCCATGGCCCCCGCCAAAGCCCTGTTGCAGATGATGGGCCGGCCCAACTTCTGCTCGCGCGCCTGGGTCTGGCGCCAGTACGACCAGACCGTGATGGCGGATACGGTGCGCGGCCCCGGCTCGGACGCCGCCATCGTGCGCGTCCACGGCACACAGAAGGCCGTGGCCTTCACCTCGGACGTCACACCGCGCTATTGCCGGGCAAACCCGGTCGAAGGCGGCAAACAGGCCGTGGCCGAAGCCTACCGCAATCTCAGCGCCACCGGCGCCAAGCCGCTGGCCACCACCGACAACCTGAACTTCGGCAACCCCGAAAAGCCCGAGATCATGGGCCAGTTCGTCGGCTGCATCCAAGGCATCGGCGAGGCCTGCCGGGTGCTGGGCATGCCCATCGTCTCGGGCAATGTCAGCCTCTATAACGAAACCGACGGCCAGGCGATCCTGCCCACGCCCACCATCGGCGCGGTGGGCCTGCTAGAGACGCTGGACCAGGCGATTTCCATGGCGCCGGGGCCCGATCAGGTGCTGATCCTGCTGGGCGCCAGCCAGGGCCATTTGGGCCAGTCTGCCTATGCCTACGAGATCCACGGGGTCGAGGCAGGCGATGCCCCGCCGGTCGACCTGCGCGACGAGGCCCGGGCCGGCGAACTGGTGCGCGCGCTGAAGGCCAAGGGCCTGATCACCGCTGCCCATGACTTGTCCGATGGCGGGCTGGCGGTTGCCGCGGCCGAGATGGCACTGGCCGGCGATACCGGCCTCGCGATCGAGGCGCATGCCGAAATGGCGCCCGATGCCTGGTTCTTCGGCGAGGATCAGGGCCGCTATCTGCTGGCCTGCCAAGATGCGGACGCCGACGCGCTGGTGGATCTGGCCATCGCCGCGCCCGTGGCCGTGCGCCGGGTGGGCCGCACCGGGGGCGAGCATGTCCGCCTGGGCGCCGAGAGCGTGCCGCTGGCCGATCTGCGCGCCGCCCACGAAGGCGGTTTCGCTGCCATGATGGGAGAGGGATGACCCGCGGCTGGTTCCTAGCGGGACTGATCGCTCAGGCAGCCGTCTGCTTTGTCGCGCTCGCGATCTTTGGGCTGTGGGAGCAACGCTACGACACGTTGAACAGCCCAGTTCTAGAGACGAGAGTAGCCACGTTGATGGGATTTCACCTGGCAACTTGGTTTCTTATCTTCCCGGTACTGCGCCTTATGCTGCGCAGACGCCTCACCCGTCGCGCACGTCCCCTGTGGTGGGCCGGCGCACCCGGCCTTTTGGCGTTCGCCAGCGTCATCATGGTCGGTGGAGTGTTCCTTTTACAAGTATTCGGCATCCACATTGGGGATTCCCCAAAACCTGTGCGGAGGTTGGCAATAGTGATCGCCCTGGGACCAGCGCCGATCGGAGCACTGATCGCCGTCGCTCTGATCATCGAATGCCTGCGCCCTGACAGGTTGCACGATCCAACCGACGTGTTCGACTGACCCACGCCCCAATCGCTCGGATGCGTCAACAGCGGCGAAAGACGTCGCCGTTGAACGCGACGCGGCGCGTTGCCGGGCAGATGGTCGCCAAAAAGTCGGAGGATACGCCCGTGACAGACCTTGCCACCATCAAACGCCCCCCCACGACCGGCACCGCCCCGGCCACGGCAACCCGTGCGGTCACCGCGCTGATCGACGGCCTCGCCGATCTGTTCGCCAGCGAAGGCCGGCCCGGCGGCGACATTGCCGCTCAGGCCTTGCGGACCAACCGCCTGGGCACAGCCGTAAACCCTGGGACCGACACCGTCCTGGGCCCGCAGGTGCGCCAGATCGCGGTGCTGCCGGGCGCCCTGCCACTGGCTCGCCTGGTACTGGAGGCATGGGATGCCCTGCCCTGGCATCATTCAGGGCTGGAGGACGGGCGCATCCCCCGGGAATGGGCCCTGCGCATGACCACGGCCGAGGTGCTGGGTCCCCGCGGCATCATCGATTGCGATAGCTGCCGTGTAGGCCTGTTCGCGCAGATCCCCGGCGTCGACTATCCCGAACGCCGCCACGCGGCCGAGGAGACGTTCTTCACCCTGGCAGGCGAAGGCGACTGGTGCCTGCCGCCCGAGGACTGGCGCCATCTGGGCCCGGGACAGCATTCCTTCCACCCCAGTTGGGCCGCACATCGCAGCCGCACCATCACGACCGGTTTTCTGACGGCCTGGCGCTGGACCGGTGATACGCGGATGGAGACCTATGCGCTGAAATCCCCGTCGTAAGGGACAGGGACTCCAGCTAGTAAGCGGGCCGCGGCACGGGTTGGGGGCTGAAAGTCCGCGGCCCGCTCTCTGCGCCGGGTGGGTTGGCACCCTTGGCACAGATCGTCAGGGTGCCCAGCCCGCGCTGGGAACCGGGCACCCTAGACCCGTCAGATTGAGTTTCGAGAGACCGTTTCGAGAGACCACCCGCCGCCTCACGCGCCCTCCCAACCACCCATTCGGGGTACGCTCGTGGGACAATGGACGGTGCGGAGCGGTGGGTGGCATTTCCCGAACAAACCTTCAGACATACAGCTCGAAATCGTCGAAATAGGCGTGGGTGCTGTCCGGCGCGTTGGCCATGAAGCCGTAGGCCGTGTTCAGCGTGCCGCCGAAGGTCTGGAAGACCACCTGATCGACCGAGTCAAAGATCTGGTCGTCCAGGCTGATCTGCGTCTCGCCGGTCGTGTTCAGGATGAAGGTTTGATCGCCGACGAACTGTCCATCGTCGACCCCGATCACCCGCAGGGTCATGCCGTCGTTATAGGCGGCCCCTGCCGTGAAGCTTTCGAAATCGAAGTTGTCGGCGCGCGCAAAGTTGACATCGTCCCCAAAGCCATTCGTCGCGAAGACATTGCCGCCCGTGGTGCGATTGTCGGACCCGGCAGTGCGGTTCAGCGCGGCCAGATCGTCTTGTTCCACGAAGTAGAAGCTCTGCGACCAGGTGAAGCCCTCGTGGCCCGGGTCGACAAACTCGATCGGGCCACCGAACTGCGGATCCGTAATGGACAAGCCCTCAAAGTCGATCAGCTGCTGCACCGGCGGGGGCGCCGCGAAGACGAACTTATCCGCGGTCAGGTCGGCGACGCTGACGGCGGTCTTGCTTTTGATCTCCAGCACTTCGTTGCCATAGGTCACGATGACCTTCTTGGTGCCTGACTGCGAAAAGCTGAGCTGAGACAGGTCAGTCACGCCCCAGGCGCTCAGGTCGATCGTGTCAATCGTCTCCCAATCCTGGATCTTGTCGCGGTCGCCATCGGCGGCCAGCACAAACAGATCAGCACCCGAGCCGCCCCACATCTTATCCTTGCCGGCGCCGTCATGGATCTCGTCCATGCCGGACCCGCCCTTCAGCCGGTCGTCGCCGTCCAGGCCATAAATCTCGTCGTCGCCCCCCTTACCCTTGATCAGATCGCCGCCAAGGGTGCCGGTCAGAAAGTTCGCTTGGTTGTTACCGTTGATTGTAGCCATTTGGGATTTCTCCTTTTACGCACGCTACGAACGCGGCGCTGTTCCCCTGCGCCGCAACTGGGCACGGTCCCAACCAAGAGACCGTGATTGCCGGGCCCGCCGTGCCCCAGGGGGCTGCTGACGGACACAGACAAAACTGGCCCCGACCGCGACGGACATGCGTCGCATCCGCTGGACGGGACTTTGACGGACGGGCGATCGGTGAGGCGGGGTTGGTCAGGAGATACTGGCTGATCTGGATCATCTGCCTGCTGTGGGTGACCGCCGCCGGGGGACGGCGGCCAACCCTTCCGGTCGCACTTGCCGGGCTGAGAGGGCCCCTGCTGGCTTCCGGAAATCGCCATTTCTACCTCACGCGTCGCTACGCAACTCGAACCCAACAAACTGTTTGTTGGCGATGCTTCAGCGTTACCTGGGAAGGCGGCGGCAGATCTGTAGCATTTGACACAAAAAGCGCGTGAAACTGCAGGGGGTCTGCACAACCGTCGGCAGAGTACTGCGTTTCTACTGGGCTTTTTCGTGCCAGGCCTTGGCGAAACGGCCCAGATGAGCGCGTTTCAGGGGCGCGCGGGCGGCGGCGGGATCGATGCCGAAACCGGTCAGGGTGTCCGAGATCACAGGAGACAGTCTTTCCGGCGCGTGGCTGAGATGTTCCCACAGAAAACTATCCGGGTGGCGTGGCTGCAGACCCAGCGGCGCCAGCGTGCGGGCAGGAAAGTCCCGCATGTTGAAGGTCAGGATCGTGTCGGCTTGGGCCGCCAGGGCCGCGCCCACAACGTGCAGATCGGCGGGATCGGGCAGATGTATGTCAGGCGCTTCCTTCGCGGGCACTTCTTCAACCGGCGCCACGGCCGCATCGAGGAAGTCCCGGGCCATCTGCGCTTGCGCGGCCAGACTGCCGGCCTCCCCCTCCACCCCGTGCTGGCGGGCCACGGCCAGGCGCCATTCATCCAGCACACGGTCAGACCAGAACGGCTGGAAGGCGCCCTGCTCCGCCACCGCCAGGATCAGCGAGCGCACCAGCGGCGGGAACAACACGCAGGCATCCAGAAAGACCCGCGCCGTCATGTCAGCCGGAAGACCAGCGCCTTCAGATAGCCCGTCTCCGGCAGGCCGATATGCACCGGGTGGTCGGGGCCCGCGCGGCCTGAATGGATCAGCGCGCCGGACCGGCCCGCCCCGCGGATGCCCTCGATGCAGGCTTTGTGGAACGCCTCCGCCCCCGCGGCATGGCTGCAGGAACACAGCACCAGCAGACCACCGGGCGCCACGGCCCCCGCGGCCAGGCGGGCGACCTTTTGGTAGGCGCGCAACCCCTGGGCCAGCGCCACGCGGTTGGGTGCAAAGGCCGGCGGATCGCAGATCACGATGTCCAGGTTGGCGCCAGCGTGCGCCTCCAACGCGGCAAACGCATCGGACTTCTGGGCGCTGAACCGGTCGGCCAGGCCCATGCGGGTAGCACCCTCGCCCGCCAGTTCCAGCGCTGGGGCCGAGCTGTCGACCGCCGTCACCTCGGCAGCGCCTCCGGCCAGGCAGGCCAGACCGAACCCGCCCACATGCGCAAAGACGTCCAGCACGCGGGCGCCCTGGGCCAGCCCCGCAACAAAGGCATGGTTCGGGCGCTGGTCATAGAACAGGCCCGTCTTCTGCCCGCCCATCAGTTCGGCCAGGTAGAGCGCGCCGTTCATCGGCACCTCGATCGGGCCATCCAGCGTGCCCTGCGCGACCTCCAGGTGCTCGTCCAGCCCCTCCAGCTTGCGCACGCGGGAGGTGGCGTTGACCACGACCGTGCCGACGCCCGTCACATCGACCAGCGCCGATACCAAATCGGGCAGCAACCGGTCCGCCCAGGCGGCATTGGGCTGGATCACCGCCGCTTCTCCGAACCGGTCGATCACGACTCCGGGCAGGCCATCGCCCTCGGCATGGACCAGCCTGTAGAACGGCGCGCCGTAGAGCCGCTGGCGCAGCGCCGCCGCCGCCGCCAGACGGGCCACCAGCCAGTCACGGCCGATCTCGGCGTCCGAGTCGGTGTCCAGCAGGCGCGCCGCGATCCGGCTGTCGGCGTTGAAGGCAGCGACGCCCAAGGACCGCTCGCCATCCACCAATTGCACCAGACTGCCCGCCGCCAGCTTGCGCGTCCGCCGGTCCAGGGCGATCTCGTCGGCGAACGCCCAGGGCGCGCCTTCGGCCAGGCGACGGCCCTTGCCCGGGCGCAGCTTGACGATTGCGCGCGCCGATGATGGTTCTGACAGACGATCCATGCCGCCCCTCTACCCCCTCGCCTGCCGGGGGGGAAGCTGTTATCGGGGCGCGATGGAATATCCGCTGATCCTGATCAATGGGGGCATCCCGCGCTCGGGCACCGTGCTGGTCGGCCGGATCCTGACGGCGCTCTGCCAGGCCAACAGGCTGGGGGTGGCGCGCCTGAACATCAGCGAGCCGCGCGAGACGCCCGCGCTGGCCAGATACATCCGCGAACACCAGGGGCCCGAAGTGTTGCTGGTGCATGTCCACGTCACGTCGGACGAGGTTATGGCGGCGCTGGCCGCCCGCGATGACACTCGGATTTTCTGGAACGTGCGCGATCCCCGGGACGCGATGGTCTCGCTCAAGCAGCTGCATGATCTGGAGCTGGACCGCGCGATCTGGGCGATGGACAAATTCCTGGAATTCGCCGAGGCCGCCAGCAGCCAGGCGACGATCCTAAAGTACGAGGCGATGGTTGGGGACCCGCCCGGCTTCGTGCGGTTTCTGGCCGAGCGGACAGGCCTGTCATGCAGCCCGTCGCAGGTGGATGATATCGTGCGGCAGACCTCGCCCGCAGCACACCGCAAGATCATGGAGCGACTGAGCCCTGGGGCCGAGGGCACCCGGACGCTGGAGACCATGACCCGCACGCTGGTCGAGGACGAGGCCACGCTGATCAACGACCGCCACATCCAGTCGGGCGCCGCCGGGCGCTGGAAAGCGGAGCTGACGCCCGAGGAGCAAACCCGTGTGACCGAGGCCATGTGGCGCTGGGTCGACAGGCTGGACTATCCCCGAGCCGGGGAGTGAGGGTTGCTAAGCCTTTTGCCGCGCCTGCTGCACAACGGGCGGCAAGCTTGGTGCCCGAAAGGCCGTGCGCAGGTGCGCGCTCCTTCAGCGAATGACGTGAAGGGCGTCGCCCGACCCTGGGTGGGCGCTTCGCGGTCTTTGGTGCGGGTAGAGAGTTTGATGCATGTGGAATGTCTGAGTTCGGTGCTTTGTGGCCATGCGCCCTCCCGGGGGGAGGGTCGGGCGCGCCCGCTGCGCGGGCAGGCAGGTGGCCGGTTCGAAGGCCCGAACGGCAGGATCAAGCTACACGCGTGTTGGTAGGGTCCAGCGGAAAGCGCCCTTGGTCAGAACGGGCCAAACCCACCACCGAAATCATTTGGAATTAGATGATTTGAAGTGACTTTATTCGGAATAAAATCATCCATATCGGGTTAGCGACAAATTAACGGAACAATATCACCTGGGATATCACCCGGCGTATCCTGCCCAATATCCACCGCACGCGGGCACTATTAATCGCACGCCACCACCTAGAAGTTCACCGCCGCCGCAGGGGCCGAAACCGTCTGCAGCCAGGCCTCCAGATGGTGGCCGAAGGAGCGGAAACAGGCGATCTCCCACGTCTCGGCATCGAAGCGCCAGATGGCAACCGCCAGCCCGGCCAGATGGGTCCGGCGCACGGTGCCCGGCGGAAATCCCTTGTCCGAGCAATCGCAGGGCGCGCCCTTGGCCAGCACCTCGCCCACGCGCGCCCCGGTCAGGCGAAAGACCACCCGCGCGTCCGAGACATCCAGAGCCATGGCATGCATCTCGCCAAAGGCATCGCTCAGCACCGCCGCCAGCGCGGGGCCTTTCTCGGCCTCGGTCAGCACCAACACCTCATCTGGGCTGAACCACAGCGCTGCCTGGTCCGGCCCCCCGGTCAGCTTCAGCGCCTCCGGCACCGAAAACCCATTATCTTCCAATGCTTTGGCAAAGGTCGGATCGCCCAAAACCCCACGCAAAGTGACCATGTCGCGCGCCGGGGCGGGCGCGATGCCGATGGGGTCTGCGTCAGACATTCTGCTTCTCCCCTTTCGGATCATAGAATACCGGATCGACGATCTGGGCGCGCATCACCGCGTCCTTGTCGACCGGGAAATCCAGCCATTCGCCGCGCCGTGACAGGCCATCTTCGACCAGGCCCATGGCGATCGAGTGACCCAGCGTCGGTGAGAAATACGTCGACGTGACGTGGCCGATCGTCTCCATGGCGATGTGATCGCGCACGCGCTTCACCGCATGGGCGCCATCGGGCAGCACCTGCTTGGGATCCTCGGTCAACAGGCCTACCAGCTGCTTGCGGCCCCGGCGGACCAGATCGGCGCGTTCCTGGGCGCGTTTGCCGATGAAATCGGTCTTTTTCTTCGAAACAGCCCAGTTCAAGCCCAAATCCTGCGGCGTTACGGTGCCATCGGTCTCGTCGCCGATCATGATGAAGCCTTTTTCGGCCCGCATCACGTGCAGCGCCTCGGTGCCATAGGGCATCAGGCCATGGGGCTCTCCGGCCGCCAGCAGCTTGCGCCAAAGCGACAGGCCGCCCTTTGCGGGCGTGGCAATCTCAAAGCTCAGTTCGCCCGAGAACGAGATCCGGAACAGCCGGCAGGGCAGGCCGCCGATCTTGCCCTCGGCATAGGACATGAAGGGCAGGCTCAGGTCGATATCGGTGCCCGCGGCCTCGACCACCTTGCGCGCGGCAGGACCGGCCACGGCCACCTGCGCCCACTGGTCGGTGACGTTGGCCGTCCAGACCTTCAGGTCCCACCATTCGGTCTGCAGCCACTCCTCCATGTGGGCATGCACCCGGTCTGACCCGCCGGAGGTGGTGTGGCACAGGAACTCATCCTCGCCCGTGCGCACCACGACACCGTCATCGAAGAGAAAGCCGTTCTCGGTGCACATCAGACCGTAGCGGCAGCGCCCGAGCTTCAGGCTGGACATCATGTTGGTATAGATCAGGTCCAGGAACTTGCCCGCATCGGGGCCCTTGACCACGATCTTGCCCAGGGTGGAGGCGTCCAGCAGGCCCACATTAGTCCTGGCATTGACCACCTCGCGGGTCACGGCCGAATGGCGATCTTCGCCCTGGCGCAGATAGCAATAGGGCCGGTACCAGTCGCCCACGGGCTCCCAATCGGCGCCGTGCCGGTCGTGCCAGCCGTGCATCCGGGTCTGGCGCACCGCCTTGAACAGCTTGCCCTTGGCCGAGCCCGCGATCGCGCCCATCGAGATCGGCGTATAGGGCGGGCGGAATGTCGTGGTGCCGACCGCGGGGATATCCGCCCCCAGCGCCTCGGCCAGCAGGGCCAGCCCGTTGATGTTCGAGGTCTTGCCCTGGTCAGTCGCCATGCCCAGCGTGGTGTAGCGCTTGGTATGCTCGACGCTCTCATAGCCCTCGCGCGCGGCCAGGCGCACATCTGCGGCCGTCACATCGTTCTGGAAATCGACGAAGTGCTTGGTTCCATGGGCATATTTCCCGCGGGAAGGGGTGAACCAATGGGGCGCCAGGGGGGCCTCGGCCGGGGCATCGGTCCGCTCTGCCCCCAGGATCTCGGCCAGCGTCAGCGCGCCGTTCGCGGCCCCGGTGCAGGTCACCATCGCCTGGCCATCGGCCCCCGTCGGCGGGCGAGAGGGATCGGGCTGGAACAGCGAGCGGTCGGCATCCCAGGTCAGCTTGCCGCCGCAATGGGACCAGAGGTGGACCACCGGCGACCAGCCGCCCGACATGGCGATCAGATCGCAATAGAAGAATTCGTCGCGCCCCGTCATCTCGCCGGAGGAGCCGGTGATTTTGCCGACCTCGACCTCATCCACGCGATGCTTGCCCATGGCGCGCGCGATGCCGTGCCCTTCCATCACCGGGATCCCCAGCGCGCGGACCTGGTCGGGCAGTGCCCCGGTCACCTCTGGGCGGACATCGACGACAGCGGGCACCTTCGCGCCGGCGGCGTGCAGGGCCAGCGCCGTGCGATAGGCGTCGTCGTTGTTTGCGTAGACCACGACCTTTTTGCCCGGCAGCACCCCGTAGAGCCGGATGTAATCGCGCACGGCCGAGGCCAGCATCACCCCCGGCAGATCGTTGTTGGCAAATGTCAGAGGGCGTTCAATTGCGCCGGTGGCCATCACGATGTTCTTGGCCCGGACCCGCCACAGGCGGTGGCGCGGGCGGTCCGCCATGGGGGCAAGGTGGTCGCTGACCCGCTCGTAGAGCAGCACATAGCCGTGGTCATAGACGCCGGAGGCCATGGTGCGCAGGCGCACCCGCACGTTGTCGTGCGCGGCCAGGGCGGCCTCGGTCTCGGCCACCCAATCGGGCGCGGACTTGCCGTCGATGGCGTCGCCATCGGCCAGGGCCCGGCCGCCCAGAATGTGGCCCTGCTCGACCAGCAGGACATCCTCGCCGCGGTCCGCCGCTTCCTGGGCCGCCAGCAGGCCCGCGATGCCGCCGCCGACAACCAAGGTCTCCACATGGGCGTGGAAATGCTCGTAGACGTCGGGGTCCTTTTCGGTGGGCGCGGCGCCCAGACCGGCGGCATTGCGGATCACCGGCTCGTAGACATGCTTCCAGGCAAAGCGCGGGAACAGAAAGGTCTTGTAGTAAAAGCCCGCCGAGAAGACCGGCATCTTGTTGGCGATCCAGGCGTTCAGGGCGCCCACGTCGTTTTCCAGCGTCGGCCAGTGGTTCTGGCTGCCGGTGACCATGCCGTCGGCAAGCTCGGTTGTGGTGGCGCGCTGGTTCGGCTCGAACCGTGGGCCTTCGCCCACGCCCAGCAGGGCGTTCGGCTCCTCGGCGCCCGAGGCGACGATGCCGCGTGGGCGGTGATACTTGAACGAGCGGCCGACCATGTGCTGGCCATTGGCCAGCAGGGCCGAGGCCAGCGTGTCGCCCGCAAATCCTGGAAGCCGGGTGCCGTTGAACGTGAAGCTGACGGGGCGGTCGCGATCGATCGCCAGGCCGCCTTCGGGCAAACGAGCGCTCATCAGAAGCCCTCCGACAGAAATTGGATCGGGCGCGCCCGACCCTGCGCGGGCAAGTACGCAATGGCGACCATCAGAAGCCCTCCCAATCCGGGCGTTTCGCCTTGATCTTGGCGATGATCTCTGCCGGAGGCTCGGTGACGTCCGCGGGGTAGGTGCCAAAGACCTCCATCGTCACCGTGCAGCGCGCAGCATGGAACCATTTGCCAGAGCCATAGGTGTGGCGCCACCGCTCGAAGTGGACGCCTTTCGGGTTCTTGCGCTGGAACAGATACCCCGCGAAGTCCTCGTCCGACGAGCCAGGCCCATAGCGCGTCAGATGCGCCTCGCCGCCGGGCGTCAGCTCGGTCTCATCAAGTTCAATCCCGGTATAGGGGCAGGTGAAAGTCAGCATGGCGTTGTTCTCAGGGCGTCGGGGCGTTGTTGATCTGGGTCAAGGCAGAGCTGTGCGGACACGTGATAGGCATGCCATCGTCGACAGGTGCAAGGACCGGATACGATGGAAGATTTTGGGCGGGACGACGTCGAACTCGCCGATGGTCGCGTGATCAGCTGCGATCGCGAAACGGTCCGCGTTTTGCGCATGGCCACGCGCACAATCGCGCAATCGCGCAACCTGATCGAGGAGATCCGCGCGACGACCACTGTCCGCTCCGGCCCGCTTCGCAAGGCGGATTGACCGGGCGCGCTGGCGCCAGCAGCGCCCAACACCCCTCGCAAACTCCCGCAACATCAGTGCGCCACCGCAGCGGCGACGCTTTCGTCGATCATCCGGCCCTCGGCAAATCGGTCCAGGCTGAACGGGTCGGCGACCTTGCCGCCGCCATTGGCGACCAGCTCAGCCGTTGCCCAGCCAGAACCCGGGATCGCCTTGAACCCGCCGGTTCCCCAGCCGCAGTTGATGAAGACGCCCGGCACCGGTGTCTTCGAGATGATGGGCGAGCGGTCGCCCGTCATGTCCACGATCCCGCCCCACTGGCGCAGCATCTTCAGGCGGCTGATCATCGGGAACGTCTCGCAGAGCGCGGTCACCGTCTCTTCGATGTGCTGGAACGAGCCGCGCTGGTTGTAGTTGTTGTAGCCGTCCGCGCCGCCGCCGATCACCATCTCGCCCTTGTCGGACTGGCTCATATAGCCGTGCACGGTGTTGGCCATGACAACGATGTCCATGCAGGGTTTGATCGGCTCGGACACCAGCGCCTGCAGCGCGACCGATTCCACCGGCAATTGGAAGCCCGCCATGTCGGCCAGCACGCCGGAATGGCCCGCCACCACGATGCAGAGCTTCTTGCATTTGATCGGCCCGCGCGAGGTCTGCACGCCGGTGACATGGCCGTTGTCGCCGCGGTCGATGCCCTCGACCTCGCAGCGTTGGATCACGTGCACGCCCAGATCGGACGCGGCACGCGCATAGCCCCAGGCAACGGCATCGTGGCGCGCCGTGCCACCGCGCGGCTGCCACAGCCCGCCCAGCACCGGATAACGGGGGCCGCCGATCTCGATGATTGGGCAGATCTCCTTGACCCGCTCGGGCCCGACCAGTTCGGTGTCGATCCCCGCGCAGCGATTGGCATGGGCCGTCCGCTTCATGGCGCGCAACTCGTGCTCGGTCTGGCACAACATCATCACGCCGCGCGGGCTGAACATGATATTGAAGTTCAGCTGCTGGCTGAGGTCCTCGTAGAGACTGCGGCTAAGCTCATAGACCCCGGCGGAGGCCGGCTGCAGATAGTTCGAGCGGATGATTGTGGTGTTGCGCCCGGTATTGCCGCCGCCCAGCCAGCCCTTCTCCAGCACCGCGACCTTGGTGATGCCGTGGTTCTTGGCCAGGTAATAGGCTGTCGCCAGCCCATGGCCGCCGGCGCCCACGATGATCACGTCGTATTCTTCGCCCGGATCTGGGTCCGGCCAGGCGCGCTCCCACCCCTGGTGATAGCTGAGTGCCTGGCGGGCGACGGCGAAAGCTGAATAGCGTTGCATGGCTCGACTCTCTCACGGATTGCGGCGGACCCTAACGCGGCCAGCAGACGCGTCAGCGCGGAAAGCGTCCTTGGACAGGCGCATCGCGACATCGTCACGGTTGCGATTGCCCCGTGCCGCTTCTACATCGGCGGCATCGGAGGACGCATGCTGAGTTTCTACCTGATTGCGGGCGGATTGGCGATTCTGGCCGCGTTGGTCATGGTGCGACCCCTGATCGCGCGGCGGGGCACGTCGCCCGAGCAGGCTCAGACCGACACCAAGGTGTTCCGCGATCAGCTGGCCGAGGTGGACCGCGACCTGGCGCGCGGCACAATATCCGAGACCGAGGCCGACGGCGCCCGGCTGGAGGTATCGCGCCGGCTGCTGGCCGCCGATGCCCGGGCCCAGAAGGCCGCGGCGCCCGAACCGGCCCCAGCGGGCTATTCAGGCATGCTCGCGGGCATCGCCCTGATCGGCGTGCCGGCCCTGTCCGTCGCGATCTATCTGGCCATCGGCGCGCCGGGGGAGCGCGACCAGCCGCTGGCCCAGCGCCAAAGCCTGCCGGCCATGCTGATCGAGGTTGCAGCCCTGACCCCCCGCCCCAGCCAGCAGGATGCCGAACGCGTGGCAGCCGCGCGCGCGGCGCCGGATCCCGTTGTCGACCCGGAATACCGCGAACTGGTCAGCCAGCTGGAACAAGCCGTCGCCAACCGCCCGACCGACCGCACCGGTCACGCATTACTGGCCAACGCCCTGATGCGGTTGAACCGATGGGCCGAGGCTGCGGCCGTTTATGCCAGGGTGGCCGAACTGTCGGGCGCCGAGGTTGAGCCGGAAACGCTGGGCAATCAGGCCGAAGCACTGGTCCTGGCCGCAGGCGGCTATGTCTCGCCCCAGGCCGAGCGCGTGCTGGCCGATGCTTTGCGCCTGGACCCGCAACTGCCCATTGCGCACTATTATGGCGGGATCGCGCTGCGCCAGGCAGGACGCTTGAACGAGGCGATCAATGTTTGGGAGACGCTGGCGCGGCGGTCTCCCCCCGATGCGCCGTACCTGGCCTATCTGGGCGAGCTGTCGACAGAGACCCGGGCCGCCCTGCAGGAGGCGCCGGCCGTGACCGTGGCCCCCGCCACCGGCCCGACGCCCGAGGATGTGGCCACCGCGGGCGAGATGACCCCCGAAGAACAACGCGCCATGGCCGAGGGCATGGTGGCCCAGCTGGAAGATCGCCTGACCGGGCGCGGCGGCACCGCCGAGGAATGGCTGTTCCTGATCACCTCGCTGGTGCAACTGGAAAAGATGGAGGACGCCGCCCGCATCTATGTGCTGGCCGACGCGGCGCTGGTCGACAGCCCGGCGCGCGGCTGGGTCCGCGAACAAAGCATGGTTCTGGGGGTCGACGTCGAATGAGCAAGATGGTCGAGATCGCCGATCTGGCCGGGCGCGGTGCTCTGATGGGCCTGGACCCCGGCACCCGCACCATCGGGGTGGCGGTGTCCGACGGGCTGCAAATGACGGCGACCGCGCTGGAGACGATCCAGCGCCGCCGCTTCAAGGCCGATGCCGCCCGCCTGGCCGAAATAGCTCAGCATCGGACCATCGCGGGCGTGGTAATCGGCTTGCCGCTGAACATGGACGGCAGCGAAGGCCCACGCTGTCAGTCGGCCCGGGCCTTTGCCCGCAATGTGCTGCAGGCGCTGGACCTGCCGGTGGTGCTGTGGGACGAGCGGCTGTCCACGGTGGCGGCGGAACGCACCCTCTTGCAAGCGGACACCTCCCGGCGCAAACGTGCCGAGGTTATCGACGCGATGGCGGCGCAGTTTATCTTGCAGGGCGCACTGGACCGGTTGGCCTATCTGGCGGGGGCACACGATGTCTGACGATATCTGGCGGCGCGACGAGGTCGAGAGCCCCTGCGTCAAGCTGTGCATGCTGCACCCGGAAGCGCAGATCTGCGTCGGCTGCTACCGCACCGGGGCCGAAATCGCGGGCTGGTCGCTGTTCACACCCGAAGAACGCCGCCAGATCATGGAGGGCTTGCCCGCCCGCAGCGCCCAGTTGACCAGCCGTCACGGCGGGCGCGCGGCGCGGCGGCGGTCAAGGCGGGCGGCCCGCTCCGGTGATTGAGAAGTGGATTGATCGGTGGACTGATCAGCGGACTGCAATCTCCGAAAAGCACCGAGGGACGCCGCTTCATGGCATCGCCTGACAACGACGCCCGGGACTTCTTTCGCTTTATTTCTTTGAGCTGAGTCTCTGCTTAGGTTAACGTCACATTTGCGGGGGTCACGTCGCACGAATATTGGAGATGCGGCCTATGCGGGCGCACATGTTGTTTTGGCCATTGGTTCTGCTGGGGATCGTGATCCTGTCACTTTACCTGGTTGGGGCACCCAATTCCGGTTTCCTGGAGGACGCCGGCGCCCGTCAACGCAACGTCTATCTGATCGTCTTCGCCGTCGGCATCACGGTCGCGGCCGCCGGGCGCCTGCTGCTGACCTCTGGCCCCGGCCTCGGACGCAGCGTGGCCCTGCTGTCAGCCGCAGCGGCGGGGATTGTGCTGGCCCACACCAACCGGGTCGAGCTGAGCCAGCTCTACGACCGGGTGCGCGGCAACCTGATCCCCTCGGTCGCGCTGACGACCGCGCAGGGAGAGGCGGAGCTTCGCCGCGCCTGGGACGGCCACTACCGAGCCGAGGCCGAGGTCAACGGCGTGCCGATCCGCCTGATGATCGACACCGGTGCCTCGATGGTGCTGCTGCCTTATGAAAGCGTTGCCCAGATCGGGATCGATCCCAACACGCTGGAGTTCAACCAACCCGTCACCACCGCGAACGGTCGCTCAACCGTGGCGCCGATTGTGATCTCGTCGATCAAGATCGGTCCCATCGTCGTCTTCGATGTCCCAGCCGCGGTCGCGCATCCGGGGCGGCTGAAATTCGGCCTGTTGGGCATGAGCTTCCTGGACCAGATCTCCGAGACCAGTTTCCAGGGCGACCGGCTGATCCTGCGTAACTAACTCAGCACAGCCAGCAGCGCTCTCAGCAACTCACGGTCTGTCCAACCACCAGTCGGGCGGGACCCCCGGAAAGGGATTTGGGCGCAGGTAGGCAATGCTGCGCGCGGGGCCGGACGGCGCCGTCCAAGGTGCTACCCCATGCAGGGCCAGGCGGTGGACGATATAGGCCTCGCCCGGGGCCGCGGTAACGGGCACCCGGGGACAGGTCTCGAACGCCAGGCGCCGAGTGGCGACATAGGTGTCGGTGATGTCCTCGGCCTCCCAATCTTTCGGCGCGATCCCGGCAAAGCGGTCGCGGAAGGCTCGGCGCATCAACTCGTGCGAGCCCTCCCACACCACCAGCGGCGCGGCCTCGCCTGGGTTTTCGCTGAGCGGCAGGCCCAGGATGAAGCCGTGTACCTCACCCACGCGTCGGCGGCGTTCGGGCATGATCCGTAGCAATCCGTCCACATGGGCCGCATCCCGATCGCGGCGAAAGCGAAAGGCGGCCTCGGTCTCGCCATCCCAGGGTTGCGGATAGCCGGGATAACAGACCGAGATCTGGGCGGGGTCCCAGTCGATCCTCTCGAAGCCCAACACTTGCTGGATGAACGCGGTCGCCCCACCGGCCAGCGGCGGCACACCTCGGTCCGGGATAGCGGCGGCGGTGTCATTGGGCAGGATATTGACCCCCGCGAACCAGGTGCCACCGCAGCGCAGCCAATCGGCCTGGTGCTGGGGGTCGTTGGCCAGCTCGTCCGCCACCGGGCGCACGGCGTCAACCCAGGCGGCCGCGGCGTCATCGGCCGGCAGGCGCACCCAGCCACGCCGGAAGAACTGTTCGGATAAATCACCCAGATCCACGCGCCCTGCCCCCTCACCAATGCCCGGCGGTTCACGCCGCGGCAGGTGTTACCTCGGCCAGCGCCCGTTCCAACAGGTCCAGCCCCGCGCCGGGCAGATGCGCGCCTTCGGACAAAACGCGCCGCCAGCGCCTGGCACCCGGCCGCCCAGCAAAGACACCCAGCATGTGCCGCGTGATCTGGTGCAGGCGCGTGCCCTGGGCCAGCTCGTCCTCTATATAGTCGAACATCGCGCGGACGGCCTGATCAGGGCCCAGCACCGGACCCTCAAGGCCAAAGACCCGCTGATCGGCCTGCGCCAGGATCGCCCATGGGTCGGCATAGGCGGCCCGGCCGATCATCGCGCCGTCAAACGTCTCCAGGTGCTGGATCGCCTCCTCCAGGGTCGCGATCCCGCCGTTCAGCACAATCTGCAGGTCCGGGCGGTCGGCCTTCAGGCACCCCACCAGTGGATAGTCCAGCGGCGGCACCGTGCGGTTTTCCTTGGGCGATAGACCTTGAAGCCAGGCCTTACGGGCATGGACCGTGAAGGAGCGCACCCCTGCCCCCGCGACCCGGTCGACAAAGGCGGGCAACGCCTGGGCCGGGTCCTGGTCGTCAACGCCGATCCGGCATTTGACGGTGATCTCAGGGCCGCTCGCCGCCGCGTCGATCATTGCGGCCACGCAATCGGCAACCCGCGCGGGCTCGCGCATCAGGCAGGCGCCAAAGGCCCCGTTCTGCACCCGATCAGACGGGCAGCCGCAGTTCAGGTTAATCTCGATAAAGCCAAAGTCGCGGGCGATCGTCGCCGCGCGGTGCAGCACCTCCGGCTCCGACCCGCCCAGTTGCAGCGCCAGCGGATACTCGGCTGCGCTATGCTTCAGCCACCTCTCCGGGTCACCGTGGACCAGCGCGTTGGCCGTCAGCATCTCGGTATAGAGCAGCGTGCCCCGCGACATCAGCCGGTGGAAGGTGCGGCAATGACGATCCGTCCACTCCATCATCGGGGCGACGGAGAGGCGGCGATCCGGATATCTTTGGCTGTCTAAACGCATGTCGTCCGTATTTAGGGGTGCATCCGCTGGCTGGCCAGCGCGGGATACCCTCGCCCAATCGCGGTGATAGGCGGTTGCCATACACGACTGTTCCGGCGCGAGCCACCCAGGTGTCTTGCGCACCCTGTCCGAGCAAGCCGAGAATTAGGGCTCAAGGCGGCGGGCGATCACACAGAAGTAGTCGGACGCGGACACCCTGCGGTTCCGGGGGATGACCCCTGGCCGACGTCGCGTCGGACGACCTGGTGTTCGTCTGACGGGACTGCGAGCGCCCCAACATGCGTCGAGACCTAAGAGTCCACCGCCGATGGCGTTGCTGTCTGCGACCAGGGGCCTTCGCGCGCCTGCCCGCTAGACCGCGAAGGGCAGACTGACCAACTGCCCCCCGACCGGGCCCGCCTCGCGCATCACCTGGACGGTATCGCCCGGCCCCACCTCGACCGAGACCAGCGCATAGCCAATCATCCGCCCCAGACGGTAGGACCAGGCCTTGTGCGTCATGTGCCCGACCGGGCGGCCCGCGTGCTGGATCACCAAGCGGATGGACTGGTCCTCGTCCTCGGCGCCGCCCTCCAACAAGATGCCCAGCTGGTGGCGCGTGATCCCCCGGGCCTTCAGATCGCGCAGCGCGCGGATCCCGATCACGCTGTCATCCAGATCCAGATCGACGAACCGGCCCATCCGCACCTCGAACGGATTGGTCTGATCGTCAGTATCCACGTCCCAGTTGATCAGGCCGCTTTCCGTGCGCTCGGACGGGTTGGGATAGCCGGAGCCAATGTCAAAGGGGCGCCCAGCCTCCCGGACGATCGACCACAGACGGTCGCCCTGAGAGGCGTCCAGCAGGTACAGCTCGAACCCGCCCTGCTTTGACCAGCCGGACCGCGCCACCTTCAGGGGGATGCCCTCCAACTGGGCGTCGCGGAACCAGAAGTACTTAAGATCGCGCACCCAGTCGCCGAACAGCTGCGCCACAACGTCTTCAGCCTTCGGGCCCTGGACCGCCAGCGGCGAGGCATCAGGCTCGCTGATCTCGACGTCAAAGCCGTGCGTCCCCGCAACCACGCGGGCCCACATCCATATGTCGGAATCCGCGATCGACAGCCAATAGCACTGATCGGCGATCTTCTGGACGATCGGGTCGTTGATCAGGATGCCCCGGTGATCGCACAGGGCCGCGTATCTGCCTTGCCCGACCTGCTGGCCCGACAGATCGCGCGTGCTCAGCACCTGGGCCAGC